>NZ_DASXWU010000095.1:0-138936 GCF_036503465.1 Nocardioides sp.
CAAGAGGACGTCCTCGCCGCGATCGACGGCACCATCAAGTACTTCAACGACGGTGACATCGTGGATGGCACCATCGTCAAGGTCGACCGGGACGAGGTCCTGCTCGACATCGGCTACAAGACCGAGGGCGTCATCCCCTCGCGCGAGCTGTCGATCAAGCACGACGTCGACCCCAACGAGGTCGTCACCGTCGGTGACAAGGTCGAGGCCCTGGTGCTCCAGAAGGAGGACAAGGAGGGCCGGCTGATCCTGTCCAAGAAGCGCGCGCAGTACGAGCGCGCCTGGGGCACGATCGAGCAGGTCAAGGAGGAGGACGGCGTCGTCGAGGGCACTGTCATCGAGGTCGTCAAGGGCGGCCTGATCCTCGACATCGGCCTCCGCGGCTTCCTGCCGGCGTCGCTGGTCGAGATGCGCCGGGTGCGTGACCTCCAGCCGTACGTCGGTCAGACGCTCGAGGCGAAGATCATCGAGCTCGACAAGAACCGCAACAACGTCGTGCTCTCCCGCCGCGCCTGGCTCGAGCAGACCCAGTCCGAGGTACGCCACGGCTTCCTGACCCAGCTGCAGAAGGGCCAGATCCGCAAGGGCGTCGTGTCCTCGATCGTGAACTTCGGTGCCTTCGTCGACCTCGGCGGTGTGGACGGTCTGGTCCACGTCTCCGAGCTGTCGTGGAAGCACATCGACCACCCGAGCGAGGTCGTGGCCGTCGGTGACGAGGTCACCGTCGAGGTGCTCGACGTCGACATGGACCGCGAGCGGGTCTCGCTGTCGCTGAAGGCGACGCAGGAGGACCCCTGGCAGCACTTCGCCCGCACCCACCAGATCGGCCAGATCGTGCCCGGCAAGGTCACCAAGCTGGTGCCCTTCGGCTCGTTCGTGCGGGTCGAGGAGGGCATCGAGGGCCTGGTCCACATCTCCGAGCTGGCCGAGCGCCACGTCGAGATCCCGGAGCAGGTCGTCCAGGTCAACGACGACGTCATGGTCAAGATCATCGACATCGACCTCGAGCGACGTCGCATCTCGCTGTCGCTGAAGCAGGCCAACGAGACCGCCACCGCCGCCGACGTCGAGGAGTTCGACCCGACGCTCTACGGCATGGCCGCGACGTACGACGAGCAGGGCAACTACATCTACCCCGAGGGCTTCGACCCCGAGACCGGCGAGTGGCTCGAGGGCTACGAGGAGCAGCGCAAGGCCTGGGAGGACCAGTACGCCCAGGCGCACGCCCGCTGGGAGGCTCACGTCAAGCAGCAGGAGGAGGCCAAGCAGGCCGAGGTCGAGGCCGGCGAGGCCACGTCCTACTCCTCCGACAGCGAAACCTCGACCGACACCGACTCGGGCTCGCTGGCCTCCGACGAGGCGCTCCAGGCGCTCCGCGAGAAGCTCACCGGCGGCGCTTCCTGAATCCCGGCCGCTGAACGTACGACGCCCCCGGCACCTCAGGTGCCGGGGGCGTCGTCGTCGGTGGCGGCGGTTTCCCCGGTGGACCGGGGATCGATGACGTTCTCGCGGGAAACTTCGACCGAAGACGTCATGGACAGGCCGAGAACCTGCACGACGGTCAGACGTTGGACGTTGTACGACGGCGCGCTGCTGCGGCGCGAATGCGAGCGACGATGCGTTCTGGGTGCGCGAGGTCTGACCAGGTCACCCGGATGCACTCCCAGCCGGTGAGGGCGCGCACCGTCTCCTCTCGGCGTTTCTCGCGCATGAGCACGTCGACGGGACTCTCGCCGGCGCGTCGTAGCTCGTCGTACTTCACTCTGCCGTCGACCTCGACCCATACCCCGAGCTCGGGCCAGGCGAAGTCCAGGCGTGCGATCACGCGGCCGCCGTCGCGCACCTCGAACTGGGGCACCGGGGCCGGCAGGTTGTGAAGGTAGAAGGCGTAGAACCATCGTGTCTCCGCGACGGAGTCCGGCCGAGGATCGCAGAGGCGAAGGACGAGTTCCGTGGTGAGCGTCCGCGGCCACATCTCCATGTCGACGTACCGGGAACGAATCAGCTCGAGCTCGTCTTGCCCGCTCTCAGTAGTCCGTTGACCGCGACGAGGCTGTGCTCGACGTCGACGATGGTGCAGATCTCGAGGGCGGTGCGGGTCCCGTCCATGTAGGCCAGGTCGCCGGAGAGCTCCACGTCGGCGTCGGTGATCCGGCCGCAGTGCTGTACGACGCCTGCCTCGTGGCGCCCGGTGCGACCATCGCGGCGCGTGAGGTGGACGTCGTCCAACGGGAGGTCCCACCAGGACGTCCCCAGCACCGAGAGGCTGCTGGTGTGGGAGAGCACGACGTCGGCCCTTGCTGTGCGATACGCGGCACGACTGCGAAGCTGGAAGCGCCCGATCGTGTCGTAGGTCTCCCAGAGATGTTGAAAGGTATAGGCGCCATGCCGAACCCGCACCCAGTTGCCCGCCCGGATCTGTCGGGTGATCGCGCGGTCGCTCATGCCGAGGGCGAGAGCCTCACGCCGGAGAAAGACGCCATGATCGCGGCAGATGGCTTCGAGGTGATCGTCGAGCAGTCCCATGGTCGGGGATCTTGGGCGCAAGAATCCCTCGGGCGAACGCGCCGACCGGCCACTTGTGGAAAGCGCACGCGGCGGCCGGTGCTGTGGATGGTCAGAGGCCCCCGACCTCGCGGGGTTCTCGGCCGATCCATGACGTCCTGGGCCGAGATTTCCACCCAGAACGTCAGCGATCCCCGGTGTACCGGGGAAACCGCCGGCAACACGACGGCCCGGACCGTGAGGTCCGGGCCGCCGCGTGGTGCTGGGTCCGTCAGGGCGACGGGGTACCGAAGACCGCCAGCTCGCTCATGTCCGCGAACGAGCAGCCGGAGTAGCCGCCCTGGGTGGACGGGTCGCTGCAGATCGACTCGAACGTGCCGGTCTCGTCCCCGTTGTCCCGGGCTGCCTCGACGACCTGGTCACCCAGGATGGTGAACCGGACGTACTGGGTGCCATCCGTGTTCCCGGTCGGGTCCACCTGGTTGAGGTGGCCACGCGCCGCCTCGCCGAAGTGACCCTGCGCCACCGTCGCCCACGACGTGCCGTCCGCGGAGACCTCGATGGAGTAGTCACCGGTCGAGGCGCTGCCCGAGTCACCACAGGTGGCCTTCGGGTCGACGCCGAAGCTCGTCACGTCGACCGCGTGCGGCAGCTTCACGACGATGTGCTTCGGGACAAAGGTGCCGGTCGGGTCACCCGCGTCGTCCCCGACGGTGCTTCCCCAGCCGGTGCCGAGACTGCCGTCGATGGCACCGCTCGGACCGCAGCCGAAGGCGGAGTAGTCCGGACCGTTGAAGTCCGTGACCGTTCCACCGCCGCTGCTCATCGCCCAGTCGCGCTGGACGCTGAAGTTCGCGGTGGCGTGGTCACCCACGGGAACGGTCACCGACTTCGAGTCCGTCAGGTAGCCCGGACCCTGCACGACGACCTTGGGGTAGGTACCGGGGTACATGCCCGCCGTGGACCCGATCGTGTACGTCCCGTCATTCGCGGTCACCGTGCTCAGCTGGTCGTCGAACCCGGCCACGAACACCGTGGCTCCAGCCACCGGGTCGCCCGTCGCCGAGTCGGTCACGGTGCCCTGGATGTACTGGTCGGTGTTCAGCGTGTCGGGGCTCGGCGGCAGATGGAAGTCCTCGGCCACGTCGGTGTCGGCGCTGTTGATCGACGCAGCGAAGAAGCCCATCCCGCGGTTGGCGAAGATGCGCCACAACGTGGCCGTGTGGTCGCCTCCGTAGGCCACCAGGTCCGCCTGCAGGATCGCGTTGCGCATGTCGAGCATGGACGGGTCGTTCGCCGAGAGCGACATGCCGCGCGTGATCACGGTGTCGGCCACGCTGTGCCCGAGCGCCTTGCGGATGTCCCAGAGGGTCTGGGCCCACACCTCACCCGAGCTGTGCACCTCCGCGCTGCCGCCGATCGCGACCAGGTCGCCGTAGGTGTAGCCGCCCTGGATGTTCGCCGCCGGGTTGTAGGTGTCGAAGCATGCCTTGCTGGTCGATCCGACCGAGCAGTCCATGGCCATGGACCGGAACGGCACCGTGAGACCGTTGCTGTCTCGCTGTCCGCCCATCAGGTACTGGCCCTCGAACACCTGGCCGTCCGCCGACGTGTCCTTCTGGAAGTGGCGGTGGACCAGGTAGTCCATCGCGTAGTAGTCCGACCACGCCTCGCCCATGGAGCCCGCCTGCAGGCTGTTGAGCGTGGAGTTCCCGTCGGCGTCGACGACCAGTCGGTTGGACAGACCGTGGGTGTACTCGTGCAGCAGCACCGACGCGTCGAAGGCACCGCTGGTCGGGTTGTACGGGTCGTAGTCGTCCGGGTAGCCGGGCAGGTGCCACAGGTACATCTGCATGACCGGAGGGGTGCCGTCCGGCGGGGTGTTCATGTTGGCGTTGTCGATGTGGCCGGTGTCGGGCATGCCCTTGGCCACGTCCGCGCCGTCGAGCACCTGCTGCAGGACCGGGTCGCCGCCTGCGGTCGTGAAGTTGCCCGCCTGCGGGGTGAACCGGATCGCCGCGTCGTTCTGCAGGTAGTCGTGGTAGGTGTTGGCCAGGTAGAACGCGTTGTTCTCGTTGGCCTCCAGGTTGGTCCTCCACGACCGGGCGGTCTCGGCGTCCCAGGTGCACAGGAAGTGCGTGGTGCAGAACTTCGAGAAGTCGTAGTCGCTGTACGGACTCCCGCCGAACGTCCCGTCGGGCGGGTAGACGTCCTTCTGGGTGTCGGTGAAGATCACGAGCTTGCCGGTCGCGCCGTTCTTCTTGCCCGGCACGGCGGTCTGCTCACCACCGTTGATCCTGTTGTCGTCGTTGAGGTCGGCCCAGGTGATGACGCTCCGGCCGTCCAGTTTCCGGTCGCCCTTCGTCAGCCAACCCTTCTCGAAGAAGTTGACCACCTTCGGGGCGCCCGGCTGGGTCCGGTGGCCGTTCACGAGGGGTCCGGCCGGAGCCCCGGGGTAGTAGTCGTAGACGTAGGCGTCGCCCGAGGCCTTGTCCACCGTCGAGTGCCGGTAGAGCGCCTTGCCGGTCGCCGCGTCGATGACGTGCTGGTAGGCCTCGCCGTCGCCGGTCTGGACGTACGTCGACCAGCCCGGCCGCAGGCCCGTGGAGGTCAGGAACCACACCTTCGTGGCGTAGTCGTGGTTGGCCCACCGGGTCGTGGCCGACGCGCCACGGCTGCTGGAGGTCACCTGGTGGCTCTGGACGGAGCCGTGGACGTTCGTCGCCGCATGCGAACGCGCCTGAGCCGCGTCGACGCGGCTCGCCGGCGCCTGCCGTGCCAGGTCGGCCAGGCCGGAGACGGGCGAGCCGAGGACCGAAAGAACGCGGCCGTCACGGGTCACGTTCACCTGCAGGCCGTTGCCGAAGACCAGCGTGCCGTCGACCCGCTGCTGCCAGGACAGGTGGTGCATGCCCAGCTGGTCGACGTAGTCCTTGCGGAACACGAACGTCGAGAGATCACGCGAGGTCAGCCCGAGGGCGTCGAGGTGGGACTTGACGAAGTCGAGCGCGATCGTTCGCGCCGACCCCTGGTGCGGGCCGGTCAGGAACCCGTCGAGGCGACCCAGCTGCCGGGGGGTGCCGGTGAGGGGATCGATGTCGACGATCGCCTGCCCACCGAGCCCGGCGAAGTACTGCTCGGCCGACGTGCTCTGCTGGTGAGCCACAGCGCGCTGAGCCTTGACGAGCGCCGTACCGCTCAGGTCGCGGTGGTCGAAGTCCTCGGGGGTGTGGGCGGTGCGTCCCCCCGTGCCTCGCATGTCCGAGGTCCCCGAGAGCGATGGGGCGCGCTGGTGGCCGGTGTCCGCCATGCTCGGCACTCCGAGCATCGCGATCGTGACCGCCGTGCTGCCCACCGCTGCGGCGGACAGCCACTTCCTGTTTCCTGACACCACTGTTGAGCCCTTCTACTGTGTGGAAGGAGTAAGTGCCGGGCGAATGGCGTGGATCACACACCCCGGCCCGGCGAGTGCACCCTAAGTAGTTCTGACCCGAATTGGCCAGGGCCCCCCGCCGATCCCTCGGCAAATCCGCACTTTGGGGTGAGCCGGCGCGTCACGGCGTACGCACGGCCGCTCATCCTGGGCTCCTGCGTAGGGTTTCGCGCATGCGGGTGGGACTGACCGGCGGTGTCGCATCGGGCAAGAGCACCGTGTCGGCCATCCTGAGTGACCTCGGGGCCGTCGTGGTCGACGCGGACGCGATCGCTCGTGAGGTCGTCGAGCCCGGTACGCCGGGACTCGCGGCAGTGGTCGGCGAGTTCGGGCCGGACGTGCTCGCCGAGGACGGGCGGATCGACCGGGCGGCGCTGGGCGCCTTGGTCTTCGCCGACCCGTCACGCCGGGCGGTGCTCGAGGCGATCGTCCACCCGCTGGTGCGCGCCCGGGCCGCCGAGCTCGAGGCCGCGGCGCCGGCCGGGGCCCTGGTCGTCCACGACATCCCGCTGCTGGTGGAGACCGGTCAGCAGGCGAGCTTCGACGCGGTGGTGGTGGTCGACGTACCCGAGGACCTACAGGTGGAGCGCGCCGTACGCGAGCGGGGGTGGAGCGACGCCGAGGCACGGTCTCGCGTCGCCGCGCAGGCCGCGCGAGCCGATCGGTTGGCCGCGGCCACCTACGTCGTCGACAACTCCGGGACGCTCGAAGACCTCCGCCGGCGCGTGGCGGAGGTCTTCGAGGAGCTGGTCCGAGCCGAGACGACCAGCTAGCGGCCGGCTCTCACGCGGCCAGGTCGGGGTCGCCGAGGCGACGGAGCTTCTGCAGCGCCTCGCGCTCGAGCTGGCGCACTCGCTCGGCGGAGATGCCGTGGCGGGCGCCGATGTCTGCCAGCTTGTGCTGGCGTCCGTCGAGGAGCCCGTAGCGGGCCCGGATGATGTCGGCGGCGCGGTCGTCGAGCTGGCCGACGAGGGCGTCGAGCCGCTCGCGCGACTCCACGTCGAGGACGGTGTCGTCCGGTCCCGGCGACGTCTCCTGGGCCATCAGGTCGCCCAGCGAGGTGTCGCCGTCGTCGTCGACGGGCGTGTCGAGGCTGACGTGGTCGCGTCCCCAGGCAATGAGGTCGAGGACCCGCTCGATGTCCATGCCGAGCTCGGCGGCGATCTCCTCCGGCTCGGGGTCGCGGCCCAGCTGGCGCTCCAGGGTGCGGCGGGCGCCGCCGACCTGGTTGAGCTCCTCGACGACGTGCACGGGGAGCCGTACGACGCGGGCCTGCTGGGCGATGCCGCGGGTGATGGCCTGGCGCACCCACCAGGTCGCGTACGTCGAGAACTTGTAGCCCTTGGTGTAGTCGAACTTCTCGACCGCCCGGATCAGGCCGGTGTTGCCCTCCTGGATCAGGTCCAGCATCGGCATCTGCGCCCGGCCGTACTTGCGGGCGATCGAGACCACCAGCCGCAGGTTGGCGTTGATGAACTGGTCGACGGCCTTCCGGCCCTCCTCGGCGAGCCACTCGAGCTCGGCCTCGTTGGCGGACATCGGGGCGCCGCCCTTCTTGCGTCCGATACGGCCCTCGGCGAGCAGGTGCTCGGCGTACAGACCGGCCTCGATCGTCTTGGACAGCTCGACCTCGGCGGCCGCGTCCAGCAGCGGTGTGCGGGCGATCTCGTCGAGGTACAGGCCGACGCTGTCGCGGCCCTCGATCTCCCGGGTCGCGCTGATGGTTCGTGCTGCCATGACGCCCTCCTGTACTGCGCAGGACCTACCAGTCGGTAGGTACCCACATCACCTGAACGCACCGGGGGGCGGGGGGATTCCCGCTCCGGACCGTTCGGACCCTTCACCCGTCCAGACGAGTGAGAGGGTCGGTGAGTTGCGTCGCCCAGGAACTCTCAGGGAGTTCTCAGGGGTCAGCGAGCACCCGTCCGCGGCGCGCTGGCGCGCCAGGCGACCGGGTCGACCTCGGCGAGGCCCATCCGGTCCAGCATCCAGGCCTGGGCGAACGCACGGTCGCGCCAGGAGCGGTAGCGGCCGGACACCCCGCCGTGCCCCGCCGACATCTCGGTCTTGAGCAGCACCTCGGGGCGACCCCGGCCGTCGGGCGCGGTGGCCCGGAGGCGGGCCACCCACTTGGCCGGCTCGACGTACAGCACGCGGGTGTCGTTGACCGAGGTGGTGGCCAGGATGGGCGGGTAGCTCTGCGCCCCGACGTTCTCGTACGGCGCGTAGCCGGCGATGTAGTCGTAGGCCTCCACGTCGTCCTCGGGGTTGCCCCACTCGTCGTACTCGGTGACCGTCAGCGGCAGGCTGGCGTCGAGCATCGAGGTGAGGGCGTCGACGAAGGGGACCTGGGCGACGAGACCGCCGAACAGCCCCGGGTGCTCGTTGGCCGCCACGCCGATGAGGAGGCCGCCGGCCGATCCCCCCTCGCCGAGCATGGTCTCGTGGGAGGCCCACCCGGTCTCGACCAGGTGCCTGGCGCAGGCGGCGAAGTCGGAGAACGTGTTGCGCTTGTGCAGCAGCTTCCCGTCGTCGTACCAGCGGCGACCCATCTCCCCGCCGCCGCGCACGTGCGCGATCGCGACGCCGGCACCGCGGTCGAGCAGGGAGAGGCGAGCCACGGAGAAGCCGGGGTCCGAGGAGAGCTCGTACGCGCCGTACCCGTAGAGGAGGAAGGGGATCGGCCCCTCGTCGCCGGCGGGCCCGCGGGCTCCTCGCCGGCAGACCAGCGAGATCGGGACGCGCTCGCCGTCGTCGGCCGTCGCCCACAGCCGGTGCTCCTCGTACGCCGCGGGGTCGTGGCCCCGGACCGGCTGCTGCTTGAGGAGCGTGAGCTCACGGCTGCGGACGTCGTAGTCGTAGACCGACCCCGGCACCGTGAGCGAGGTGTAGCTCAGCCGGACCGTGGGCTGGTCGAACTGGGCACCACCTCCGCCGCCGACCGTGTAGACCTCCTGCGGGAACTCGACGAGGTAGTCGTCGCCGGGGCCGTCGGCGCCGAGCTCGACGATCCGGAGCTGGGTGAGGCCGCCGCTGCGCTGATGGATGACCAGGTGACCGGCGAACGCGGCGACGTCCTCCAGGCGCACCCGCTCGTCGTAGGGGACGAGCGGCGCCCAGCCCGAGGGGGGAGTCGGGGCGATCGCGCAGGACCCGATCTCGAAGTCCGCGCCGGTGTGGTTGTGCTGCACCAGGAAGAGGTCCTCACCGGCGATGACCGCGTGCTCGAGCCCGTACTGGAGTCCCTCCTCCCGCGGGTGGAACACGACCCACTCCGCGTCCGGGTCGCTGCAGTCGAGGTACCGGTTCTCCGTGGTGTTCTTCGATCCCGACGCGATCACGAGGAACCGTTGGGTGCGGCTGCGGCCGATGCCGACCCAGAAGCGTTGGTCGGTCTCGTGGAAGACCAGCTCGTCGGGCTCGGTGGACCCGACCCGGTGCCGCCACACCTTGTCGCGGCGCCAGGTGTCGTCGACGGTGCAGTAGTAGAGGTCGCGACCGTCGGGGCTCCACACGCCGGGGCCGAGGACGTCCTCGATCCGGTCGGGCAGCATCTCTCCGGTGGTCAGGTCCTTGATCTCGAGCACGAACCGCTCGTTGCCGACGGTGTCCGTCGCCACCGCCAGCCGGGTGCCGTCCGGGCTCACCGTCACCCCACCCACGCTGTAGAAGTCGTGGCCCTCGGCCAACGCGTCGTGGTCGAGCAGCACCTGCTCCCCTGGCAGCGCGGGCCGATCCGGCCCGGCGTCCTCGTCCGGCGCCGGCGGGGTCCAGTCGTCCTCGTCGAGCACCGGGACCCGGCACGCCGCGCCGTACTCGCGCCCCTCGAACGAGCGGCCGTAGTACCACCACCCGTGGTTGCGCGACGGCACGGAGAGGTCGGTCTCCTTGGTCCGTGCCTTGATCTCGCCGAAGATCGCCTCGCGCAGATCCGCCAGGTGGGCAGTCCTGGCGGCGGTCCAGGCGTTCTCGGCCTCGAGGTACGCCGTCACCTCCGGCGTCCCCTTGGCCCGCAGCCAGTCGTACTCGTCGGTCCGGCTGCGTCCGTGGTGCTCACTCGTCACCGGCCGGCGGTCGGCGACGGGAGGTCGATCCGGGGCCGTCTCGTCCGCGGCTGCGCTCGTCATGCTGCGGACCTTAATCGCTCGCATCCGGCCACGGCTCGACCACTACCATCGCGTCGTGATCCAGCTTCGTGACGTTCCGGCCGAGCGGCTCGCCGCGCGCACCGCGGACGCGATCGCGCGGGTGGTGGACCGGCGCGTGAAGAGCCGGTTCCTCGACCCGGACGAGGCCCGGGCGCAGGCCGAGCGGCTCGTCGAGGAGAACGCGGACAGGTCCGCCTGGCTCGAGATCGTGGACGACGACGCCGTGGCCGGATGCGTCTGGCTGGGGACCGAGGGCGAGGAGCTGATCGTGTTCGACGTCGTGCTCGACGAGCCCGCCCGGGCCGCCGACCTCCTTCCGGCGCTGGTCGAGCGCGCCCGGGACCAGGGGTCTCGGATGATCGGGCTCGGGGTGGAGCGCAACGAGCCGACGCGCGAGGCGATCAGCGCACTGCCGGGCTTCCGGCTCCGCGCGACCAACATGGCACTCCACCTGGACCGCCCCGTGGCAGATCCCGCGCCGGTGACGCTGCACCCGATGACGCAGGACGAGTACGACGTGTTCATGGCCGGCGAGGTCGAGGGCTTCGCCCAGGAGCTCGCGTCCGCCGGCATGGACCTCGAGCGGGCGCTCGAGCGCAGCCGCACGATGATGGCGGAGCTCCTGCCCTCCGGCCTCGAGTCGCCGGGCATGGAGTTCCACACCGCGCGCGTGGAAGACGTGGTCGTCGGTGAGCTCTGGCTGAGCACCGTCGAGACGATGGCGTTCGTCTTCAACGTCGTCGTGCGACCCGGGCAGCGGCGTCGTGGCTACGGCGCGGGGATCATGAACGCGGCGGCGATCCGGTGCCGCGACCTCGGTCATCCGGTGCTCGGGCTCAACGTCTTCGCCCACAACCCGGGCGCACGCGCGCTCTACGACAAGCTCGGCTACGAGGTCACCCACGACTACCTGACCTTCGACCTCCCCGATGCCCGTTGAGACCCGCTCCGTCGACCTGAACGCCGACCTCGCCGAGGAGGTCACCGACGACGCCGGGCTGCTGGCGGTGGTGACGTCGGCGAACGTCGCCTGCGGCTTCCACGCCGGCACCCCGGCGATCATGCGTGCGGTCTGTGCCGAGGCCGCGCGACGTGGCGTCGTCGTCGGTGCCCAGGTGTCCTACCGCGACCGCGAGCACTTCGGCCGGATGGCGCTCGACGTGGCGCACGACGAGCTGCGGGACCAGGTGGCCGAGCAGGTCGCGCTGCTGTCGGAGATCGCCGCGGGCGAGGGGACGCGCGTCTCCTACGTGAAGCCGCACGGCGCGCTCTACCACCGGGTCACCGACGACGCCGAGCAGGCGGACGCGGTGCTGGCCGGATCCGGCGACCTGGCCGTCCTGGGCTTTCCGGGCTCGCGACTGCTCGCGCTGGCCGAGGCGGCCGGTCGCGCGACGTACGAGGAGGGGTTCCCCGACCGCGGCTACGCCGACGGCCGGCTGATCGACCGTGACCGGCCGGGAGCTCTGCTCGAGGACTCCGAGGAGATCGCGTCGCAGGCGGTGCGGCTCGCCCCGGCCGTCGCGTCGCTCTGTGTGCACGGCGACTCACCGGGTGCCGTCGCCCACGCGCACGCCGTACGGCGGGCCCTCGAGGCGGCGTCGTACCGCGTTGCGCCGTTCCTCGACTGACCCTGCTCCGGCCCGCGCTTGTCCACAACATCGGGCCCTCCGTTGTGGACGATCGGGCCGGTCCTGTGGAGGAATCGGGCGACTCTGTGGACGACACGCCGGGCACCCGAAAATGTCTGGAAATCTCCTCGCCAACCCCTTGCGCAGGTGACGCCCAGGGGCATAGAACTTCTCCTACCAACCCGCCGCTTGCGGCGGGAAGGAGCGGAGAAGAAGGAAGATCCAGATCGCGAGCTTGCTCGCGGCGTCCGGCCGGTGGCGGTCGGCGGGATCGGACGACTTCCCCGGTCGATCGGGTGCCACCGCGCGATCATCGAGGGGCTCTTGGTGCTCATACCATCGAGAGCCCCTCACCTTTTGCGCCCGCATGTCTTCGCCGGAGGCGAAGACATGCGAGGAGGCGCAAAGATCGAGGAGGCTCGGGTCCGACCGGAGCGAAGCGACGGGCGGACCGACCCGTCTCGAGATCTCATCCCGGTGGCGAGCAGATGAAGACTCTTGCATTCGGCCGAGACGCGATCCTCATCGAGGTCGCCTCGTCGGACGAGGCTGTCAGCCTCGCCACCTGGGCCCGCCACCGTGGACTCGCCCGCGACGTGGTGCCCGGCGCGGAGACGGTCCTGCTCGACGGGGTGACCGACAGAGACCGGCTGGGCGAGGTGCTGTCCGGCTGGGAGCCCACGGCCGTGGAGCCGGGCTCGCTGGTCGAGATCCCGGTGTCCTACGACGGCCCCGACCTGGACCACGTCGCCGAGCGGTGGGGCTGCAGCGTGGACGAGGTGGTGGCCAGGCACCAGGCGACGGCGTTCGTCTCGGCGTTCTGCGGGTTCGCGCCAGGGTTCGCCTACCTGACCGGGCTCGATGCCGAGGTGCCGCGCCTGGCGACGCCGCGCACCCGGGTGCCGGCCGGCTCGGTGGCGCTCGCGGGCCGGTGGTGCGGCGTCTACCCCACGGAGTCGCCCGGCGGCTGGCGGGTCATCGGCCGCACCGACGTGCCGCTCTGGGACCCGCGGCGCACGGAGCCGGCGCTGCTGGCGCCGGGCACGCGCGTGCGTTTCGTGGCGTCATGACCCTCGAGGTGCACCACGTCGGTGCCTCGGCACTGGTGCAGGACCTGGGTCGGCCGGGATGGGCCCACCTCGGCGTGCCGCGCTCCGGTGCGCTCGACGCGCCGGCGGCCGCCCTCGCCAACCGCCTGGTCGGCAACGACCCGGAGGACGCCTGCCTGGAGGTGCTGCTGGGAGGTCTCGCTGTCACGTCGGACGTCGGGGTGTGGGTCGCGGTCACCGGGGCTCCTGTCCGGCTCGAGATCGACGGCCGGCCCCGGGACTTCGGGTCCGCGGTCCGGCTGGGGCCCGGCGAGACCCTGCGGCTCGGGAGCCCGGACGTGGGGCTCCGGTCGTACGTCGCGTTCTCCGGCGGGATCGCCGTCGAACCGGTCCTGGGGTCCCGTTCGACCGACACGCTGGGCCGGGTCGGACCACCGCCGGTCCGGGCGGGCGACCGGCTCCCGCTCGGGAGCCCGGTCGGACCACCGGCCCCCGTGGACATCTCCCGGACCCCGACGGTCGGGCCGCTGCGGATCACCATCGGACCGCGTGCCGATCGAGTGGCCGGTGACGTGGTCGACCGCCTGTGCCGGACCTCGTACGCCGTGTCGCAGGACTCCGACCGGGTGGGTCTGCGGCTGGTCGGCGCCCCGCTCCCTCTCGCCCGCGACGAGGAGCTGCCCAGCGAGGGGATCGTGGCGGGATCGGTCCAGGTGCCGCCGGACGGCCGACCGCTGGTGTTCCTCGCCGACCACCCGACCACCGGCGGCTACCCCGTGGTCGCGGTCGTCGACCAGGACGACCTCTGGCAGTGCGCCCAGCTTCGCCCGGGTGACCCGGTCACGTTCAGGCAGTCCTCCAGGCGCTGAGTGCAGGGTCGTCGGTCCGAAGGGACCGCACCGGACCGGGCGGCGTCTCCGCGGTCTCGAACCGCACCGTCACGATCCCTCGGCCGGCGCCCCAGACCCAGCCGCGGCCGAGCTCGGCGTGGACCACGTCCATGCCCGGCACCCAGGCTCGCTGGTCGGGCAGATCCGGGAGTTCGTGGACGGGTTCCTCGTCGCCCTCCTCCTGGCGCTCGTCCCCGAAGAGATCGTCCTGGATCCAGTCGGCCAGCCCCGAGACGCCGACGCCCAGAAGCCGCACCCCGCCGGTGAGGTCGAGCTCACCGAGGAGGCTGCGCGCGAGGCGGGCGATCGTCGTACCGACGTCGGTCGGGGCGTTGAGGGTCGTCGAGCGCGAGAGAGTGGTGAAGTCGTGGAGGCGGACCTTGAGGGTGATGGTCCGGCCGGACAGCCCGCTCTTGCGGAGCCGCTCGGCGACGTTCAGCGCCTGCCGGCTGACCAGGCCCTCCATGAGCCGGCGGTCGGTGAGGTCGGTGTCGTAGGTGCCCTCGACGCTGACCGACTTCGTCTCCCGCTCGGGCACGACCGGTCGGTCGTCCTCGGCCCGGGCGAGCAGGGACAGCCCGTGCCCGTGGGCCTTGCCGAGCAGCCGCACCAGCTCGTCCTCACTCACGTCCTCGAGGTCCGCGACCGTGGTGATGCCGGCGCGCCGGAGACGCTCGGCGGTCGCGGGCCCCACGCCGGGGATGACGGTCACGTGCATCGGGCGCAGCAGCTCCCGCTCCGCGCCGGCGGTCACCACCACCAGACCGTCCGGCTTGTCCAGGTCGCTGGCCACCTTGGCGATGAACTTCGACGAGCCGATCCCGACCGAGGCCGTCAGCCCGCCGGTGACGTCGCGGACCCGCCGGCGCACCTCCTCGGCGAAGGCCCGCACGCTGTCGTCGTCGTACGACGGGAGCTGGGCCGGCGCGAGGTCGACGAACGCCTCGTCCAGGGAGAGCGGCTCGACCAGGGAAGAGACGTCGCGGAGCACCTCCATCACCTTCAGGCTCGTGTCCCGGTAGGCGTGGAACCGCGGGTTGAGGAACGCCGCGTGCGGGCACCGCGACCGTGCCTCCCGGGTCGACATGGCCGAGCGGACGCCGTACCTGCGCGCCTCGTACGACGCGGTGGCCACCACCCCGCGGCCGCCGACGCCCCCGACCACGACCGGCTTGCCGCGCAAGGAGGGCTTGTCGCGCTGCTCGACGGACGCGAAGAAGGCGTCGAGGTCCAGGTGCATCACCGACGCCTCCGGACGCATGGCGGCAACCTATCCGAGCGCTTCGACCGAGCTTGCGAGGCCGAAGAGGAGCGAGGAGGTTGCCCTTCGAGACGCCTCGTCCCTCGGCTCCTCAGGAACCGGAGCGTGCGGCTCGGGCCTGAACGAAGAGAAGGGCCGAGCGGCGCGTCTCGAAACCTGCGGAAGCCGGTGGCGCCCGCTGGGCCCGGTTGGTGTCCACAGACGACCCACCGGACGGCGTTCCCCACAGCCTGTCCGCGACGGGGCCCTTTCGGTCGGCGGGCGCGAGGACCGTCGTCCCCATGACCACCACCCTCACCGCCCAGAGCCCGGAGGACATCCTCGCGGCCGTGCCCGTCGTCCTCGGCTTCCACCCGCAGGACTCCCTGGTGATGCTGACGTTCGGCGCCCTCAGCTTCCACGCCCGCCTCGACCTGTCGCCTCCGGCCGACGCGGACGTCCCGGCCGGGGCCGTGGAGGCCCTCCTGGCGCCGAGCCGCCGACACGGGGTCGACCGCGTGGTCTTCGTGGTCTACTCCGACGACAGTGATCTCGCCGCCCGGCTCGCGGCCGCTCTGGTGCCGGCGTTCGTCGCCGACGGGATCGGAGTCGTCGACGTGCTGCGTGCCCACCGCGGTCAGTGGTGCAGCGTCCCGATCCGCGCCGGCGCGCGCGAGTCGCCGCCCCGACCGTTCGATGACACACACCATCCGTTCAGCGCGCAGGCGGTCTTCGAGGGGCGGGTGACGCTCGGCAGCCGCGAGGAGCTGCGAGCGACCCTGGAGCCAGACGTCGAGCGGCGCGCGCGATGGGCCGCGCTGGTCGAGGACCTACCCGCGCCGGGCCCGGCGGAGGTCGCGCGGGCGAACGCACTCGTCGCCGGCTGGGTCGAGTCGGGTGCCGACCCCGACGATGCCGGTGCGGCCGCGGTGCTCCGGGCGGTGTCCCGGCTCGACGTACGCGACACCGCGCTGTACGCCGTCACCCGAGACACGGTGCGCGACCACCTCAGGGTCTGGGTGTCGTTGCTCCGCGGTGCCCCCGATGCGCAGGTGCCCGACACCGCAGCAGTCACGGCCTTCTGCGCCTGGCAGTCCGGCCAGGGCGCCCTGGCCTGGTGTGCACTCGACCGCTGCTTCGAGGTCGATCCCGAGCACCGGCTCGGGACCTGCCTGGCCGAGTGCCTGGTGCGTGCCGTGCCGCCGTCCGCCTGGGAGGAGGGAGGACCGTCCGACCCCGCGGAGCCGGAACGAACGACCGGAGCAGACGGCGCAGCGCGCGTGCGTGCCAGCCAGTTCCCGCACGACGAGCTGCATCGGGACAGCGCCTGACGTCGGTCGGGCCGAGACGCGGACGCTTCCCACGACCCGGGTGCGTCTCTAGGGTGACCGCATGGGGGAGGACGTCGACGCCCAAGAGTTCTCCAGGGCCGACCGCACGCGCTACCGCGAGAAGGTCCACCGCTGTCTCGACGTGTTCGAGAGGATGCTGAGCGAGCACCAGTTCCACACCGACGACCCGATGACCGGGTTGGAGGTCGAGCTGAACCTCGTCGACGAGCAGGGTGACCCCGCCCTGAAGAACGCCGAGGCGCTGACCGCGATCGCCGACCCCGCCTTCCAGACCGAGCTGGGCCAGTTCAACATCGAGATCAACGTGCCGCCGGCGTGGTTGCGTGAGTCGGGGTTGGCGGCCTTCGAGGCCAACCTGCGCCGGTCGCTGAACGCCGCCGAGTCGCGGTCGTCCGAGGTGGGCGCCCATCAGGTGATGATCGGGATCCTCCCGACGCTCGCCGCCGGCCATCTGAGCCCGTCCCACATGAGCGCCAACCCGCGGTACCGGCTGCTCAGCGAGCAGATACTGACCGCGCGGGGCGAGGACATCCGGATCGACATCACCGGGCCGGAGCGGCTGATCACCACCGCCGACTCGATCCTGCCCGAGGCCGCCTGCACCAGTACCCAGTTCCACGTGCAGACTTCGCCGGAGCAGTTCGCGTCGTACTGGAACGCCTCGCAGGCGATCTCGTCGGTGCAGCTCGCGATCGGCGCCAACTCGCCGTATTGCCTCGGCAAGGAGCTGTGGCGCGAGACGCGCATCCCGTTGTTCGAGCAGGCCGCCGACACCCGCAGCGAGGAGCTCAAGGCGCAGGGGGTGCGGCCGCGCGTGTGGTTCGGCGAGCGCTGGATCAACTCTGTCTTCGATCTCTTCGAGGAGAACGTCCGTTACTTCCCGGCCCTGCTCCCGATCACCTCCGACGAGGACCCCGTCGCGGTGCTCGAGGAGGGAAAGGCGCCGTCGCTGAGCGAGCTGCGGCTGCACAACGGCACCATCTACCGGTGGAACCGGCCGGTCTACGACATCGCCGACGGTGCTCCTCACCTCCGCGTGGAGAACCGCGTGCTGCCGGCGGGGCCGACGGTCGCGGACCTGGTCGCCAACGCCGCCTTCTACTTCGGGCTGGTCCGCCACCTCGCGGAGAGCGACCGCCCGTTGTGGTCGCAGATGTCGTTCCAGGCGGCGGAGGAGAACTTCGAGATCGCCGCCGAGGACGGCATCGACGCCGTCGTCTACTGGCCGGGACTGGGTGAGGTGAAGGCGACCGAGCTCGTGCTCCGGCGTCTCCTGCCGCTGGCGCACGCAGGCCTCGAGGCCTGGGGCGTCGGTGCCGACGAGCGCGACCGGTTGCTGGGGATCATCGAGCAGCGGTGCTTGCTCGGCGTGAACGGCGCGAGCTGGTTCGTCGACCGGATCCACCGGCGGTCCCGGGAGGACCGGTACGACGCGTTGCGGTCGACGCTGCTGGAGTATCGCGAGCGGATGCACAGCAACGAGCCCGTCCACACCTGGGACTGACCGCGGTCCGCGACGGATCGCCGACCCTCAACGCTGCCGGATCCGCTTCCACTCCTGCCGCAGCCCGGAGCGCGGGTCGGCCCAGCCGTGCCGCGTGACGACGACGTACCCGACATCGGTACCGCGCTCGGCCGCCGCGGCCAGGGTCGGACCCAACCAAGCCGCGTCGACGTCCTGCATGCCCAGCGGACCTGATCGGGTCACCCACACCCAGGGCGGGTCACGACGCTCCCGGAGCGCGGCGCCGACGATCTCGGTCCGCAGACCGTGGTCCCAGGCGGGGTCGTCGGCGACGGTCGTCACGGCACCGCCGGGCACCCCGACGTGCAGGCTCGGCGCGACGTGGCGACGGTGATCGGTCCGCGCCAGCGTCAGCACGGCCACTCGCAGCAGGCGCCGGTCCGCCAGGGGGAGAGGTTCGCGCAGCACCGGCATCCCGCCAGCCTGCCCGACGTGACGATCGCGCGGCGTCGTCCTCCACAAGGACGCGCACGGCCGGGCCGGCGGCGTTGGGATAGGTTGCCGGGGTACGGGGCCCGAGGAACGTGCGATGGACCCGAGGAGGACCCATGGGAGCGGTGGTCGTGGGCTACGTGCCCAAGCCGGAGGGGGAGGCGGCGGTCACTCAGGGCATCGCCGAGGCCAAGCTCCGTGACGCGAAGCTGATCGTGGTGAACTCCCATCGCGGTGGCCGTGAGTTCGACGACGCCGCCTCGGCCCGCTCCGCGAAGACCCTCGGCGCGCTCGAGCAGAAGCTGAAGGAGTCGGGCCTCGAGTACGACGTCCGCCAGCTGGTCCGCGGGTTCGAGCCCGCCGAGGACCTGATCGGCATCGCCGAGGACTCCGGCGCCGAGCTGATCGTGATCGGCCTGCGTCGCCGCACGCCGGTCGGCAAGCTGATCCTGGGCAGCAACGCCCAGCGCATCCTGCTCGACGCCCCCTGCCCGGTGCTCGCGGTCAAGGTCGACTGATCAGCCGCTCGCCGAGACCGGATGACGACCATCGGGACGGCCCGAGACGTGGCTGGTCATCCTCCGCGGGAACCGCGGGTCAGGAAGACCACCGTGGACCGGGGCGCTCCGGGCTGCCCGGCCGCGTGGCGAAAGTGGAGTTCGTGCCCCAGGACGTCGTACGCCGTGAGGTTCTGGGGGTGCACGACATTGCTGGGAACCCGAGTGTCCACTGCTGGGTGCGATGGTGCGCTTCGCGCTGGGTCGCGGGTGCCCCGTGGTCCTCGAGGGGATCTTCCACTCGCCGACGTACGGGGCGATGCTGACCGGTCTCGCGGACGACCATGGCGGTGTGACGCTCGGCTTCGTCCGGGACCTGACCTTCGAGGAGCCCCTGCGCCGTCATGAGTCGCGAGAGGACGGCGTCGACCACGGGGAGGCCGAGATGCGCCGCTGGTGGCTCGGGAGCGCGCTCGTCGACGGTTTGGACGAACGTTTGTGCTAGGCCCCTGTATCGGTGGACGCGGCGGTCGCGACGATCCTGGCCGACGCAGGGTGGACCTGACGAGAGCGGGAGTCTGGGAAGCCGGCCGGGTGAGCGGTCATGCTGTCTGAGGCAGGATGACCTCATGAGCATCCACATCACGGGCGACCCCCACGCCGACCAGGTCCTCTCCGACAGTCCGTTCGCGCTCCTCGTCGGGATGATGCTGGACCAGCAGTACCCGATGGAGCACGCGTTCCGGGGGCCGGCCAAGGTGCTCGAGCGGTTCGGCAACATCGAGCCGGGAGCGATCGCGGCGGCGGACCCTGCGGAGTTCAAGGCGCTGTGCTCGACGCCGCCGGCGATCCATCGGTTCCCGGGGTCGATGGCCGAGCGGTTGCAGACCCTCGCGGCGATCGTGACGGAGAAGTACGACGGCCACGCCGAGCGGCTGTGGACCGAGGCGACGAGTGGGGCGGACCTGCTGAAGCGGCTGATGGAGCTGCCGGGGTTCGGCAAGCAGAAGGCGCAGATCTTCACCGCGCTGCTGGCCAAGCAGCTCGACGTACGCCCGGACGGATGGGAGCAGGCCGTGGGCGACTACGCTCTCGACGGCTACCGGTCCGTTGCAGACGTGACCGACCCGGCGTCGCTGCAGAAGGTCCGCGACCACAAGCAGCAGCAGAAGGCACAGGCGAAGGCACAAGCCAGGACCGCGCAGGCGACTGCCTGAGCGCCGGGCTCTTCCGCGTCACGGCCGGGGGAGAGGGCCGTCCCAGGGATGCCCGCCGCTTCGGTGTGGTGACCAGGCCCATGGCAGAATGAGGACGCGGCTCTTGACCAAACCGGGCCTTGCCGCGCCCAGACAGTCCTGACGAGAGGTGTTCGTGTCCTCGACCGCGCGTAAGAAGACGACGACGAGCCAGACGAAGACGGCGTCAAAGGCGCCGACCAAGAAGGCGGCGGCCACGAAGACCAGTCCCAGGAAGTCGGCTCCGGCCGCCAAGAAGACGACGGCCAAGAAGGCAGCCCCCGCCGAGAAGGCGGCGGCGCGCGAGGCCGAGGCGGGGGCCAACTCGGCCGAGGCCGTGACCCTCGACGACGTCGAGGTCGGCCCCGACGGCAAGAAGGTGCTGCCGGACATCTCCGACGAGCAGTTCGAGCAGGACGTTGCGAGCGACCCCTCCATCGAGGAGGACGAGAAAGAGGCGACCTTCGTCGTCTCCGACGCCGACGACACCGGTGAGCCCGAGCAGCAGGTGATGGTTGCCGGCGCGACCGCCGACCCGGTCAAGGACTACCTGAAGCAGATCGGCAAGGTCCCGCTGCTGAACGCCGAGATGGAGGTCGAGCTCGCCAAGCGGATCGAGGCCGGCCTCTTCAGCGAGGAGAAGCTCGGCAAGGGCGGCAAGCTCTCGGTCAAGCTCGAGGAGGAGCTCGAGTGGATCGCGGAGGACGGCCGGCGGGCGAAGAACCACCTGCTCGAGGCCAACCTGCGCCTCGTCGTCAGCCTGGCCAAGCGCTACACCGGGCGCGGCATGCTCTTCCTCGACCTGATCCAGGAGGGCAACCTCGGCCTGATCCGGGCGGTCGAGAAATTCGACTACACCAAGGGCTACAAGTTCTCGACGTACGCCACCTGGTGGATCCGGCAGGCGATCACCCGGGCGATGGCCGACCAGGCGCGCACCATCCGCATCCCGGTGCACATGGTCGAGGTGATCAACAAGCTCGCCCGCGTCCAGCGGCAGATGCTCCAGGACCTCGGCCGCGAGCCCACTCCCGAGGAGCTCGCCAAGGAGCTCGACATGACGCCCGAGAAGGTCGTCGAGGTCCAGAAGTACGGCCGCGAGCCGATCTCGCTGCACACACCGCTCGGTGAGGACGGCGACAGCGAGTTCGGCGACCTGATCGAGGACTCCGAGGCGATCGTCCCGGCCGACGCGGTCAGCTTCACCCTGCTGCAGGAGCAGCTGCACGCCGTCCTCGACACGCTCTCCGAGCGCGAGGCCGGCGTGGTGAGCATGCGGTTCGGCCTCACCGACGGCCAGCCCAAGACGCTGGACGAGATCGGCAAGGTGTACGGCGTGACGCGCGAGCGGATCCGCCAGATCGAGAGCAAGACCATGTCGAAGCTGCGTCACCCGAGCCGTTCCCAGGTGCTGCGCGACTACCTGGACTGACGTGAAGTCCAGGGATTAGGGTCGAGCGGTCTTCGACTCTCGGGAGGACTCGTGTCATCACGTTCCTGCACGCGCTCGCTCGGAGCCATCTCCGCGGCGGGCGCTCTCGTCTCCGGCATCCTGATCGCCACCACCTCGCCCGCTCCGGCGGAGCACTCCGGACCGGGCGGCCGCTGGCAGTCCTGTCTGACCGGGACCTCCGATCGCCAGGCGGTCTTCAGCCGCGCGGCAGCCGCGAGCGGCGTGCCCCGGGCGGTCCTGCTCGGGGTCTCCTACATGGAGTCCCGCTGGGACGACCACGCCGGTGCACCCAGCACCGCGGGGGGCTACGGCCCGATGCACCTCACCCACGTCATCGCTTCGTCGCCGCAGTCGGCGCCCGACCGGCTCGGCAAGGGTGACGGGGGCCGGGAGCCGCGCCTGCCGTCCTACGCCGACGCGTCGCCGCTGTCCACGGCCCAGGCTCGCACACTCGACCGGGCGGCGACCCTGACCGGTCTGTCGGCGTCGAGCCTGCGCACCGACCCCGTCGCCAACATCTGCGCCGGGGCCGCGCTGCTCGCGAGCTACCACCACGGGGCGACGACCGGACTGGACTCCTGGAGCGCAGCGGTCGGCCGCTACAGCACCGCGAGCGACCAGCCCACGGCCCTGCGCTTCACGCGCGAGGTGTACGCCGTCATCCGGTCCGGTGCGGCGCGCACCACCAACGACGGGCAACGAGTCCGTCTCGCCGCCCACCCCGGGGCGCGGGTCGACGTGGCACAGGTGCGTTCCCTCGGGCTCACGACCCCGGAGGACGACCCGCGGATGGACTGTCCGAGCTCGCTCGGCTGCGAGTGGGTGCCGGCGCCGTACCAGAAGTACGGCGACAGCCCCGGCGCCTACGGCAACCACGACCTCGCCGACCGGCCGCACGACCTGAAGATCGACGACATCGTCATCCACGACACGGAGGCCTCCTGGGACACCACGCTGCAGCTGGTCCAGGACCCGACGTACCTCGGCTGGCACTACTCGATCCGCTCCTCCGACGGCCAGATCGCGGCGCACATGGACCCGAAGGACGTCGGCTGGCACGCCGGCAACTGGTACGTGAACATGCACTCGATCGGCGTCGAGCACGAGGGCTTCGCCGCCCAGGGCGGGACCTGGTACACCGAGTCGCTCTACGAGAGCTCCGCGGCGTTGGTGAGCCACCTCGCGCACGAGTACAACGTGCCGATCGACCGGGCGCACATCATCGGGCACGACCAGGTCCCCGGCATCACCCCGGCCTACGTCGCCGGCATGCACTGGGACCCGGGCCCGTACTGGGACTGGGAGCACTACATGGCGCTCCTCGGGAGTCCGATCACCGCTGACAAGCACGCCGACGGAGACCTGGTGACGGTCAAGCCCGGGTTCGTCGACAACCAGCAGCAGGTGACCGGTTGCGACCCGGACGGGACCTGCCCCGCCCAGGGCACGAACTTCGTCTACCTGCACCAGAGCCCGTCCACCGACTCGCCGCTCGTGACCGACATCGGTCTCCACCCGGACGGGTCGCCCTCGACCACCGAGGTCGCCGACATCGGCGCGCGCGCGGCGGCGGGCCAGCAGCTCGACGTGGCCGGGCGGTCGGGCGACTGGCTCGGTGTGTGGTGGCTCGGCGAGGAGGGCTGGATCTACGACCCGGCGTCACACCCGAGCGTCGTGCCGTCGTCCGGTCGCGTCGTCGTGGCGGCGGGTGACCAGGCCGTGCCGGTGTACGGGCGTGCCTACCCCGAGGAGTCGGCGTACCCCTCGCAGATCCCGTACCAGACGGTCACGCCACTGCAGTACTCGATCCGACCCGGTCAGTCCTACGTGCTGGCCGACGACGACCTGCAGACCGACTACTACTACGCCAAGACGTTCCGATGCGCGGGCGTGGCGCTGGACTGCACCGACGTGGTCGGGCAGGACCAGTACTACGAGATCTGGTTCGGACACCGGATCGCCTACGTCAGGGCGGCGGACGTGAGGATCACCGGCGGCTGAGGCGTCGCCCCGCCGATCGGGACGAGGGGATCGGGATATAGAGGAAGCCCGCCGGCGTCTCGGGTCACCGGCGGGCTTCGTCCCCAGTGTAGGCAGGTCGTGCGTCACCGGAAAAGGGTCGCGGTGTGAGACGGGCCATTCGGATGAGGGCGCGGTGACCTAGGTCCCAGCGGTCTGGTACGTCGGGGCCAAGGCCCCCGCGCGCCCCGGGCGAAGGGGCGCACGGGGGACGAGGTCGGTCGTCGCACGAGGAGGGTTCACCCGGTGGGTGGTCCGACGACTCGACTCCCGGTCCCGAGGGGACCCTCCGTACGTTCGCGCCGCACGGAGCGGTCCGGTCAGCGGCGGTCATGTCCTGCGGGCGCCCCATGCGCGGCCGCAGAACCGGCCGCCGTCAGCCTGTGGCTTCCTCGTACGCCGCCAGCAGCGTCAGCGCGAGGGCCTCCGCACCGGCCAGGGTCAGGCCACCGTCGGTGGTGACGTAGACCTGGGGCTCGGTGTCGACGGCGAGCCCGTCAGCGTCTGTCGCCGAGGTGTGCCGGATCTCCCAGCCCTCTCCGGACCGTGGGTCGCTCCAGTGCATCGCTCGGCCCTCCCATCGGAGCTCGCGCAGGTGGGTGCTCTGGGTGACGCTGCACCATGCGGGGCAGACGACGCCGGTGACAGATGCCGTGTTCAGGGTGGTCATGACACGCTCCGCAGGGCCTCCACGGGAGCGGCGATGCGCCACTTGAAGCCGTCGAGACGGGTGCGCAGGCCGGTCATGTCCCGGCCGTCCGCCGCGAGCGCGGCCGTGAGCTCGATACGAGCCGTCAGGCACTCCTCACAGGGACAACCCGGAGCACCATGGCGGGGGGATGTACTCATGGTTTTCGCCTCCTCTGTGAGGAGAGACGCGGCTCACATCACCCCGTGACGGCAAAATCCTGGCCGATTTCGAAGATTTTCCTTGCGGCTCCCGTACGCCGCGGCCCGGTCAGCCCATCGCGACCAGGACCACGGCCGCACCACACAGCCCGAGCCCCCAGGCCTGGGTCCGGTGGACGTGCTCACGCAGCACGAACGAGGCCAGGACCACGGTGAACGCCGGGTAGAGCGAGATCAGCACGGCGGAGACGCTGAGCAGCCCGTGCTGCGTGGCCAGCAGGAACGCGGTGGTCGCCAGACCGCCGAGGACGCCGGCAGCGACGCCTCCCCATGCCGGCGCGGTGCGCGGCAGCCAGGTCGCTCCGAGCAGCCCGGCCGCCACGGCGATCACCGCGATGCTGACCAGCTGGTTTAGGACGAGGGGCCAGAAGCCGGCAGCGTCCGGCACCTGGCCGAGGCAGGTGAACAAGGCGCCGAAGCCGAGGCCCGCCAGCACGCCGTCCCGAGCGCCCGATGCCGCACCCGGCTGCTGGGCGTCCGGCTCCCGCGCCACCAGCCAGATCGCCGGGAGAGCCGCGACGATGCCCAGCCAGACCAGCGGCCCCGGTCGCTCACCGGTGACGATCCCGACGACCACCGGCAGGGCGACCGCGATCACGCCGCTGACCGGCGCCACCACCCCCATCCGTCCCGAGGCGAGGCCGCGGTACAGGAACGCCGTACCCGTGCCGTTGCCGACGCCGGCCACGGCACCCCAGGCGAGATCGGCCGTCCCGGGACTCCCCGGGTTGGCCAGAGCCAGCACCGTCGCACAGACGGTGCCTCCGACGCCGGCCGTGGCGGCAACCGCCCACGGGCTGGCCCGCTTCCCGAACACCCCGCCGAGGAAGTCCGAGACGCCGTACGAGGCGGCGCCCAGCAGCGCCAGCAGGACCGCGATCACGTGACGACCACGCCCACGGCCCAGACGACCGTGGCGACCAGAGCGGCCAGCAGCTCGATCAGGATGCTGGCCCCGACCGCGCGGAGGGCGGCCTTGGTGGACGTCCACGCACCGTCGCCACCCAGGCGTACGCGCTCGGCGACGTAGACGCCCAGCGGAAAGCCGGCCAGGGCGCCCACGACGGGGATCACGAAGAACCCGACGACGGCGCCCAGAGCTCCGACGAGGAGGGTGCGGGTGGGCACGGTCGCCTTCAGTCGACGTCCGGGAACGGCGTACTTGACCACGGCGCCGACGACCAGGCAGGCGGCGGCGACCGCGAACACGACCCAGCCGCCCGTCGTACCCTCCTCGAACGCCCAGATCACGATGCCGAGGGCAACCAGCAGCGTGCCGGGGAGGACCGGGACGACGATGCCGGCCAGGCCCGCCGCCACGAGGAGCGCGCAGACGATCACCGTGCCGGTCATGGCCCGAAGCCTGGCACACGCGGCGGACGGACCCGGAAACGGCGGAGGCCCCGGACCGCAGTGGTCCGGGGCCCCCGTCAGGGCTCACTCAGATGTCTGGGAGCCCCTGGTCAGAATGCCGTCAGTGCTCCTCGTCGGGAGCGATGGCGGGCGTGTTGCGAAGCTTGTCGGTCTCGTCGGTGACGTGCGCGGCGATCTCGCGGAGCTTGTCGCCGTGCTCGCGAGCATGGTGGGCGCAGAAGAGCAGCTCACCACCGGACTGGAGCTCGACCCGGAGGTAGGCCTGGGCTCCGCAACGGTCGCAGCGGTCCGCGGCGCTCAGCGCGGAGCTCGGGGCAACTGCAGTGGTCACATCGGCCTCATTTCTGGTTCGTTCAGTGCCGGTTCCAACGTAGCCGGAGAGGTGAAGATTCCCTCGACCCCCCGGTCCCCACGTGTCGTCCGACACGTGATCCCATCACGTCCAGGAGTCTCGGGAGCGACGTTTTCCACTCCCCGGAACGCCGTGGTCGTGACCTCGAAATCTGTGCTGTTGAGTGTGACGCTTCGTGCGCTGCTTCGGTTCAAAATGCCGGAATCGACAAAGGAATCTTGTCCGGTTCGTGATGTCGCCACGGTAGAGCAGCGCCCCTGTCCACACCGGCAGCGTGCCTGCGCCGGGGCCCGGCGTGTCGCGGGTAGGGTCGAGGTCCCGACGAGCACGACCGCCGCAGGAGAACACGATCGCCGACAACACCTACAACGCAGCGCACCTCCTCGTCCTCGAGGGGCTCGAGGCGGTGCGCAAGCGCCCGGGCATGTACATCGGGTCGACCGATACCCGCGGCCTCATGCACTGCCTGTGGGAGATCATCGACAACGGCGTCGACGAGGCCTTGGCCGGCGCCTGCGACCTGATCGAGGTGACCCTGCACCCTGACGGCTCGGCCGAGGTGCACGACCACGGTCGCGGCATCCCGGTGGACAAGGAGCCCAAGACCGGGCTCCCGGGCGTCGAGGTGGTCTTCACCAAGCTGCACGCGGGCGGCAAGTTCGGCGGGTCGTCGTACGTCGCGACCGGCGGCCTGCACGGCGTGGGTGCCTCCGTCGTCAACGCCCTGTCGGCCCGGCTCGACGTCGACGTGGACCGCACCCCGTCCCAGCAGGGGATGAGCTTCCGGCGCGGCGTGCCCGGCGTGTTCGACGGCGACGGCCCGACCGCGTCGTTCACGCAGAAGTCCGGGCTCAGCCGCAAGGGTGGCCGGGTCTCGAAGACCCGCACCGGCACCCGCATCCGGTTCTGGCCCGACCGGCAGACCTTCACCAAGGACGCCGAGTTCGAGTGGGAGGGACTGATCGGGCGCGCCCGCCAGACGTCGTTCATCGTGCCGGGCCTCGAGCTGGTGATCCGCGACCTGCGCGGCGACCAGCCCGTGGAGGAGAAGTTCCGGCACGACGGGGGGATCGCGGAGTTCACCGAGTTCCTCGCCCACGACGAGAAGGTCACCGACATCCTGCGGCTGCAGGGCACCGACACGTTCACCGAGACGGTTCCCCTGCTCGACGACAAGGGGCACATGACCCCGCAGGAGGTCGAGCGCGAGCTGGGGGTCGACATCGCCATCCGCTGGGGCACCGGCTACGACAGCGAGATGCGGTCCTACGTCAACGTGATCGCCACCCCGAAGGGCGGCACCCATGTCTCGGGCTTCGAGTCCGCGCTCACCAAGACGTTCAACGAGGTGATGCGGGCGACCAAGGCGCTCAGGGTCAACGACGACAACGTCATCAAGGACGATGTGATGGAGGGGATGACCGCCGTCGTCACGGTCCGGTTGGCGGAGCCACAGTTCGAGGGCCAGACCAAGGAGATCCTCGGCACCCCCGCCGTGCGCTCGGTGGTCAGCAAGGTCGTGTCGGCGGAGCTGAAGAAGTTCCTGACCTCGACCAAGCGCGACCAGAAGGCTCAGGCCAGGCTGCTGATGGAGAAGGTGGTCGGGGCGTCCAAGACCCGGCTCGCCGCACGTCAGCAGCGCGACACCCAGCGCCGCAAGAACGCCCTGGAGTCGTCGGCGCTGCCCGCCAAGCTCGCCGACTGCCGGGCCACCGACAACGAGCGCACCGAGCTGTTCATCGTCGAGGGCGACTCGGCGCTCGGCACCGCCAAGCTGGCCCGCAACTCCGAGTTCCAGGCACTCCTCCCGATCCGCGGCAAGATCCTCAACGTGCAGAAGGCGTCGGTCGGCGACATGCTGAAGAACGCCGAGTGCGCCTCGATCATCCAGGTCGTGGGAGCCGGGTCCGGCCGCACCTTCGACCTCGAGGCCCGCCGCTACGGCCGGATCATCTTCATGGCCGACGCCGACTCCGACGGCGCCCACATCCGGTGCCTGCTGGCCACCCTCTTCTTCAAGTACATGCCTGACCTGATCGCCGACGGCCGCGTTTACTCCGCCGTGCCGCCCCTGCACCGGATCGAGCTGACCAACCCCAAGAAGGGGATGGACAAGTACGTCTACACCTACTCCGACCCCGAGCTGCAGCGGAAGCTCGCCGAGCTGGCCAAGAAGAGCCTGCGCTGGAAGGACCCCGTGCAGCGCTACAAGGGGCTCGGCGAGATGGACGCCAAGCAGCTGGCCGAGACCACCATGGACCCGCGCCACCGCACCCTGCGCCGGATCACCGTCGACGACGCCGAGGACGCCTCGGAGGTCTTCGAGCTGCTGATGGGCTCCGACGTCGCGCCGCGCAAGGAGTTCCTCGTCCAGGGGGCGTACGACGTCGACGTCGAGGCGCTCGACGCCTGATCACGTCTGATCCGGTGAGGCCGTCGCCGCGTGATCCGCGGCCATGACGCCGGACCGCCGGACTCCCTGTGGCCAGGTGTCCGGCGGCGCAGCGATCCCCCCGGAGAGCCAGAGGTCACGGGCAGCTGATCTTCGGATTCCACATCTGGTACGTGCCCGTAGGGTTGTGGTCCCAGGCCCACACGTGCAGCGACCAGAAGCCGGTCGGGCCGAGGAAACGGTTGTTGGGCGGGGTGTACATGAAGCCCACGCCGTTGAGGAAGGGTTGAGGTACGTCGCCGTTCGGGTCGGGGACGAGGTACTCCATCCCGGCGAAGCGGACGCCGCCACCGGCGGTCGGGGCATAGATCAGGGCGGCCGGCTCCAGCGGGTCGGTCGAGCCGATGTTGGCGCCGTTGACCCAGTGGTAGCCCATCCCGCCCATCGACGGGGTATCGGTGTCCTCGATGCAGGTCAACCCGTTCACGTCCTGGAACAGACCGCTCCAGCCGGCGGCCTGCGCGGCCGCGAGGCTGTGGTACGGCGCGGTCGCAGCCCGGATGTCCGCGAGCTGCTTGCCCGCCGTCGGGGAGGCCGGTGAGGCAGCGGCGGAGGCGTACGCCCCACCAGCGCCGGCGAGAGCGAGGCACGCGGAGGCCGCGGCCAGCGAGAGTCGCCGGTTCATCACGATCCCTCCTTGACCTCGTGGACCTCGTCGGCGACGAGTCCGTGTGCCTCCCGGTGGACGGTGTTCGCGGCGTCCGGCGAGGGCGCCTCGACGAGGCAGAAGATGGTGTTGTTGACCTCGTCCACCCAGTAGCGCTGGTAGTTCACGTCGTACTTGTCCTGGATCTGGAGGTCGGCCATGTGGGCCTTGGCGACGTCGTCGGCGTTGACCGGGCCGTCGATGTGGTGCACGTCCATGTAGAGCGGCATCGGCTGTCTCCTTCGATTCGTCGGTCGGGTTCGACCGTGACCAGAACGCTAGGAACACCGAGGCCGGGCGTCATCGGGCAAACTACCCAGGTTCTCGAGGACGACCTGCCCAACTTTCCCGGTCCGCGACGCAACGGTCATCCGGCAGGGTCCTCCTGGCCAGGGGAGCTGCGTGGTTTGAATGAGCCACGACGGGGAAAGGATCCCGCGCAGCGGTTGAGTGGACCCTTTGGGCCAGCCGCCGACGTGCGCCCCGTTGAGATGCTCCGCCGGGGTCAGCGGGGCGCAGAACTGTCCGGGCTCAGATCCTGGCGCCGTGGGGGCCGTTCCCGCTGGGGCTGCACGGTGTAGCGGAGCGGACGCGACGTCCTTGTAGAGGGTGTTCGCGTCGATCTCCTTGCTGGAACGCCGCGCCCAGAGAGAGGCGCTTCTGCTGGCCGATGACCGCTACCACCGGTTGGTGGTCGAGCTTGGCGTCGTAAAAGCCGTTCAGGAGGTGAATGGCGCCGTCGCCATGCAGCAACCGATGCCGCCGCCGAACTTGGCGTGCGCGGTCGCCAGGAACGCGCCCATCTCCTCGTGACGAGGCTGGATCAGCTGGGGATCCTCCTGGGCGCGATCCAGCGCCCCCAGGAACGCGTTGATGCCGTCCCCGGGGTAGCCGTAGATGCGATGGGTGCCCCACTCCTTGAGGCGGTCCAGGATGAAGTCTGCGGTCAGCGGCATGGCTGTGCACCTGTCGTCTCGGATTGCGATGTGTTTCTGCCTGGCCCACCGGGTACTTATTGACATGACGTCTGAACCCGAGCATCGAGCAGACGCGCCCCCCTCACCCGAGCTACCTGTCGAGTCGGTCGAGGCCGAGGCGTACGAGATCCCCACCGAGACGCCCGAGTCGGACGGAACGTTGTCGTGGGACTCCACCACGCTGGTCCTGGTGCGGTGTCGCGCCGCCGGCCAGGTCGGTATCGGCTACACCTACGCCCATGCTGCGGCGGCCGAGGTGGTGACCGGCAAGCTCGCCGGCGTCGTGAGCGGCCGCGACGCCCTCACCCCGGTGGCGTCCTGGGCGGTGATGCAGCACGCCGTGCGAAACCTGGGGAAGCCCGGCCTGGTGGCCGAGGCGATCTCGGCCGTGGACATCGCGCTGTGGGACCTGTGCGCCCGGCTGCGCGACGTACCCCTGGTCGAGGCGCTGGGCGCCGTGCACGAGGCGACGCCGGTCTACGGGAGCGGGGGCTTCACGTCGTACGACGACCAGCAGCTCGCCGACCAGCTCTCCGACTGGGTGGGGGCCGGGATCCCTCGCGTGAAGATGAAGGTCGGCCGCGATCCCGCACGCGACGCCCACCGCGTCGACGTGGCTCGGCGTGCCATCGGTGCCGACGTCGAGCTCTTCGTCGACGCGAACGGCGCCTACAGCCGCAAGCAGGCGCTGTTCTGGGCCGGGCGGTTCGCCGAGCAGGACGTCCGCTGGCTGGAGGAGCCGGTCAGCTCCGACGACCTCGAGGGGCTGCGGCTGGTGCGAGACCGTGGACCCGCGGGGATGGATGTGACCGCAGGGGAGTACGGCTACCACCTGCCGTACTTCGAGCAGATGCTGGCCGCCGGCGCCGTCGACTGCCTCCAGGCCGACCCCACCCGCGCCCTGGGGATCAGCGGCGTGCTGCGCGTCGCCGCACTCTGCGACGCGCAGTCGCTCGACCTCTCACTGCACTGTGCACCGCAGGTCAGCGCGCACGTAGGGACCGCGATCTGGCACCTGCGGCACCTGGAGTACTTCCACGACCACGTGCGCATCGAGGGTCTCGCGTTCGACGGTGTGCTGTCGCCGGAGAGCGGCGGTGTCCTGCGCCCGGACCGGAGCAGAGCCGGCCTCGGGCTGACGGTCCGGGACGCCGACCTCGAACGGTTCCGGACCGGGTGATCACCGACACGGAACGCCGGCGGCTCGGCCCGGGCCGGGAGCGGAGGTCCGCAGCCGGCCCCGACCGAGCCTTGTGACGGTGAAGGTCGTCGTCGATCTCAGATGCCCTTGGGGCAGTACACCCTCGGGTTCCACATCGTGTACGTCCCGGCGGGGTTGTCGTACCAGAGCCAGGCGTGCAGCGAGAAGAACGGCGGCAGCCCGAAGCGGTTGCCCGCGGGCGTGAAGTTGAACGTGTGCCCGAACAGCTCCGGCCGTCCGGTCGGGTGGTTGGCCCGCCACGCCGCGCGCGTGACCAGGTACTCCAGCGCCGCCAGCTTCAGGTGGCCGTTGCGCACGAACCGGTAGACGAGGGCCTCCGGGTGCCGGACCTGGATCTTGCCGTCGACGAGGGAGCCGTTGGCGTAGTGGATGCCCATGCCGCCCATGCCCTTCATGTCGATGCAGGCGATGCCGGCCGCGTCCTTCAGGAGGCCGTAGCCGGCCTTCTTCGCGGCCGCGGGGCGGGTGAAGTCCTGGGTGGCGGCCTTGGCGACCGCGACCTGATGGGCGGTCCCGGCGGTGGCGGGTGCCGTCAGCGGAGCGAGGAGGGCGGCGACGGCGACCGCGATGCCTCCCAGGGTGCGCGTCGTTCGCATCACGATCCCTCCGTGACCTCATGGACCTCGTCCGCGACGAGGCCGTGTGCCTCCCGGTGGACGGTGTTCGCGGCGTCAGGCGAGGGCGCCTCGACGAGGCAGAAGATGGTGTTGTTGGACTCGTCCACCCAGTAGCGCTGGTAGTTCACGTCGTACTTGTCCTGGATCTGGAGGTCGGCCATGTGTGCCTTGGCGACGTCGTCGGCGTTGACCGAGCCGTCCAGGTGGTGCACGTCCATGTAGAGCGGCATGTGCTGTCTCCTTGCTGGTGCTGGCTGATGGTTGATGACCGTCGTGGTGACGTCAGCAGCACCGTAGGAACGGCACGGGGTGCGGTTCATCGGGTGAACTACCCAGGTTCCACGGGACGACCTGCCTAGGTTCCGGCCGGGACGACGCCCCGCTGTCGCGCCTGGGCGGCGGCCGCGCCGCGCGAGCTCACGCCCAGCTTGCCCAGCACCGCCGAGACGTGGTGGTCGACGGTGCGGGTGGAGAGGACCAGGTGTTCGGCGATCTCCTCGTTGGTCAGCCCTTCGCAGACCAGGAGCAGCACCTCGTCCTCGCGGCGGGTCAGCCCGAGCGGGTGTCGTCGGGTGCTCGTGCGCGCTCCGTTCGGTACCGCCCTGTGGCCCAGCTCCTTCATCTTGCGTCGGGTACGCCGGGCGGCGGCGTCGGCGCCGAGGGCCTCGAAGCGGGTGATGGCGTCGCGCAGGTGGTCGTCGCAGTCGGAGTCGTGAAGAGCCATCGCGGCGTGGTAGCCGCAGCCGAGCGCGTCCCACCGGGCCGCTGCCGCCACGACGTCCCCGGCGAGCCAGGTGGCCCACGGCTCACGTGGCTCGCGGACGGGTTGCGGCGCCCCGAGCAGCCTGCGCTCCCAGACCGCGGTCTCCACGTCCGGGCGCAGCTCCAGCTGGGTGAGCACCTCGCGGACCCGGAGGATCTCGCGCGTCGCCGCGTCGTCCTCGCCGTCCAGCCAGTGTCGCTCGGCTCGCGCCAACCGGGTGAGCCCGATCCAGTCTCCCTCGGCGACACCGTCGGCCGCCTCCACGGCCACGTCCAGGATCTCGTCGCTGCCCGGCAAGCCCCGCCGGGCGAGGACCAGGGCCTTGGTCACCTGTGAGGTGAGCAGGTTGATGGGACTCGCATCGGTGGCCAGGACCTGCTCCGCCACCTGCAGGGCGTCGTCCCACCGGCCCAGGTCGAGCAACGCGATGGCGCGGTGGCCTCGCAGGCAGCTGGAGAACGTCGTGATGTCCCGCTCGTCGCAGTAGGCGATGCCGTCGCGCCACCAGCGCTCCCCCTCGGCGAAGCGGAACTCGGCGCCGAAGAACGTGTAGCCGTTCGCGTAGGCGCGACCCACCTGTGCCTCGGCACCCACCTCCAGAGCGATCCGCAGCGCCTCCTCCATGGGAGGCCGCCAGTCGTCTCCGTGGAGGAACGCCCCGTATGCCAGTGTGTTCAGCATGTCGCTGCGGTCGGCCGGCGCGCCGACCTCGTCGGCCATCTCGACGGCCCGCCGGAGCAGTGCGTAACCGGCTTCCGGCTCGTCCTGCCAGACCTCGAAGGCATGGAGCCCGATCATCCGCGCCAGCTGCGGGTCCGGCCCGAGCGGCTCCAGGAGGGCCAGCGCGCGGTCCGCGGCAGCCCGGGACTCCGACCCTCGGCAGAGCCGCCAGTAGACCGAGCACAGGTTGCGGTAGCCGTAGCCTTCTCGTCGGGCGTCGCCCAGCTCGTGCCAGAGGTGCACGGCTCGTTCGCGCGCCTCGGCGGCCCGGGTCCAGCTGTCGACCAGGGCGAGCTGGTCGGCGTACTCGTCGTAGAGACCGGCGACCTCGCGCGGGTCGTCGGGCGGGAACCTCATCGCCCGCTCGTACTGCGCCGCGGCCTCCCGGTAGGCGCCGAGCTCGGCGGCACGGCGCGCCGCCGAGGGGGCGTAGCGGGCGACGAGTGTGGCGTCGCCGACCTCTTCGGCGTGATAGGCCAGCCGCGCGTGGTCGTCACAGTCCACGTCGATCAGGGCGTGGAGCAGCGCCTGGTGCCCGGCGAGGCGCCGGTGCGGGGGGACCTCCGACTCGATCGCGCGTCGCGCGAGCTCATGGCGGAACCGAAGGGTTGAGCCCTCGGCCCGCATCAGCCCCGCCGACACCAGGTCGTCGAGCGCCTCGAGGCCGAGCCCGCCGGCGCGTGCCACCAGGTCGGGGTCGACACGCCACGAGTCGAGCGCCGCCAGGTCCAGAGCGCTACGGGCGGCGTCGGAGAGCCGAGCGGCTCGTGCCAGCACGGCGTCGCGGGCCGACGCGGGCACCTCGGTGCGGTCGTCGCTGAGCACCTCGACCACGAAGAACGGGTTGCCGCCGGTCAGCGCGTACAGCTCGTGCGGGGAGTACGTCGTGCCCTCCGCGAGGCGGGCGACGCCCGCGGACGTGAGCGGTGGGAGGTCGATGCGCCGGGTGCACCGCTGCCCGGCGAGCTCGCCGAGCGCCACCCGCAGGGGGTCGGAGGGAGCGAGGGCGTCGTCTCGGAACGTCACCACCAGCAGGACCGGCAGATCTCGGACGCGACGGGCCAGGAAGCGCAGCAGGTCGAGCGTCGCCTCGTCGGCCCACTGGGCGTCCTCGACCACGAGCACCACGAGGCCGTCCATCGAGGCAGCGCACTGGAGCACGGCGTCGAAGATCTCGTCGCGCGAGGCCGCGCCGCGCACCGTCTCCAGCAGGCTCCCGCCGATCTCGCGGGCGATGTCGTGCAGGGGCGCCAGCGGCCGGGGAGTGAACAGACCGTCGCAGGCGCCCCAGGCCCAGGTGGCGTCGTGGAGCCGCCGTTGCAGCTCCTCGACCAGCGAGGACTTGCCCACCCCGGCCTCACCGGAGATCAGGACGAGGCGACCCGTGCGGGCGCGAGCCTCGCCGGCGTACTGGAGCAACGACCCGAGCTGCGACTCCCTCTCGAGCAACGTCACGTCTGGATCCCCCCGGCCGAGCGATCACGTCCGTTTCCTGAATCCGTCGGATCGAGGAGTGTGGCCGTGCCCGCCTGGATACCCGCGGACGCGGCCGAAACGCTCGGCGATCCTCAAGTGTGCCGGGTCAGTCGGCCGTTGTCGACGTCGTACAGGAAGCCGCCGACCTTGACACGTTCCGGGATGAGCGGGTGGGACCGGACGCGCTGGACGTCCTCCGCCAGGGCCGCGAGCTGGTCGGTCACGACGTGGAACGGCTGCCAGGACGCGTCGATCCCGGCGGAGGCGGAGACGCGCTCGTGGAGCTCCTCCTCGCTCGCGGACGACATCGCGCAGCGGGTGTGTGGCACGACGAGGACGCGGTCGACTCCGAGCAGGTGGACGCCGAGCACGAGCGCCTCGAGCGCCTCCGGCGTGACGCGGCCGCCGGGGTTGCGGAAGATCTTGGCGTCGCCGTGCTTCAGGCCGAGCATCGCGAGCGGCACGATGCGCGAGTCCATGCAGGTGACGATAGCGACGCCGGCATGCGCGACGCCGTCGAACCCGCCCTCCTCGAAGTGGTCGGCGTACGCCGCGTTGGCGGCGAGCAGGTCGCCGAACTCGTCGTCCTCGGGCCGTGTCACGGATCCACCCACGGTCGCGAGGGTAACGCCCGGGTCTCCACGCCCCGGAACAGCACCACCGCGAGGACGGCCGCGAGCAGGGCGCACACGGCGGCACCGGCGAACACAGTCTGCTCCTGGGCGATCCCGGCCTGCTGCAGGAGACGGTCGAAGGCGTCGCACCGGGTGGTCGTGCCACCGCAGACCTGCAGCGGGGGCGGGAGGTCACCGGCCCGGGCGTAGTAGCGCCGGAGCCCGATCGTGGTCAGGGCGGAGACGCCGACCAGCATCCCCATCATCCGGGAGACCACGACGCCCGCGCCGGCGAGCCCATGCACGTCGGAGTCCGTCGCGGCCAGCATCGCGGCGTTCACCGGGGCGAGCGCGAGGCCGAAGCCGAACCCTCCGACGACGAGCGGCACCGTCGCCGGCCAGTCCGAGAGGGCGGTGACGTCCCACCGGCTCATCAGCACGAAGCCGAACGCCGCGAGCACCATGCCGACCGCGGTGACGGCGGCGGCGGCATACGTGCGGGTCAGGTAGCCGCCGACGACCGCTCCGACGGGCAGGGCGACCAGGAACCGGACCAGGACCAGCGCCGCCAGCACCTGGGAGTCGGCGTACACGGTCGTGCGGGCGAAGATCGGGACGTCGATGAGGGCGGCGATCAGTGCGGCTCCGACGAAGAAGCTGACCAGCAGCGAGCCCCACGCCGGGGTGCGCCGCAGTGCGCCGCGGGGCACGAGCGGCGCCTCGTCGGTGCGGAGATGCCAGACGAACACGCCGGTGGCGACGGCAGCGGCGACCAGGTACCACCAGCCCTGGGGGGCGAACACCTCCACGCGCGGGTCGGCCGTGGCGAAGGCGAGGATCACGCCGCCCAGCGCCGCGGCGAGGAAGACCGCGCCGGGCAGGTCGGCGCGGAGCGCGGCGGACCACCAGCCGCGGAGGTCGACGAGGGGGCGACGGGCGGTCCAGCAGCGCACCAGGAACAGCAGGGCTGCGACGAGCGCCACGAGTCCGAGCGGGGTCAGCCAGCGGGTGGACCCGGTGACCGGGATGAACAGCCGGCCCCAGGTGACGTCGGCGACCAGGGAGGTCGGCTCGACGACGACCAGTCCCGCCGTCGCCAGCCCGACGAGGACGAAGAGGACCCCGGCCCAGTCGAGTCCCGACAACCCTCGAGCAGGTCGGTCGGCGTCCTGTGCGGTCGGTTGCGAGTTGCTGCCGAACCGCAGCCACCGGATCGCCGCCGCCAGCGCCAGCCCGACGACCAGGTTGACCCCGAAGATCACCCGCCAGTCGGTGACGGCCAGGATCAGCGCGCCGTACAACGGCCCGATCACGCTGCCGAGCTCCTGGACGGCCGACACCACCCCGAGCGGCACGCCGCGGCGGTCGGTCGGGTAGAGATCGGCCACCAGCGCGAGGGTCGCCGGGACCAGACCGCCGCCGCCGACCCCTTGCAGGAAACGTCCGGCGACCACGCTCGGCAGGTCGTACGCCACGGTGGTGACCAGCGATCCGACGGCGAACAGGACCAGCGCCCCGATCAGCACCGGGACCCGGCCGCGCAGGTCGGCGATCCGGCCGATCAGCGGAAGCATCGCGACGTATCCGAGCAGGAAGCCGGAGACGATCGGGGCCCCGCGCTGGAGCTGGTCGATCGGGATGCCGGCGGACGCCATCATGTCCGGCAGCGCGAGGACGACGACATACGTGTCGGCGGCGGCGAACGCGACCGCGACGGCGGCCAGCCCGAGCAGCGACCGGGGGCCGCCCCTCATGAGCCCGTCATGAGGCGGTCATGGGGCGGTGATGTCCTTGCTGGTGCCGTAGTCGGTGAGCACGAGGGTGTAGGTGTTCTCGGTCGGTCCGTAGAAGGCGCCCGTCAGTGAGACCTGGCGGAGCTCGTCGTCCGGGGTGAGCGCATACGTCGCGTCGAAGTCGCCGGTCGCCCCCGGGATGATCGAGGCGACGGCCGAGGCGGGCACGGTGCCGGTGTAGGTCGACAGCACCTCGCGGTTGCCGGAACCGCCCCGGATGTCCTTGCCGCGCTTGGCATCCTCGGTCGCGGCGAGGATCGACGGGACACCGCTGTCGGCGCTGATCAGCTGCGCCGGGTCCGGCGCGCCGTAGTCGGCCGGGTTGACCTCCGACCAGCCGGGGGTGAGGGGGATCTGGGCGTAGACCTTCCCCCCGACGGACTTGACGGGCACCGAGAACGAGCCGAGCCGGGTGACCACACCGAGCTTCCCGTCGTACGCCGGGGCGTCGGTCACCGTGCCGGACGCCGACTCGAGGCCCTGGACGCCGTCGGGCAGGTCGTCGGTGCTGAGCGTGAGTGATACCCCGCTGGTCTGCTCGAGCTTCTGCTGGGCCGTCTTCAGGGCGGTGACCGGGTCTTCGTGCGAGGACGAGCTCCCACCGCACGCGGTCACGGCGAGCGCGACGGCCGCGATCAGCAGGATGAGTCTCGGCATGGGCTCACCCTGTCACAGCTCGATCACACCCGAGGTCACACCTGGCTCGGGGCCGGGCCGGCACAAGCGGCGATCGGCTGTGACCCCGGCGTACCGCTGCCGTCGCGACGGCCGGTCGCTTCGGGAAGGTCGATCGGCGACCCGCTGGCAGCCGCCGCGCGTGCCGGAGCGGTGCCCGCCCAGGCGAAGACCAGCGCGTCCTCGCCCTTGAGGAACCGGTGGCAGCGCACGCCGCCGGTCGCCCTGCCCTTGGCGGGGTACTCCGGGAAGGGCGTGACCTTGACCGCGCCGGGCTCGGTGCCGGGCAGCGCGGTCGACGAGCCACTGGCGGTGACGACGACCGAGGAGGACGGGTCGAGCGCACCGAACCAGACCACCGACTGACCGCCACCGAGCTTGATCCCCGCCATGCCACCCCCGCTCCGACCCTGGGGTCGCACGCCCGAGGCGTTGAAGTGGAGCAGCTGGGCGTCGGAGCTGATGAAGCACAGCTCCTCGTCGCCGGTGCGGAGCTCGACCGCGCCGACGACCTCGTCGCCGTCCTTGAGCCCGACCACGTCCCACTCGTCCTTGCCGAGCACCTCGGCGTTGACCCGCTTCACCACGCCCTGCCGGGTGCCGAGGGCCAGCCCGGGACCGTCGGTGCGCAGCCCGCACAGCGCGAGCACCCGCTCGCCCGGCTGGAGTGAGCGCACCAGGTCGAAGGGGAGCCCGCCCTGGAGGTTGGGGTGGTTGGCAGACGCCGGCAGCGCCGGCAGGTCGAGCACCTGGAGGCGTACGACGCGCCCGTGGGACGTGAGCGCACCGATCTCACCGCGTGCGGTGGTGGGCACCGCGGAGACGATGACGTCGTGGTTGGTGCGTGGGCCGTCGCCACTGGGGAGCTCGTCGGAGCTCGACCGAGCGAGCAGCCCCGACGACGACAGGTAGGCGAAGCACGGGTCGTCGGCCACCTCGAGAGGAGCCGCGGTCGCCGAGACGGTGACGCCGGCCGACTCAAGCAGGACCGTGCGCCGCGGCGTGCCGAACGTCTTGGCCACCTCGCCCAGCTCGTCGGAGACGACCTTCCGCAGCAGGTGGTCGTCGGCCAGGATCGCGTCGAGCGCCTCGATGGTGCGCTCGAGCTCGCCCTTCTCCTTCTCGAGCTCGATCTTGGAGAACTTGGTGAGCCGGCGCAGCGGCATGTCGAGGATGTAGTCGGCCTGAACCTCGGACAGGTCGAAGACGCCGATCAGCCGCTCCTTGGCCGCCGCGGCGTTGTCCGAGGAGCGGATCAGCTGGATCACCTCGTCGATGTCGAGGATCGCGACCAGCAGTCCCTCGACCAGGTGGAGCCGGTCGGCGGCCTTCTGGCGCCGGTACGTCGAGCGCCGGCGTACGACGTCGAACCGGTGGTCGAGGAAGACCTGGAGCAGGTCCTTGAGCCCGAGTGTGCGCGGCTGGCCGTCGACCAGCGCGACGTTGTTGATGCCGAACGACTCCTCCATGGGAGTCAGCCGGTAGAGCTGCTCGAGCAGCGCCTCGGGGACGAAGCCGTTCTTCACCTCGATCACCAGCCGCAGGCCGTGCTCGCGGTCGGTGAGGTCCTTGATGTCGGCGATGCCCTGGAGCTTCTTGGACTGCACCAGCGACTTGATCCGCTCGGAGACCTTCTCGGTGCCGACGCCGTAGGGCAGCTCGGTGACCACGATGCCCTTGCGCCGGCCCACCGGCTCGACCCGGGCGGTGGCACGCATCCGGAAGGTGCCGCGGCCGGTGTCGTAGGCGTCGCGGACACCGTCGAGCCCGACGATCATGCCCCCGGTGGGCAGGTCCGGCCCCGGGACGAAGCGCATCAGGTCGTCGAGGCCGGCGTCGGGGTGGGTGACGAGATGGCGCAGGGCCTGGACCACCTCGACCAGGTTGTGCGGCGCCATGTTGGTCGCCATGCCGACCGCGATGCCGCTGGTGCCGTTGACCACCAGGTGGGGGATGGCCGCGGGCAGGACCACCGGCTCGAGCTCACGGCTGTCGTAGTTGGGCTTGAAGTCGACGGTGTCCTCGTCGATGGACGCGGTCATCGCCACCGCGGCGGCGGTCATGCGGCACTCGGTGTAGCGCATCGCGGCCGGCGGGTCGTCGCCTCCGGGCGAGCCGAAGTTGCCGTGGCCGTCGACGGTCGGCAGCCGCATCGCCCAGGGCTGCGCCATCCGCACGAGGGCGTCGTAGATCGCGCCGTCCCCGTGGGGGTGCAAGCGGCCCATCACCTCGCCGACCACGCGCGCGCTCTTGACGTGGCCGCGGTCGGGACGGACACCCATGTCGTTCATCGTGAAGAGGATCCGGCGCTGCACGGGCTTCAGGCCGTCCCGCGCGTCCGGCAGCGCGCGGGAGTAGATGACGGAGTAGGCGTACTCGAGGTACGACGCCTCCATCTCCTGCTTGATGTCGGTGTCGAGGATGTGCTCCTCGAAGTCGTCGGGGAGGTCCTGCCGGGTCTTGCCGCGTGCCATGGGCGCATTCTCCCCGCTGCCGCCGACGCTCCGGTGCGGGGCACGCCGCGCGGAGGAGCCATCGTGAAGTCAACCATACGGTTGACAAAGAGGAGACGATCCTGCTTGAGTGTGATCAACCAATCAGTTGAATACGAGAGGATCCCGCGACATGACCACCGTGATCGTCCAAGCCGTCGCCTCGCTCGACGGATACGTCGCCCGTCCCGACGACATGCCGGGCCCGATCTTCGACTGGTACGAGGCCGGCGACGTGGAGCTCCGGTTCAACCCGGAGCACGCCTTCCACGTCTCGGAGCAGTCCGCGGCCTACCTCCAGCACCACGACGTGAAGTGCCAGATCATCGGTCGGCACCTCTTCGATCTCGTCGACGGCTGGGGCGGCCGGCCGATCGTGGGTGACCACGTCTTCGTGGTCACGCACCACGACGACGCCGACGAGTGGCGGAGCCGCTACCCGGAGGCGCCGTACACGTTCTGCACCGACGGGGTGCAGGACGCCGTACGTCGGGCCACCGAGCACGCCGGAGACGGCAGTGTGATCGTCTCTGCGGGTGAGGTCGCCGGCCAGGTCGTCGCCGCCGGGCTGGCCGACGAGCTCGCGATCGACCTGGCGCCGGTGTTCCTGGGCGAGGGCAAGAAGTTCCTCGGTTCGCTGACCGACGAGATCCTCCTCGAGGACCCGCACGTCGTGATCCAGGGCGAGCGCGTCCTGCACCTGAGGTACGCCCTCCGCCGTTGACGTGACGGTCACCTCGGCAGCCCGGCGGGGCCGATAGATTCGGTGCGTGACCGCTGCCGACGCCGACGCTCACGTCGCCCCTCGCCACTGGGAGGCCGACGTGCTGCTCCGCGACGGGCGGACGGCGCACATCCGGCCCATCCGGCCGGACGACGCTGACCTCCTGGTCGACTTCTACGGCCGGGTCTCCGACCAGTCGAAGTACTACCGGTTCTTCTCCCCGATGCCGAACCTGTCCGAGCGGGACGTCGCGCGGTTCACGCAGGTCGACCACGTGCACCGGGTGGCGTTCGTGATGATGTTGTCGGAGCGGATGATCGCCCTCGGCAGCTACGAGGGAGACACGCCGCCGGCACCCGGCTCCGCCCGTTCCGAGGAGAGCCCGTCCCCGGGGGTTGCGGAGGTGGCCTTCCTGGTCGAGGACGCGCAGCAGGGGCGAGGGATCGGCCAGCTGCTCCTCGAGCATCTCGCCCAGGCGGGCCGCGAGCGCGGCATCGAGCGGTTCGTCGCCGAGGTGCTGCCGGACAACCACCGGATGATCCAGACCTTCCGGGACGCCGGCTACCGGCTGGTCAGCGGCTTCGAGGACGGCGTGATCACGCTGGAGTTCCCGATCGAGCCCACCGACACCGCGATCGGGGTGATGTCGAGCCGCGAGCACCGGGCCGAGGCCGCGTCGATCGAGAAGTTCTTCAACCCGCAGTCGGTCGCCGTGATCGGAGCCTCGCGCCGCCAGGACACCGTCGGGCAGGCGCTGGTGCGCAACCTCGTGATGGGCGACTACGCCGGCCGGGTGTACGTCGTGAACCCGACGGCCAAGGCGGTGTCCGGCCTCCCGGCGTACTCGACCGTCGGCGACATCCCCGGCGACGTGGACGTCGCGATCGTGGCCGTGCCCGCCGAGTCGGTGCAGGACGTCGTGCTCGACTGCGCCGCGAAGGGCGTGCACGGGCTGATCATCATCTCGTCCGGTTTCGCCGAGATCGGCGAGGAGGGCCGGCAGCGACAGCGGCGCCTGGTCGGGCTGTCCCGCTCGTACGGCCTGCGCGTGATCGGCCCCAACGCGCTCGGCATCATCAACACCGACCCGAGGGTCAGCCTGAACGCCTCGCTGTCGTCGCAGAAGCCCGCCCGCGGCCGCGCCGGGTTCTTCTGCCAGTCGGGCGCACTCGGCACCGCGATCCTGGAGCGGGCCTACAACCGCGGCCTCGGCCTCTCGACGTTCGTCTCGGCGGGCAACCGCGCCGACGTCTCCGGAAACGACCTGCTGCAGTACTGGGAGGAGGACGGCTCCACCGAGGTCGTGCTGCTCTACCTGGAGTCGATCGGCAACCCGCGGAAGTTCAGCCGCATCGCGCGGCGGGTCTCGCTGCGCAAGCCGATCATCGCGATGCGGTCCGGCCGCACCACCCAGGGCGTCCCCATGGGGCACGCCGTCCGCAAGATCGGCGCTCCGCCCCAAGCCGTCGACGCGATGTTCCGGCAGGCCGGCGTGATCCAGGTCGACACCCTGGACGAGCTGTTCGACGTCGCGCAGCTGGTCGCCCATCAGCCGCTCCCGCGCGGTCGCCGGGTCGCGATCGTGGGCAACTCCGACGCCATCGGGCTGCTGGCCGCCGACGCCGCGGCAGCCGTGGGCCTGGTCGTGAGCCGATCGGTGGCCCTCGGTGCGGACGCGACCGGGCCGGACTTCGAGGACGCCCTCGACGCGGCCATCGACGACCCCGAGGTCGACGCGGTGATCGCGGTCTACATCCCGCCGATCGACGTGTCCGGGGTCGAGGTCGCGGACGTCCTGGCAGCGGTGGGGGAGCAGTCCGACAAGCCGCTGGTCTCGTCGTTCCTCGGAGCCGAGGGGGTGCCGGAGCTGCTGCGGGTGCCTGACGTGGCCGGATCCACCGCAGGCCGCGGGTCGGTGCCGTCGTACCCGGCGGTGGAGGCGGCGGTCCGCGCGCTGGCCCGCGTCGTCGAGTACGCCGTGTGGTTGCGCACCCCGAACGGCCCGACGGTCGTGCCGGGTGACATCGACCCGGTCGCGGCCAAGGCACTGGTGCACCGTCTGCTGGTCGACAACCCCGACGGCACCGAGCTCGGGTCGCAGGACCTGGCCGCGTTGCTGGCGTCGTACGGCATCACGCTCTGGGAGGCCCGGCCGGTCTCCTCGCTGCGGGAGGCGACCATGGCCGGCCGCGACCTGGGCTGGGACGTCGTCCTCAAGGCCACCACCGACCGGCTGCGCGAGCGGCCCGACCTCGCTCACGTCTGGCGCAACATCGACCGCCCGGCCGAGATGAAGGACGCCTGGGAGAGCCTGGGCGCGCTCATCGACGACGCCGAGAGCGCCGGGTTCGTGGTCCAGAAGAACGCACCGCCCGGCGTGCCGCTCAGCATCCGCAGCATGGAGGACCCGCTCTTCGGGCCGGTCGTCTCGTTCGGCATCTCCGGGCCGCTCACCGAGCTGCTCGAGGACCGGTCGTACCGCATCCCGCCCCTGGGCGCCCGGGACCCGGACGCGATGACCCGCGAGATCAAGGCCTCGCCGATGCTGTTCGGCTACCGCGGCTCCGAGGTGGTCGACATCGAGCCGGTGGAGGACCTGATCTCGCGCGTCGCGCAGCTCCAGCACGACCTGCCCCAGATCTCCTCGCTCGAGCTCTCCCTCGTACTGGCCGGCGCCGAGCACTGCACGGTGCTCACCGCCCGCGCGCGGGTCGACCCCGTCGCCGACCCGCGCTCCGACTGGTTCGTGCGGCGCATGCCGTCCGCGGCAGAGGAGAGCTGAGCACGCCAATGCCTCCTCATTTGGGTCGAACAGTGGCTGTCGTCGCGTTCATGCTGCTCGTCGCTGGTTGCGCGGGAGGCGGACAGAGCTCTGCCTCCCAGAGCGGCCCGCCGCCAGTGCTGGAGCTCCCGACACCGGCCCCGGGAGCGGACCACGGGTCGGTCCTACTCCTCTGGGACGCCCACGAGTACCACCCGTCGGTACCCGTGCGCGGACGGCTCGGGGTCGACGAGCACGGCTGCTTCGTGCTCGGCGATCGACTTCTCGAGGCCGCGATCGGATCGAAGATCATCGACGGCGGACGCGGCGCCGACATCCGCAACCTCGGACGGGTGCGGCTGGGTCAGGTGCTGACGGTCAACGCAGAGCTCTCGACCATCGGTCATCCACTGGGAGCGGACCAGACGACGTGCCTGTCCGGCCGGACCTCGGTGCCCGTGCTGGTGATCGACTCCTGACGCATCGCTGCCCTGGTGCGGCGCGGTGGAGGACGCGGTCCCCGGCTGACGTCCTCGTGACAGACTCGACCCATGCAGGGTTTGAAGGAGGCGATCGACCGCACCGGGTACTACCCCGAGGTCGTCGCCGACGGCGTGATGCGGGCGGTCGCCGGTGAGGACGTCGTGTCGTTCTTCGTTCACCACGAGCCGACCTTCGAGCGTGAGGAGGTACGCCGTCACCTGACCGTGGTGGTGCTCACGCCGAGCCGGCTGATCCTGGCGCACACCGACGAGCACGAGGGCGACGACATGCTGCCGGCGCCGTACACCTCGACCTCCACCGAGGCGATCGCGCTGAGCTCGGTGAAGTCCGTGGTGGTGACCCGGATGGTGACCAACCCGACCGACGGGCCGACCCCGCCGGCCGAGGCGGTGCTCACGATCGGCTGGGGCGGCGTGTCGCGTCTGGACCTCGAGCCGGCCACATGCGGCGACCCGGAGTGCGACGCCGACCACGGCTACACCGGCACCATGTCCGCCGACGACTTCTCCATCCGCGTCTCGGCCGCGGCGGACGGCCCCGACGCGGTGCCGTCCCTGCTCTCGTTCGCGGAGTCGCTCTCGGCCCGGACCCACAGCTGAGCCCGGGTTGGACAGAGGGGCGGGCAGCGAGTCGGGCGACGGGTTCGTCGACCCGGCGTACGGCGGGAGGTCACTGGCCGACCTCCTGCCGGCGGTCAGCTCCGCGCTGGGTACGCGACTCCCGGGCTGGGACGAGGTCCCGGTGCTCGCCTTGCCCGAGTCGCCGGCGTACGTCGTGTTCCTCGTCGACGGGCTCGGTGCCGACCTCCTGGCCGCGCACGCGCATGCCGCGCCGTACCTCTCCTCACTCCTGACCGACGGCTCGGTGGGCACGTCCGGGGTCCCGTCGACGACCGCGACCAGCCTGACGTCCCTCGGCACCGGCCTCACGCCGGGCGCCCATGGCGTCGTGGGGTTCACCTCGCGGGTGCCGGGATCCGACCGGCTCCTCAACGCGCTGTTCTGGGACAAGGACATCGACCCGCTCCAGTGGCAGCCGCACCCCACAGGATTCCAGACGCTGGTGGCTGCGGGCGTCCACGTGACCACGGTCAACAAGCGCGAGTTCCGCGGCTCCGGCCTCACCATCGCCGCGCAGCGAGGTGGCGAGTGGGTCAACGCCGACCGGGTCGGCGAGCGGGTCGCCGGAGCGGTCGCGGCCGCGGCGGCCAGCCCGTCGCTGACCTATCTGTACGACGGCGACCTGGACTGGACGGGTCATCGCTACGGCGTCGCCTCGGCCCAGTGGCTCCAGCAGCTCGCGATCATCGACGCCGAGGCGGAGCAGCTGCGCGACGCGCTGCCGTCCCGAGCCCGCCTCGTGGTGGTGGCCGACCACGGGATGGTCGACGCGGGGCCCGGGCGTCGGCTCGACCTCGACGAGGACCCGGCGTACCGCGACGGGGTGGTGCTGATCGGTGGCGAGGCCAGGTTCCGGCACGTGTACTGCGCGGCGGGTGCGGTCGCCGACGTCCAGGCGCGCTGGCGTGAGCTGCTCGGCGGCGCCGCGCTCGTGGTGACCCGCGACGAGGCGATCGCCTGCGGCTGGTTCGGCGAGGTGAGCGCGCCGGTCCTGCCCCGCCTCGGTGACGTCGTCGCCGCCGCACGCGAGGACTGGGGGATGTTCTCGTCGGTCGACTTCCCCTACGAGCTGCGCCTGGTCGGGCTCCACGGGTCGCTGACGCCGGTCGAGATGCGCATCCCGCTGCTGGTGGACTGACCCCTTCGCCCCGCATCCGGTTTCTCCGAGGCACCCCAGGGCACCGCCTCCATCAGTGCGGTATCGCGGTGCCACCGGGCTGCACCCACGTACCGCACACCGACGGCGCGGTCACGGGCCGGTGGCGACGGGGCGGCTGGGGTCGGTGATCCACCCGCTCCAGCTGCCGGCGTAGAGCGCGGCGTCGCCGAACCCGGCGAGCCGGAGGGCGAGCAGGGTCTGGGTGGCGGTGACCCCGGAGCCGCAGTACGCCGCGACCGGCGCGCCGTGGTGCACGCCGAGGGCCTCGAAGCGTCGGCGGAGCACCGCGTCCGTCAGGAAGCGCCCGACCTCGTCGGTGTTCTCGGTGAGCGGGGCGTTGACCGCGTCCGGCACGTGCCCGGCGACCGGGTCGATCGGCTCGCGCTCACCGCGGAATCGCTCCGCAGCCCGGACGTCCAGCAGTACGCCGGAGCGGACCACGTCCGCCAGGTCCTCGGCCTCGACCACCGGCAGCCGCCCGGGCGATCCGTCCCAGTCGCCAGGCCGGGGCACGACCGGGTCGACGGAGACCGGCCGTCCGGCCGCGGTCCACGCCGCCAGCCCGCCGTCGAGCACGAGGACGTCCTCGTGCCCGTAGTCGCGGAGCAGCCACCACAGCCGGGCGGCTGCGGTGCCCGGCCCGTCGTCGTACACCACGACGCGTGAGCCACGCGAGACCCCGGCCCGGCGTACGGCGGCGACGAAGTCCGAGGGGAGAGGAAGCGGATGCCGTCCACCGGCGCCGGGTGGTGCGGCCAGGTCGTCGTCGACGTCCAGGTACGCCGCTCCCGGCAGGTGCCCGGCGTCGTACCGCTCACGCCCCGTGGCGCCGGTCAGCGCGAGGCGGGTGTCCACCACGACCGCGTCGAGGCCGTCCAGGTCGTCGATCCCGAGCAGCAGTCCTGGCCGGATCACTTCAGGGGGCCGACGAACTTGCCTCGCGTGACATCGTCCACACCCGGTCGGCTACGGGCGTCGGCAACGGCCGTCCGCATCTGGTCCTTCAGCTCGTCGAGCGTGTACGGCGGTGTGGCGTCCGGGTCGCGATCGGGGTCGAGCTCCTCGACGATCGCCACCTCCAGCCCCTCCACGTCGAAGCGCCCGATCGGCAGGAACATCGAGCCGGGCCGGAAGACGACCTCCTGCTCCTGCGGGTGCCGGCTGAGCGTCGCGATGTCACGGCCGCGACTGCCGATCACGGCGTACACGCCGTCACTCGAGAAGTTCTCGGTGGCGACCCGCGGGTCGCGCGAGGTGGCCACCAGCACCGGACTCGTCAGTGCCCGCTGGAAGCCCGGGCCCTGCTGTCCGGCGTAGCCGCGGTAGCTGAGCCCGCGGTACGGCGGCAGCTTGTCGAGGGCGGACAGCAGGGCGTCGAGCTGCTCGGCGGACGACTGGCTCACGGAGCCTCCTTCGGGTAGATGTCCCGGTATCCCCGGGGGTTCCAGACCTTCCGCAGCACGTCGAACTGCGTGCCCTTGTCGAACAGCACCTCGGACTCGCCGGTGCCGTAGTGGGCCATCGAGGCGACGTCGTGCCCGCTGGTGCCGTCGAGGTGGAGCATGGCGTGCTCATTCGCGCGGAACCCCTGGGCGACCTCCTCGCTGGTGGGGCTGCTCAGGAAGGCGGGGTCGGAGAACCTCCCGGTGGTGTCGATAGAGTCCAGCACGCCCTGCGGCAGGTTGGTGCCGCGCAGCGTCTCACCGGTGTACGTCGGGACCTTGGCCAGTCCGTCGGACACCGCCGTGCTGTAGGCCTCGAGCTCGGACCTGGTGGCTGTCCCTTCCGCCACCTTCTCCTCGAGCCCACGCAGGTAGGCGTTGAGCGTGTCGTACCCGTCGCCGGTGTAGAAGTCGATGGCCTGCAGCTCGCGCTCGGTCAGCGCGCCTGTGCCTTCCAGAGCCTTCAGGTCGGCCGGGATGTCGTGGGCGAGGTCCTCGCCGACCTCGGTCATCGCGCGCACCAGCCTGGCGTTCACGAACTTCTCGAGCCGCAGCACGATGCCGCCGATGCTCTCCATGGCAGTGCGCACGGTGGTCACCACCGTGCGGGCGAACTCGATCAGGTCCCTGAGGATCCGGACGACCTTGGACGCCGCGTCGGCGACCTCGGCGCCCTCGGCCGCCTGTGCCGCGCCTTCACCGAGGCCGAGGGTGAAGAAGCCGAGGATCGCGCCGCCGGTCTCGATCCCGATCGTCCACTCGATGAAGCTCTCGAGCTCGTCCATCACCTCCTGGTGGTGGTCATCGACGCCTTGGGCGTAGTCGTTGCAGGCGTTCCCGATCGAGGTGTAGGCTCGCGCCAGGTCGGTGATGTGGCCGCGCATCTCGTCACAGGCCCCGAGGACGTCGTGGATCTCCGGCGAGGTCTCCGCCAGCACCGCGCTCTCGGCGGCGTCGATCGAGTACTGGTACGCCGAGAGCTTCTCGCCGGCGGCCAGCCAGGCGTTGCCGGCGGTACGGAGCTTGCCGGTGTCGGCGTCGGGCCACACCAGTCCTTCGACGTGGCCGGCGATCCAGTGCCACCAGCCGGGCTGGTCCCCGGTGCCGCCCCTGGCGCTCGGCGGGGCGGGTGCCGACAGCGACATCGTGCCGTGGTCGGGGTTGTCGTCGTCGTCGGTGGTGGCGTACGGACACAGCAGCGCGCCGTGCTCGGCGCCCTGGTGGTTGAGCAGCGAGCCGTTGAGCAGGTTCGCGATGCTGGCGAGGGCGTCGCCGAGCGCGCAGCCGGCCTCGACGAGCTGGGCGGCAGCCGGGTCGTACTGCGCGGCAAACTCCTCCCCGCCGGTGTCGGTGCCGGCCATCCCGCCGCAGGCGTAGATGGAGTCGGTGAGGACGTTCATCAGCTCGACGACGCCGCGGTTGGCCCCCGCCAGCTCGGAGACGGCGTCGACGTACCCCGCCCCCTGGACGTCGATCGGATCGTTCATCTCACCGAACCTGCTTCCAGGTCTGCACGTTGGCCTGGGCGGCCGCCTTGTAGCTCGCATGTGCGCGCCGGGCGGCCTCGTGCATCGCGAGCAGTGCCTGGTGGACCTCGCGCGCGCCCTGCGCGAGCTTGCGGTGTGCCTCCGTCTGGGCGGCCGCGGCCTCGCCCTCCCAGGTGACGTGGAGGTCGCCGTTGGCCCGGTCGAGCTCGGCGAGCTGCGCGTCGAGCCGGCCGCCGAAGGCCTGGAGACTGTCGATCACGCGCTGGAGCTCGCCGAGGTCGACCTTGTAGCGGACGGTCATCCTGTCTCCCCGAGACGGGCGTGCAGCGCCTCGGCGGCAGCCCGGCGCGCACCATCGGTGCGGTCGAGGTCAGCCCGTACGACGCCGAGCAGGGCGTTCTGGAGGTCGATGCCGTCGAGGATGTCGTCCATCCCGCGGCACCACTCGTGCCAGGCCTCGCCGAACTGCTCGGAGGCGACTCCGGTCCAACCGGCCGCAAGGAGGTCAGCCACCTCCGCCTGCACCTGCTGGTGCTCCCGGCGCAGCCCGTCGGCGATCTCCGCGACGAGGCGGGTCGCCCGGTCGAACGCCTCGTGCTCGATCTGGATGGTCACCCGTCACCTCCTCGGAGGCCGTATCCCCGCTCCCGGCCCGTCGCAAACGTCCGGGACCCGTGCGGTCAGGATCCGAAGGGGAGAGGCTCGGGGGACAGCGCCACGGCGCGGGCCCGGGCGGCGGTGAGCCGGCGGCGGTGGTGCTGCCGGCAGAGCACCTCGTAGGCGACCTCGGCGGGTGGCCCGTCGTTCGAGTCGATGTCTCCGACGACGATCACCTCGCCCTCGACGACCATCACGCCGTCCTCGGTGCGGGCGTTGTGGGTGGCGCGCTTGCCACACCAGCACAGCGCCTCGACCTGGAGGACGTTCATCCGGTCGGCCAGCTCGACGAGTCGTGCGCTGCCCGGGAAGAGCCGGGTGCGGAAGTCGCTGAGGATGCCGAAGGTGAACACGTCGATCTGCAGCTCGTCGACGATCTTGGCCAGCTGGTCGATCTGCTCGGTGGTGTAGAACTGCGCCTCGTCGCAGATCAGGTAGTCGATCCGGGCACCGGCGGTGAGCGAGTCGACGACGTACCGCCAGAAGTCGAAGTCGTCCGCGACCTCGATGGCGTCGTGCATCAGTCCGAGCCGGCTGGACAGGATGGCCTCGCCCGCGCGGTCGTGGGTGGTGAAGATCCGGCCGGACCGGCCGCGGGCGGCGTGGTTGTGGTTCGTCTGGAGAGCGAGCGTGCTCTTGCCCGAGTCCATGGTGCCGGTGAAGAAGTGGAGTTCAGCCATCGCGCCGCGATTCTGTCACGCGGTCCACTTCTCAGGGCGGACGAGCCGGAGGGGGCCGTGTTACGTTCCGCGGATGCGAATCAGAAGTGTTCTCGGGGCTGCTGTCGCAACCGCGGCCCTCCTGCTCAGCGCCGGCGTCGCCCACGCGATCACCAACGGATCGCCCGACGGCAGTGCCCATCCGGCCGTCGGCGGACTGGTCGCCGACCAGGCCTACTCCGACGGCACCTGGATCTACTGCTCGGGCTCGTTGATCTCTCCGACCGTCTTCCTCACCGCGGCGCACTGCGGTGAGGGCGGCAGCGACCGGGTGCGGGTCACGTTCAGCACGGCCTACCAGGACGGCGACACCACGTACTCCGGCACCTTCCATGCCGACCCCGCCTACGGCGGTGGCGAGAACGACCCGCACGACGTGGCGGTCGTCGTGCTCGACAAGTCTGTCAAGGGGGTCACGCCGGTGCAGCTGCCGGCGGCGGACTCCTTGTCGGGGCTCAAGTCCGGCGCCGAGATCACGATGGTCGGCTACGGCGCGTACGCCGTGCCGAACGGCCCGGGTGGACACCAGTACCTCTACAACGACATCCGCATGAGCGCGGACGGCACGCTCAACTCGATCAGCCCGGCATGGCTGCGCATCTCGGAGAACCCGGCCACGGGCAACGGCGGTGGATGCTACGGCGACTCCGGCGGCCCGAACTTCCTGGCCGGCACGAACATCGAGGCCGCGACCACCATCACCGGTGACGCTCTCTGCAGATCCACCAACACGGCGTACCGGCTGGACACGGCGTCAGCGCGGGACTTCCTCGGGCAGTACCTGACCCTGCCCTGACCCACGGGAGTTAGTCGCCGAAGACCCGGCAGCCTCTGGCTGCCGGGTCGCGTCGAGTGGGCGCAAAGACTCTCTGACATCCGTCCCGGAGTCGTGTCGGACGACCGGGAGAGTCGCGTCAGGCGAATGGGCGCTGTCGTGCTGCTTGGGTCAGAGCCCGACGTGGTTGGCGGCGTAAATCGCCTGTGCCTGGGTGAACTGGTCCCCGGCGCTCGAGGTCAGTTGTTCGATGAGGCTGGCCCTCGAGAATCCCCCCATGCTCAGGTAGGACTTCGCGGACATGACAGCCTGCTTGTTCCAATCGACCTTGATGTGGTTGACCGCGAACACCGCGTCGGCCATCTTGAAGCCTTCGCCGGCCTTCGAGGACAGCTGCTGGATCAGGCCGGCCCGGCTGAAGCCGCTACCCATGCTGAGGTAGGACTGAGCCGACTCGATCGCGTTCTCCTGCGCGACCGTGTACGACGGCGCGGACTTGGTGGATTTGGCATCTGCAGGCTTGGCCTTGGTGCCCGTCGTGTGGTGGCGCGCCTTGCCGGCGGCGTTGCTGCTGTCCTCCAGGTTGCAGGCGCTCAGGGCCGCGATGGCGGTGCTCGCGACGAGGGCTGTGGTGATGATCTTCTTCATGGACGTTTCTTTCTGTGCTGGCTGCGCCGCACTGGTCCCGTCTGCCGAGAGCCCGAGACGCAGGTGAGGGCCGCAGAAACGACCCATCGGATGCCGAGAGGTTAAGCAACCGACTTGGCCAGCGGACTCGTTTGGTAAAGAGACGTCCGAATGGACAGAACCTCGTAGTCCGAGGGACTGCGGGTGTGACAGCAGGTGACCTGGGAGGACCGCGGGACGGGTCTGAGACCTGACGAGGTCCGGCGGCCTTGGCCGCCGGACCTCGGTCACCACTCGGGATCGCCGAGTCGGGTCTGGAGTCCGAGGGGCTCGGCCTCCCCGTGTCGGTCGAGCCCCTCGGCGTCGGGTGTGCTCTGAGCACCCCTCGACCCAGAGTCAGGGAACGACGGTAAGGCGCAGGAACCAGCGCCACCGGCGTTCGCGGGACAAGCGACCGTTCGGTCGGTGGGGACTAGTCGCCACGGGTCAGGTGGCGCGGGTCGGGGCGCCTACCAATGGACGCCCTTGAGGACCTTGGCGAGCATGATCTGCTCCGTCTCACGGGCACCCTGCGAGCCCTCGCCCCGGGCCGCGGCGGAGTCCGGGAAGACATGGTAGGCGAGGTTCAGCACCCGGAAGGCGAGCTTCGGGGCGACCGTGTGCGACCGCGCCGGCGTTCCCGAGCAGGGTGTTGATCTCGTGCGGCCGCTCGACCATGGCCCTGATCACCAGGTCGGCCGCCTGGGCGGGGGAGATCGTGGGGAACTTGTCGTAGAGCCTGGTCGGGGCGATCATCGGCGTCCGCACCAGGGGCATGTGGATGCTGGTGAAGGTGATCCCGTCGCCGACCAGCTCCGAGGCGACGACATTGCTCCAGGCGTCGAGCGCGGCCTTGGAGGCGACATACGCCGAGAAGCGCGGCGGGTTGGTCTGGACGCCGATCGAGGAGATGTTCACGACGTGGCCGCGCCGTCCCTCACGCAGCTTGGGGACCAGTCCCATCACCAGCCGGATCGCGCCGAAGTAGTTCAGCTGCATGGTGCGCTCGAAGTCGTGGAACCGGTCCTGGCTCAGCTTCAGCGACCTGCGGATGGAGCGTCCCGCGTTGTTGACGACGTAGTCGATGCTCGGGAGGTCGGTCGTGAGTTGGGCGCAGAGCCCGTCGATGGCCTCGAGGTCGGACAGGTCGCAGGGGTAGACGTGGGCGGTGCCGCCGCGGTTCTCGATGGTGGCTCGTGTCGCCTCGAGCTTGTCCTTCCCGCGGGCGACCAGCACCGGGATGCCGCCGGCCTGCGCGACCTTCAGCGCGGTGACCTGCCCGATGCCCGACGAGGCGCCGGTGATCACGACGTACCTGCCGGTGAGCGCCTCCCGGGCACCCGCGTCGTTCGCCGTGGACCGGTCCAGATGGTCCTCCCAGTAGCCCCACAGCGTGCGTGCGTAGGACTCGAGGTCGGGCACCGCGATGCCCGAGCCGGCCAGTGCCTGCTCGGTCAGGCGCGAGTCGAAGACCGGGCGGAACGACGTGTGCGCGAGTACCTCGGGCGGGATGCCGAGCCGTCCGACGGTCTGGTCGAGGAGCGCCTGCACCGGAGCCGTCCGGATCAGCGTGCTCGCGAGACGCAGAGGCTTGAGAGGTGATGGGAGCAGGTCGACCAGCCCGCGCGCCGTCCCGCGATCCACGGGCGTGGCGAACTGCGGAGCGCCCGCGGCCGCGCAGAACGCGTTGACCATCTCGACGACCGGCTGCGGCTCGGGGTTGACCAGGTGGAACGCCTCGCCGTCGTGTCCCTCGAGGTGGGCGAGGTGGTCCATGGCCTTGGCCACGTAGTCGACCGGGACGACGTTGGTGTCGCCGAGGTCGGCGCCGATCAGGGGCAGCCAGGCCGGGAGCCGGTCGCGGAGCAGCTTGATGAGGGGGAAGAAGTAGTAGGGCCCGTCGACCTTGTCCATCGCCCCGGTCTCGCTGTGACCGACCACGATCGCCGGGCGATAGACCCGCCATGGGCGCGTCGACTCCTCGCGGACGATCCGTTCGGACTCGAACTTGGTGCGGTGGTACGGCGATGTCAGCGCCTGACCCATGTCGAACATCGACTCGTCGAACGGGCCGTCGTACTCCCCGGCGGCGGCGACCGAGCTGACCTGGTGGAAGCAGCCGGCGTCGAGGGCCCCCGCCAGCTCGAGGGCGTGCCGGGTGCCACCGACGTTCACCTGCTCGTTGGCCTCGTCGTCGGCGGTCATGTCGTAGATGGCGGCGAGGTGGAAGAAGTGGTCGATCTCGCCCCGATGCTGCTTCACCCACGTCGCGCCGACGCCGAGGCGGTCGGCCCCCAGGTCGCCCACGACCGGGACGACCCTGTCGGTGCCCCAGTGCTCGATCATCGTGTCCAGCCGGGCCCGCGACCCCTCCCGGACCAGCGCGAACACCGTGCCCTCCCGGTGGTCGAGCAGCTCCTCGACCAGGTGTCGCCCGATGAACCCGGTCGCGCCGGTCACGAAGTACGACATGACGCGAGACTAGCGGCGCCCGGACGGCATCAGCGGGGCTCTACCCGGTACCCCTGACGTACGGGACGAGTCGCCGGTACCGGGTTCCTGGTTCTCCACAGTCGACCAACGAGCAGGTGTGGCCGGAGGTGACGCGGGGCAGGGGCTGGGGATGGATCTCTCCGCCGTACGCCGCGACCTCAGGCACCAGGACGACGTGGTGTCGCGGCGGCAACTGCTCGCGGCCGGCCTCAGCCCCAGCGACCTCGACCGGCTGCAACGCCGGAGTGAGCTGACCCGAGGCGCGTCAGTCCTCCACCTGCCGGTCCGCCACCTCCGCGATCTTGCGTCCCACCTTCGCGATCGGCTCCGGGATGCGGCCACCGGGGCTCTCGGAGAACGACGCCTCGTCGAGCACGTCCTTGACCATCTGCAGGGCGATCCGGTTGCGGTTCGGCGTGCCTTCCTTCAGCGCGGAGAACAGCTTGGTGACCTGGTCCTTCTTCACCTTCGCCGGCAGCGGCGGCTCGTGCGGGTCGACGACCACCTCGACGATCGCGGGACCGTCGTGCTGCATCGCGGACCGGAGCGCGGGGCCGCACTCGTCGCGGGTCTCGGCCCGGAAGCCGGCGGCTCCGCAGGCCTCGGCGAACTTCACGAAGTCCAGCGGCGCCATGTTCACGCCGTACTCCGGGTTTCCGAGGAAGACCATCTGCTCCCACTTGATCAGCCCGAGCGTGTCGTTGCGCATCACCACGATCTTCACCGGCAGGTCGTGCTGCACGCAGGTCAGGAAGTCGCCGAGCTGCATGGTCATCGAGCCGTCGCCGGTGAGCACGACGACCTGGCGGTCGGGGTACGCCGTCTGCGCGCCGATCGCGTACGGGAGCCCCGCCGCCATCGAGCAGTTGGTGCCGCTGAAGCTGAACTTCATGCCCTTGCGGATCTTCACCTGCCGGGCCGCCCACGTGGTGACCGTGCCGGAGTCCCCGCAGACGATCGCGTCGTCGTCGAGCACCTCGTTCAGGGCCCAGGCGGGCACCTGCGGCTTCATCGGTACGTCGTCACGCGTCGAGCGCTGCTCCATCAGCTCCCACCAGTCATTCATCCCGGACTGCGCCTTCTCCAGGAAGGAGCGGTCCTCGTTCCGGTCCAGCATCGGCAGCAGCTCGGTCAGCGTGGCCCGGGCGTCCCCACACAGCTCGACGTCGACCGGGTAGCGCAGCCCCATCCGTTCGGGGTGGTCGTCGATCTGCACGCAGACGGCCTGGCCCGGGCTCGGCAGGAACTCGATGTAGGGCAGACCGCTGCCGACGACGACGAGCGCGTCGCACTCCTCCATGGCCTCCTCGCTCGGCCGGGTGCCGACGAGCGCGATCGAGCCCGTCGTGTACGGCGAGTCGTCGGGCACGCAGTCCTTGCCGAGCATCGCCTTCACGATCGGAGCACCGAGCGTCTCGGCGAGCTGCTCCAGCTCGTCGCCCGCGCCGCGCGCGCCGGCGCCCGCAAGGATCGTCACCTTGGTGTGTCCGCGAAGGGCGTCCGCCGCCTCCTGGAGCGTGGCCCTGGGCGGGATGCGCACCGGTGGACGGTAGGAGGAGCTCGAGTGGCCGGGGACGTCGCGCTGGAAGCGCGGCCCCGAGTCGGCCGACGCGGCCTGGTGGTCGATCGGGAACCCGAGGTGTGCCGGGCCGCGGTGGGTGAGCGCGGTCCGGCACGCCAGGTCGACCACGTTCGTGACGCTCTGCGGACTCATGATCCGCTGGTTGTAGATCGCCACGTCGTTGAACATGTAGTCGTTGTTCACGTCCTGCAGGTACGCCGTACCGAGCAGGTCGCTGTAGGTCATCCCGGTGATCGCGAGGATCGGCGCCTGCTCGACGCGGGCGTCCAGCATCCCGTTGTAGAGGTGGGCCGCGCCCGGGCCCGAGGTCGAGAAGCAGACCCCGAGCTTGCCGGTGAACTTGGCGTACCCGACCGCGGCCATGGCCCCCACCTCCTCGTGCCGCACGTGGATGTAGGTGAGCTCCTCGTGCCGCTTGCGGAGCGCCTCCATGAACCCGTTGATCCCGTCACCGGGCAGGCCGAAGACCGTGTCCACGCCCCACTCGATCAGCCGGTCGACCAGGACGTCGGACGCCGTGCGGTCAGCCATGGTGCTGCTGCATTCCACGGAACGGGATCATCGGCATCACCGCGCGCTCCCAGGTGCTGTTGAGCACCATCGCCGTCGCCGTGTACGCCGCCAGCGCGGCGGACGCGATCAGGCAGTAGCCACCGATGTGCCCCAGCACCGCCGGCATGGCCGATCCGTAGTAGTCCGGGAGCGCCGACAGGGTGAAGCCCGCCGACAGGGTCAGCAGGATCGCCACGAAGGCGACGTTGAGGCGCATCGCCACGATCGCGAGCATCAGCGCGATGTAGCCGAAGCACCACAGCTCCAGAGCCAGCATCTTCATCTCCGACGAGCCGGGCGTCGTCGGCAGCGAGCCGGTGACCTGCATCAGCAGGAACGTCGCCACCACCGCGTTGTTGGCGCCGAAGACGCAGAACGCGGTGCCGGCGAACTGGTTCTCGCGACGGAAGGCGATCAGACCCCCGATGAACTGCGCGATGCCGGCGAACAGCAGCACCGACGGCACGCTGGCCGGCAGCGCTGTCAGCGGTACGAAGCCACTGATCGGCCACGCGATGATGAACGTGCCCGTCGCGAAGCCGAGGAGCGCCATCGACGCGGGCTCACCGATCGAGGCCTCGCTTCTCTCCTTGATCACCGCTACTTCGTCGTCGAGGAGCAGCTCGGTGTCGACCGGGCCGCCCCGTGTCCAGACCCTGGTCAGCGGGTGCCGGCCGTCGATGACGGTGGCCGCGCGCGTCGCAGGGGTCTCGTGCACACGATGTTCACTCATCTCTTCTTCTCCTCTTCCCCGCTTCGGGCCGGACCGGTGTCCGTCCCTCCGTCAGCTGCTGCGTGTGAGAGGGCCAGGTCGAGGACCTGGGCCAGGTGCAGCGCCGTGCGATCGGTCGCCTGGCCGATCTGCTCGCGGCAGCTGAAGCCGTCGGCGATCACCAGGGTGCTCGGCGACGCGTCCCGGACCGCCGGCAGGATCACGCGTTCGCCGCAGGCCTGCGAGACGTCGTACTTCTCGCCGGCCTCGTAGCCGAAGCTGCCCGCCATCCCGCAGCACCCGCTGTCGGGGAGGTCGAGGCTGAGCCCGAGGCGCTCGAGCAGCTGCTGCTCGGCGTCGTACCCGAACTCCGCGCCCTGGTGGCAGTGCACCTGCACGAGCGCCGTGCCGCCGAGGGTCGGCGGGTCCCAGTCGGGTCGGTGCTCGGCCAGATAACCGGCCAGGGTGAAGGTCTGGCTCGCCAGCCGCTTCGCGTCCTCGTCGTGGGGCATCAGGTTGAGCAGCTCGTCGGCGAAGACGGCCGCGCACGAGGGCTCGAGCACCACGACCGGCGTACCGGCGCGGATGTCGTCGCGCATCCGGTCCAGGATGCGGCGCAGGTACCGCTTCGCTGTGCGCACCATCCCGTAGTCGTAGAGCGGCCGCCCGCAGCACAGCGACCCCGGTCCCAGACGCACCTGGCAGCCCGCGGCCTCCAGGACCCGCACCGCGGCGGCCGCGACCTCCGGCTGGAAGTGGTTGGTGAACGTGTCGGTCCACAGCATCACCGGCGGGCCTTCGGGGTGGGCGGGCTGCCGCCCGGTGGCGGAGTCGCGGAACGTCCGGTCGGCGAACCGCGGGAGGTCCCGCTCCTGGGCGACACCGGCCGCCGCCTTCAGCAGGTTGCGGGTGAGCGGCCAGTGGGCGAGCCGGTTGACGACTCCCGGAGCGTGAGCGGCGAGCGCGGCCCAGCGCTGGATCAGGCCGAGTGCGTACGCCGAGCGTGGCCGCAGCCGCCCGCGGTAGTAGTGCGAGAGGAACTCGGCCTTGTACGTCGCCATGTCCACGCGCACGGGGCAGTCGCCTTTGCAGCCCTTGCAGGCCAGGCACAGGTCGAGCGCGTCCTTGACCCCTTCGTCGCGCCAGGCGTTCCGGCGCTCCCCGGCGGTCTGCATCATCTCGAACAGCAGCCGCGCCCGGCCGCGCGTGGAGTGCTTCTCCTCGCGGGTGACCATGAAGCTCGGGCACATCGTGCCGCCGTCCAGGTGCCGGCACTTGCCGACCCCGAAGCAGCGGTTCGCTGCGTCGGCGAAGGAGAAGCCGTCCTCGGCGAAGCTGAACTGGGTGCGCAGCCGGGGCGGGCTGTAGTCCACGCCGAGCCGCAGGTCGTCGACGGGGGAGTTGGGGTGCACGACCTTGCCCGGGTTCATCAGGCCGTCGGGGTCGAAGATCGCCTTGAACTCCTCGAAGGCGCGGACCAGCTCCTCGCCGTACACCCGGCCGAGCAGCTCCGCCCGCAGCTGACCGTCGCCGTGCTCGCCGGAGGGCACGCCGCCATGGCTGATCACGAGGTCCCCGGCCTCGCGCAGGAACCGGTGGAAGGTGTCGATGCCCTCGGCGGTGCTGATGTCGAGGTCGAGACGGCAGTGCGTGCAGCCCTGACCGAAGTGACCGAACAGGACCGTGTGGTAGCCGTAGCGCTCGACGAGCTCGCAGAACTCGCTGAGGTACGCCGACAGCCGTGACGGGTCGACGGCCGCGTCCTCCCAGCCGGCCATCCCGCCGTGCTCCTGCGGGATGCGGGTCGAGCCGATCGCCCCGCGACGGATCTCCCAGATGTCGGTCTCGTGTCCTGGGTCCTCGTAGGTCTTGATGTCCGGCGGGTGCGACCCCTTGCGCAGGCGCTTGGCCATCCCCTCGGCCGCCTTCGCGACCTCCTCGTCGGTGTCTCCGCCGTACTCGATGAGCACGAAGGTGTTGCCCGACGGCAGCTCGTTCATCCCCGGGGACTCGAAGCCCTTGAGCTTGAGGTTCTCGAGGATGCCGGACTCGAAGAACTCCAGCCCGACCGGCTCCGACTCCAGGATGTCCGTGACGTCCTCGGCGGCGGTCGGCGTGTCCGGGTAACCCAGCACGACCAGGGAGCGCTTCGGCGGCCACGGCAGGAGCCGCACCTTGGCCTGCAGCACGAGCAGACAGGTGCCCTCGGTGCCGACGAGGGCGCGCGCGGTGTTGAAGCCCTTCTCCGGCAGCAGGTCGTCGAGGTTGTACCCGCTGACCCGGCGCGGGATGTCGGGGAACCGCTCCCGGACCAGGTCGCCGTAGGTGTCCCGGATCTCGCGCAGGCGGCGGTAGATGTCGCCGACCCGGCCTCCCTGGGAGACGAGCTCGTCGAGACGGTCCTCGTCCCCGATGCCGAGCGTCATCCGCGTGCCGTCATAGAGGACGACGTCGAGCTCGAGGACGTTGTCGACGGTCTTGCCGCCGTAGACCGAGTGGGTGCCGCAGGAGTTGTTGCCGATCATCCCGCCCAGCGTGTTGTGGTCGTGGGTGGCGGGGTCGGGGGCGAACGTGAGGCCGTGCTCCATGGCGGCGTGCCGCAGCTGGTCGCAGATCACCCCCGGCTGGACGGTCGCGGTGCGTGACTCGGTGTCGAGCTCGACGATCTCGTTCATGTACTTCGAGAAGTCGAACACCACCGCCGCGTTCACCGTCTGGCCGGCGAGCCCGGTCCCTCCGCCGCGGGCCAGCACGGGCAGCCGGTGGCGCCGACAGACCTCGAGCGCGCGCACGACGTCGCGGGCGTCCCGGGGGATCACGATCCCGAGCGGCACCACCCGGTAGATCGAGGCGTCGTTGGCGTACAGGTGCCGGCTGGCGTCGTCGAACCTGACCTCGCCCTCGACGGCGGCGTTCAGCTCCTCCAGGATCTCCTCGGAGCCTGCCTCGGTCTGCTCGAGCACCGTCACGTTTTTCTCGGTACCCGAGGTAAATCGGTCTATGCGACCGGCTCGGCCCCAGCGATCGCGGCCGGCGCCGCCCGGTGCCACAGGGCCGCGGCCAGCACCGCTGCGGCGGCTGCCGGCGCCGGCGTCCAGGCGGCGGCGTGCTGGGCCAGCAGGCCGCCCGACACGGCCCCGACCACCAGGGCGGCGCAGCGGGCAGGATCCCCCCAGCCGACCCTGCCGTGGTGGCCGAGGTCCCAGACCAGTCGGGTCAGGGTGCTGGTGAGGTACGTCGTCGACATCCCCTGCCCGCCCACGAGACGCACGAGCGAGCTCTGCACGCCCATCGCCGCGGCGGCCACGCCCAGGGTCCAGGACTCGCCGGCCGTCCCGGCGTCGCGCACGGTGACCCAGAGGACCACCCAGCCGGCCAGCACCAGCAGATGCATCGCGCTCAGCGCCGCCCACCGGTGCCGGTGGCCCTCGAGGGGCCGGGACACCAGGCTGCTGACGGCGACGCCCACGGCGTACCCGACCAGCGCGGTCCCCCCCGAGCGGGCGAGGGTGCCGTTCCCGGTGCCGGCCGCCAGACCGAGGAGGACCAGGTTGCCCGTCATCACGCTGGCGAAGACGTGGCCGAGGCGGAGGAACGAGGACACGTCCACCACGCCCGTGCCGAAGGTCAGCAGGATCGTGGCGGCGATGATCGAGCGAGGCACACAGACCGAGTACCCACGTGTGGTGGCACCGCGCCTGTCACCCGACTGGGCCTCGACCCGCCCGTCGCGAGCTCGCTCGGGGGGCTCGCGGTTCCTGAGGAGCCGAGGGACGAGGCGTCTCGAAGGGCGACCTTCTCGCCTGACGGAGCTCGCGCTACGCGCGATCTCCGTCGCTCGAACCGAACATGATCTCGTCCCAGCTCGGGACGGACGCGCGGCCGCGGGTCTTCTTGACCGGCTTGCGAGCGGGAGGCTCGTGCCGGCGGGCGTCGTCCTCGTCCTCGTGCTCGGCGGCATCTTCCGCCTCGCCCGCCTCGCCCGCCTCGCCCGCGGTGTCCTCGCGAGCGGGCGGGGTGTCCAGGTAGGCCTCGACCGGAGCTTCGGCGCCCAGGGCGGCCGTCTCCTCGGCCCGATCGTGGGCGACCTCGGGGTGGGGGTCCTCGCTGACCAGCTCAATCGCGTCCGCGCCGAGCGGGAGCTCGTCGGCGGGTACGGCGGACAGCCGGCGTCGGCGGGCGTCGGAGAGGTCGTCGCGGGCCGGTTCGGACGGCTGAGCGGGAGCGTCGGGCACCTCGCCGAGCAGCCAGTGGGCGTCGTCGTCGTCCGCGACGACGTAGTTGCCGGGCGCGTCGAAGGAGAAGTGCGCTGCGCCGACCCGACCGGTGGTCGCGTACGACCCGGTCAGCGTCCAGCGGCCGTCCTCACGGCGCCACGCGTCCCAGGCGACGGTGTCGGGGTCGACGTTGCGGGAGCGCAGGTGGCTGCCGACGGCGTCGCCGAGCGTCCGCGCGGACGGCGCGGCTCCACCCTCGACCAGGCGGCGCCGGATCGAGGCCCGCTGGGCGCGTTCGGCGACATGGGCACGCTCGGCCAGCACCGGTGCGGCGTACGGCATCACCTTGTCGACGGACGTGCCGGCGACCTGGGCGACGGTCTCGGGCGTCTCGCCGGACCGGATCCGCGCCTGGATGTCGCGTGGGCGGAGGGTGGATTCCATCTGTTTCTCCAACTGGCCGGACCGTGCCTGCTCCCCACCGGCTTCGGGCCACTGGCCCGCCGCGGCGGCCCGGAGCCGGTCGTCGACGTCGACGGTGAACTCCACCCCCGCGTCGCTCACGAGCAGGAGCTTCCGGCCGTCCTCGCCCACCCCGGTGAGTCTGAGGTGCACCATGACCGTCGTCGCTCCCGCCCGTACCTGCTCCGGTGCGGCCGAGCCTACGCCAGCGCACGCCGTCCGACCGGTTGGCCGCACGGCGCGCCACGGCGGGTGTGAGCCGCTCGGGCTCACTCGCCCAGGACCCGGCGGAGGTAGTCGTTGGCGAACAGCCGGTCCGGGTCGAGCCGGTCGCGCAGTGCCCGGAACTCCTCGAAGCGGGGGTACGCCGGAGCCAGGTCGGCGGCGGTCCGGCGGTGCAGCTTGCCCCAGTGCGGCCGGCCGTCGTGCTCGCGCATGATCGCCTCCATCGCGTCCAGGTACGCCGTGTGCGTGCGCCAGTCGGAGCGGTGGTGGGTGTGGAAGGCCAGGTAGAAGGAGTCGCGCCGGTACGCCGTGGACAGGGCCACGTCGTCGGCCGGCGCGACCCGGATCTCGACCGGGAAGCTGATACGCCAGTCGGAGGCGTCGACCACGCGGCGCGCCTCACGCAGCGCGTCCAGCCCGGCGGCCCGCGGCACGGCGTACTCCATCTCGCGGAAGACGACCCGTCGTGGCGAGGTGAAGACCCGGTGGGCGACGTCGCTGTACGTGCGTGCGGACAGGGCTCGCGCCGACACCTGGTTCATCCGCGGGATGACAGCTGGGACGCGGTTGGCGGCCGAGGTCAGGGCGCCGAACACCGTGTTGGAGAGCAGCTCGTCGTCGAGCCAGCCGCGCAACCGCGACACCGGCTCGGCCTCGGAGACGTCGGCGTCGAGGCGGGTGTTGCGCTTGGTCAGCATCCGGTCGGTGTGGGGGAACCAGTACATGTCGCAGTGGTGGCTCTCCTCGACCATCTGGTCGAATGCTCCGAGGGCCTCGTCCCAGGTCATCGGCTGCTCGTGCGCGTCGAGCAGGAAGAGCGGCTCGACCGCGAAGGTCACCGTGGTCAGGATCCCCAACGCCCCCAGCCCGACCCGGCCGAGCTCGAAGAGCTCGGGGTTGTCCTCCCGGGTGGCGTCGAGCAGCGCTCCGGTCCCGCTCACCAGCTGGAATCCGGTGAGCTGCGCGGCCAGCCCGGCCGCGACCCCTCCCGTCCCGTGCGTGCCGGTCGACACGGCGCCGGCCAGCGTCTGCTCGGCGATGTCACCCATGTTGTGCAGCGAGAGGCCCAGCCGCTCGAGCTCGGCGTTCAGGACCGCGAGCCGGGTGCCGGCGTACGCCGTGACCGTCATGGCGCCGCGGTCGACGGCGACGATCCCGGTCAGCCGGTCGGGTCGCAGCATCACGTCGCCGGGGGTGGCGATGCCGGTGAAGGAGTGCCCGGTGCCCACCATCTTCACGGTCGACCGTGAATCGCGGGCCGCGATCACCGCCTCGACGACCGCAGTCGCCGACTCCGGCGAGGCGACGCCGCGCGGCTCCGCAGACTCCAGGCCGGACCAGTTCTGCCAGTGCACAGGCGCACAGCCTAGGGCTCGGGCCGTGACAGAGCCGGCACACCGGCCGGCTCGTCGCGGGAGGCGAAGGTGGCGACCGCCGCGACGAACCCGGCCGCCAAGGACACGAGGTAGGCCGCGGAGGGGCCGTGGGTGTCGATCACCCGGCCCGCGACAGCGGCCCCGGGTGCCAGTCCGACGACGAACGAGGTCTCGACGATCGCCATCCCCTCGGTCAGCCGCGATCGCGGCACGCTCTTCTCCACCAGGGAAAGCGCGGCGATCATGGTCGGCGCGATCGCGAAACCCGCGACGAAGAGCCACGCTTCCATCACCCACATCGAGCCGATCAGGCTCAGCGGCGCCATGGCGACGAACATCCCGGCCGCACCCCACCGCAGCCGGACGACCGGGCCGACCCGCCAGGTCACCAGGCCGGTGACGATCCCGGCGATGAGGCTGCCGGCCGCCCACACGGCCAGGAGCGGGCCGGCGTACCCCTTCAGCCCCCGGTCCGCCGCGAAGGCGACCGTGCTGACCTCGGCGGCCCCGAACAGCGTGCCCAGGGCGACCCCCACCAGGCAGACGGGCCCCATCACCGAGAGCCGGAGCCGCGGGGGCCGCTCGCCCGGGATGCGAGGAGCCGGCGGCGGTGCCGTCGACCGTTGCGCGGCGAAGAAGAGGGTGCCGCCGGTCCCTGCGATGATCGTCGCGCCCAGCCCCGCGACTGGGCTCCAGGCCGTGGCGAGCACGGTCACCAGGATCGGGCCGGTGATGAACACGACCTCGTCGACCGCCGACTCGAGTGCGTACGCCGTGTCGACGAGGGCGCGGTCGTCGAGCACGTGGGACCACCGCGAGCGGACGCTGGACCCCACCTGCGGGAAGGCAGCACCGGCCACGACGACGCAGGCGACCGCGACCCACGGGGAGCCGTGCTCCCGGACGACCACCACGAACGCGGTCATTGCCGCCGCGAACACCCCTGCCGCCACCGACAGCACGCGGCCCTGCCCGAGCCGGTCCACCAGCCGGGCCTGGGGGATCGCGATCGTCGCGGCCGCCAGCAGGTACGCCGCGGACATCGCGCCGGCCACGCCGTAGGAGCCGCCGGCGGCGGTCACCAGCAGGACGATCCCGATGGTGTCCATGGAGTTCGGGAGGCGTCCGACCAGTGCCGCAGCGCTGAACCGGAGGGTCCCCGGAAGGCTCAGGACCTGGCGGTAGCGGGCGAACACGGCCTACCGGACCCGGAGCTCGTCGGCCCCGCCCTGCTCACCGGCCCGGGCCGTGCCCGGCGCGGTGGGGAGGGCGAGCGCCGCGAGGGCCGCGACGACACCGCCGCCGAGCGCCACCAGGTACGACGGCGAGGCGCCGTGCGCGTCGATCACGATGCCGGCCAGAGCCGCGCCCGGTGCCAGGCCGGCTGCCAGCCCGGTGTGGATGATCGCGATGCCCTCGGTGAGCCGGGGGCCGGGCACGCTCTGCTCGATGGCCGACATCGTGGCGATCAGGGTGGGTGCGATCGCGAAGCCGGCGATGAACAGGGCCAGACCCATCGCGAGCATCGAGCCGACGTACGACATCGGCACCATCACCACGGCGAGCAGGGCGGCGCCGACCCGCACCCGGTACGCCGGCGTGCGACGCCAGTGGACGGTGCCGGTGACGAGTCCCGCGAGCATGCTGCCCAGGGCCCAGCAGGCGAGCAGGACCCCGGCGTACGACTTGGCGTCCTGCTCGGCGGAGAAGGCGACGGTGCTGACCTCGGCGGCCGCGAACATCGAGCCGAGGGCCAGGGAAACCGCCGCCAGGACGATGACCGGCGGCCAGGGCATCGGCGGGCGAGGGCCGCCCTGATGGATGCCCCGATGAGGCACCGGCTGGGACGACCGCTGGGCCGCCAGCATCACAGCGCCAGGTACGCCGGTGAGGAGCGCCAGACCGAGCCCGGCCCAGGGATGCCATCGGGTCGCCAGCACGGTCGCGACGGTGGGACCGATGATGAAGATGGCCTCGTCGATCACGGACTCCAGCGCGTAGGCCGTCTGCACGTCGACCGGACGTCCGGCGAGCACGTGCGACCAGCGCGCCCGCACCGCCGAGCCGACCGGCGGGTAGGAGCCCCCGGCCACGGCTGCGGCCACGAACGCCAGCGCTTCGGGCGAGCCCGACTCCAGCACCCCGATGAGCCCGGCCACCCCCACGGCGTACGTCGTCGCGACCACCGGCAGCACCATCGACTGGCCGAGGCGGTCGAGCAGGCGTCCCTGCGCCACCGACGAGAGCCCGTTGGAGATCGTGTAGGTGGCCGACAGGGCGCCGGCCAGTCCGTAGGAACGGCCGAGCCCGGTGACCAGCAGCACGATGCCGAGCGTCGAGATCGAGATCGGCAGCCGCGCGACCATCGCGGTGAGGCTGAACCGCCACGCACCGGAGTGTGTGAGCACGGTGCGGTAGCGGGTGAACATCCTCCTCGGAGGGTAGGGCACGATGACGACATGGCGCCGACCTCGTCCAGCACGGACTCGCCGGTCTCGCCGGTCTCGCCGTACGACGCGCTGCTGCTGGTGTCGTTCGGCGGCCCGGAACGGCCGGAGGACGTGGTGCCGTTCCTGGAGAACGTCACGCGGGGTCGAGGCATCCCGCGCGACCGGCTGGAGGCGGTGGGCGAGCACTACCACCGCTTCGGCGGAGGGAGCCCGATCAACGACCTCAACCGCACGCTGCTCGATGCGATCCGTACAGACCTCGACGACCACGGCATCGACATCCCCCTCTACTGGGGCAATCGCAACTGGGAGCCGTACCTCGGCGACGCAGTGGCGCGGATGAAGGAGGACGGCGTCCGCCGAGCCGCCTGCTTCGTCACGAGCGCCTACTCGTCGTACTCCTCCTGCCGGCAGTACCGCGAGGACCTAGCGGCCGCCGCGGTCGAGGACGGGCCGCGGCTCGACCGGTTGCGCTCCTACTACAACCACCCCGGCTTCCTCGCACCGGTCGTCGACGCAGTGGTCGTCGCGGTCGCGGACCGGCCGGGTGCGCGGCTGGTCTTCGTCACCCACTCGATCCCGACCTCCATGAACGACGGCAGCGGACCGGAGGGCGGTGCCTACCTCGCCCAGCACCTCAACGCCGCGGCGTACGTCGCCCACCGGGTCGCGACCGTGACCGGGCAGGACCACCCCCACGACCTGGTCTTCTGCTCCCGCTCGGGCCCGCCGCAGGTGCCCTGGCTCGAGCCCGACGTGAACGACCACCTCGAGAAGCTGGCGGGCGAGGGCGTCGGTCCCGTGGTCCTGATCCCGATCGGCTTCGTCTCCGACCACATGGAGGTCGTCTACGACCTCGACACCGAGGCGCTGGCGACGGCCGAGCGGCTCGGCCTCGACGCCGTACGCGTGCCGACCCCGGGCACCGACCGGCGTTTCGTCTCCATGGTCCGCGAGCTGCTCGTCGAACGGGCGGCCGTCGAGCGCGGCGACCCGGTCGAGCGGATCTCGGTCGGCGGCGACCCGCCGTGCTGGGACCTCTGCGCGGTGGAGTGCTGCCCCAATCCGTGGGGCGAGAAGCCCACCGTGGGCGGGGTGGCGTGATCACGCCCCGGATGACCGATCCGGCGGAGCTGCGCGACCTCGCGCTGGCGACCGCGCGCGAGGCCGGCGAGCTCGTCCTCCGGCTGCGGAACGAGGGCGTCGAGGTGGCCGGCACCAAGTCCAGCGGGACCGACATCGTGACCCGCGCCGACCAGGCGGCGGAGGCGCTGGTCCGCGAGCGACTGCTCGGCGTACGACCTGAGGACGGGATGGTGGGAGAGGAGGGCGACGACCTTCCGGGCAGCTCGGGCGTGGTGTGGATCGTCGACCCGATCGACGGCACCGTGAACTACCTGTACGGACACCCCCACTTCGCGGTCAGCATCGCGGCGGAGGTCGAGGGCGAGGTGGTGGCCGGAGTCGTGGTCGCGCCCGCGCTGGGTCTGGAGTACGTCGCGACCCTGGGTGGTGGCGCGACCTGCAACGGTCGGGACATCCGGCCCCGCCCGGTCGTGCCGCTGGGGGAGCGGCTCGTGGCCACCGGCTTCAGCTACGAGCAGCCCGCGCGAGCCCGGGAGGCGGCGTACATCGCGGCGCTGCTGCCCCGGGTGAGGGACCTGCGGCGGCAGGGATCGTGCGCCCTCGACCTGTGCGGCGTGGCCGCCGGGACCCTCGACGCCTATGTCGAGGAGGGCGCGCACATCTGGGACCACGCGGCCGCCGGGCTGGTGGTGTTGGAGGCCGGTGGCATCCTCGAGGTCACCCGCTCGCCGGGGAACAAGCGACTGCTCATCTGCGCCCCGGAAGATGGGTACGGGGAGTTCCGAGCGGCCGTCGTCGAGGCCGGATTCGTGGGTGCTGAGGGACCGAACGCGACCCTCCGATCAGGGGAATAGCCACCGGTCACTCCCTGTTCATGAGACACGGCGCGGTCGGAAGGTGCGGTACGAGCGGTCTTCGGGCACAATCGGCGCGCCGACGAGCGGCGCCGGGGGTACCGGCCGCCGAGATGGGGAGAGAGAAAGCACACGCATGGCCACCGATTACGACGCACCTCGTAAGAACGAGGAAGACCAGTCCGAAGAGAGCATCGAAGAGCTCAAGGCGCGTCGGCACGACAAGAACTCCGGCAAGGTCGACGAGGACGAGGCCGAGGCCGCCGAGTCCTTCGAGCTGCCCGGCGCCGACCTCTCGCACGAGGAGCTGGCGGTCGAGGTGATGCCGCGCCAGGAGGACGAGTTCACCTGCATGAGCTGTTTCCTGGTCCACCACCGCAGCCAGCTCGCCGACGAGAAGCGGCTGATCTGCCGCGACTGCGCTGCCTGACGGCTTCATGACCGGGTCCCACCCGGCCTGACCACCAGACGCCGAGCCCGCCCGGAATGATCCGGGCGGGCTTTGCTCTGCGCTGACCCGGCTCTTGCCGACGTCAGGGAGCGCCGACCCGGCTCTTCCCGACGTCAGGGAGCGCCGACCCGGCAGAAGCGCTCGTCGCACCACTCACCGATGCCGGGGCGGGCCTGGGCAGTGGCCGGTGAGCGGGGATCGGTTCGAGGCATCGAAGGGGTCCCAGCTCACCGCCGCTCGGCGTCCGCGTGGGGCGTGCGTAGGGGCCGGTGAGCGGGGATCGGTTCCGGGTGTCAGGTGGGTCTCAACTCACCGCCGCTCGAGTTGGGCGGGCGCGCCCAGGTTGCTCAGCGAGGATCCACCCGGAGCGCCCACCACTTCTGCCGGGTCGGCGTCGTACGACGTAGCGAAGAGCCGGGTCGGCGCCGTACGACGTAGCGAAGAGCCGGGTCGGCGCTAGTCCTTCTGGAGCTGCGGGGGGAGGTGCCCGGCCGACTTCAGGAAGTAGTTGGCGGCGCGGCGCTGGGCCAGCATCCGGGCGAGGGCGATGAAGGTGCCGCTGACCACGGCCCAGGCGACCGCCTCGGCCATCTGCACGTCGGGGTCGGCAGGGTTGGCCGGCGGGTGCTTGCCGGTGGCGGCCTTCCAGCCCGTGTCGAGCGCCTTCTTGGCCAGGGCCGCCGCGCCGAGCGCGGAGACCAGCGAGAAGACGGTCCAGAGCTTGCTGCCACCGGAGTCAGCCATGCGGGAAGGCTATCGCGGGGCCTCGGAGCCTGAGATCACCCGGATGGCTGCTGCCAGGTGCTCGGGGTCGCGGCTGCTGACCAGCCAGTACGGCGTGGGGTCGCGCTCGTCGCGCACCGTCACCCGGACGCTGCGCTTGAGGTAGGGGCGGAGCAGGAGGAAGGCCCGCACGTCGGCGCCGGGGCCGGCCACCCGCCGCGTCTCGGCGACGTCGAGCGGCTCCGCCCCGCCCAGGAACTCGCCCGCGATCCGGGCCCGCCCGGCCCGCAGCCAGCCGTCCTCGACGTCGACCCGGGGCGACCCGTAGCCGAGGAACAGGCCGACCATCACCAGCAGCAGGAACGCCGACGCCGACCAGGCCACGAGGGCCGGGGTCGCGACCACGAAAGCGAGCCAGAACGTCGCGACCAGCATCGTGCCCTGCACCCACCAGCGCAGCGGGACGCTGAGCCGCTCGTGGTGGGATCCCGGCACAGCCGGATCGGGGGTCGCGCGCACGAGCACAGCCAACCATCCGGTCCGGGGCCCGGGCTGGATAGGGTCCGCACGTGTCCGACTCCGCAGACCGACCGGGCCTGCCCGTCGCGATCCTGCGTCTCGACCGCGGGCTGCCGCTCCCGGCGTACGCCCACCCCGGCGACGCCGGCGCCGACCTGATGACCACCGTCGACGTCACCTTGGCGCCGGGGGAGCGGGCGATGGTGCCGACCGGGATCTCGCTCGCGCTCCCCGAGGGGTACGTCGCGCTGGTCCATCCCCGCTCGGGGCTCGCCGCGCGCCACGGACTCTCGATCGTGAACACCCCCGGCACCATCGACGCCGGCTACCGGGGCGAGATCAAGGTGCTGCTGGTCAACCACGACCCGTCCGAGCCGGTCGAGCTCAAGCGTGGCGACCGGATCGCCCAACTGGTGTTCCAACGGTTCGAGCGAGCGGTGTTCACCGAGGTCGACGCCCTGCCCGAGTCGGTCCGGGGGATCGGGGGATACGGTTCAACAGGAGGCTCCGCCGGGCTCTCTGCCGGGCCGCCGGATGCTCCCGTGCCCGACCGCTCGTGACCGACAGCTGGGAGTCGCACTGATGTTCCGCCGCAGGGCCCGCTCGGAGCCGGACCCGCCCGAGCTCGACGACCTCGACGAGCTCGACGACGAGGCCGAAGTCGCGACCGGGCCCTGGGACTCCGAGTCGCTCCCGGACGACGGTCTCGACCGGGTCGACCTCGGGTCTCTGCTCGTGGCGCCCCGCGAGGGCGCCGAGCTGCGCCTGCAGGTGGACGAGAACACCGGCGAGGTGCAGTCGGTGATGCTCGCCGCCGAGGAGGGCGCGCTCGAGCTCCGGGCGTTCGCGGCCCCGCGGAACGGCGATCTCTGGTCCGAGGTGCGACCGCAGATCGCCGCCGACATCTCGCGGCACGGCGGCACCGCCACCGTCCGCGAGGGCCGGTGGGGCACCGAGCTGGTCTGCCAGATGCAGGTGGTGATGCCCGACGGCAGCCAGGCGATGCAGCCGTCGCGGATCATCGGCGTCAACGGTGCTCGCTGGCTGCTGCGCGGGACGTTCCTCGGCCAGCCGGCCGTCGAGCCCGAGGGCGCCGAGGACTGGGAGGACGCGCTCGCCGCCGTCGTGGTGCACCGGGGTTCACACGCCATGCCGGTCGGCGATGCCCTTCCGCTGACCCTCCCCGACGACGCCCAACGACTCACCTGATCCTGGACTCACGATCTACGCTGGAGTCGTGGGTGAGAAGAGCAAGCTGCGGCGCACGATCAGCAGCTGGGCCAACGCCGAGGACCAGCATGCCCGCGAGCTGCGGGAGACGACCAAGGCCGGCCGGTGCGACCTGATCGCGGACTCCTCCGACCGGAGGCCGGTGCGGCTGCGCGGCACCCTGCGTACGGTGACGCTGCGGCCCCGCGGCGGTGTGCCGGCCCTCGAGGCGGAGCTGTTCGACGGTTCCGACTCGCTGACCCTGGTCTGGCTCGGACGGCGCGAGATCGCGGCCATCTCACCCGGGCGGTCGGTCGAGGTGCTGGGCCGGATCGGCCGGCACGGCGGCGACCGCATCATCTACAACCCGCGCTACACCCTGCTGCCCTGACCCGACCTCAACGACCGCCTGCCCTGACCGCCCGCGCGGCGCCGCCCGCCATCCGACGTACGGACATCCGATGACCCAGCCGCCGAGTCAAGCGCCACCGACGACGGACACCGTCGAGGCCCTGGTCCGCCGACAGCTGAGCGAGGCCCTCGGCGGCCGCCGCGGCATGGTCGAGGCGGCGGTCCCGACCCTGACCTTCACCGTGGTCTGGCTGCTCACCCGTCGGCTCGAGCTGGCGCTGGGCGCGAGCATCGGGGTCGCGGTCCTCGAGCTGGCCGCCCGGCTCGTGCAGAAGCAGACGGTGAAGTTCTGCGTCAACGCCCTGGTCGGCATCGCGATCGGCTGGGTGTTCGTGCACCTCGCCGCGAGCCGCGGCGGCAGCGCCGACGACCAGGCGCTCGCGTACTTCGTCCCCGGGCTGCTGTACAACGCCGGGTACGCCGTGGTGATGGGGCTGACCTGTATCACCGGCTGGCCGCTGGTCGGCTTCATGATCGGCAGTGTGACCGGCGACCCGACCTCCTGGCACACCGACCGGCAGGTCGTCCGGCTCTGCAGCCGGCTGACCTGGCTGCTGGTCCTGCCGTGCGCGGTGCGGGCCCTCGTCCAGGGGCCGATCTGGCTGGCGGGCCACTCCGGCAGCGTCTCCGCCGACACGGCGGTCGCGGCGCTCGGCGTGCTCAAGATCGCGATGGGCTGGCCCCTGCAGCTCGCGGCGCTGGCCGCGATGTCATGGCTGCTCGGTCGCAACCACACGCCGCTGCAGCACGGCGGGCGGGCCGGCGGTCAGGTCAGCCCGGCGCGTGGTCAGGGTTGAGCAGCGACTCCAGCTCGTTCTCGACGTCCGCCGACACCACGAACAGCAGCTCGTCGCCGGCCTCGATCGGCTGCTCGCCGTCGGGCGGGTAGACCTGGCCGTCGCGCAGGATCGTCACCAGCGCGACGTTCTCGGGGAAGGGGATCAGGCCCGACGGCTTCCCGACGTACGGCGAGTCGTCCGGGAGGGTGAGCTCGACCAGGTTGGCGTTGCTCTGGCGGAACGTGAAGAGCCGGACCAGGTCGCCGACCGTCACCGCCTCCTCGACCAGTGCCGACATGATCCGCGGCGTCGACACGTTCACGTCGACGCCCCAGGCCTCGTTGAACAGCCACTCGTTGTTCGGATGGTTCACCCGGCCCACGGTGCGCGGCACCGCGAACTCGGTCTTGGCCAGCAGAGCGGTCACCAGGTTCACCTTGTCGTCCCCGGTGGCGGCGATGACCACGTCGCAGTCGTCGAGATGCGCCTCCTCGAGGGAGGACAGCTCGCACGAGTCCGCGAGCAGCCACTCGGCGTCGGGAACGCGTTCGGGCTTGATCGAGTGCGGGTCCTTGTCGATGAGCAGGACCTGGTGGCCGTTGGTGATCAGCTCGCGGGCGATGGAGCGGCCCACGGCCCCTGCTCCGGCGATGGCGACTCTCATGTCAGGACCTTCAGTCTTCCGGGCCTTCGTTGATCACGTGGTAGGCGCCGGCGGCGTTCTCCTCGCGCATCACCAGGTGGAGCAGGTCGCCCTCCTGGATCACGCTGTCGATCGTCGGCAGCATGCCCTCGCCGAGCCGGTCGATCCAGGCGATCCGCGACTTCGACGCGGCCTGGAAGTCGACCGTCCGGTGCCCGACCCAGGTGGTCGGCGCCGGGACCTGGTCGACCCGGATCGTGCCGGACGGATCACGGAAGTCCGGCTCCGCGCCGACCGGGAGCAGCCGGCGCAGCACCTGGTCGGCGGTCCACTTCACGGTGGCCACCGTGGTGATGCCCAGCCGCTGGTAGACCTCGGCCCGCCCGGGGTCGTAGATGCGGGCGACGACCTGGTCGATGCCGAACGTCTCGCGGGCCACCCGGGCGGCGATGATGTTGGAGTTGTCACCGCTGGAGACGGCCGCGAACGCGTCCGCGCGCCGGATCCCGGCCTTCTCGAGGACCTCCTGGTCGAAGCCGTAACCGGTGACCTTGTCGCCGTTGAATCCCGGGCCCAGACGGCGGAAGCTGTCGGGCTCGCTGTCGATGACCGAGACCGTGTGGTTGCGGTCCTCGAGGCTGCGCGCCAGGGTCGATCCGACCCGGCCGCATCCCATGATCACCACGTGCACGGAGAAACCGTATCCTGTCCCCTCGTGGGTGTCGGCGACGTCTCCAAGCGGATCCTGCTGGGGCGAAAACTGCGGAGCTCCCAGCTGGGCGAGACGCTTCTGCCGAAGCGGATCGCGCTCCCGGTGTTCGCCAGCGACGCCCTCTCGTCGGTCGCCTACGCTCCCGACGAGGTCTTCATCATGCTCGGCCTGGCCGGCGCCTCGACCTATCTCTGGTCGTGGAAGATCGGCATCGCCGTCGCCGTGGTCATGCTCACCGTGGTCGCGTCGTACCGCCAGAACGTGCACGCCTACCCGAGCGGCGGGGGCGACTACGAGGTGGCGACGGTCAACCTCGGGCAGACGGCAGGCGTCACGGTCGCCGCGGCCCTCCTGGTCGACTACGTGCTCACGGTGGCGGTCTCGGTCTCCTCGGGTGTCCAGAACGCAGCGGGTGCCCTGCCCTGGATCTCGCACCACGAAGTCGAGGTGGCCGTCGGGCTGGTCCTGGCGCTGGCGGCGATGAACCTCCGAGGCGTCCGCGAGTCGGGCGCCTTCTTCGCGATCCCGACGTACTGCTTCATGGCCGGTGTGCTCGGGATGGCGCTGGTCGGCGTGATCCGAGGCTCCTCCGGGACCCTGCCGAACGTCGAGAGCGCCGACCTCACGATCCTCCCCGCGCCCGGGTACGACGGCGGGAACCTGACCGGCCTGGCGCTGATCTTCCTGCTGGCGCGGGCCTTCTCGTCCGGGTGCGCGGCGCTGACCGGGGTCGAGGCGATCTCGAACGGCGTGCCGGCGTTCCGCAAGCCGAAGAGCCGGAACGCCGCGACCACGCTGCTGATGCTCGGCACGGTCGCGGTCACGATGCTGATGAGCATCATCCTGTTGGCCCACCACATGAAGATCAAGTACGTCGACGACGTCTCGCGGCTGCAGGACCACGGCAAGCCGATGCCGGCGGGCTATGACCAGCCGACGGTGATGGCCCAGATCTCCAAGGCGGTCTTCGACAACTTCACCCCGGGCTTCTACTTCGTCCTGGCGGCGACGGGGATCATCCTGATCCTGGCCGCCAACACCGCGTTCAACGGCTTCCCGGTGCTGGGCTCGATCCTGGCCCGCGACGGGTTCATGCCGCGGGCGCTGGGCTCGCGGGGCGACCGGCTGGCGTACAGCAACGGCATCCTCGTGCTGGCCATCTTCGCCTGCGTCCTGATCGTCGCGTTCAACGCCGAGACGACCCGGCTCATCCAGCTGTACATCATCGGCGTCTTCGTGTCGTTCAACCTCAGCCAGCTGGGCATGATCCGGCACTGGACCCGCCACCTGAGGACCGAGACCGACCCGGCCGTCCGGCGCCGGATGTACCGGTCGCGGACGATCAACACCTTCGGCCTCGGGATGACGGCGGTGGTCTTCGTGGTCATCCTGCTGACCAAGTTCCTGGCCGGCGCCTGGATCGCGATCCTCGCCATGTGCGTGTTCTTCGCGATGATGAAGGGCATCCGGCGCCACTACGACAACGTCTCCCGCGAGCTCGCCGCCGACGAGGAGGACCGGTTCCTGCCGACCAAGGTGCACGCGGTCGTGCTGGTCTCGAAGCTGCACAAGCCGACCCTGCGCGCGCTCGCCTACGCGAAGGCGACAAGGCCCAACGTGCTCGAGGCGGTGTACGTCGCCTCCGACGACGCCACCACGAAGGCGCTCGTGCAGGAGTGGGACGACCGCAACCTCGGCGTACCGCTCAAGGTCCTGTACTCGCCGTACCGCGAGATCGTCCGGCCGATCATCGAGTACGCCACCCAGATCCGGAAGGCCAACCCGCGTGGCGTGGTCGCCGTCTACATCCCGGAGTACGTCGTCGGTCGCTGGTGGGAGCAGCTGCTGCACAACCAGACGGCGCTGCGGCTGAAGGGACGGCTGCTGTTCACGCCGGGGGTGATGGTCACCTCGGTGCCGTACCAGCTGCACTCCTCCGAGATCGCCCGGGAGCGCGCCAGGCGGGAGGTTCACCGGGTCAAGGCCGGTGACCTGCGCCGCGGGACGGTGCGGAGCGGCGGGCAGGCACCGCCGCGCCGCCAAGTGCCCCGGTGAGCCCCTCGTGACCCGGCGCCGCCCGCGTGAGCGCACGGCCCGAGGGCGGTCGCACGTCGGCGAGCGGTTCGAGGTCGAGGTCGGACCGGTCGCCCACGGTGGCCATTGCGTGGCGCGCCACGACGACCGGGTGGTGTTCGTCCGGCACGCGCTGCCGGGGGAGCGGGTCGTGGTGTCGGTGACCGAGGGGTCGGAGGGCGACCGCTTCTGGCGGGGCGACGCCGTCTCCGTGCTGTCCGCGTCGACCGACCGGGTCACGGCGCCCTGCCCGTACGCCGGCCCCGGCCTGTGCGGCGGCTGCGACTTCCAGCACGTGACTCCGGCCGGCCAGCGGGGTCTGAAGGCAGCCGTCGTCCGCGAGCAGCTGTCGCGCCTGGCCGGCCTCGACGTGGAGGTGTCGGTCGAGGAGGTGCCGCCGCTGCTCCGCTGGCGCACCCGGATGCGGTACGTCGCGCTGCCGGCCGGAGCGCGCGGCCTCCACGTCCACCGGTCGGACGAGGTCGTCGAGATCGACGATTGCCTGATCGACGCCGGACTGCCTGCACGCGACTCCGAGACCGTCGAGACGTCGTACGGCAGCAAGAGGCTCCGAGTGGACCCCGACGGCTTCTGGCAGTCCCACCTCGAGGCGCCGCGGGTGCTGGTCGAGACGGTGCTGTCCTTCCTCGCCCCGCGGGCGGGGGAGAAGGTGCTGGACCTCTATGCCGGCGTGGGGCTGTTCGCGGCGTTCCTCTCGGATGTGGTGGGCCCGTCGGGTCGGGTGGTCGCCGTCGAGGGGTCTCGGGTCGCCTGCCGGGACGCGCGCTCGAACCTGCCAGCCTCCGTCACGGTCGAGCACGGACCCGTCGACCGAGTCCTGGTGTCGGCGTACGACGAGCCGTTCGACCTGGTCGTCCTCGACCCGCCGCGAGAGGGGGCGCGGCGGAAGGTGGTGACCCAGATCGTCGACCGGGCCCCGCGAGCGGTCGCGTACGTCGCCTGCGACCCCGCCGCCCTGGCTCGCGACCTGGCGACGTTCGCCGAGCTGGGATACGGGCTAGGCGACCTGCGCGCCTTCGACCTCTTCCCGATGACGCAGCACGTCGAGTGCGTGGCGCTGCTGGAGCGCTGAAGCCGGCCGGCACGGTGCCGGCCGGATATCGCGTTGAGCCGCTCGACGCCGCGCTCGTAGCGTGACCCGATGACCCCCCGGCTCCACGCGCTCTGCTTCGACGCGAACGACCCCCAGAGCCTTGCTGGCTTCTGGGCGGGCGTCCTGGGGTGGCAGCCGGTGGACGACCGCTCGGGTGGGAACGCGCTGGTGCCGACCGATGACACGGGGTTCCGGCTGCGGTTCGTGCCCAGCCAGGCCCGCAAGGACAGCCCGAACCAGATCCATTTCGACCTCACCAGCACCTCTCCCGACGGCCAGCAGGAGACGGTGTCCAGGGCGCTGGGACTCGGAGCGCGGCACATCGACGTCGGTCAGCGTCCGGAGGAGGGGCACGTCGTGCTCGCGGACCCCGAGGGCAACGAGTTCTGTGTCCTCGAGCCGGGCAACGAGTTCCTCGCCGACTGCGGGTTCCTGGGAGCCCTCTCCTGCGACGGCTCGCAGGCGGTCGGCTACTTCTGGAGCGAAGCGCTCGGCTGGCCGCTGGTCTGGGACCAGGACCAGGAGACCGCGATCCGCTCGCCGCACGGCGGTCCGAAGGTGACGTGGGGCGGCCCGCCGGTGGCGCCCAAGCACGGCAAGAACCGGCTGCACTTCGATCTCGTCGCGGCCGAGGGCACTGATGTGGAGTCCGAGGTCGACCGGCTCATGGCGCTCGGGGCTGCCCGCGTCGACATCGGCCAGGGCGACGTGGGCTGGGCGGTGCTGGCCGACCCCGACGGCAACGAGTTCTGTGTGCGGCCGCCTCGATGACGACGGACGAATCCTCGAGATGGAACGTCCGAGAGAAAGGCCACGCTCGGCTCGTGAATGAACGTCGGCCCCGCCGGGTACTTCTGGTTCATGCCTGCGGATCCCGCACTGATCCGGATGCTGCGCGCCGGCCGGGACGAGGGTCGTGACCTCGACAGAGCCCTGGACGCCGTGACCCGAGTCTTCGGCCGTGCGAGTACGGCGGAGCGGGTCGGTCCCCATTTCACGTGCAGCGAGGCGAACCGAATCGCGGAGCTCCTGATTGCAAGCCGCCACACGGACGCCGCGATCGTCTGGTTGGAAGCGCATGCAGCCGGCGACGGCGAGGAGGACGTGCACGGCGGTTCCGGATTCGACGCGGCCCGCTACATCAGCGGAGGTCGCTGAGCGAACCGAACGTGAGTGTCGGCGTGCTGTGCCAGGCTCGGCCTGTGCCCTGCGACACCGGCGACGCCCACGACCTGATCGGTCAGCTCGAGGACGTCGCGGTGAGCGACTTCGACCGCTACACCAAGTTCGAGGTGTCCGGCCGCACCTTCGGCTACCTCTGGGAGCCGACCAGCACCGTCGGCCTCAAGCAGACCCATGCCGAGCAGGAGGCGCTGGTGGCCGAGCGGCCCGAGGCGTTCGAGGTGCAGTTCACGACCAGCGGCTTCGGCTGGGTCGTCGTCCATCTCGACCAGGTCGAACGCGACGAGCTGGCCGAGCTGGTCTTCGAGGCGTGGCGCCTCAGTGCGCCCGTGCGACTGCTCGAGCAGCGCGGGGAGAAGCTCCCGGTTTGAGCCGGCAGAGCCGCGACATGTATCTTGATATCAAGAGATCTGCCCGCCTTCCTGACGCCCGAACGGCGACGGCAAGATGGGCGCGTACGCCGACTTCGCGAGGAGATGTGACGGATGGCCAGCAAGGACAGCTTCGGTTCGAAGGGCGCGCTGGAGGTCGGTGACCGCAGCTACCAGATCCACCGGCTGTCGGCCGTCACCGGGGAGGGGCTGGACGTCGCGAGCCTGCCGTACTCCCTGAAGGTCCTCCTGGAGAACCTGCTGCGCACCGAGGACGGCGCCGACATCACCGCCGACGACATCCGAGCGCTGGCCGGCTGGGACGCCGAGGCGCAGCCGGACAAGGAGATCCAGTTCACGCCCGCGCGGGTGATCATGCAGGACTTCACCGGCGTGCCCTGCATCGTCGACCTCGCCACCATGCGTGAGGCGATGGCCGACCTCGGCGGCGACGCCACCAGGATCAACCCGCTCGCACCGTCCGAGCTGGTCATCGACCACTCGGTGATCGCCGACGTCTTCGGCACTCCCGAGGCGTTCGAGCGCAACGTCGAGATCGAGTACCTGCGGAACAAGGAGCGCTACCAGTTCCTGCGGTGGGGGCAGAGCGCGTTCGCCGACTTCAAGGTGGTGCCGCCGGGCACCGGCATCGTCCACCAGGTCAACATCGAGCACCTCGCCCGCGTCGCCTTCACCCGCGAGGTGGACGGTGAGCTCACGGCGTACCCCGACACCTGCGTCGGCACCGACTCCCACACCACGATGGTCAACGGCATCGGCGTGGTCGGCTGGGGCGTCGGGGGCATCGAGGCCGAGGCGGCGATGCTCGGCCAGCCGGTGAGCATGCTGATCCCGCGCGTGGTCGGCTTCAAGCTGTCCGGCGAGCTGCCCGAGGGCTCGACCGCGACCGACCTTGTGCTCACGATCACCGAGATGCTGCGCCAGCACGGCGTGGTCGGGAAGTTCGTGGAGTTCTACGGCGAGGGGGTCGGCGCGCTGCCGGTCGCCAACCGCGCCACGATCGGCAACATGAGCCCGGAGTTCGGCTCGACCATCGCGGTCTTCCCGATCGACGAGCAGACCGTGGAGTACCTCCGGCTCACCGGCCGCACCGACGAGCAGCTGGCGCTCGTCGAGGCCTACGCCAAGGAGCAGGGCCTCTGGCACGACCCGTCGGCCGAGGGGTACGTCGAGCCCCGCTACAGCGAGCGGCTCGAGCTGGACCTGTCCGAGGTCGTCCCCTCGATCGCCGGCCCGAAGCGGCCCCAGGACCGGGTCGAGGTGACCAAGGCCGTCGAGGGGTTCGAGAAGGCGCTGAAGGACTACACCGACGACCGGGACGCGACGGCGGAAGTCACGCTCGACGGTGAGACCTTCGAGATCGGTCACGGCGCGGTGAGCATCGCGGCGATCACCTCCTGCACCAACACCTCCAACCCGAGCGTGATGATCGCCGCGGCCCTGCTGGCCAAGAACGCGGTCGAGAAGGGCTTGCACCGCAAGCCCTGGGTCAAGACCACGCTGGCGCCGGGCTCGAAGGTCGTCAGCGACTACTACGAGCGCGCCGGCCTCACGCCGTACCTCGACAAGCTCGGCTTCAACCTCGTCGGCTACGGCTGTACGACGTGCATCGGCAACTCGGGCCCGCTCATCCCCGAGGTCAGCGCCGCCGTCAACGAGAAGGACCTGGCCGTGGTCAGCGTGCTCTCGGGCAACCGGAACTTCGAGGGCCGGATCAACCCCGACGTGAAGATGAACTACCTGGCGTCGCCGCCGCTCGTGGTCGCCTACGCGCTGGCCGGCTCGATGGAGGTCGACCTCTTCGAGGACGCGCTGGGGCAGGACGCCGACGGCAACGACGTGTTCCTCAAGGACATCTGGCCGTCGCCGGCCGAGGTGGAGCAGGTGATCGGCGAGGCGATCACCGCCGAGATGTTCAGCAAGGACTACGCCGACGTCTTCGCCGGGGACCAGCGCTGGCAGGAGCTGCCGACACCCGAGGGCGACACCTTCGCCTGGGACGCGGACTCGACGTACGTCCGGAAGGCGCCGTACTTCGACGGAATGCCCCACGAGCCCGACCCGGTCACCGACATCGAGGGTGCGCGGGTGCTGCTCAAGCTCGGTGACTCGGTCACCACCGACCACATCAGCCCGGCGGGGGCGATCAAGAAGGACAGCCCGGCGGGTCACTACCTCGCCGAGCACGGTGTCGAGCAGCGTGACTTCAACTCCTACGGCTCGCGCCGGGGCAACCACGAGGTGATGATCCGCGGCACGTTCGCGAACATCCGGCTCCGCAACCAGCTGGCACCCGGCACCGAGGGCGGCTTCACACGCGACTTCACACGCGGCGGCGAGGTCACCTCGGTCTACGAGGCGAGCGTCAACTACCAGGAGGCCGGGGTCCCGCTGATCGTCCTGGCCGGCAAGGAGTACGGCTCCGGCTCGTCCCGCGACTGGGCGGCCAAGGGCACGGCGCTGCTGGGGGTCAGGGCCGTGATCGCCGAGTCCTACGAGCGCATCCACCGCTCCAACCTGATCGGGATGGGCGTGCTGCCGCTCCAGTTCCCCGCGGGCAAGACGGCCGACGACATGGGGCTGACCGGCGAGGAGGCGATCTCGATCTCCGGCATCACCGAGCTCAACGACGGCATCACACCGCGCACGGTCACGGTCTCGATCGAGAAGGACGGGCGGGTCGACGAGTTCGAGGCGACCGTGCGCATCGACACCCCCGGCGAGGCGGGCTACTACCGCAACGGCGGGATCATGCAGTACGTGCTGCGGAACCTGCTCAGAGGCTGAGCCGGGACGTCATACGGACGGAGCTCTCCATGGCTCTGTCCGGATGACGGTGCGCAGAATTTCCGGAGCGACACCCCTCCTTCGGCAGCGCTCGCCGCGTGAAGCGTGTGTGATGGACGCGCACACCCGGAGGAGTGAAGTCGCAGAGCCGCGACGCGCTGGCCCGGCTGCGAGCCCTCCTGCCCGGCCCGGATGCCGACGTCAGCGACGCTGCAGCTCGCACGCGGCCGTGAGGACCGGGACGAGGTCGATCACACCTCGAGACCAGGCAGTGGGTGCGTGACGCCCTTCAGCAGCGACTCGGCCGCGTCGGCGAAGCGACCCGGGGCGCCGGCGGGGTCGAGTTGCCGCGCGACCCGCTCTGCGCCGGCCCTCATGCCGAGCGCCGTACGGACGGAACGCACGGAGTCGGTCGGCGGCCGTCGCACGCACGGGGAGTTCGTGAACGCGCTGCTCGACGCATGAGCCCCGCAACGTCATACGGACGGAGCCGTAGACGACTCCGTCCGCATGACGTCCTGCACCCCGTGCGGCAGGCGGCTACTTCACCTCGGCCCTCGTCACCCGCCAGAGCCCGATCGCCAGCGGCAGCAGGAGCCAGACGGAGCCGGTGAGCGCGAACTGGGTCCAGTCCTGCGCCGAGAAGCCGCCGTCGTACATCCGGTTCTGGTTGTAGTTGAAGTCCACCCACGGCTGGGCCTTCTCGAACCAGTCCTGGTTGGCGGCCAGGATCCCGGAGATGGTCGGGACCACGAACCAGTAGCTGAAGTAGGTGACGATCGCGCCGGGCGAGTTGCGGATCAGGACGCCCAGCATGAAGCCGATCATCATCCCGACCAGGTCGGCCCCGACGATGTAGAGGATCGACGTGAAGGACAGGTTCCACGTGGTGTCGACGCCCTTGAGGCCGGTGCCGATGATGTTGCCGAGGGCGCCGACGGCCAACGCCAGCGCCATCGAGACCAGGCCGACCGCGATGGTCACGACCAGCTTCGCCCGGATCACCCGGCCGCGGTGCGGCACCAGGGTGAACGTCGTCAGCCCGGCGCGCTGGCTCCACTCACCGGTCACCGCGAGGATCGCCACGACGGGCAGCAGGACCGTCATCGGGACGCCGATCGCCGCACCGAAGTTGTCGTAGGTCAGGTCGCTGTCGTTCGCGAAGGCCAGCACGGCTCCGGTGGCGAGCAGCCCGGCGGCCGCGATCGCGATCATCAGCCAGAACCCGGACCGGGTGTCGAACGCCTTGCGGAGCTCGACGCCCACCACGGTCCGGAACGGGATCGGCGCGTGCTCCGGCCGGCGTTCGCTCTCAGCGACCTGTGTGTTCTCCATGACTGCGGTGCTCATGCCGCCACTCCCTCTCGTACATCTTCTCGTGCGTCGTCCTTGGTGAGCTCGAGGAACATCTCCTCGAGGCCGGCCCCGTCGGCGGGGCGCAGCTCGGTCAGGGGTACGCCGGCCGCGAGCGCGATGCGGCCGACCTGCCCGGCGTCCGCGTCGGTGCGGAGGCCACCCAGCGACGTCTCCGCGGTGTGCCCGGCGCCGGTCAGCGCAGCTGCCAGAGCGGCGGTGTCCGCCGCGCTCGCGAACGTGCCCGCGGCGGCCAGGAGGCTGCTCTTGGTGCCCGAGGCGACGATCCGGCCGTTGCCGATCACGACCAGGTCGTCGGCGATGACCTCGATCTCGTGGAGCAGGTGCGACGAGAGGAGGACGGTGCCGCCCTTGTTGGCGAAGCCGCGCAGCAGGTCGCGCATCCACCGGATGCCGGCCGGGTCGAGGCCGTTGGCGGGCTCGTCCAGCACCAGCATCTCGGGGTCGCCGATCAGGGCCGTGGCGATGCCGAGCCGCTGGCGCATGCCGAGCGAGTAGTCGCGGACGCGGCGTCCGGACTCCTCCTCGCTGAGGCTGACCAGGTCGAGCATCTCGTCGACGCGGCCCCGCGGGACCCGCATCGTGCGCTGGGCGAGGGTCAGGATCTCGCGGCCGGTGCGGCCGGCGTGCTGCGCCGACGCGTCGAGCAGCACCCCGATCTCGCGGCCGGGGTTCGGGAGGTCGGCGTACCCGCGCCCGAGCACGGTGGCCGTGCCCGAGGTCGCCGGCGTGAGGCCGACCATGATCCGCATGGTGGTCGACTTCCCGGCGCCGTTCGGTCCGAGGAAGCCCGTCACGCGGCCGGGCTCCGCCCGGAAGGTCACATGGTCGACGGCGGTGAAGCCGCCGTACTTCTTGGTCAGTGAGTCGACGATGATCATGGCGAGGACTCTCGCCGCCGTTGGCCCTCGCCCACATCGGGGAGCCCGCTGATCCGATCCCTGCCGGCGCCCCCGGAAACCCTGAGGCGCCTCAGGGTCCGCGGTCAGGGTCGAGCGGTGTCGGTGGTCGAGCGGAGTCGAGACCACGAACGCCCCGCGCAGCACGTGGGCCGTACGGTGGTCGCATGCTCGTGGCGATCAGCATCAGTCCTTCAGGTGGAGACGAGACGGGCGGCGTGAGTGCGTCCGTGGCCGAGGCCGTGCGGGTCATCCGCGACTCGGGGCTCCCGTGCGAGACCAACGCGATGTTCACCAACATCGAGGGGGAGTGGGACGAGGTGATGGCGGTCGTGAAGAAGGCGGTCCTCACCGTCGCCGAGACCTCACCGCGGGTCGGGCTCGTGCTCAAGGCCGATCTCCGCGCCGGTCACGACACCGGTCAGATGAGCGCCAAGGTCGAGCGGATCGAGCAGCGGCTGGCTGACGGACGGGCCGATGGACAAGCCGGTGGACGGGCCGATGGACAGTGAGGTCGTCCAGGTCCACACCGGCTCCGCGGACGCCGTCCACGACCTGACCAGGGAGTGCGAACGGTTCGTCTCGTCGTACGCCGGTGACGCCTCCGGCCTGCTCCACGTCTTCGTCCCGCACGCGACGGCCGGTATCGCGATCATCGAGACCGGTGCCGGCTCGGACGACGACCTGCTCGCCGCACTCGCCGACCTGCTGCCGTCCGACGACCGCTGGCGGCACCAGCACGGGTCGCCGGGACACGGTCGTTCGCACGTGATGCCGGCGGTCGTACCGCCGTACGCGACCGTGCCGGTCATCGACGGTCGGTTGGCCCTGGGCACGTGGCAGAGCATCTGCCTGGTCGATCTGAACGTCGACAACCCCGATCGCGAGGTGCGCCTGTCGTTCCTTCCCGCCTGAGGCAGGGGATCGAGGACGCAACGGCCGCCCTTCCACGTCGGGAGAGATGACGGGAAGGGCAGCCGTGCGGGCAACAGTCGCCGGACGGGGACCGGCGGTCGCGCCGCGGCCAGCGAACATCCCGGAGCACCGGTTGTCTGTCTGCCCGCTGACACAACCGTGAACGCGCGCGTGGGCGAAGGTTCCGGGCGGGTGCGCCCGGGGCCGCAGCGCCTGGCAGGGTGGACCCGTGACGACCGCACCTCGCGAGCAGCCCTGGTCCGACGAGCAGTCCGAGCACGGACGAATCCTGCTGCTCACCGCCAACCCCATCTCGCAGGCGATCTTCACGATCGGCACGGCCGTCGGTCGGCTCGTGGTCGTCCTGGCGGAGGACGAAGCCGGCCCGGGGCTCGCCTCGCTGATGCCGGCGGAGCGTGACGCGGTGGTGCTCTGCGACCACGACGCGCCCGACGCCGCGCAGTTCCTCCGTGACGCGCTGGCCTCGCCCGCGACGTACGTCGCGATGATGGCGAGCCGCCGCCGCGCCGAGACGCTCCTGGCCGAGCTCCAGGCCGACGGTGTGCCGAACCTGGAGAAGCTCCACGTCCCGGCGGGGCACGACCTGGGCGGCAAGGCGCCGGGCGAGATCGCGCTCTCGGTCGTCGCGGAGATCGTGGCCGAGTCCTACGACCGGTCGGGCGGCTCGATGCGCGGTCCTCGTTGACCGACCTCGCCTGGCCGGTCGTCGTCGCGATCGGCCTGGTCGTGACGCTCGGTGCCTACGTGCAGGCGGTGGTGGGGCTGGGCATAGGCCTGCTCGGCGCCCCGGTGGTGGCGCTGGTCGACCCGTCGTTGGTGCCGGACCTGACGCTCTGGCTGGCCCTGCTCATCTCCGGGCTGAACCTGCTCGGAGAGCACGAGCACGTCGACTGGCGTTCCACGGCCTGGTCGTTGCCCGCGCGGGTGCCGGGGACGGTGGTGGGGGCGTGGCTCGTGGCCGTGTTCTCCGAGAAGCAGATCGGGGTCGTGCTGGCGGCCATGGTGTTGGCCGCGGTCGCACTCTCCCTGCGCGCGCTCGAGGTGCCGGTCAACGCGGCGACCCTGGCGACGGCGGGTTTCGTGGCCGGCGCCACCGGCACCGCTACCTCGATCGGCGGCCCGCCGATCGCGCTGCTGTACCAGCGCCGCGAGCCCCACGTCGCTCGCGCGACCATGTCGGTGTTCTTCTTCGTCGGGGTGGTGCTCAGCCTCGGGGGACTCGCGATCGCCGGTGCGCTCGACCGCGAGCCGTCCGTGCTCGCTCTGCTGATGGCGCCCGGTGTCGTCCTCGCGTACGTCGTGGGGCGTCACACCCGCAACGTGATCGACCGCGAGACGTTCCGCCGGGGCGTTCTCGTGGTCTGTGCGTTCTCCGCGTTGGTTCTGCTCGTACGTTCCGTCGCCTGAAGGGTTCGAGGTCGCTGCCGGGACGTACCGACCTCCCGGTTTCGCCCTGATCGCGTCCGAGGCCCCGATACCCTTCCCCGCGTGTCCAGCGCCCCCACTCGAGCGGGAAATCCCAACGTCAAGCGCGCCATCATCGGCGTGGGGTTGCTGGTGCTGATCGGCATCCTGGCCTACCAGATCTACCGGGCCCAGCAGCCGCCGAAGGGGGACGACCCGCACAACGACATCCCCCAGCTCACGGCGGTCAAGACCTACGACTTCGTCGGCGGTCAGCACACCACTGACCCGGTGCACTACGCCCAGGTGCCTCCCGCCGGCGGGCCGCACGACCCCACGTGGGACGACTGCGGCGTGTACGACAGGCCGCCGCGCAACGAGAACGCCGTGCACGACCTCGAGCACGGCACGGTCTGGATCACCTACAAGCCCGGCCTCCCGACCTCGGACGTCCAGAAGCTCGAGGCAGCGCTCGACACGGTCAAGAGCGGGAAGATCATGCTTTCGCCGTACCCCGGTCTGCCGGCGCCGGCGGTCGTCACGGTGTGGAACGCCCAGCTCGACCTCACCGGTGCCGACGACCCGCGGCTGCCGATCTTCCTGAAGTTCTACGGCGACGGGCACACCGCCCCGGAGGCGGCGTTCGCGACATGCAAGGGCGGCGCGCACATCTATGCGTCCCCCGACAAGCCCTGACCGGAGTCATCCCGCGGGCTTCCGCTCGGCCTGGAGCTGGCGCTCTGTCTCGGCGAACCCCACGCTGCGGTAGATCCGGATCGCCAGGTAGTCGGGGTCGGCCACCATCACCAGCGTGTGGGCGCCCAGCTCGTCGTAGCCGTAGCGGCTGACCCGGTGCACGAGGGTGCCGGCCAGGCCGCGTCCGCGGGCGTCCGGGTGGGTCTTCACGCTCTGGAAGCGGGCGAGGCCGGGTGAGGCCGTGAAGAGTCCCATCGAGGCAAGCAGCCGGTCGCCCTCGAAGGCGCCCCACCAGGCCCCGTGCCCGGCGTCCACGAGGCGGCGCTGGGCCGCAGTCCGTGCGGTGACGAACGGCAGCTCGTACCCCACATCCTCGCCGGCCCGTGCGACCTCGATCTGCTGGGCCCAGTCGCTGTCCGAGTCGAGCGGACGGTAGGTCGCGTCGGTGTTGGGACGAGGCGGTTCGTGCACCGAGGTTGCCGTCATCACCGCGGAGAGATCGACGTCCAGCCCGATCTCGGCGAAGGGCGCCAGGTCGTCGATCGTGCCGGCCTGGCCGTCCACGCCGAAGGTGCGGTGACGGGCTCCGGGGAACTGCGTCTCGAACGTGGCCACCCAGCTGCGCGCCTCGTCGGCGTCCGACGGAGGCGTGGAGAGCAGAAAGAAGTTCCCCCACCAGTACGCCGGGTTGTCGGGCGTGCGAACGACGAGGTGGGTGCCGCGGTCCTCGATCTCGCTTCCGGAGTGCTCGAGCATCGCGAGGTCGGTGCGGAAGGCGAGCGACGCGATATCCATGTGCGGCACCGTACGAGTCCGTGTCAGGTTTGCTCCATGGCTTTCGAGGTCCGCCCCGAGCAGCCGGTCGACCGGGACGACGTGCTGCGGGTGATCGCGGCGGCGTTCGGGGACGGCGGGCGTGAGGAGCACGGTCTCCAGGTCGCCGACATCTGGGCGAGCCTCGGCCGTCACCGGCGGGCCGGCCTCGTCGTCGAGCAGGGGGGCCACGTGCTCGGGCATGTCGGGCTGAGCAGCGCTTGGGTGGACGCGCGTCGCCTGCTGGTCGAGGTGTGGGTGCTGAGCCCCCTGTCGGTCCTGCCCGAGCGCCAGGGGCAGGGGATCGGCACGGCGCTGGTCGAGGCGGCGGTCGGGACGGCGCGGCGCAGCGGTGTACCGGCGCTGTTCCTGGAAGGCAGCCCGGACTACTACGGAACGCGCGGCTTCGAGCGCGCCGACCGGCACGGCTTCCTCCCCGCGGCGCTCGAGCGCACGCCACGCCCGGCGTTCCAGTGCGTGCTCTTCGAGGGCCACGAGGAGTGGATGGCCGGGCAGCTGATCTATCCCGCGGTCTGGTGGGAGCACGACGCGGCAGGACTCCGGGACCCCCGCCTCGCCGAGGTGGAGGAGCGGCTCAGGTCGGCATCGGCCGAATCGATCGAGAGTTGACTCGAACACACGTTCGACTCAGAATGAGGGCATGCTCGTCGCACCGCCCGGCTGGCCACGCCAGGTCCGCCCACCCGACGCCCCCGACTGGGAGCGCACGGCGTGCAACTGGCTGCTCGACCAGTGCCCGCCCGACTACCGCGCCTACCCGGCCCTGCGTCGTCATCCGGTGGTGCTGGCGCGCTTCGCCCTCCTGCACATCGGGGCCAGCCAGGCGGCCTGCCGGCGCGGTCTGAGCGAGGCGCGCTCGGCGCTACGCGAGGTCGCCGACCTCGACATCGTCGAGGCCGCGATCACGACCTGGCAGGCCGAGGAGGCCCGGCTGCTCGGCGTACGCCGGGAGGCCGGGCTCGTCGAGGAGGCGCTGCGAGGACGCCGCTACCGCGCGCGACTCTGAGGCACCTGTCGCAGTTGCAACCTCCGCGGGCAGTGACTTCATTTCCGGTGACTCCATGTCCGGTGACGCCATGACCGGTGACTCCATGTCCGGTGACGCCATGGCGACGACGAGGGGAGCAGCTGTTGTCCGGTGTCGATCTCGTGAACTCCCCGGAGCGCGGCGAGATCACCTTCGTCCACCAGGTCAGGTCACCCGAGCGGCGGTTGTACGAACGTTCGTACAACCGAGGAGAAGGTGCCTGGAGTCGTGACGCGATCAAGGGCCTGCTCGTTGAGCCGGGCATCCGACCCCGGAAGGTCCCGTCATGCGCCGTCGCACCCTCGCCTCGTTCACCGCCTCTGCCGCGTCTCTCGCAGCAGCGCTCACCGCGGTCGCCGCCGTCAACGCCCCCACGCAGGCCGCCCAGACATCGGCGGCGGGGATGCGGTATGTCGCGCTCGGCGACTCCTACAGCGCGGCCTCGGGGGTGTACCCGCCGGACCCGACCAGTCCCTTCTGCGCACGGTCGACGGCCAACTACCCGCACGTGATCGCGGCGAAGACCGGGGCGCGCCTCACCGACGTGACCTGCGGCGGCGCGGAGACCAAGGACTACACGCAGAGCCAGTACCCGGGCGTCGCGCCCCAGCTGGACGCCGTGCACCGGCGCACCCGACTGGTCACGATGACCATCGGCGGCAACGACAACAACACGTTCATCGGCGCGATCGTGAAGTGCGGCGCTGCCGGGCTCTCGACGCTGGGGCAGGGGAGCCCGTGCCGCGACATGTACGGCAACCGGTTCAGCCACGACATCCGGCAGAAGACCTACCCGGCCCTCGTCACGGCGCTGAAGGCGGTGCGGCACAAGGCGCCGCACGCGCGCGTCGCGATCCTCGGCTACCCGTGGGTCCTGCCCCCGACCATGGGCTGCTTCGACAAGATGCCGGTCGCGAAGGGCGACGTGCCCTACCTGCGCGGGGTGCAGGCCACGCTCAACGACGCCGTACGCCGTGCGGCCGAGGCCACCGGTGCGACGTACGTCGACTTCAGCCGGGTCTCCGAGGGCCACGACGCCTGCCAGCCGATGGGCGTGCGGTGGATCGAGCCGGTGCTGCAGGGCACCAACCCGGTGGTCGTGCACCCGAACGCCCTGGGCGAGAGGCACATGGCGAAGCGGACGATGCGGGTGCTGCACCTGGGCTGAGTCCCACAGGTGAGCCTCAGAGGGCTCAGCCTTCCTCGCCGGTCGCCCCGTCGAGCAGCTCGCGGGCGATGTCGAGGTGCCCGGCGTGCCGGGCGTACTCCTGGAGCAGGTGGAGCAGGATCCACTGCAGCTGCGGGGCGGAGGCCTGGTCGGCGAACCGCCCGCCCACCCGCGCCACGTCGCTCAGCTGGTGGGCCTCGACGATCTCCCGGGTACGGGCCGCCGTCTCGTCGAGCATCGACCGCAGCTCGCCGACCGGCACGTCCAGGGTGATCCACCCGCCGTCCTCGGAGGCGTCGCGCCAGGGGTCCGGAACCCGCTCGGCGAGGAACCCCCACACCAGCCAGCGCCGCTCGACGTTCACCAAGTGGTGGACGAGCCCGGCCGGTGTCCACCCCGACGGCACGGTCGAGCCGACCAGATCGTCGGCGGAGAGACCGTCCAGCTTGCCCGCGACCACGCCGCGGAAGAAGTCCAGGTAGTCCAGCAGCAGGCCCCGGAGGTCGGAGGTCGACGCCGGCTCGGGGAACGCCGTGTGTGGCGAGGTCATCCCAGCACCCGCCGCGCCAGGTCGATGTGGAACCTGGTGGAGAGCAGCAGGTCGTCGACGTGCACCCGCTCGTTCGCGTTGTGGTAGCCCGACTCGAGCACGGAGTTCGGGGTGGTCCGGAACGGGCTGAAGCCGTACGCGTGGGTGCCGCCCGCCGCACGGAGGAAGTTGCTGTCGGTGAAACCCGTGCACAGCGTCGGCAGCAGGGTCGCCGAGTCGCCCTCGGCCTCGAGGAACGCCGCGATGGCGGCAGGGACGACGCCCTCGACGGGTGAGCTCGAGGCCTCGACCATCGCCTCGGGCCAGGTCAGCTCGTAGGGGATGTCGTCGCCCAGCAGCGACCGGACGCGACCCTCGACGTCGGCGTGCGTCGTACCGGGCACGATCCGGATGTCCACCTCGGCGGTGGCGCGGGCCGGCATCACGTTCCGCTTGTTCGAGCCCCACAGCATGGTCGGGGCCAGGGTCGAGCCCATCAGCGACCGGATCGTGTCCCCGAGCCCGTCGTACAGGGTCTCCGCCTCGGCGAGGGCGGCGACCAGGTCCGGCTCGTCGCGACCGAGCAGTGCCCGGAGCATGGCCGTCGCCTCCGGTGCGGTGGTCGGCTCCGGCAGGCCGTCGCCGAGCCGGGGGAGCAGCCGGGCCAGGAGTGGTACGGCGTTCCGGCCCAGGGTCGGCACCGACGCGTGCCCGGCCTCCCCGACCGCGGTCACCTGCACCGGGAGAGTGCCCTTCTCGCCGATCGAGTAGCAGACCACCTCGCGGCCGTCCGAGAGCGGCAGACGCTCGCCGCCGCCCTCGTTCACGCTGTGCGTCGGCCGGACGTCGGGGCGCTCCTCGAGCAGCCAGCGCATCCCGACGTCGGCGAACCCGTCCTCCTCGTCCGCCACGGCGACGAACCACAGGTCGCCACGGGGCCGGAAGCCGGACCGCGCAAGCTCCGCCATCGCGACCGCACGTGCGGCCACCTCGTTCTTCATGTCGACGGCGCCGCGGCCCCACAGCCACCCGTCGTCGTCCACGACGGCCTCGAACGGCGGGTGCGTCCAGTCGCGCGGGTCGCACGGCACCACGTCGGTGTGACCGACGAAGGCCAGCGACTCGGCGCCGGCATCCGAGCCGGGTAGCCGCGCCACCAGGTTCGCCCGGTGCGGCTCCCGGGCGACGACCTCGACCTCGACACCGAAGCCGCGGAGGTAGCCGGCCAGGTACTCCGCACACAGGGTCTCGTTGCCCAGCCCGGGCTCGCGGGCGTTGGTGGTGTCGCACCGGATCAGGTCGCGCGCGACCTCGATCACCTCGTCGTGCAGGGACGTGTCGGTCATGCGCGCACCCCACCGTCTGCCACACCCAGCCGGTCGAGGACCCACGCGTAGATCTCGGCCTCGTACGCCAGGTGACCGATCCGGCCCGACGGCCCCACGTGCGCGCCCGCGCTGGTCTCGCAGCGGAACAGCAGCCGCGGCGACCATTCCGGGTCGCTCAAGCGGAGCGCGGCCACCCACTTGGCCGGTTCGCGGACCATCACCCGCGGGTCGTTCACGGCGCCGGTGACGAGGAGGTCGGGGCGAGACCCGGCTGCGGGGATGTTGTCGTACGGCGAGTAGGCGCGCATCCAGTCGAACTCCTCGCGCACCCGCGGGTCACCCCACTCCTCCCACTCGGTGATGGTCAGCGGGATGGTCTCGTCGAACATCGTCGTCACCACGTCCACGAAGGGCACCTCGGCCACCACCGCACGCCACCGGTCCGGTCGCTGGCTGAACACGGCACCCTGCAGCAGCCCGCCGGCGCTCAGCCCGCGGGTAGCGATCCGGTCTCCGTCCACCAGGCCCTCACGCGCGAGCCCGTCGGCGACCGCGATCTGGTCGTCGAACGTGTGCTGCTTGCGCTGCATGCTGCCGTCCAGCCACCAGCGGCGTCCGCCCTCGCCGCCGCCGCGGATCAGCGCGTGCACCCACACGACGCCGCGGTCGAGCACGCTCGGCAGGCCGGGATCCCACTCGGGCTCGTCGACCGCCTCGTAGGAGCCGTACGCGTAGATCAACGCCGGAGCCGACCCGTCCAGTGGGGTGTCGAGGTGGCGAAGGACCACGGCGGGCACCGACGTCCCGTCGGGCGCCGGGAAGGTACGCCGTTCGACGGCGTAGGCGTCCGGGTCGAAGGCCGGGGCCTCGCCGCGGTGGACCTCGGTGGCCTCTCCGGTGTGCAGGTCGACCGACGACCAGACCGGTGGCCGCAGGTAGGTCTCGTCGCAGACGGTGACGGCCGGGGCGTCGTACAGGTCGTTGCGGGCCAGGTCGAGGCATCCCGCGGCCCCTTGGCTGCGGAGGACGATCCCGTCGCCGGCGAGGTCCTCGTGAGGCACCACCCGCAGCCGGTGCTGGGTCTCCGCACGGAAGGAGAGCACGACCGTGTCGGCGAAGGCGTCGGCACGCAGCAGGCGCTCCGCCGGGTTCTCCGCGCGCACCTCCGACCACGCCGTGTGGTCCTGGTCGGCGGTGCGGGGCACCGGCGCCGACATCAGCCGGAACTCGACGGCACCGTCGTTGGTCACGACGAGGAGGCGGTCGCCGCTCACCGCCGGGGCGTGCTCGACCTGGTACAGGACCCCGTGCCGCCGCCCGCCGACCGAGCGCGGGACCCCGTGCGGGTCGGTGCCGTCCAGCACCCACGCCTCGCTGGTCGAGCGGCTCTCACTCCAGATCACCACGACGTCGCCGGTCCGGGGTGCCCGCACGCTCAGCTCGAACCGCTGGTCCGGCTCCTCGAGGACGAGCTCGTCCGAGGCTGCATCGGTGCCGACCCGGTGCCGCCAGACCTGGTGCGGCCGGTAGGCGTGGTCGTGCACCGTGTAGAAGAAGAAGCGCGAGTCTCCGCTCCAGGCACCGCCGTAGTAGCTGCGCGCCACGAGGTCGGGCAGGTCCGCGCCGGTGCGCAGGTCGCGGAACCTCAGCTCGAACACCTCGTCGCCCTGGGTGTCGATGCTGTAGGCGAGCAGGTTCTCGTCCGGACTCACCGAGGCGATACCGAGATCGAGGTAGCCGGTGCCGCGGTCCTCGGCGTTGATGTCGAAAAACAGAGATGAAGATTCGGATTCGGTCGTTGACCCGGCCTCTGAATCATGATTCAGTCGCCAGAGTTCGGCGTAGTCGCTGTTCACGGGGTGGCGGGTCCAATAGGTGAACCTCCTGCGGGACCAGCGGGCTGACTCGTCGACGGCCGGTAACCGCGACAGCATCTCCGCCTTCAGGGCGGATCTGAGGGGTTCCAGATGGACAGTGGACGCGTCGTAGAAAGCCCGCTCGGCGACGAGATGGTCGAGCACGGCGGGGTCGTCCCCGCCCAGCCAGTGGAAGGGGTCCGGTCGCTCGATCCCGTGCTCGGCGTGGCTGAACGGCCGGCGCTCGGCGAGGGGCGGAGCCGGGGCGGTCGATGGGGCACTCGGCGGGTTCGACACGGCGGCCACCGTACCGCCGGAGCGCTGCTCGTGGCGCTCGGACTACTGCTCGCCACGATGCTGCCCGGGCTCGCGATCGGGGCGCCGGCCCAGGGCAAGGACAAGGTCGTCTTCCACGTCGCGATGCTCGGCGAGGGCGTGGACTCGCTGAACCCGTTCCTCGGGTTCCAGGCACCGTCGTACGAGATGTGGGGGCTCACCTACGACTACCTGGTGGGCTACTCGATGAAGGACATGTCGCCCGAGCCGGACCTCGCGACGAAGTGGACGACGTCCCCCGACGGCAAGACGTGGACGTTCACCGTCCGCACCGGCGTGAAGTTCTCCGACGGTGTGCCACTGACGGCCAAGGACGTCGCCTACACCTACAACCGGGTGCTCCACGGCACGGTCGAGGGCACCAACTGGATCTCCTACCTCACCGGCGTGAAGTCGGTGACGGCGCCCAACGACACCACCGTGGTGCTGAAGCTCAAGCAACCGGTCGCCACGCTGCCCCTGCTCCCGATCCCGATCGTGCCCGAGCACATCTGGAAGAACGTCAGCGAGAAGCAGATCAAGAGCTACGCCGCCGAGCCGCAGGGCGGGAAGCCGGTCGTCGGGTCCGGCCCGTTCCGTCTCGTGCAGGGGACCGCCGACGGTCAGACCTTCAAGTTCGAGGCCAACCCGGGTTACTGGGGCGGGGCGCCGCACATCGACGAGGTCATCTTCCAGTTCTACAAGAACGACGACTCCGCGGTGCAGGCCCTGATCAAGGGTGAAGCCGACTTCGTCGAGGGCATCACCGCCCTCGAGGTCAAGAGCCTCCAGGGCAAGCCCGGCATCCAGGCCCACAACGGCAACTCGCCCGGCTTCGACGAGATCGCCTTCAACGCCGGCTCGGTGTCGGCGGCCACGAACGGTCACCCGATCGGCAACCCCAACCCGGCCGTGCTCGACCCGAAGTTCCGCCACGCCCTCGGCTACGCCCTCGACCTGCCGACACTGATCAAGAAGGTGTACCAGGGCGCCGGCCTGCCGGGCACCACGATCGTCCCGCCCAACTACACGCAGTACCACTGGGAGCCGCCGGCCGGCCAGAAGTTCACCTTCGACCTCGACAAGGCCGGCCAGCTGCTCGACGCCGCCGGGTACAAGAAGGGCTCCGACGGGCTGCGGACGCTGCCGAACGGCAAGCCGATCGGCACGCTGCGGCTCGCCGCTCGCTCCGACTCGCCGACGTCGTTGCACACCATGGCCTACTTCAAGACCTGGCTCTCCGACCTCGGCATCAAGTCGCAGGTGTCGACGTACAGCTCCAGCCAGCTGACCGACCAGATCTACAAGGGCAACTACGACGCCTTCCAGTGGGGCTGGTACGTCGAGCCCGATCCGGACTCGATGTTGAGCTACATGACCTGTGGCCAGCGGCAGGGCTCTTCCGACTCCTTCTACTGCAACAAGCAGTACGACGCCCTCTACAACGCCCAGCACGTCGCGACCGACCACGCCAAGCGCGTGGCGGACATCAAGAAGATGCAGGAGATCCTCTACCGCGACTCGCCGTACCTGGTCACGGCGTACTCCTCGATCGGTGAAGCCGTGGCGAGCGACCGGTTCGCCTGTCTGGTGACCCAGCCCAACCCGGGCGGTGTCTGGCTCGAGCAGTACGGCGTCTACAACTACGTGCACATGCAGCCCGCGTCCGCCGGCGCGAAGTGCGACGCAGCTCCGGGGCTCACCGGTGCGGTCAAGGCGTCCGCGAGCACGGACAGCTCGTCGTCGACCGGGCCCTTCCTGATCGGGGTCGGCGTGGTCGTGGTGCTCGTCCTGATCGGGGGCGGTGTCCTGATGATGCGTCGTCGTTCGACAGTCGCGGATCGCGAGTGACCCGGGTCGCCGGATGACGCTGGTCGCGGACCCCGGCCTCGTCGCCGAGGGCGAGGAGGCCGAGGGCGGTTCGAGACGTCGTGGGTACGGCTCGTACGTCGCGCTCAAGGTGCTCGGGGCGATCGGCAGTCTCTGCTTCATGCTGGTCGTCAACTTCCTGCTCTTCCGGGTCCTGCCGGGTGACCCGGCGAAGACGCTCGGCCGCGGCCGCCTGACGAGCCAGGCGCAGGTCGACGCGTTCAACAAGACCTACGGGCTCCACGAGCCGATGCCCCAGCAGTTCCTCACGTTCCTGAAGAACATCGCGCACGGCGACCTCGGGATCTCGCTGCAGTATCGGCTCCCGGTCTCGCAGCTGCTCATGGACCGGCTCTGGCCCACGCTGCTACTCGTCGGCACCTCGACGATCCTGGCCACGCTGATCGGGGTCTACCTCGGGATCCGCGGAGCCTGGAACCGCGGCGGCCTGTTCGACCGGATCTCGACCGGGACCTCGCTCACGCTCTACTCCATGCCGGAGTGGTGGCTCGGCCTACTGCTGATCGCCGGTCTGGGGGTGGGGTTCGCGTTCGTGCCCGGGTTGTTCCCGACCGGGGGGCTCCACTCCCCGAACGTCGATCCGAACTCGCTGCACGGCGTCTTCGACACCGTGTGGCACCTCGTGCTCCCGGTGACCACGCTGACCCTGGCCTACCTCGCGGACTACTCGTTGATCATGCGCAGCTCGCTGCTCGACGAGCTGGGCGAGGACTACCTGCAGACCGCCCGGGCCAAGGGCCTGCGCGACGTGCAGGTGCGCAACCGGCACGCCGTACGCAACGCGATGCTGCCGACGACCACCATCATCGCCCTCAACATCGGCTTCGTGGTGTCGGGCGCCATCACCGTGGAGACGGTGTTCTCGATCCCCGGCCTCGGTCTGCTCTCGACCGACGCCATCGGGGTGCCCGACTTCTGGGTGCTCCAGGGCGCCTTCCTGATCGCCAGCGCCGGCGTCATCCTCGCCAACCTCGTCGCCAACCTGATCTACGGCTGGCTCGACCCGAGAGTCCGGACATGACGACGTCGGAGATCTCGGTCTCGCCGCGCCTCTCGGCCCGCCAGCTCGCCAGGCGGCGACGCGTGGCGACGTGGAGGCGGGGCTGGGCACAGTTCCGCACGCACCGCAGCGGCATGATCGGTCTCGGCATCCTGGTGGTCTTCATCGGGGTCGCCCTGGCGGCGCCGCTCATCGCGAGCCGCAGTGGGCTCGACGTGACCCGGGCGAACGGTCCGGTCCTGGGCGCACCGTCGGGGCACTACCTGCTCGGGACCGACGAGAACGGCCGCTCCGTGCTCACCCTGCTGATCTGGGGGTCGCGGATCTCGCTGCTGGTCGGGCTGATGGCGACCCTGATCTCGATGGTGATCGGCACGCTGGTCGGCCTGGTGTCCGGGTTCTTCCCCGGCTGGGTGGGGCGGATCTTCTTCCGGCTCACCGAGTGGTTCCTGGTGATCCCGTTCCTTCCGCTCGCGATCGCGCTGGCGACCGTGCTCGGACGGTCGCTCTTCAACATCATCCTCGTGATCGGGGTGACCTCGTGGCCCGGCACGGCACTGCTGATCCGCAGCCAGACGCTCTCGATCAAGGAGCGCCCGTACGTCGAGCGCGCGCAGGCGATCGGGGCGGGACGCTGGCACCAGATGGGCAAGCACGTGCTGCCGAACGTGATGCCGATGGTCTTCGCCAACACGACGTTGACCGTCGCGATCGCGATCCTCTCCGAGACCACGCTGAGCTTCCTCGGGCTCGGCGACCCGACCCGCACCTCCTGGGGCACGATGCTCGACGACGCGTTCCAGGTGGGTGCGATCACGACCGGCTGCTGGTGGTACATCGTGCCGCCCGGCGTCTGCGTCGTCCTCGTCGTCCTGGCCTTCACCCTGATCGGCCAGGCCCTCGAGGAGGTCCTCAACCCGCGGCTGCGGAGCCGGTGATGTCCGACCCCTTGCTCGCGATCCGCGACCTCCACGTCACCTACGCCACCGGCGACGGTCCGCTGCCGGCCGTGCGCGGCGTCGACGTGACCGTCGACCGGGGCCAGATCGTCGGCGTCGCGGGCGAGTCGGGCTGCGGCAAGTCCACGCTGGCGAGCACGGTGCTCCGGCTCCAGCCGCCGAGCGCGCAGGTCTCCGGCGAGGTGCTCGTCAACGGCCGCGACGTCCTCACCATGCGCTGGGGCGAGCTCCGCGCGGTCCGGTGGGCCGGGGCCTCGATCGTGTTCCAGGGAGCTCTGCACTCGCTGAACCCGGTCCACCGGGTCGGGACACAGATCGCGGAACCGCTCCGCATCCACCAGCCCACGCTCGGTGAGGCCCGGATCCGGGGGCGGGTGGCCGAGCTGCTCGACCAGGTCGGACTGGACCCCGACCGCGCGCGCAGCTACCCGCACCAGCTCTCGGGCGGCCAGAAGCAGCGGATCATGATCGCGATGGCGTTGGCCTGCGACCCCGAGCTCGTGGTCGCGGACGAGCCGACGACAGCGCTCGACGTGATGGTCCAGGCCCAGGTGCTCGACGTGCTCACCGAGCTGGTCCGCCGGCGGGGCGTCGGGATGATGATGATCAGCCACGACCTGTCCGTGCTCGCCCACCTGTGCGACCGGATCACGGTCATGTACGCCGGGCGCGTGGTCGAGGAGGGGGCCGCCGAGCAGGTCTTCGCCCGGCCGCTCCACCCGTACGCCGGAGCTCTCTCGGCCGCCTTCCCGCGGATCGGTGACCCGGCGGCACGGTTCGCCCCGTCCGGGCTGCCCGGCGACCCGCCCGACCCACGGAACCTGCCCGGCGGGTGCTCCTTCGCGCCGCGGTGCCCGCGTGCCGCCGACGTCTGTCTCCCCGCCGAGCCCGAGCTCACGCCGTACGCCGAGGGACGGGCCGCCGCCTGCGTGCGCGTCGGCGAACCCGACACCACGGAGGTCGCGTCGTGAGCGCCGAATTGTCCGCCCACGGGCTGCGCGTCGAGTTCACGACCCGGACCGGCCGGGTCGCCCGGGCGCTCGACGGCGCCGATCTGGTGGTGCGGGCCGGCGAGGTCGTGGCGTTGGTGGGGGAGTCGGGGTCGGGAAAGACCACGTTGGCCCGCAGCCTGGTCGGCCTGACCAGGCCCGCGGCCGGCGAGGTCCGGTGGGAGGGCCGGCCCCTGGACCGCTCGACCCGCGGGCTCAAGCGGCTGCGCCGTCATGCGCAGCTCGTGCTCCAGGATCCTCTCGGCGCCCTGAACCCGCGGCACACCGTCTACGAGTCGGTGGCGGAGGGCCTGCGGGTGCACCGGCTGGTGGCGGGCTCCGGCCGCACCGAGACCGAGCTCGTGGCACAGGCGCTCGCGTCCGCCGGCCTGCGCCCGCCCGAGGGGCTGTTCCTGCGCTACCCGCACGAGCTCTCGGGCGGTCAGCGGCAACGTGTCCTGATCGCCGGTGCCCTCGCGCTGCAGCCGCAGCTGCTGATCGCGGACGAGCCGGTGTCCAGCCTCGACGCGTCCATCCGGGGCGAGATCCTCGCGCTGCTGCTGCGGTTGCGCGAGGAGCTGGGCCTCGGCGTGCTCGTGGTCACCCACGACCTCGGCCTGGCGTGGAACATCGCCGACCGGATCGCGGTGATGTACCTGGGCCGCGTCGTCGAGTCCGGGCCGACCGAGGACGTGCTGACCTCTCCGCAGCACCCCTACACGCAGGCGCTGCTCTCCGTCGTACCCGAGATCGAGGGTCTCGAGCCGGTGGTCCTGCGCGGCGAGATCCCCGACCCGACGCGCATCCCGGCGGGCTGCCGGTTCCACCCGCGGTGTCCGGCGCTCGCGTCGGGCGAGGCGGACGCGGTCGCCGAGGCGTGTCGGCACACCGCGCTCGCGATCCTGTCCGGCGATCCTGAGGGTCACCGGAGCGCGTGCCACCTGGTTGCGTCCCGAGAGGAGGTCACCCATGACCCTGCAAGCCGCGCTGCCACGTGAGCTGTACGTCGATCCTCCGGCCTTCGAGCGGGAACGTGAACGGGTGCTCCTGCGGGAGTGGACCTGCGTGGGCCGGGTCGACGACCTGGGTCTCGACGAGCCGGAGCGGGTCGCCGTCGTCGAGGTGCTGGGCGAGTCGCTGCTGGTGACCTCGGACGCCGACGGCGCGCTGCACGCGGCGTACAACGTCTGTCGCCACCGGGGATCGCAGCTGTTCCCGACCGAGCCGGGCTCGGCGCCGCAGCTGTGCGCGGCGAGGTCGATCCGCTGCCCCTACCATTCCTGGACGTATGCCCTGGACGGCTCGCTCTTGCGCGCGCCGCACACCGAGGAGGGCGAGGTCGACCCGCCCGAGTTCTCCTTGCACGTCGTGGGCGCCGAGGAGTGGGGCGGGTTCGTCTTCGTGCATCCCACGCCGAGTAAGCAGGCGGCGCTGTCCGAGAGCGTGGGCCGGGCGACGCGCACGCTGGCCCACTACGACCTCGGGTCCCTGGTGACCGGGCTGACCCTGACCTACGACGTCGCGGCCAACTGGAAGGTGGTGGCCGAGAACTACAACGAGTGCTACCACTGCGGCCCGGTGCACCCCGAGCTGTCGCGGCTGGTGCCGTCGTTCGCCGGTGGCGGGCGCGGGCTCGACTGGGACGCGGGGATCCCGCACCGCGAGGGCGCGTGGACGTTCACCATGTCCGGGACGACCGAACGCGCTCCGCTGCCCGGGCTCGACGACGACGAGAGGACGCGGCACAAGGGCGAGCTGGTCTACCCCAACCTGATGCTGTCGTGCTCGGCCGACCACGTCGCCGCGTTCACGCTGCAGCCGCTGGCGGTCGACCGCACCGCGATCGAGTGCCGGCTGCTGTTCCATCCGGCCGAGGTCGCGCGGGCGTCGTTCGACCCCTCGGACGCGGGCGACTTCTGGGACATGGTGAACCGGCAGGACTGGGCCATCTGTGAGTCGGTGCAGCGCGGGATGTCCTCGCGTGCCTACACCCACGGGTGGTTCGCGCCGATGGAGGACGACTCGGCCGACATCCGTCACTGGCTGCTCCCGAGACTCGACCGTGAGTGACTACGACTACGTCGTCGTCGGCCTCGGGGCGCTCGGGGCGGCAGCTGCCTGGCAGCTGGCGTCGCGCGGGCACACGGTGGTGGGGCTCGAGCAGTTCGAGCTCGGCCACACCCGCGGCGCCTCCCACGACACCTCGCGGATCCTGCGGCACAGCTACCACACCCCTGCCTACGTCCGGCTGACCTGTGAGGCGTACGACGACTGGGCGCGGCTCGAGGCTGAGTCGGGGGAGCAAATGGTCACCGTGGTTGGCGGCCTCGACCTGTTCCCGCCGGACTGCGCGATCAGCCCCGTGGACTACGTCGGATCGCTGAGAGAGGTCGGCATCGCTTTCGAGGAGCTGTCGGCCGAGGAGATCCGCGCTCGGTGGCCGGTGTTCGACCCGCCTCCGGGGACGCGTGGGCTGTACCAGGCGCGTGGGGCGATCGTCCCGGCCGCGCGTGGCACAGCCGCGATGCAACGACTCGCGACGTCGTGCGGTGCCACGCTGCTGGGGTCCACGCGGGTGACCCGGGTGACCGACCACGCCTCGCACGTCGTCGTCGAGGCCGGGGACACGGCGTACACCTGTCGTGGGGTCGTGGTCGCCGCGGATGCGTGGACCAACCGGGTGCTGGTCGGCCTCGGGGTCGAGATCCCGCTGACGGTGACGCTCGAGCAGCCGACGTACTTCGCCCCGCCCCACCTCTCGGCGTTCCAGGACGTGCCGCTGTGGATCTGGATGGACGAGCCGTCGTACTACGGCTTCCCCTGCTATGGCGAGCCGACCGTCAAGGCGGCCCAGGACTGCGGCGGACCGGTGGTCGACCCGGACCGACGGACGACGGAGCCCGACCAGGAGATGCTCGACCGGCTGGCGGCGTTCATGCGGTCGCTGCTGCCGGGGAGCGGGCCGGTGGTCCGGTCGCTGCGTTGCCAGTACACGCTGACCCCCGACCGCGACTTCGTGCTCGCGCCGGTGCCCGACCACCCGGCCGTCGTGGTCGGTCTGGGTTCCGCGCACGGGTTCAAGTTCGCGCCGACGTTCGGTCGGATCCTGGCCGACCTGGTGACGACGGGCGAGACCACGTCCGACGTGTCGGCGTTCGGCTTCGACCGGCCGGGGCTCACCGATCCGGCGTACCAGGCGAACTGGATGGTGTGAGGCGTGCCGACCACCCCGCGGCTCCGTAGGGTGGCGGCATGAGCGATGACGCGGACCCGATCGCCTACAAGGCGCTGGCGAAGGGCACCCCGGTGCAGTCCAGTGACGGACAGGAGTTCGGCACCGTCGAGGCGGTGCTCGACGTGGAAGAGGTCGACGTCTTCGACGGGCTCGTCGTGCGGACGGCGGAGGGTCAGCGCTTCGTCGACGCCGACCGCGTCGGGCAGATCTTCACGACGCACGTCGTCACCACCCTGTCGGCGGCCGAGGCGGCGGAGCTTCCGATGCCCGACCAGGATCCGGTGTACGACGCCGTCGCCGACGACGACACGGGTCAGTCGCTGTCCGACCGGTTCGGCCGCATGTTCGGACGCGGGAAGTGGAAGCGGGAGCGCTGAGAGCCGACCCACTCAGCCGTCGCTGGTGAGGTCGCGCTCGTACCACGAGCCCTGCTTGCCCCCGATGTTGCTCGGGTCGGCCCGGCCCGCCTGGACGAACCCGTTGTTGGTCAGCACCTTCTGGGACGCGACGTTCGCATCGCTCGTGGCTGCCCGGAGCATGCGGAGCCCGTGGTCCGTCACCGCCAGCCGGCACATCTCCCTGACCGCGGCGCTCGCCACGCCGCGACCGGCCGCGGCCTGTGCCACCCGGTAGCCCAGCTCGGCCACGCCGTCCTCGGTGAAGATCAGGTTGAAGCGCCCCAGCACGGAACCGTCGTCCGAGACGAGCACGCGATAGGCGCCGCCGCCCGACTCCTGGTCGTGCAGCAACCAGGCGAGGCGCCCGGCGAACTGCTCGAAGTACTCGTCGCCACGGTCGGAGATGAAGCCGGCGAAGTACGCCCGGTTCTCCCGCTCGAAGGCCAGCACGGCCGTTTCATGGTCGGCTCGCAGTCGCTGCAGCTCGGGCACTGCTCGACAGTAACCAGAGCGCCCTCGGGGGAGCACGTCAGTTTCGTACGTCGAGCCGCAGCGGTGCTCGGCCCGGAGAGACGGGCCCGACGGGGGAGGAGTCAGCCGGAGTGGCCGGAGTGGCGGCTGAGATCGGTGCGCATCGCCATCAGCTGACGGTCGGTGTACCGGGCCCGCGCCCAGCTCTTGCGGACTGCCCTCGTGAGACGGACGACCTTCGGGGTCGGCTTCGACGAGGCGCGGACGGCGTACGACATGGTGCTTCCTTCGGACAGGCAGCGAGCACTTCTCGCTGCTCATATCGTGACAGATCGGCGCGGCCCAACCCGAACTTTCGCGTCCACTTCAGACGTGATTCGTAGCACTCGCTACAAAGCCCGTCAGCGCGGGATCGACTCCCGCCAGGCCCGTTCGCTGATCGACTCGCTGTCGAGCACCGCCTGGGTCCAGATGGAGACGTCGTACGACGTGGGGGTGACGTCGAGGGTCATCGTCGACCGCACGGTGACCTCGGTGCCGGGCCAGGCCAGTTCGAAGACGGTGGTGGCATGGGCGCGCTGAGCGAAGGTGCGGGTGTTGACCGAGACCTCGCCGAGGTACAGCTCGTGGGCGGTGCCGCCGTACGGCGTGGAGTAGCGCGAGTCGGAACGTGTCGTGGCCGACGTCGTGCGAGACAACACGTCGTGGTGGATCGACCAGCCGACACCCTCGGTCGTCTCCGACGAGTGCTCGGCGCCGGGCCCGAAGGCCGGAACGGGGAACTCGCCGTCGAGGAAGGGCAGCGTCAACGACGCCGTCCGCAGCGTCATCGAGACCGGCGCCGGGGGAGCGACCGTGTTCGGCCAGTCGGCCCCGGCCACGGACACCCGCAGCGTGTTGCCCGGAGTCCACTCGTAGGCGCACGCGTCCAGCACCACCTCGACGGCCACCTCGCGGCCGGGGACCAACGGCGACGGTGCGCCGTGCACCCCGTCGCGGTAGGCGAGGTCGAGCGACCCGCGGGTCACCAGCGCCGACGTGCCGTCGGGGAACACGTCGCAGAGCTTCACCGAGATCGACGCCCTCGGCTCGGTGGCCCACAGCCGTGCCCGGAAGACGGGGTGACCGACCACCGGTTTCGGCGGCGGCTCGACCTCCCAGGTCAGCGAGCGCTCGTCGTCGAGCCTCTGGTCGCCCGAGAGCCCCCACGGGAGGTGTCCGGCACAGTCGATCCACGCTGCCGTCCCGACGTCGGGGGCGACGGCGAGGGTGACCGGCGCGGTCAGGTCGAGCGTCGCCTCGGTCACCGGTGGCACCGACGGCAGCGCCACCCAGCGCCCCTCGTGCAGGTCGAGGTCGACCTCCGGCCGCGTCGACGCCCGCACGAAGACGTCGAGCCGGTCCTCGTGCTCGCCCGTGCCGCGCAGCCAGTGGTCGAACCACGCGACCAACTGCGCCTCGAAGTCGATCCGCGGACCCGGCATCGCCGTCGCCGGGTCGGCGTGCGCCCACGGCCCGGCCAGCAGCCGGTGGGGTACGCCGTGCCGGGCGAGCTCGGCGACCGTGCGGAAGGAGTTGTTGCGGTAGCCGTCGGCCCACCCGGACACGATCATCACCGGGCACCCGATCCGCTCGTAGCCGGAGGTGGTGCCGCCCAGCCGCAGCGACCCGTGGTCCCAGTACGGGCCGTGCCGGTTCTCCCGCAGCCAGGTCAGGAGCCACGGCTCGTTGGTCCGCAGCCGTCGTTCCCATTCCTCGCGCCAGTCGCGGCCGTCGACAGATCCCCACACCGCCGGCACCGGCGGCAGCACGCACATGGGCGTCATGTAGTGGTTGTAGTCGACGAGGTCCACCAGCCGTAGCGCGCCGCCCCGCCAGTGCACGTCGTCGGTCCACCGGTCGTCGGTCGCGTAGATCGCACAGATCGCCTTGAGCTCGGGCGGGCGTTCCGCCGCGATCTGCAGCGAGTTGAAGCCCGAGTACGACGTGCCCCACATCCCGATCTGCCCGTCACACCACGCCTGCTGGGCCAGCCAGGCGAACGCGTCGGGCAGGTCGGTCTGCTCCGCCTCCTGGTACTCGTCCAGCGCATCACCCGGCGACGACCCCGTGCCGCGCACGTCGATGCGCGCCACGGCGTACCCGTGCTTCTCGCAGAGGCTGCGGTAGGTCGTCGCGTACGACGAGGTCAGGTCGTCCTTGCGGTAGGGGAGCGCCTCCACCAGGCACGGCTGAGGTCCCGCGGCCTCGTCCGGGATGTACAGCGTCGCCGCCAGCCACAGGCCGTCGCGGACCGGGATCCGCGCCTCCTCGATCCTCACCGCAGCAGCCCCAGCACCTCGTCGTCGTACGCCGACGCGCTGGTGTTGCCGTCGCGCCCGACCACGGTCGGCGCGGTGAACATCGAGTTCAGCACCGACTCCTCGGCCGCCTCGACGACCGCGGCGAAGAGCGGGTCGAGCGCCCGGCCGGTCATCACCGGCGTCCCGTCGGGCTTCCCGTCGCGATCCATCCGCATCCCAGTGCCGAACGCCATGAAGATCTCCCCGCTGCCGTGGTGGGCGACCGAGCCGGCACGGGCCAGGCCGAGCCCCACCCGTCGGGCGAGCCTGGAGCACGACGCTCCGTCGACCGGCGCGTCGGTGACCACGATCCCGATGCACGACCCGTCACCTCGGTGGTCGAGCCCCGCCTCTCGGTGGTCGAGCGGAGTCGAGACCACGTCGCCCAGCCTCCGCCCCACGGGTACGCCGTTCACGACCAGCTCCTCGCGGGCGCCGAAGTTCGTCATCAGCAGCACCGCCACCGTGTGACCGCCGACGAGCCGCGAAGCCGTCCCGATGCCTCCCTTGAACCCGAGGCACGACATCCCGGTGCCCGACCCGACGGCCCCCTCGTCGGGTGGCGTCGACGATCCGCGTGAGGCCATCGCCGCGTCGTACGCGGCCACCACGTCCTCGTGCTCGACCTGCATCCGGCGGGCGTCGTTGAGGAACGAGTCGTCGCACTCCGCGACCACGGGGATGATGAAGTCGACCGCGCTGGAGGGGTTCACCTCGAGCTCGATCCGGCAGGCCGAGTCGTACACGCGGCCGAGCTGGAGCGTCGAGGTGAGGTAGACCGGGGTCTCGGCCGAACCCCACTCGGCAGCGGTGATGAAGCCCGTGCACTCGCCGGCGCCGTTCAGCACCGCGCCGCCCGCCGGGACGAGCCGGGTGAAGGCGTCCTCGGCCAGCACCAGACAGGTCACGCCGGTCCGCCCCACGCCCCGTCCCTCCGGCGGCGCGGGCTCGTCGCGCCACACGGTCGCGTGGCCGAGGCCGACACCCGGGACGTCGAGCACGGAGTTGGTCGGTCCGGTCGGGAGGGAACCGACCTGGATCCCCAGGTCACGGGCGCGCGGCATGCCGCCATCCAACCAGGACTGAACGGCCGTTGAGGAGGCTCTGCCATGCTGCGCGGGTGAGCATTCCGGTCGTCTGGTCGCCCGAGACGCGTCGCCACGAGCCGATGCGCGAGGTGTGGGTCGGGGTGCCCACGGACGGAACGGAGCTGCCCGAACGGGTCGACCGGATCCTCGACACCCTGAGCGACCACGAACGGGTGGAGGCGACGGAGCACGACGACGACGTCCTGAACAGGGTGCACGCCTCGGTGCTCGTCGACCACCTCCGCACCGTCCACGACAAATGGATGGAGGGCCCGTACGACGAGCTGGTCGGGCAGGACCGCGTGGTGCCGTACGTCTTCCCGACACCCGCGATGACCCAGGGCATGCCCATGACCACGGCGGCGGCGACGCACGGCCGGGCCGGCCAGTTCGGCTACGACACGATGACTCTCGTCGGGCCGGGCACCTGGTCGGCCGCCCGCGCCGCGGTCGACTGTGCCCTGACCGCGGTGGACCTCGTCGCCGACGGCGCCCCCACGGCGTACGCCCTCTGCCGGCCGCCCGGCCACCACGCCACCCGTGACGGCTACGGCGGCTCCTGCTACCTGAACAACGCGGCCGTGGCCGCCCAGGCGCTCCGCGATGCCGGGCACGCCACGGTCGCGGTCGTCGACCTCGACGCCCATCACGGGAACGGCACGCAGGCGATCTTCTGGGAGCGCGCCGACGTCCGCTACGGCTCGCTCCACGTCGACCCCGGCGCCGGCTGGTTCCCCCACTTCTTCGGGCACGCCCACGAGACGGGCTCCGGCGCCGGCGAGGGCGCCACCCGCAACCTCCCGCTGCCCGAGGGCACCGGCGACCGGCAGTGGCTCGAGGCGGTGCGCGAGCTGACTGAGTACGCCGCCGGCGCCGACGCCCTCGTCGTCTCTCTGGGGGTCGACGCCGCCGCGGAAGACCCCGAGAGCCCGCTCCAGGTCTCCGCCGAGGGGTACGCCGCGGCCGGGCGCCTGCTCGGCTCGCTCGGCGTCCCGTCGGTGCTGGTCCAGGAGGGCGGCTACCACCTGGAGACGATCGGCGGCCTGGTGGCCGCGTACCTCGACGGTCACACGGGTCGATAACGTCGAGGCGTGAGCCGTCGTCTGGTGGGCATCGTCCTCATCGACCGTCGAGGCTGGCCGCTCCTCCAGGAACGCGACGACAAGGCCCCCGTCAACCCCGACCAGTGGGCACTCGTCGGCGGTGCGGTCGAGGAGGGCGAGACCTTCGCCGAGGCGGCGGTCCGAGAGCTCGCGGAGGAGACGGAGGTCACCGGCGTCGAGCTCACCCTCGTGGACTCCTACGTCTACTTCTGCGACGACTGCGGTGACGAGCACGACGTGTCCCTCTTCCTGGCCCTCACCGACCTCACCGACGACGACGTCGTCTGCCACGAGGGACGTCGGATCGTGTTCGTCGACCCGCGCACGATAAGCACCCTGCCGTGGAGCCGGAACATCGTGCACGGGCTTCCGCGGGTGTTCGGCCATCCGGCGTACGTGGAGCGGTTCGGCCGGCTCGAGCCGCACAGCTTCGGCTGCGCCGTCCTCGTCGACGCCCAGGGGCGGGTGCTGCTGCAGGAGCGCGACGAGCACGCCCCGATCGACCCCGACCGTTGGGGGCTGCCCGGCGGCCATCTCGAGCACGGCGAGGACCCCGAGGCCGGCACCTACCGCGAGGTCGAGGAGGAGACCGGAGTCGAGCTCGAGCCCGGAACGCTGCGGCACTTCGAGACCTTCGAGGTGTACCACCCGCACTACGGCTCGGTCGACCACGTCCACCTGTACGTCGCACGGGTCGACCTGACCGACGACGACATCGACTGTCGCGAGGGGCGGCAGATCGTCTTCGTCGAGCCGGACCGCGCCCGCCGGCTCGACCTGACCATGACCGGAACGCTGGCCGTGCCGGCGTTCCTCGGGTCCGAGTCGTACCGGGCGATGACATCGTGACCATGCGGGTCATCCCCGTTCCGGGCCCGGGAGCCGAGGACGTCGTCGTGGCGCCGGACGGGCCCGACGCCGGTGCGGCGTTCACCGGGACGGGCGACGGCACGATCTGGCGGGTGCGGGACGACGGCGAGCGGATCGACGCGGTCGCCGACACCGGAGGTCGCCCACTGGGCATCGAGATCGACCTCGAAGGACGCCTCCTGGTCTGCGATGCCGAGAAGGGCGTCCTCCGTGTCGACCCGGGCACGGGCGGGATCGAGGTAGTGGTCGATCGGGTGGCCGGGGTCCCGATGGCGTTCTGCAACAACGCCGCGGTCGCGGGCGACGGCACGGTCTGGTTCTCGGACAGCTCCGCCCACTACGGGATCGACCGCTGGCGCGAGGACTTCGTGCAGGACACCGCCACCGGGCGCCTGCTGCGCCTGGACACCGACGGCGAGGTCGACGTGGTGATCGACGGCCTGCGGTTCGCCAACGGCGTCGCGCTGGCCGCGGACGAGTCGTACGTCGCGGTCGCCGAGACCGCCGCCCGGACCGTCGTACGGCGCTGGCTCACCGGCCCGCTGGCGGGCGACCGCGACCTGCTGGCCGAGGACCTGCCCGGCTATCCGGACAACATCGCCCGGGGAAGCGACGGCCTGATCTGGGTGAGCATCGCTTCGCCCCGCGACGCCCTGGTCGAGAGGCTCCAGCGGTGTCCGCGGCTGCTGCGGAGCTCGGTCACGAAGGTCCCGCAGCGGCTCCAGCCCCAGCCGGGACGGACCGTCCGGGCGCAGGCCTTCGACGACGGGGGCCGACTCGTGCACGACATCGACGCTCCTGCCGACGACTTCCACATGGTGACTGGGGTTCGGGAGCACGACGGCCGGCTCTGGCTCGGGAGCCTGGAGGAGCCGGCGATCGCGGTCGTCGACCTCTGAGGAACCTGTGCCGTGAGGCAACCGTCGGCGCCGCCGTGCCCGTCGTACCAGTGAGGCAGGGAGCGGGACGTCGGGACGTCGGAGGCAGGAGGGCGTGTGCGGCAGGAGATCCGGGACGCCGAGTTCAGTGAGTACGTCGCGGCCCAGCGCGTGCGACTCGTGCGGACGGCGCGGCTGCTGACCGCCGGCGACCACGCCGAGGCTGAGGACGTGGTGCAGGTGGCGCTGACCCGGCTGTACGTGTACTGGCCGCGGGTCCGGCGGGCCGACGACCCGGTCGCCTACGGCTTCCGCGCGCTCACCAACGCGTTCCTGGACGAGCGGCGCCGCGCCCACCGCCGTCGCGAGGTGCCCACCGAGATCACCCCGGACACCGCCGAGCCGGCCGTCGACCACGAGACCCGGTCGACGGTGCTGGCCGCGCTGCACGGGCTCCCGCCGCGCCAGCGCGCGGTGGTGGTGCTCCGGCACTTCCTGCAGTACGACGTCGCCGCGACCGCCCACGCGCTGGGGTGCAGCGAGGGCACCGTCAAGTCCCAGAACGCCAAGGCTCTGAACCGGCTCCGCGAGGTGCTCGGCGCACCCCTCACCACCCAGGAAGGACCGAACCGATGACCGGACTCCAGACTCTTCTCGAGGAAGCGGCCGAGCACCCCGCCGAGCATCCGGCCGGGCTGGACGTTGCCGCCGACCTGCGACGCGGGCACCGCGCACTGCGCCGGCGGCGTGCGCGATGGGCGGCCCTGGGCGTCACCGGAGGGTTGGTGGTCGCCGGAGGTGCGACGTACACCGCGCTGTCGGTGCACCACGAGACCACCACCGAGATCCAGCCGACCGACGGACCGACGTCCTCGGCGCCGCTGCGGACGACGTACTTCGACGTCCCGACGCCCCCGCCCGGCTGGCACGTGGTGGGAGACAGGCCGCAGTACGTGATGATCAGCCGCGACGGGAGCGACGCGGACCTGGACACGTTCGCGGGTCAGCTGGTCGTGATGCTCAGCGACGGCAAGGAGGACTACGGCGTCGGCTCGGTCGAGCACTTCGACGGGCGCACGTTCTACGTGAACACCGAGAACGCCGACGACACAATCCTCGCCGTCCGCGCCGACGACGGGAACTGGCTGCAGCTGCAGTACCCCCGGACCGCCTTCGAGGTGCACACCATGGTCGTCTACCTGGACGGCGTCCGCCTGAAGCCAGGAGCGCAGCCGGCGCTCGGCTGAGCCCGGCGCTCCCGCGAATCCGGTCCGCCAGGGGGTCCTGTCTAGACTCGTCGGGACGCCGCGCCGACCGAAGGGACGTCGATGGGACTGCTGGAGCAGGTCACCTCACCTGCCGACCTCCGAGACCTCACCGACGCTCAGCTCGAGGCCCTGGCCTCGGAGATCCGCGACGAGCTCGTGCGCACCTGTGCGCCCCGCGGAGGCCACCTCGGCCCGAACCTCGGGGTCGTCGAGCTGACCCTGGCCATCCACCGGATGTTCGACTCACCGCGCGACCGGATCGTCTGGGACACCGGCCACCAGGCCTACGTGCACAAGATGCTGACCGGCCGGGCCACGCAGTTCGACGGCCTGCGCACCGAGGGCGGGCTGTCGGGCTACCCCAACCGGGGCGAGTCCGAGCACGACACCGTCGAGAACTCCCACGCGTCGACCTCCCTCTCCTACGCCGACGGACTGGCCAAGGCGTATGCCCTGCGCGGCGAGGACCGGTACGTCGTGGCCGTGATCGGTGACGGTGCCCTCACCGGAGGCATGGCCTGGGAGGCCCTCAACAACATCGCCATGGGCAGCGACCGCAAGCTGATCATGGTCGTCAACGACAACGGCCGCTCCTACCAGCCGACCGTCGGCGGGCTCGCCACCCACCTGGCCACGCTGCGCACCAACCCGCGATACGAGGAGATGCTCGACCTCGTCAAGAAGCGCCTGAACAAGGTGAAGGGTGTCGGACCGGCCGTCTACGACACCCTGCACGCGATGAAGAAGGGGATGAAGGACGCTCTCGCCCCGCAGGGCATGTTCGAGGACCTCGGCCTGAAGTACGTCGGGCCCATCGACGGGCACGACCGGCAGGCCGTCGAGCAGGCGCTCGGCCAGGCCCGACGCTTCGGCGGCCCGGTGATCGTCCACGTGATCACGCACAAGGGGTTCGGCTACAACCCGGCCGAGCGCAACGAGACCGACCAGTTCCACCAGGTGGGAGCGTTCGACGTCGAGACCGGCGAGGCCAGGCCCGCCGGACGGATCTGGACCGACTACTTCACCGAGGAGATGGTCGCGCTCGGCAAGGAGCGCCAGGACATCGTCGGCATCACCGCCGCGATGCTCTACCCGGTAGGACTCGCGCCGTTCGCGGCGGCGTACCCGGGGCGGACCTTCGACGTCGGCATCGCCGAGCAGCACGCCACCACCAGCGCCGCCGGGCTGGCGATGGGCGGCCTCCACCCGGTGGTCGCGATCTACGCGACGTTCCTGAACCGAGCCTTCGACCAGGTGCTGATGGACGTCGCGCTGCACAAGTGCGGCGTCACCTTCGTCCTCGACCGGGCCGGCATCACCGGCACCGACGGCCCGAGCCACAACGGCATGTGGGACCTGTCGATCCTCCAGGTCGTGCCCGGCCTCCGGATCGCCGCGCCGCGCGACGGCGCCCGGGTGCGCGAGCTCCTGCGGGAGGCCGTCGACGTCAACGACGCCCCGACCGTGCTCCGGCTCCCGAAGACCAAGGGGGCACCGCCCGAGGACATCCCCGCGGTCGACCGCGTCGGTGGGTGTGACGTGCTGGTGCGCAGCGGGACCAAGGACGTGCTCGTGGTGGGCATCGGCTCGATGGCGGAGGTCTCGCTCGACGTGGCCGAACGCCTCACGGCCCAGGGGATCGGCGTGACCGTCGTCGACCCGCGCTGGGTCAAGCCGGTCGATCCGGCCCTGGTCGGCCTCGCCCGCGACCACCGGCTCGTGGTCAGCATCGAGGACAACGGCCGTGTCGGCGGGGTCGGCTCGGCCCTCCTCCAGCTGCTGACCGAGGAGGGCGTGACCACGCCCTTCTCCCTGCACGGCGTCCCCCAGGAGTTCCTGGCACACGCCGAGCGGCAGGCGATCCTCGACCGGATCGGCCTGAACGCGCAGACCATCGCCCGCGGCGTCGTGGAGCGCCTCGCCGCCGAGGGCCACGAGCCTGTGCCGATTCGGAGCGGCGGATTACCGGCCTAGGCGGATGATCCGCCGCTTCGAGGGGATCACGACCCAGTCGAGGCTGACGGCACGCTCGCGAAGCAGTGCGACTGCCCCGGCGGACGGCGACTGCGCGGGTTGATCAGCCGGTGCCGGTGGGCAGCGTGACGTCGCTCAGGTGCCCGACGTCGGACGCCGTGACGTGGCAGTCGTTGGTCGACACGTGGCAGGTGAGCAGCGAGATCGGTCCGCTGTCCGAGGTGTCCTTCAGCGCCAGGACGGCCATCGTGTCGTCGCCCAGCCACTGGTACGGCGCGGCGAACGCGTAGCCCGGATGGGCCGGGTCCTGCCGTTGGCCCGTGGCCGAGTCGAAGACCGCGAACTCGTCGTTCTCGTCGGTGAACCAATGCTTCCCGTCGGGCGCGAGGTCGCCTCGGTCGACGTTGGGGACCTGAGGCCTCAGGCCGGCCAGGTCGCCGCCCGGCTTCCAGCCCTTCTGGTCACCGATCGGCCAAGGCAGCAGGTTGGCCGTCGTCACGGCCATGCCGCCGTCCACGCCGACCAGCACCTGGTCGCCGGCCGCGTCGACGACCGTCCCGGAGCCGGGAGGGTTGGTGTCCTTCCACAATGCGGTTGTCCGCAACGGCCAGCTCTCCGAGATGTACGCCTCCCTGCCGTCGAAGTACCAGACATGCCCGTCGGAGACTGCGTCGAGGCGTGGGGGAGATCCGCTCGGCCAGCCGGAGGTCGGGCCTCGCGGGCTGGTCCGGTCGAACGCGACGGTCGGTCCCGGCTCGCCGGGCCCGTAACCGGGCCAGGTCCGGATCACCCGTCCGTCCCACCAGGCGGTGACCCACCCGTCGTCGCTCTCGACCAGCCTGCCGTCGGCCGGGATCTGCCCGATCTGGTGTACGTCGCCGTCCTGCTCGGAGAACACCTGGTGGTCCGGTGTGCTGAAGACGAACCCCCACTTCGTCTGCACCATCGACTCGACCTTGACGCCGACGTCGACCTGGCCTGCGCCCGTGTGGATGACGCTGCCGACGGCGTACGTCAGCGGCCTCGCGTTCTCATCGGCCGGCTGCGGATGCGACGGGCGGTCGCCTCGGGCGACCAGTGCCACGGCGCCGGCGATGACGAGCGCTCCGGCCAACCCGCCTGCCAGCGCGGTACGCCGGCGTCGCAGCCGTCGGTCGCCGGCCCTCGCGAGCGCCTCCGGGTCTGGGTTCCACGGCGCCAGGTCGTCGGCCCGAGCATGCAGGGTGGTGCGCAGCTGTCCGGTCATCGGGTCATCGCCTCCTCGGACGAGAGCAGCTCGACGTCGTCGCCGAGCCGTTCGCGGAGCTTGGCCAGTCCGGCGGAGACCTGGCTCTTGACCGTGCCGACCGCACAGCCCATCGCCTCGGCCGTCTGTGCCTCGGTCAGGTCCTGGTAGAAACGCAGCACGAGTGCCGCCCGCTGACGTGGCGGAAGATCCCGCAGGGCTCGCCAGACGGCATCCCTCTGGGCGACCGCCGACTCGTGACCGGCGGAACCCTCCGAGTCCTCCGGCAGCACCTCGGTCGGTCGCTCGTTGTCCCAGCCCTTGCGGCGGAACCACGAGATCGCAGTCGTCGTGATCGCCTTGCGGCAGTAGGCCTCCGCGTTGCGCGGGTCGCGCAGCCGCGGCCACGCGACGTACGTCTTGGTCAGCGCTTCCTGCACGAGGTCCTGGGCGAGCTGGGTCTCGCCCACCATCAGGTACGCCGCCCGGTGCAGCGCGCCGGCCCGCGCGAGCGCGAACTCGGCGAACTCGGACCGGTCCCGTCGACCCACCGTGATCCTCCGTCCCGAGTGGCGCTGCTCCCGTCTCCCACATCCAGACGAGTCGTGGCCGTCGAAAGGTTCGTCCGGTCGAGAGCCTCGTTCGTGAGCATCGCACGCCGGAATAGGCTGGACGTCTCGGACGCTGAGGTCTGTCCCCGACCCGAGAGGTTCCCGTGCCCGATCCCGACCGACTGGTCCACATCGTCGACGACGTGCCCGAGCTCGACGGACTCCACGAGCTCGCGATGGTGCTCGTCCTCGACGGGTTCCTCGACGCGGGGAGTTCGGCCGCCATCGCCGCACGGCATCTCGTCAACGAGTCGGGGGGCGGCCGCGTGGTCGCGACCTTCGAGGTCGACGAGTTCCACGACTACCGGGCGCGACGGCCGGCGATGTCGTTCGTGCGCGACCACTACGAGCAGTACGACGCCCCGCGGCTCGTCGTGCGGCTGCTCGGCGACGACGCCGGCACGCCGTACCTCCTCATGCACGGTCCGGAGCCGGACAACAAGTGGGAGGCGTTCGCCGCGACGGTCCGTCATGTGGTCGAGCAGCTCCGCGTCAGCCGGGTCGTCGGACTCGGCGCGGTCCCGATGGCGGTGCCGCACACCCGGCCGATCGCGATCACGCACCACGCGAACAACCCGTCCCTGCTGGCCGCCGACAGCCCGTGGCGGGGTGAGCTGCGCATCCCCTCGAGCGCCCAGGCGCTGCTCGAGGTACGGCTCGGCGAGACCGGGCACGACGCGATGGGCTTCGTGGCCCACATCCCGCACTACCTTGCGCAGCTGGACTACCCCGAGGCGTCGGTGTCCCTGCTCGAGCACGTCGAGCGTGGCGCCGGCATCGCCGTCGACCTGACCGACCTCCGCGAGGCCGCCCGCTCGCGCGACGAGGAGATCGCGACGTACCTCGCGGCGAACGCCGAGGTGCTCGAGGTGGTCCAGGCGCTCGAGCAGCAGTACGACGCCTTCGCGCGCGCCGCGGAAGAGGGGAGCAGCCTGCTCGCCGAGGATGAGCCGATCCCGACCGGGGAGGAGATCGGTCGGCAGTTCGAGCAGTTCCTGGCGGGTCTGGACGGACCCGAGGACAACGCCTGATGCCGTCCTCAGCCGCGGAGCTCGTGGAGCTCCTCGACATCGAGACCCTGGACACCGACCTCTTCCGGGGACGCAGCCCCGACACCGACCGGCAGCGTGTCTTCGGGGGGCAGGTCGCCGCGCAGGCCCTGATCGCCGCGATCCGGACCGTCGACGAGGGGCTCGACGTGCACTCGCTGCACGCCTACTTCCTCCGTCCGGGCGACACGACCGTGCCGATCATCTACGACGCCGAGCGGATCCGTGACGGCCGCTCGTTCGAGACCCGGCGCGTGGTGGCCCGGCAGCACGGGCATCCGATCTTCTACCTGACGGCGAACTTCCAGCGCCCTGAGGAGGGCTTCGAGCACCAGGACGCGATGCCGGTCGTTCCCGGTCCCGACCAGGGGCTCACCTTCGCGCAGATCGCGGAGCTGCGGTCCGGCGACAAGCGGTCGGCGGCCGACTTCGCCAAGGAGTGGGCGGCCCTCGACACCCGCTACCTCGGCAACACGGCGTACCCGGGGCACACGAGCCTGGCGGACGACAAGGACCGCCCGGCTCGCGCGCAGCTCTGGGTGCGGGTGAACGGCGAGCTCGGCGACGACCCGGTGCTGCACATCGCGGCCTTCACCTACGCCAGCGACCTGACCTTGCTCGGGGCGACCCTCGTGCCGCACGACGTCGAGATCGGCTCGCCGGAGCTGATGCCGGCGTCGCTCGACCACACCATCTGGTTCCACCGACCGTTCCGCGCGGACCGGTGGTGGCTCTACGACCAGTGGTCCCCGTCGGCGAGCGGGGCGCGCGGGCTGTCGCTGGCGCGTGTCTTCACCGAGGACGGCACTCTCGTCGCGACCGTGGCGCAGGAGGGGCTGATCCGCCGGCGTACCCGGTGAGGTAATCCGCTCGCACGGCCGAGCGGCCCGGCCTAGGGTCGGCCGGTGAGCTCAGGCGCGCACGCTCCCGGTGCCCGGGACACCGTCGAGGTCGCCTGCGACGAGTCCGGGTTCGTGGGTGGGTCGTTGTTCGGCGGCACCCGGGTGTTCACCCACGCCAGCGTGCGCCTCGCGCCCGACGAGGCGGCAGGCCTGGCCGACGAGATCCGACGGCGTACCGGTGCGGGCGACCAGGAGCTCAAGGCGTCGCGCCTCAACCGACCCTGGGCGCATCCCGTCGCGAGATGGCTGTGCGGTCCGGACGGCCCTCTGCAGGCGCGTGCCGTGGTCCACGTGACCGACACCCGGCTGTTCGGACTGGCTCGGCTCGCTCAGGTCGTCCTGGCCGACACGACACCGGAGGGGTGGTGGAGCGCGCGGGAGGACCCTCACAGCTGGGCACAGGCCCTTCGGCTCAGTGCCGTGTTGGGCGAGCTGTCGCCGACCTGGGAGCGCGAGCTCCTGCGCTCCGCCCGTGACCTGCTGTGGATCCGGCGCCGGCGCCGCCTAGGGCAGACGATCGAGGGGTGGGCCGACGTCGTGCGCGCCGTTGCGGACCGGGTGCCCGAGGCCGTCGACCGTCTCTTCGTGGCGACGTGGGCGTCACCGGACGCGCTGGCGCGAGCCCGGACGTACGTCGCGGCACCCCCGGCCGCACCCCTCAGCGAGCCTCTCCTGCCGGCCCTCCGGTGGACCGTGCACCACTGGAGCGCTCTGGGCGACGTCGACGTCGTGCACGACGAGCAGTCGGTTCTCACCCCCGCGCGGGTTACGGCCATCGCCGACGAGCTCGAGAGGTCGTACCCCGGACGAAGGCTGGTGGGGTTCCGCCGCGTCGACTCGCGGGACGACGCGCGCGTGCAGATCGCCGACCTCGTCGCCGGCGTCGTACGTCGCGTGCTCGAGGGCCACCTGTCAGGGGAGGCGGACGACCCGGCGCTGCCGCTCGCTCATCTGGTGGCGGAGGATTCTCTGGTCCTGCCGACCACGTGGGGGGCGCCGTTCTTCGGCGAGGTGAGCGCGAACGCGATGCCGTCGTCCACGGCGTCCTGACCGAAGGCGACCGTCCCCGGCAGCAGGACCGGCTTCTTGAACGCCGCCTCGAGGGTGACCGCGTCGGGAATCCGGTTCTCGAGCGCCGCGACGCAGCGGGCCAGGCTCCACATCCCGTGCGCGATCTGGCGGGGGAAGCCGAACGCCTTCGCCGTGAGCGGGTGGAGATGGATCGGGTTGTGGTCACCCGACACCGCGGCGTACCGGCGACCGACGTCACCCGCGAGCCGCCACCTGACCCGACCCGGGACCGGATCGGCCTCGGCGATCTCGACGGTCTCGACCGGCTCGACGGGCTCCGCCGACGAGGACCCGGCGGGCGGTCGTCCCCGGCGCAGGTACGTCGACGCGTCCTCCCAGACGATCTCGCCGTCCACGCGGGCTGCGGCGAGGAAGTCGAGTGAGGTGCCCTTCGGGTGCGGTCGTAGCTCGGAGGTGTGCACCTCGATCTGCAGGGTCTCGCCGATCGCGACCGGTCGGCGCTGGGTGATGGTGTTGGACAGATGGAGCATCCCGATGGCCGGGTAGGGGAACTCCGGTGACGAGAGCACGGCCATGTGCAGGGGGAAGGCGAGCACGTGCGGGAAGGTCACGGGGGCGGTGTCCTTGACCGGGAAGCCGCACACCTCGGCGTACCGGCGCACGTGGTCGCGTGACACCGTCACGCTCCGCACCTCGTGGAGCATCGACGGGTCGCCACCGGTCTTGCGGATGCCCGGGAGCTGGTTGACCACCGGGATCGAGGGCAGCGCCGCCTTGAGCAGGGTCGGCATCACGTCATGCGCCCAGCATCATCTGGCCGCAGACCCGTACGACGTTCCCGTTGACGGCCGTGGACGCCGGGTCGGCGTACCAGGCGACGGTCTCGGCGACGTCGACCGGCAGCCCGGCCTGGCTCATGGCGTTGAGCCGGCGGCCGACCTCGCGGGAGGCGAACGGCATGGCCGCGGTCATCTTGGTCTCGATGAACCCCGGTGCCACGGCGTTGACGGTGATCCCCTTCTTCAGGGTGCTGGCGAGGGCGTCGACGAACCCGATCACGCCCGCCTTGGAGGCGGCGTAGTTGGTCTGACCGAGGTTGCCGGCGATCCCGGCGATCGAGGCGACCCCGATGATCCGGCCGTTGTCGTGGATGAGCTTCTGTGCCAGGAGCTCATCGGTGATCCGTTCGGGGGCGACCAGGTTGACGCCGAGCACAGAGCTCCAGCGGGCCTCGTCCATGTTGGCGAGCTTCTTGTCGCGGGTGATCCCGGCGTTGTGCACGACCACGTCGACGCCGCCGTGGGCCTGGCTGAGGTGCTGGGCGATCCGCTTCGGAGCGTCCTGGGCGGTGATGTCGAGGGTCAGGTAGTCGCCGTCGAGCTCCTTGGTGAGCCGGATCAGGTCGTCGGCCGCCTGGGGGACGTCCACGCCGACCACGGTTGCGCCGTCGCGTGCGAGCACGCGCGCGATCTGCTCGCCGATGCCGCGGGCGGCGCCGGTGACCAGGGCCACCTTGCCGGCCAGCGGGCGCTGCCAGTCCGAAGTCTCGGCGGGCTCCTTCGCAGTGGTGCCGACCCTGATCACCTGTCCGGAGACGTACGCCGACTTCGGCGACAGCAGGAACCCCAGCGTCGAGCCGACCGCGCTCTCGGCGCCCTCGGTGACATACAGCAGCTGCGCCGTGCCACCACGGCCGACCTCCTTGCCGAGGCTGCGGGTGAAGCCCTCGAGTGCGCGCTGCGCGATGCGCTCGGCGCCCTTCACCTGCTCCGGCGGGGTGCCGACCACGACCAGCCGCGAGCAGGTCTCGAGGCTGCGCATCAGCGGGCCGAAGTAGTTGCGGAGCGCGACCAGCTGGGTCGGGTCGGTCAGCCCGGTCGCGTCGAAGACCAGGCCCTTGTAGCGATGGGCCGGATCAGGGGCTTCCGTGCTCTCGATGTCGAGCGCCTTCAGGACGCCGGGCAGCTGGTCGACGAGCCGGCCGGACCCCCCGACGGCGACGGTCCCGGTCACCAGCGGCGACCCTGCGGCGTACCGCTCGAGCTTGACGGGGTTGGGCAGACCGAGGTTCTTCACCAGCAGCCTGCCCAGCGGCGAGGACACGAAGTCCTGGTAGCGGTCGGTCATGTCGTCCTTCGCTGGTCGAGCCTGTCGAGACCACAGATGTAACAACACGTGTAACTCGGTGTCCACATTTCGTGACGTGCCGCTCATTCGGTTGGGCGCGGCGGCCTCTCCGGCCAGGATAGGAGGATGAGCAGCGAGACCTCCGCCGGGCGCCGTGTGGCCGTCCTCGGCGGCAACCGCATCCCGTTCGCCCGCTCCAACACGGCGTACGCCGACGCGTCGAACCAGGAGATGTTCACCGCGGCCCTCGACGGGCTGGTGAGCCGCTTCGGCCTGGAGGGGGAGCGGGTCGGTGAGGTGGTCGCCGGCGCCGTGCTCAAGCACTCGCGCGACTTCAACCTGGTCCGAGAGTCGGTGCTCGGGTCCAAGCTGGCCGCCGAGACGCCGGGTATCGACATCCAGCAGGCGTGCGGCACCGGGCTGCAGGCAGCGATCCACGTGGCCGACAAGATCGCGCTCGGCGTGATCGACGTCGGGATCGGCGGAGGTGCGGACACGACGTCCGACGCGCCGGTCGCGATCAGCGACAAGCTGCGCAGGAAGCTGATGAAGGTCAACGCCGCCCGGGACACGCGGTCGCGGCTCACCGCACTCGCGCAGATCCGGCCGACGGACATCGGGCTGTCCATCCCGCAGAACGGCGAGCCCCGCACCCGGCTGTCGATGGGCGAGCACGCCGCGCTGACCGCGCTGGAGTGGCGGTTCGGACGCGAGGAGCAGGACGAGCTGGCCGCCGCGTCCCACCAGCACCTGGCCGCGGCGTACGACGCGGGGTTCCTCGACGACCAGATCACGCCGTTCCGCGGGCTCGAGCGCGACTCCAACCTGCGGCCGGACTCGACCGCCGAGTCGCTGGCGAAGCTGAAGCCGGTCTTCGGGAGGGGCGAGGGCGCCACGATGACCGCCGGGAACTCGACGCCGCTGACCGACGGCGCGTCCGCCGTGCTGCTCGGCTCCGAGGCCTGGGCCGCCGACCGCGGGCTCGAGCCGCTCGCGTTCCTGGTCGACCACGAGACCGCCGCCGTCGACTTCGTGCACGGGAACGAGGGGCTGCTGATGGCTCCGGCGTACGCCGTCCCGCGGCTGCTGGCCCGCAACGGCCTGACCCTGCAGGACTTCGACTACTACGAGATCCACGAGGCGTTCGCGTCCCAGGTGCTCGCGACGCTCAAGGCCTGGGACGACCCGGTCTTCTGCAAGGAGCGCCTGCGCCTCGACTCCGTGCTCGGTGAGATCGACCGTTCGAAGCTGAACGTGAACGGCTCCTCGCTCGCGGCCGGCCACCCGTTCGCCGCCACCGGAGGGCGCATCCTGAACGTTGCGGCCAAGCTGCTGGCGCAGAAGGGCTCCGGCCGTGCCCTGATCTCCATCTGCGCCGCCGGCGGTCAGGGCGTCACCGCGATCCTGGAGCGCTGACCCGTTGATAGTACGGATCACGCGGCCGGCCCGGGCGGCCCCCGGACCGGCGGCCTGATCCGTACTATCCGCTCGGTTCAGCCCTGGGCCATGGCCAGGGCGGAGGTGAGCAGGAGGGACTTGACCTGCTCGGCGCCGATCCGGCCGACGTGGGGTACGCCGGGGGCGGCCTCGTCGATGACCAGGCCGACCCGCGCCAGCTGGAGTCCGCCCAGGCCCGTGGCGTACAGCGTGTTCGCCAGCAGCGCAGGGTCGGAGACGGTGAAGTCTCCGCTCGCGACCCCGGCCTCGAGCGCGCGCCGGAGCACGGCCAGGCAGGACGCGATGGCGCGACCCAGCCGCAGCATCGCGCCCTCGGAGATCTCGTCGAAGAGCTCCGTGCCGGTCCGCCGCATCAGGCTGTGGGCGCAGTCGACGAATGCCGGGTGGGCGACCCCGTAGTCCACGAACGCCGAGACGATCACGGCCAGCTGGTCGCGTGGCTTCGCCTCCGACTCGGCCGCCTCGGTCAGTGCCGCGCCGAGCTCGTCGAGGTAGCCGACGAGAGCCAGCGCGAACAGCTCCTCCTTGCCGGTGAAGTGGCGATACACGATCGCCCGGTTGATGCCGACCGCCCGGGCGATGTCCTCGATCTGGGCCTCGGCCACCCCCCGCTCGTCGAACAGCGTCCGGGTCGCGGCGAGGATCGCCGACTCGCGAGCCCGCCGGCGTACGGCGGTCGAGCTGCGCCGACTGTCGGGCCTCTGCTCGGGCCGCTGGGTCCGCGGCTTACTGGCCATGACGGCATGGTACGTCGACTGCAACTCCGAGTTGCACGAGTGTGACGCCAGGCTCCGGCCTCCCCGTGAGGAACGACACCGCTCGCATCGTGGTGAGGGTCCGACGTTCGCCGGTGCGGAGCCGGAACACTGACGGCATGAGCAGGATGCTGCAGTACGTCGTGGGCGCCGTGCTCGTCGTGGCGGTGGTGGTGACGAGCATCGGCTGGTATCTCAGCGCCCATCCCGGCGGTGAGCGCTTCGAGTCCTGCCACTGGGAGAGCGACTCGGTCGTGCTCGGATACAGCTACGGCGTAGGCGACACGGTCAGCACGATGGTCCACCCCGAGGGCGACCACGTCGTGGCGCAGCTGCGCATCGACCGAGCGAGCGGCGCCCAGCCGGCGGTCGCGTTGATGGGCGAGGCGCGCTACCCGGTCTCGGGCGGTCCGCTCCCGATCGAGTACCCGAATGGCGCGGAGCTGAACTGCCCCACGCGCTGACGACAGGTCAGACGAACCGCTGGAGCACGTCGAGGGACTCGGTCGGGACCTTCACCGCGATGCCCTGACCGATCGCCCGCAGCCGCCACCCGTCTGCGTTGTCGGGGTCGCGGAACATCTTGGCCATCATGAAGCCGGTGCGCGGCACGCCCTCGGTCAACGTGAAGCGGGCGAGCTCCTCGTCGTTCTCGTCGACGAGCCGGCAGTAGGCGTTGCGCACGAACTCGAGGCTGTGCCCCTGGTAGCTGCTGACCAGGAACAGCATGGTGTCGACCCGTGGGTAGACGGTCGCGAGGTCGATGGAGATCTGCTCGTCGTCGCCCTCGCCGCGGCCGCTGATGTTGTCGCCGAGGTGCCTCACGGCGCCGTCGCGGGTCTCGAGGTGGTTGAAGAAGGCGAGGTCGAACAGCTGCTCGCCGGCGAACTGCACCGCCGACGCGTCCAGGTCGACGTCGGGGGTGTTGGCGCCGGACATGAACCCGGCTCCCGGCTTCTTGTCCCAGCCCAGCCCCATGGTCAGCCGTCCGAGCGGGGCTCCGTCCTCCCGGGCCAGGGGCATCTCGTCGCCACGCTGCAGCTCGATCACGACTGCGAACCTACCCGCCGTCCGACGAACGGTCGGACCCCGCGGTGACGGCGAGCCGGCGCACCGTCTCGATGGTGTCGGCCTCGTCGACGGACTTGTCGTCGCGGTAGCGGACGACGCGGGCGAACCGAAGGGCGAGGCCGCCCGGATAGCGCGACGAGCGCTGGAGACCGTCGAAGGCGATCTCGACCACCTGCTCGGGCCGCAGCGGTACGACGTACGAGTCGCGGATTGTCTCGGGCTCGACGGCCAGCTCGGTGAACCGCTCGGTCTGCCAGGCGAGCATCTCGTCCGTCATCCCTTTGAACGTCTTGCCCAACATGGTGAACGTGCCGTCGGGGTTGCGGGCGCCGAGATGGATGTTGGACAGCCGGCCCTGGCGGCGGCCGTTGCCCCACTCGACGGCCAGGACGACCAGGTCGAGGGTGTGGACCGGCTTCACCTTGACCCAGCCGGAGCCGCGGCGGCCTGCGGCGTACCCGATCGCGAGGCTCTTCACGACGACGCCCTCGTGACCACGGGACAGCGCGTCCTGGGCGAACTCCTCGGCTGCGGTCGGGTCGTCGGTGATCAGCCGGGGGACGCGATGCTCCTCCGGGACGATCGCGTCGAGCACCTCGAGCCGCTCGGTGCCGGTGGCGTCGAGGAGGTCGCGGCCGTCGGCGTGGAGGACGTCGAAGAAGTACGGCGTGATGGCCACGCCGGCGCCCTCGCCCAGCGCCTGGGCAGTGCGGGACGCCGTCTCCTGGAACGGTCTCGGCCGGCCGGTCTCGTCGAGAGCGATCGCCTCGCCGTCCAGCACCAGGTCGCCGCCGGGCAGCGACCTCACGACCTCGACCACCTCGGGCAGCCGCGGGGTGATGTCTTCGAGGCTGCGGGTGGCGACCACGATCTCGTCGCCGTGCCGATGGACCTGGATCCGGATGCCGTCCAGCTTGGTGTCCACCGCGACCGGGCTCCCCGGACCACCACCGGCCTTCGCGACCGCGGCCGTCACGTCCGGCGCCGTCGACGCGAGCATCGGCAGCACCGGCCGGCCGACCTCGAGGCCGATCTGGGCGAGCGCCTCCTCGCCGCCGGTCATGGCGGCGACCACGATCGGCACGGTGCCGCCCGCGAGCATGGCCGCACGGCGTACGGCCGTGAGCTTCACGCCCGACGACGCGGCGATGGCCTCCTGGACGACGGCGTCGAGGGCGCCCTGACGGACGTTTCCGGTCATGACGCCACGCAGCCAGCGCTGCTCGTCGGCGGTCATCCGGGCGAACAGGTCGCGGACGCCCGAGGACCTCAGCTCCTGCGAGCCGGCCCCGGCCATGGCGGCCAGTCGCTCGAGTGCCTCGTGGACCTCGAGCGGGGTCACCGACGGCTGGTCCGCCGGCTCGGGGAGCGAGCTCAGGCCGCGCCAGCCGACCCCGGTGCGGCGCTGCAGGATCGTGCCGCCGAGGTACGCCGTGACCACCGGCAGCTCGTCGACCTCCGCCTCGGCGAGCCGCTCGGCGATGGCGGCCACCTTGGCCTTGCGTGACCGCGTGGCTGCGACCACCCCCGACGTCTCGACCACGTCGCGCAGCAGCATGTGGTCATCTTGCCCGAGCGCACCGACGGCCTGGGAGCGGTGAGGCAGGACCCTTTCGATGCCCGGGGACCGGCCCTTGCTCACCGCCCGTGGGGTCACTCGCCGATCAGGGTCCGCACCTCGTACAGCTCGGGGAAGAAGGTCAGGTCGAGGGCGCGGCGGAGGAAGTCGACGCCGGAGGAGCCGCCGGTGCCGGTCTTGTGGCCGATGGTCCGCTGCACGACCTGGAGGTGGCGGAAGCGCCACTGCTGGAAGTTGTCCTCGACGTCGACGAGCTCCTCGCAGGTCTCGTAGACGCCCCAGTGCTGCTCGGGCGTTGCGTAGACGCCCGCGAACATCTGCACGAGCTCGGGGTTCGACCGGTAGGGCTGCGACCAGTCGCGGTCGAGGGACGCGGCCGGTACGGCGTACCCCTGGCGCCCGAGGTAGCGCAGGAACTCGTCGTACAGGGACGGCTCGTGGAGCAGCGTCGTCAGCTCACCCTGGGCGACCGGGTCGTGGGCGAAGACCTTGACCATCTCGGCGCTCTTGTTGCCGAGGAGGAACTCGACCTCGCGGTACTGCGCCGACTGGAAGCCGGAGGAAGTCGCGAGGAAGGGCCGGATCTGTGCATACTCCGACGGCGTCAGGGTTGCCAGCACCGACCACTGGTCGGTGATCGTGTGCTGCACGTGCTTGACCCGGGCCAACCGCTTCAGCGCCGGTGCGAGGTCGTCGGTGGTGAGCAGCAAGCGGGCGGAGCGGAGCTCGTGGACCAGCAGCTTCAGCCAGAGCTCGGTGGTCTGGTGCTGGATGATGAACAGCAGCTCGTCGTGCTGCGGCGGATCGCTCAGCGGCCGCTGGGCGGAGAGCAGGGTGTCCAGCCGCAGGTAGTCGCCGTACGACATCTGTCGGCTGAAGTCGCGCTCGATCCCCTCCTCGAGGGGTCGCTCGTGGGTGGCGTCGCTCACGGCCCCGACCCTAATCCCGGCGTACGCCGTTATCGTCGCCGCCCATGGACGCCGATGTGATCGTCGTGGGCCACGGGCTCGCCGGGTTGGCCGCCGCCGCGGAGGTCGCCGACGCCGGACGCACCGTAGTCCTCGTCGACCAGGAGCCCGAGCAGTCGCTCGGAGGCCAGGCGTTCTGGAGCCTCGGCGGGCTGTTCCTCGTCGACACCCCCGAGCAGCGGCGGATGGGCGTGCACGACAGTCACGAGCTCGCGCTCTCGGACTGGCTGGGGAGCGCGCAGTTCGACCGCGACGAAGACCTCTGGCCGCGACGCTGGGCCGAGGCGTACGTCGACTTCGCGGCCGGCGAGAAGCGATCCTGGCTCCGGTCGATGGGACTCCGGCTGTTCCCCGTGGTCGGCTGGGCCGAGCGTGGCGACGGCCGGGCCGACGGACACGGGAACTCGGTGCCCCGCTTCCACATCACCTGGGGCACCGGGCCCGGGGTCGTCGAGCCGTTCGAGCGGCGGGTGCGTGAGCACGCCGCGACCGGACGGATCCGGCTCGCGTTCCGGCACCGGGTGGACGAGCTGGTCGTCTCGACGGGCTCGAGCGCCGGGTCGCGGACGGTGACCGGCGTACGCGGCCGGCTGCTGGCGCCGGACGGCATGGAGCGCGGGAAGGCGTCCAACCGGGACGAGGTCGGGGAGTTCGAGCTGACCGCGCAGGCGGTGATCGTCTCCAGCGGCGGCATCGGCGGCGACCACGACCTGGTGCGGAAGGCCTGGCCCGAGCGGCTGGGAACGCCACCGGCGTTCATGGTCAGCGGCGTGCCGGCGCACGTGGACGGCCGGATGATGCTCATCTCGCAGTCGGCGGGTGCGCAGGTCATCAACGAGGACCGGATGTGGCACTACGTCGAGGGGCTCCGCAACTGGGACCCGATCTGGGCGAACCACGGCATCCGGATCCTGCCCGGGCCGTCGTCGATGTGGTTCGACGCGGCCGGCCGCCGGCTGCCCGCGCCGTACCTGCCCGGCTTCGACACCCTCGGCACGCTGGGCCACCTGCGGCGGACCGGCTACGACTACTCGTGGTTCGTGCTCACGCAGACGATCATCGAGAAGGAGTTCGCCCTGTCTGGCTCGGAGCAGAACCCCGACCTGACCGGGAAGGACGTGAGGCTGCTGCTCGGCCGGGTCGTCGGCGACGGCGCGCCGGGCCCGGTGGAGGCGTTCAAGCAGCACGGGCCGGACTTCGTCGTCGCCGACACGCTGACCGAGCTGGTGCGCGGGATGAACGAGGTCGGCGGGCCGGCGCAGGGCGGCGCGGTCATCGAGGAGCAGGTGCTGCGGCGGCAGATCGAGGCGCGCGACCGCCAGATCGACAACCGCTACACGAAGGACACCCAGGTGGCGTTCATCCGGCAGCATCGTGCCTACCGCGGCGACCGGCTCGTGCGGGTCGCCTCGCCGCACAAGATCCTGGATCCGAGGAACGGCCCGCTGATCGCCGTACGCCTCAACATCCTGACCCGGAAGACGCTCGGTGGCCTGGTGACCGACCTGTCCGGGCGATGCCTGACGTCGTCGGGCGAGGTCCTTCCCGGTCTGTACGCCGCCGGCGAGGCGGCGGGCTTCGGAGGCGGCGGAATGATGGGCTACAACGCCCTCGAGGGGACGTTCCTCGGCGGCTGCCTCTTCTCCGGTCGTACGGCGGGTCGGGCGGCTGCTGCTGCCGTGGGGTGAGAGTGACGGTTCATCACGCTGGGTGGGCGAGCCGGCGCCGGGCCAGGTGAACTCCGCCTGCCAGGTTCGCATTCACCTACCCAGCGTGATGAACCGTCCCGAGCCGGCCCTGTCCCCACCACCCCGTACGTTGAGCACGTGACGGGCGGGCAGCGGCGGGTGTGGCGACCCGACTGGCCCTGCCCGGCCCCGGGTGTTCTCGGCCAGCAGCGGCACGGCGGGGGAGACCCGACGTTCCGGGTGCACGGCGACGAGGTGTGGCGCGGCATCCGGACGCCGGACGGTCCCGCCTCCCTGCGTGTCGCGCCCCGCCCGAGCGAGGGTGACGTCGTGGGCGAGGCGTGGGGGCCGGGTGCGTCCTGGGCCCTGGAGACGATGCCGGCGATGCTGGGCGCCGACGACGACCCGAGCGGCTTCGAGGCGCATCACCACCCGCTGGTGGCCGAGGCGCACCGCCGCCGGCCGCACCTCCGGTTCGGGGCGAGCCACCGGGTCTTCGAGACCCTGGTCGCGGCGGTCATCGAGCAGAAGGTCACCGGGCAGGAGGCGTTCGCCGGCTTCAGACGGCTCGTGCACCGGTTCGGCGAGCGGGCGCCGGGGCCCGGCCGTGACCTCCGGCTCTGGGTCCAGCCGAGCGCCGAGACGATCCGCCGCATCCCGTCCTGGGAGTGGCTGGGGCTCCACATCGACCCCGCCCGCTCACGGGCCCTCGTCCGGGCGGCCACGGTGGCCGACTCGCTCGACCGGCTCGGCCGGGACGACGCCGACGTCAAGCTGCGCATCCTGCCGGGCATCGGCGAGTGGACCTCGGCCGAGGTCAGGTCACGCGCCTTCGGCGATCCCGACGCGGTGAGCTTCGGCGACTACCACATCGCCAAGGACGTCGGCTGGGCCGTGACCGGCACGCCGTACGACGACGACCAGATGCGCGAGTTCCTCGAGCCCTGGCGACCCCACCGCAACCGGGTCGTCGTCCTCCTCCACGGCTTCGCCGGTGGTCGCCCGAGGCGAGGCCCTCGGATGGCCCCGCGCACGCATCTGCCGGTGCGCTAGCGTTCCTGTAACTCCGAGTTACAAGAGGTGCGCGTGACGGACCTGGGCCCGCTCCGGGATGCCGGACCGGCGACGACACGGGACTTCCTCGAGAGCACGTCCGCGGAGGACCTGGTCGCCGCGATCCGGGCAGCGACCGACGACGACCTGCTCGGTGTCGTCGGCCGCGAGGAGGTCCGGTCCGTCGTGGTCGAGGTGATCCTGCGCCGGCTCCACGAGTACGCCGTACCCTCGCGCGTCGCGGCCCTGTGCGGCGTCGTCCGGTTCGACCTGACGCTCGACGACGTCGTGGCGGAGCGCCGGGCGCTCGAGTTCCGCGAGGGCCGGATCACCCTCATCGACCCGGAGACACCCGCCGACGTCGTCCTCACGACCGGTCTCGTGCGGTTCATGCGCCTCGTCGGCGGGGAGCACAACGCCGGCCTGGAGTACCTCGCCGGCACCCTCGCTATCCACGGCGACGCGGCCCTCGCCCTGGGCGTGGGCGGGATCTTCACGGTGCCGGGCACCGACCAGGTGGCGATTGACCCCACCCGGCTGGACCCGGTCGACGTCGCCACCGTCCTGAAGGGCGTCTCCGCCGAGCATCTCCGCACGGTGATGGCCTCCGACTTCCGGCCCGTCGTGCTGGGGGAGATCTTCCGGCGTCTACCCGACTACCTCAACGGGCGGAAGGCGAGGGGTGTCGACCTGACCGTCGGCTTCCGGCTGCTGGGCAACCCGTCCGGCGCCGTCGAGCGGTACGTCGTACGCGTGCGCGACGGCGTGGCCACAGTGGCGACCGGCGACGCCGTGCAGCCGGACGAGCGCGACGCCACCGTGACCTGCGAGGGGCACGACTACCTGCGGCTCGCCACCGGCCACCTCAGCCCGGTCGTCGGCGTCCTCACGGGCGCGCTGAAGGTGAAGGGCGACAAGGCCAAGGCGCTCAAGCTGAGCTCGATCATCGACTTTCCCACAGCTCGATGACCCGGCTCACAGCAGCGGACGCAGCGGGTTGAGGATGAACTCGGTGAACCGGCGGTAGATGTCCCTGGCCTCCCACTCGGCCCTGGTCAGCTCCAGGCTGTTCGACTCGTCGACGCGGAAGATCTCCTCCAGCGACCCCGCGAGGCGACGGTCGATGATCTCGACGTTGATCTCGTAGTTCCCGGTCAGGCTCATCCGGTCGATGTTGGCGGTGCCCACCGTGGACCAGGTCCCGTCGATGGTGGCGGTCTTGGCGTGCACCATCGCGTCGCGGTAGCGCAGCACCTTCACCCCGGCGTCGAGCAGCTGCGAGAAGTAGCCGCGTGAGATCCAGTCGGACACGACGTGGTTGGACTTCGCCGGGATCAGGATGCGGACGTCGACGCCGCGCAGGGCCGCGTCGGTCAGTGCCTGCGCGAAGTCGGGGTCCGGCAGGAAGTACGCCGTGGTCAGCCAGACGTTCGTGCTGGCACGGGCGATGGCCTCGATGTACATCGACCGGATCGGGAACATCCAGAGGCGTGGCACGTTCCGGTGCAGCCGGATCGTCGGCTCCCAGGTCGACGCCGTCTCGAGCAGCAGCGGGCGCTCGCTGGGCCGGAAGCGGCGGCGCCGGTTCAGGTTCCAGAAGTCGGCGAAGGCCCGCTTCAGGTCCCACACGCCCGGCCCGGTGATCCGGATGTGGGTGTCGCGCCACTCGGTGGCGTAGGCCGACCCGATGTTGTATCCGCCCACGAACCCGATCGAGTCGTCGACCACGAGGATCTTGCGGTGGTCGCGGCCGTAGCGCCGCAGGTCGAACGGCCGCCACCCGGCGGCGTACATCGGGTAGCGGAGCACCTTGATCGAGCGGGGGAAGCGCTGGAACCGCGGCGACACGACCAGGTTCGCGAACGCGTCGTAGATCAGGTAGACCTCGACGCCCCGGGCGGCTGCCGCCTCCAGGGCGGTCTTGAACCGCTGCCCGACCTCGTCGCCCTTCCAGATGTACGTCTCGAGCAGGATCTGCCGCTCGGCGCCGTCGATGGCGGCGAGCATGTCGTCGTACAGGTCGGTCCCGAAGGTGTACGTCGTGACCTCGCCGTCGCCGACCGGCACCGTGCTCGGCGGGGCCGTCGGGAACGCCACCGCCCGGTGCTTCCCGCGACGCCGATAGGAGTCGACGAGCGTCATCACGATCGCCATCAGGAACGGCGCCACGACGATCCCGATCACGACCCGGCGCACCAGCGGCAGCCAGCGGTCGGCCGCCGTCGACGGGGAGCGGGAGCGCACCCGCTCAAACTACCCACCACGGACACGCTCCTCGGTCCGATTAGGCTGTCCGACGGAGGGGAGTACTCCCTCGCGGACGCGTCGTCATCACGGCGGGACATCCCGGCCCGGCGCCCCGGCCTCCGGTCAGTGCTGAGCTGACGGGCTGGTGGAGGAGACCTCCGGTACGTCACCACGTCCGGAGGCCCAGTGCACACCTCGGTCCCGATGCCGCTCTGGATCGCGGCGGCGATCATCCTGGTGATGCTCGTCGCCGCCGACCTCGTGGCCGTCTCCCGGCGCAGCGAGCGGCCCACTCTGCGGACCTGCCTGCTCTGGGTCGGCGCCAACGTCACAGCGGCCGCGGCGTTCGGCGTCGCGCTGCTGGTCGTCGACCGGCGCGCCGGCACCGAGTTCTTCGCGGGCTACCTCACCGAGTACAGCCTGAGCGTCGACAACCTGTTCGTGTTCCTGGTCATCATGAACACCTTCGGGGTCCTGGCCGCGGCCCGCGATCGCACGCTGCTGATCGGCATCGTGCTGTCGTTCGTGATGCGGGCGGTCCTGATCGTCGGCGGGACCGTGCTGGTCTCGGCGGCCTCCTGGACGTTCTACCTGTTCGGGCTGCTGCTCGTGTACACCGCCGTCGGACTCCTGCGCGAGCAGGAGCCCGACGAGGAGTTCCAGGAGTACGCCGTGCTCCGCTGGCTGCGCCGGTACCTGCCGCTCTCCCCGTCGTACGACGGCGACCGGCTCCGCACCCGGGTCGACGGCCGCTCGATGTGGACGCCCCTGGTCGTGGTCGTGGCAGCGATCGCGGTCGCGAACGTGGTCTTCGCCCTGGACTCGATCCCGGCGATCCTGGGTCTGACCCAGGACGCGTTCGTGATCCTGACCGCCAACGCGTTCGCCCTCCTTGGACTCCGCCAGCTGTTCTTCGTGGTCGAGGCCCTGCTCACCCGGCTGGTCTACCTGCAGCCGGCCCTGGCCCTGGTGCTCGGCTTCATCGGCGTGAAGCTGATCCTCGAGGGGCTCCGTGGGTCGCACGTCGACCACCTCGGCGCGCTGACGGTGCCCGAGGTCGGCATCCTCCCGTCGCTGGGGTTCATCGTGGTCGTCCTCGGCGTCGCGGCGATCGCGAGCCTCACGATCGGCGCGCGGGAGCCGTCCGAGCCGAGCTGAGACGTCCAGGCGATGGGTTTCGAGACGCGCCGCCCGGTCCCTCTCTTCGTTCGGCCCCGGGCCGGCGCTCCTCAACCTTCGCCCTCGGACGGGAGCCTCGCAGGCTCGGCTCCCGCGGTCGTCGGTGGGCTTGTCTACGCTGGAGGCCATGCGACCAGTGACCGACCTGGAGCGCCGGGTGGCGCCGTTCGAGGTGGTCTCCGACTACCAGCCCAACGGTGACCAGCCGGCCGCGATCGAGGAGATCGTCCGCCGCATCAAGGGCGGCGTGAGCGACGTCGTCCTGCTCGGCGCCACCGGCACCGGCAAGACAGCCAGCGTCGCCTGGGTGGCCGAGCAGATCCAGCGCCCGATCCTGGTGATGCAGCCCAACAAGACGCTCGCGGCCCAGTTCGCCAACGAGCTCCGCCAGCTCTTCCCCCACAACGCGGTCGAGTACTTCGTCTCCTACTACGACTACTACCAACCCGAGGCATACGTCCCTCAGACCGACACCTACATCGAGAAGGACTCCTCCATCAACGAGGAGGTCGAGCGGCTGCGCCACTCCGCGACCAACTCCCTGCTCACCCGTCGCGACGTGATCGTGGTGGCCACGGTCTCCTGCATCTACGGCCTCGGCACCCCCCAGGAGTACGTCGACCGGATGCTGAAGCTGAAGGTCGGCGACGAGCGTGACCGCGACTCGATCCTGAGGCGACTCGTCGAGATCCAGTACACCCGCAACGACATGACCTTCACCCGCGGCACCTTCCGGGTCCGCGGCGACACCCTCGAGATCTTCCCGGTCTACGAGGAGCACGCCGTGCGCGTGGAGTTCTTCGGCGACGAGGTCGAGCGGCTGATGACGCTCCATCCGGTGACGGGGGAGGTGATCAGCGAGGACGACGAGCTGTACGTCTTCCCGGCCACGCACTACGTCGCCGGCCCGGAGCGCATGGAGCGGGCGATCAACGGCATCGAGGCCGAGCTCGAGGAGCGGCTGGCGACGTTCGAGCGGCAGGGGAAGCTGCTCGAGGCGCAGCGCCTGCGGATGCGCACGACGTACGACGTCGAGATGATGCGGCAGGTCGGGTCCTGTGCCGGCATCGAGAACTACTCGATGCACATCGATGGCCGCACGCACGGCACCCCGCCGAACTGTCTCCTCGACTACTTCCCGGAGGACTTCGTCCTCGTCATCGACGAGTCGCACGTCGCGGTCCCGCAGATCGGCGGGATGTACGAGGGGGACATGTCCCGCAAGCGCAACCTCGTCGACCACGGCTTCCGGCTCCCGAGCGCGATGGACAACCGTCCGCTCCGGTGGGAGGAGTTCCTGGAGCGGATCGGCCAGACCATCTACCTCTCCGCGACCCCCGGAGACTACGAGCTGGACAAGGTGGGCGGTGACGTCGTCGAGCAGATCATCCGCCCGACCGGTCTGGTCGACCCCGAGGTGGTCGTGAAGCCGACCAAGGGTCAGATCGACGACCTGATCCACGAGATCAACCTCCGCGTCGAGCGCAACGAGCGAGTCCTGGTGACCACGCTCACCAAGAAGATGTCCGAGGACCTCACCGACTACCTCCTCGACGCCGGGGTCCGCACGCGCTACCTCCACTCCGAGGTCGACACGCTCAAGCGCATCGAGCTGCTCCGCGACCTCAGGCTCGGCGACTACGACGTGCTGGTCGGGATCAACCTCCTCCGCGAGGGACTCGACCTGCCCGAGGTGTCCCTGGTATCGATCCTCGACGCCGACAAGGAGGGCTTCCTGCGGTCGGACAAGTCGCTGATCCAGACGATCGGCCGGGCCGCCCGCAACGTGTCCGGCCAGGTGCACATGTACGCCGACAAGATCACGCCTTCGATGGAGGCGGCGATCGACGAGACCAACCGCCGCCGCGCCAAGCAGGTCGCCTACAACACCGAGATGGGGATCGACCCGCAGCCGCTGCGGAAGAAGATCGCCGACATCACCGAGATGCTCGCCCGCGAGGACGAGAACACCAAGGCGCTGCTGGCGACCTGGGCCGGCACCGAGGCGAAGGGCCGGGCCGGCGGCGTCAAGCCGAGGCAGGGACAGCCCGTACCCGCGCTCGGCCAGCTCAGCGCGGGCGAGCATGCCCCCGACATCTCGGGCCTGCCCAGCGCCGAGCTCGCGGCGTTGATCCAGGAGCTCACCGACCAGATGAAGGCGGCCGCCGCGGAGCTCCAGTTCGAGGTCGCCGCCCGTCTCCGCGACGAGATCGGCGACCTGAAGAAGGAGCTGCGGCAGATGATGGCGGCGACGAGGTAGCGGCCGACGCCCGGGGGAGACGTGGAATCAGGGTTTGACCCGTCCCCGGTGTAGCATCGGAGGGCACTGGACAGCCGCCACCTACAAGGAGTATTTGCGTGGACTACGGCGACGTGCTGTCCGGCACGCTGGCCATGCTGCGCACCATCGCCTCGGAACATCGGCCGGCTGTGCTGGCTAACGCGTTCGGCCCCGAGAGCATGGTCATGACCGACCTGATCTCCAAGCACGACCTCGACATCGAGATCGTCAGCATCGATACGGGCCGACTTCCCGAGGAGACGCATGCCGTCGCGCACAGCGTCCACCGGCGCTACGGCCCGGTCGTGCGGATGGTGAGTCCCGACGCCACCGAGATCAGCGAGTGGACCGCCCAGCACGGGCAGAACGGGTTCTACGACTCGGTGGACCTGCGACACCAGTGCTGCGAGATTCGCAAGGTCAAGCCCCTGCGCCAGGTGCTCGAGGGCAAGAACGCGTGGCTCACCGGGCTGCGCAAGCAGCAGTCCAAGCTGCGCAGCGACCTCACCGAGAAGACCTGGGACGACTCGTACGGGCTGTACAAGTTCAACCCCATGCTCGACTGGACGACCGACCAGGTGTGGGCCTACATCAAGGAACACCGGGTCCCCTACAACAAGCTCCATGATCGCGGTTACGCGAGCATCGGGTGCGCACCGTGCACCCGGGCCATCTCCCCGGGTGAGGACACCCGGGCCGGCCGGTGGTGGTGGGAGTTGGACACCGCGAAGGAATGCGGGATTCACTTCGACCCGACCGTGGGGCGCATGGTGCGCACCAACGCGGAGACACCCGCGACGACCACGGAAGACGAAGCCCCGGCGGCAACCAGCCGGACCGATCTCGCGCCGAGGGAACCGCTCCCGACAGCGGCGACGCAGGACGAGACGCACAACGAAGGGAAGACAATGCGGGTACTCATTCTGGGAGGCGACGGGTTCTGTGGGTGGCCCACGGCCCTGCACCTGTCCGCACGCGGGCACGAGGTGGCCATCGTCGACAACCTCTCGCGCCGCAAGATCGACATCGAGCTGGAGGTCTCGTCACTGACGCCCATCCGGCACATGGGTGAGCGTCTCCGTGCCTGGAAGGAGGTGTCCGGCAAGGACATCGCGTTCCACGACATCGACGTGGCGGTCAACTACCAGCGTCTGCTCGACCTCTTGGAGGACTGGAAGCCGACCGCGCTCGTGCACTTCGCCGAGCAGCGCGCCGCGCCGTACTCGATGAAGAGCAGCCGGCACAAGCGGTACACCGTCGACAACAACCTGAACGCGACCAACAACGTGCTCGCCGCGGTCGTCGAGAGCGGTCTCGACATCCACGTGACCCACCTCGGCACGATGGGTGTCTACGGGTACGGCACCGCCGGCATGAAGATCCCCGAGGGATACCTGCAGGTGAAGGTGCAGACCGACCAGGGCCTCGTCGACCAGGAGATCCTGTACCCGGCCAACCCGGGCAGCATCTACCACATGACCAAGACCCAGGACCAGCTGCTCTTCGCGTACTACAACAAGAACGACCACGTCCGGGTCACCGACCTGCACCAGGGCATCGTCTGGGGCACGCAGACCCAGGAGACCAAGCTCGACGAGCGGCTCGTCAACCGGTTCGACTACGACGGCGACTACGGCACGGTGCTCAACCGGTTCCTGATGCAGGCGGCGATCGGCTACCCGCTGACGGTGCACGGCACGGGCGGCCAGACCCGGGCGTTCATCCACATCCAGGACACGGTCAAGTGCATCCAGCTCGCCCTGGAGAACCCGCCGGAGCGCCACGACCGGGTGCAGATCATGAACCAGATGACCGAGACGCACCGCGTCCGTGACCTGGCCCAGATGATCTCCGACCGGACGGGTGTGGAGGTCATGAACGTACCCAACCCGCGCAACGAGGACGACGAGAACGAGCTCCACGTCGCCAACGACCGGTTCCTGCACCTGGGTCTGAACCCCATCACCCTGAGCGAGGGCCTGATGGAGGAGGTCACCGATGTGACCAAGAAGTACGCCGACCGCTGCGACCAGACCAAGATCCCGTGTGTCTCCGTCTGGAGCGGCGAGTCCGCCGCGGCTCAGGCGAAGGCGCAGGAGGAGCAGTCGGAGACCGCTTCGGTCTGAGCCCGCACGGGGCGCAGTCCACGCGCGAGGGGCCGGTGAGTCGAGGACTCACCGGCCCTGTCGCGTCAGGTCCCGGATCCGGTCGATGGCCATCTCGGGCAGCGAACGCAGGAGCGCCCCGCGTCCGGAGCTCTCCACCATCATCGAGAAGTCGCGCCGGCGCTTGAAGATGATCGTGTCCGGCACGATCAGGTGTCGCCAGCCCCGGGCCATGGTCTCGACCCCGAACTGCCAGTCCTCACGCGAGATGCCGTTGGCGATGTCACGCCGGCCGTAGGGCACCTCGAGGTGTGCCTCGCGGGGGGTCAGGCACAGGGTGTCGTAGCAGTTGCGCACGTACAGGAAGTGCGGTGTGAAGAGCGGCGAGTCCTGGCTGATGTTGTGGTTGAGCTGGGTGCCGCCGTCGAAGATGACGTTCAGCTCCGGGTGTGCGATCACCCGGGAGCCCTCTGCCTCCGCCGCCTTCAGGAGGGTGACACCCGCGGCCAGCCAGTTCTCGCTGAAGAGGTCGTCGCCGTCGAGGAAGGCGACGAAGCGGCCGGCGGTCTGCGGCACGATCGCGTTGCGGATCCGCCCGGGGTCGCCCTCGTGCATGACCCGACGCTCCCAGTCGTCGAAGACGTGCTGGTCGAAGTAGGCGGACGTCCCCTCGGTCGGGTTGTCGAGAGCGATGATGCGTTCGACGGTGTGGCCCGCGGCTCGGGCCGCGGCAACGGCCTGCTCGGCGGACTCCATGGTGGGTCCGCAGACCAGGGTCTCGCTGTGCACCGTCACCACCACGGTCAGGTCCGTCGTCATCGCGGTTCTCCCTCCGAAAGCTCGGGAAGGAGCACCTCGAGGGCGGTGGCCTCGAAGGCTTCGGGGGTGCGCTCCCGGAGCAGGCGCTCCCGGAGGGCGAGCGCCCGCTTCCTGGCGGCCGAGGGGTCGGAGAGGACCGACCGGATCGCGTCGACGTACGCCTCGGGACCCTCCTCGAGCTCGATCGGCCAGGCTTCGTCGTCGACCAGGACCTCCTCGGTCCCGCCGACGCGGGTGCCGACGACCGGCACACCGGTCATCGTGACCTCCAGCAGCAGGCTCGGGACGCCGTCCCAGGCCGACGTGTAGAGCCAGAGGTCGGCCTCCGCGAGGGGAAGCTCCGAGAAGTGGTCGTAACGACCCATCGGCTTCACGTTCTCCGGAAGGAGGCCGCGCTCGCTCCCCAGCACCGCCTCGCCCCACATCCGGAAGTCCACATCGGGCATCTGCCGCGCGATCTCGAAGAACACCTCGAGCCGCTTCTGCCGGTCCCAGCGCCCCGCCCAGAACACCTGCGGCCGTCGCGCTGGGTCGCTGGGCGGTGTGTCGGCCACCGGGATGCTCGCGTCGACCGGTGCCCGGAAGACGTGGATCCGCTCCTGCTGGCCGGCCATGGCCCGGTGGCGCGCGGAGAGCTCGCGGGCGAGGTGCTCGCTGTCGGTGATGATCCCCGCGGCCGTGTCGTAGGTGCGGTAGAAGTACCGGAGGCTCCACCCGCGCCACCAGCCGGTGGCCACCTGTTCGTGACAGAAGTACACGTGGAACACACGCTCGGACGTTGCCAGCGCGGCGCCGTACGCGCGGAGAGCGTGGTACATCATCCGCGAGTTGATGTTGACGATCGCGTCTGCCCGGAAGGTCCGCACCAGCATCACGAGCGCATGCTGCGCCTCCTCGGGACGCAGCGCCGACGAGATCTGCGCGAAGTCGACCTCACGCACTCCTGCGGGGTAGCGCCCGGCGGGGGCCTCGCTGCTCTCGTCGGTGTAGATCACGACGATCTCGTCGGGGTCGATGTGGTGGGCGAGGGCATGTGCGAGGTGCCCCTCCATCCGACGGCCACCTCCCCACCGGCCCTTGTTGACCACGAAGACCAGCCGTGCCGGCCGGAACTCGGCGGCCTCCTGGGCGCTGTGGATGGCTGACACCTCTTGCACGACCAGAAGATGGCTGAAGGGCAACATCCTGGGGCGGGTCGTCTCCACCCATGCTTCGCCGATGAGCGGTTCGATCTCGGCCGCCTTGGCGAACATCTCGCCCAGACCGCCCGTGCGCAGCCGCTGCAGGACATCGCTGCGACGCTCGTGGACTCTCCTCAGGACCTCGTCCGGCTCCAGGCCGAGAAGAGGTGCCAACTCGGTGATCCCCGCGGCCGGATCTGCCAGCACACCGGCCGCTCGGCCGCGGCGGAGCCAGTCGACGTACGGATTCTCGGTCGACTGCAGCAGCTCGGGGTAACGCTCGAGGTATGCCTCCATCGAGAAGTCCGGGCTCGGGCTCTTGAGCAGGGCGACGCCCTCGTCGAGGAAGTGCTGAACCAGGTCGACCGACGGGATCTCGGCCACCACCGGGCTCTGGAGCAAGTAGTGGATGACGTCGAAGTGGTCGCGGACCAGGTCGTATGAAGCGTTCTCCCCCCGGGGCCGCAAGTACGCGCGTGCGACCGCCGCCCGCTGGTCCATCACCGGCCCGAGGAAGGTGGTCTCGACGGGCACGTCGGCCGATGGCAGCCGCGGCGGCACGGAGAGTGCCCGTACCTTGTCGCCAGGCCGGATCATCCGTCGGACGCGGCTCGCCAGGCGGCGCGGCAGGCGACGACGGGACGCATTCTCGGGGGTCTGCACTCGATCCTCTCCGTCGTCCTCAGGCACCGTGGCGGTCGAACCACGTCCACGTGGCTCTCAGACCTTCTTCAAGGCCGGTGCTCGGGTCGTAGCCGAACGCCGCGCGCGCCTTCTCGACCTGGCACCAGGTGTCGCGCACCTCGCCCGGCCGGAAGTCGCGGTACTCGACCTCGAAGTCCCGGCCGGTCACGGTGCGCATCACCTCGATGAGCTGGTTGAGCGTGGTGGGATGCCCGCTGCCCAGCTGGTAGGGGCCCTGGACATCGCTCTCCATGGCCATCCTGATGGCCTCCACCAGGTCGCCGACGTACAGGTAGTCACGCGTCTGGGAGCCGTCGCCGTACACCACGAGCGGGTCACCGGCGATGATCTGCTTGAAGAAGTGGGCGACGACTGAACCCTTGTGGAACGAGCGCGGCCCGTAGATGTTGGAGAACCTCAGGGCACACGCGCTGACGCCGAAGGAGCTGGAGTAGGCGCTGAGGTAGCCCTCGAGCATCAGCTTCGAGGCGCCGTACGGCGAGGTCGGCCGCGGTGCCATCTCCTCGTGAACCGGGGGTTCCACGTCGCCGAGGATGGCCCCGCCCGTGGAGGCGGCGACGATCCGTCGGACCCCGAGCTCGCGGGAGAGCTCGAGGAGGTTGAACGTCCCGATCACGTTGTTGTCGAAGTTGCGCTGCGGGTTCTCGATGCTGTCCATCACCCGGGTGTCAGCCGCCAGGTGGACCACCGCATCCTGCCCCTCGAGCGCGGCTTCCAGGTCGTCCCGACTGGCGAGGTCGCCGTGGATGAACCGGACCTTCTCGAGGTCGAGATGCCTGCGGTCCCCGAGCGACTCGTTGTCGATCACGGTCACAGCGGTGTCGTCGCGCGAGGCGAGGTGATCGGCGAGGTGTCGGCCGATGAAGCCGGCTCCGCCAGTGATCAGGATGTTGTTCATGTGGTGTCTTTCTGTTGTTCGGCACCACCTCCCAGTACCGGATGCGAGGCCCCACGATAACGGTGGGGTGGGGGTGGGGTGGGATCGGCCCGCGGTGTGTGGGGGTTGGTGGTGTGGGTGGTCGTGAGAGGATTCCGGGCGTGGTCCGGGGGTCTGGTGGTGG
>NZ_DASXWU010000096.1:0-146048 GCF_036503465.1 Nocardioides sp.
CGACACCCCCGAGGGGTATGGTGTAATTGGCAGCACGACTGATTCTGGTTCAGTTAGTCTAGGTTCGAGTCCTAGTACCCCAGCTCCGAGCGCGTCGGCCGAGCTTGCGAGGCCGAAGGAGAGCGACGCGTCTCGAAATCCCGGCCGAGTGCCGGGATTTTGTGCGTTCCAGGGGCTTCGATAAAGTCCCTCTTCGCGTGTTCACGTGCTCGCCCCCGTTGTGTAGCGGCCTAGCACGCCGCCCTCTCAAGGCGGTAGCGCCGGTTCGAATCCGGTCGGGGGTACCACTCCGGAAAGCGGTCCTGACCAGCGGGAAACGCTGATGGCTTTCCATGTCGCGGAGGTCTGTTCGGTTGTCGCATGTACTCCGCGCGTTCGACGAGGAGCTACGAGTCGTCGAAGGCGATGGCCTCGCATCGCGCGACCGATCTTCTCAGCGACGCCTGGTCGAGCCCGAGGAGGGCGGTGAGCCACAGACCGTTCTGGATGACGTCGATGTCGGCTGCTCGCTTGTTGCACTCGCGACGGGTCAGTTCGGGTCGCGCGTCCTTGATGAGGTCGGCCAGCCCGCCGCGATAGCGCTGCTGAGCGGCCGTGTTGATCTCGGCGAAGTCGTCGCGGGCCTGGGCCAGGGACCAGAGCTGGAGTCGTAGGGACAGGTAGTCCGTGGTCAGGAACTCCGGCTCGACCACTCGGTGCAGCGCGGCCCTCAGGCGCTTCTCGGGAGGCAGGGCGGGGTCTGGCGCCAAGAGCTCGATGTCGTCTGCCTCGATGCGATGCAGGGCGGCGCGGATCAGGCCGACCTTGTCCTCGTAGTAGTAGTTCAGGAGGCCCAGCGACACGCCGGCCTCCTTGGCCACGCTGCGCATGCTGACGCCGCCGATGCCCCGCCGGGCGAGAAGGCTCAGCACCGCATCCAGGATGCGCTGCTGCCGGTCTCTCTCCGGCTCGGCCGGGTGCTCGGCACTCACCGGTCGAGCGTAGTTGTCCAACGAGCCTCCCTCGGGCAGGACACACGACATTGGACGAATGTCCAGGGAAATATTGAACGATCGTCCAGTCTCGATCTAGGCTGCGGCCATGGCACAGGTCACCTCGCAGGATGCCGAGCGGGTCGCGGCGGGATACGACCCGGACCCGGCGCGGTCGTGGTCCCTCCGGGCCGAGGCTTACACCGATGCGAAGTGGGCCGCGTTCGAGCAGCGGGCGATCTTCGCGCGCGCCTGGCAGTGGGTCTGCCACGGCGAGAAGCTGCGTGAGCCCGGTGACTACGTCTCGGCCACTGTCGCCGGGATGCCGATCGCGGTCGTGCGCGGCAAGGGTGGGGAGCTCCGAGCCTTCTACAACGTCTGCAAACACCGAGCCCACGAGCTGCTGAGCGGGTCGGGGACTACTCGCAAGATCGTCTGTCCGTACCACGCCTGGACCTACGGCCTCGACGGATCACTGAAGGCCGCCCGTCGCGCCGACAGGATGCAGACCTTCGACAAGCGCGAGGTCTGCCTGGACCAGGTGCAGGTCGAGGAGTTCGGCGGCATGGTGTACGTCAACCTCGACAGGAGAGCCGAACCGCTCCAGCAGCAGGCACCGGACCTCGCCGAGGAGATCGCGTTCTGGGCACCCGACGTGGAAGGCCTGACCCACGCCAAGCGGCTGACCTACGACGTGGCGACCAACTGGAAGAACGTCATCGACAACTTCCTGGAGTGCTACCACTGCCACATCGCCCACAAGGAGTTCGTCGACCTGGTCGACATGGACACCTACGCGGTCAGGACCCATGGCATCTGGTCGTCGCACTTCGCCGAAGCCGGCAAGCACACGAACGCGGCGTACGACGTGTCCGGGGCGCAGGTGACCGAGCACGCCGTGTGGTGGTTGTGGCCGAACACGTGCCTGCTGCGCTATCCGGGTCGCGGCAACTTCATGGTCTTCCAGGTCATCCCCGCCGGACCGGACCGGACACTGGAGACCTGGGACTTCTACCTGGAGACCACCGAGCTGACGGCGGCCGAGGTCGAGTCCGTCCACTACATCGACGGCGTGCTGCAGCAGCAGGACATCGCACTGGTCGAGAGCGTGCAGCGAGGCATGTCCACGCCGGCGTTCGACCAGGGCCGCATCGTCTTCGACCCTGCCCGTGACGGTTCCGGACTGTCCGAGCACGGCGTGCACCACTTCCACGGGCTGGTCCTCGAGGCGTACCGCGAGGCCGTGCGGCCACCGGAGCCGGTCCCCGACGCCGCGGCCCCCGCGGTTGCCGGGAGCATCTAGGAGCTCGACATGCCGAAGCCGGTCATCATCACCTGCGCCCCCACGGGGGGCATCCACAACCCGACCATGTCGCCGCACCTGCCGACCACCCCGGAGGAGATCGCCGAGGCCTCGATCGAGGCCGTCGAGGCGGGTGCCGCGATCGTCCACCTTCATGCCCGCAACCCCGAGACCGGCCAGCCCGACCCCCGGCCCGAGCTGTTCCACGACTTCATGTCCAGGATCGCCCAGAGCTGCGACGCGGTGATGAACGTCTCGACGGGCGGCGGGCTGGGCATGACCCGCGAGGAGCGGCTCCGCGCGGCGGTGGCGACCTCACCGGAGATGGCCTCGCTCAACGTCGGGTCGCTGAACTTCGGCATCTTCCCGATGGCCGAGAAGTACTCCCAGTGGAAGCACGAGTGGGAGCCGGCGTTCCTGGAGATGACGCGCGACTTCATCTTCCGCAACACCTTCGCCGACATCGAATACGTCGTGAAGGAACTCTGGCAGGGGCACGGGACCAGGTTCGAGTTCGAGTGCTACGACCTCGGCCATCTCTACAACCTGGCGTGGCTCATCGACCAGGGCTGGCTCGAGCCGCCGTTCTTCGTGCAGATGGTCTTCGGAGTCCTCGGGGGTGTCGGGGCCGACCTGGACAACCTTCAGCACATGCACACCATCGCGAACAAGCTGTTCGGTGCCAGCTATGAGTGGTCGGTGCTCGCGGCGGGTCGGCACCAGATGTCGTTCGCGACCCAGGCCGCCATGCTCGGCGGCAACCTCCGCGTCGGTATGGAGGACAGCCTGTACCTGGGGCCCCGCGAGCTGACGCCGTCCAACGCCCACCAGGTCGCCAAGGTCCGCAGCATCATCGAGTCGCTCGGCCACACCGTGGCGACCCCGGAGCAGGCTCGTGAGCGTCTCGGCCTGAAGGGAGCCGCTCGTGTCACCCTCCGACGGTCCTGAGGTCACCCGCATCGCGGCACTGGGTGCCGGCCTCATCGGTCGCAGCTGGGCCGCCCTCTTCCTGGCCGCAGGGAAAGACGTCGCGGTCCATGACCCCGCCCCCGGCGCCGAGCAACACGTGCGCGAGTCGGTCGAGCACGCGTGGCCGACGCTGAGAGCCCTGGGTCTCGCAGCATCCAATGCCCCCGAGGGCGAGCTGGTCTTCTGCACCGACGCGCGGGAGGCGGTCGAAGGCGCGCAGTTCGTGCAGGAGAGCGTCCCCGAACGGGTTGCCATCAAGCACGCGCTGTATGCCCACATCGAAGGCGCCCTCGCGCCCGACGCCGTGGTCGCGACATCAGCCTCCGGGCTGACGTTGACCGAGCTGCAGGGCGGCTGGGAGGACCCGCGCCGTTTCGTTCTGGGGCATCCGTTCAATCCCCCACACCTGATCCCGCTGGTCGAGGTGATGGGCAACGACCGCACCGCCGGCGGCGTGGTCGGCCGTGCTCGCGCTTTCTACGAGTCGGTCGGGAAGGTGACCATCGAGGTGCGGCGCGAGGTACCCGGACATGTCGCCAACCGGCTCCAGGCGGCCCTGTGGCGAGAGGCCATCCACCTCGTCAACGAGGGCGTCGCCAGTGTCGTGGACGTCGACAAGGCGGTCTCCTCCGGACCCGGGCTGCGATGGGCGACGATGGGTCCCACGCACTTGTTCCACCTGGGCGCCGATGGCGGCCTCGAACAGTTCTGCGAGCACTACGCCGACAGCTTCAACACCTGGTGGGACGACCTGGGAGTCCCGCACCTCGACGACGCGACGGTCGCCACCTTGGTGGAAGGCATGAGAGAGGTCACCGCGACGGTCCCGCATGCCGAGCTGGCGTCCCGCCGCGACGCGCTGCTCACGGCGGTGGTGGCGGCGACCCATCCGCGTGCCGGCCGGTGAGCTCGCCCGTCGGCAACCGCGGCTCATTCCCGCTCGGCGGAGCGGAGCCGTCTCGCCAGCGTCTGCAGGAGGTTCCACGCGATGGTCGCGTTGCTCTGCACGAGGGGACGGAACTCCCAGTAGGTGAGGCCCTGGCACACGACGTCGGTGGCCGCGGTGATCGTGGCCGACCGGGCGCCCTCGTCGATCAGGGCGACCTCGCCGAAGTAGTCGCCCCTGGTGAGGGTCGACGTGGGCTTGCCGTGGACGGAGACCGCGACCTCTCCGGAGAGGATCACGAAGAACGCAGCGGCCCCGACGCCTTCTTTGATGATCGTCTCGCCGGCCACGAACTCCCGCTCCTTGAACAGCCGGGCCACCCGATCGACCTCCGCCTCGCTCAGCCCGGCGAAGAGGGGCACGGCGCCGATGACCTCGCTCGGAGCAGCGGATGCCGAGACCGGACGTGGCCGGGTCGGCGCGGCGTGCGTCACCGCGCGGCACTGGAGCAGATAGAGCGTGCCGTCGGCGTACGCCCACTCGATGTCGCGGCCGGGACCGTAGACCTCCTCGCACCGTGCCGCCAGCAAGCCGAGCGCCTCGAGCGCCTGGTCGTCGAGGCAGAGAGCCTCGACCCGCTCGGGGGCCACGGCCTCCTCGACGGTGCCACCGGTCGCGACCGGTCGGATGGCGACCTCCTTGACCCCGGCATGCCGGCCCAGCACCTCACCGGAGCGTGAGAGGCGGAAGTTGTCGGGGATCACCCGGGCCGCCACGACCACCTCGCCCAGCCCCCAGCTCGCCTCGATCACCCGCTCGTCGGCGCCGGTCACCGGGTTCTGGGTGAACATCACGCCGGCCACCTCTGGATCGAGCAGGCTCTGGACGACGACACCTACGCTCGGGCGCGTGAACAGGCCGACCCGCTTGCGATAGCTGATCACCGAGTCGGTGTTCGCCGACCACCAGATCTCCCTGATCGCCGGGCCGAGCCCCTCCGTCGAGGTCACGTTGAGCAGCGTCAGGTGCTGGCCCGCGAAGCTCGCAGCGGCACCGTCCTCGTCCACCGCCGAGGAGCGCACGGCGAGGGGGTAGGTCAAGGGCTGGGCCGCCTCGACCAAGCGGGCGAGGGCGTCCGGGTCGTCGGCGGCGATCGCCTCGGTGACGTCACCGGTGAGCGCGAGCCCGGGCGGTACGGGGAGGCCCGCGCGCATGGCCTCCCCGAGTCCGACGGCCTTCGCCCCGAACAGGGACTCCTCGCGAGCCTCCTCGAGCGGTACGACGGTGCTCGTCACGAGACGGTCGTCACCTCCCCGGCGTCGCCGTCGACGCGCAGCCGCATCCCGTCGGTGAACCGGCTCGTGGCCTCGCGGGTGCCCACGACACCCGGGATGCCGTACTCGCGGGCCACGATGGCCGAGTGGGACAGCAGTCCGCCGCTGTCGGTCACGATCGCGCCCAGCAGGGGCAGCAGGATGTTGAACGCCTCGGTCGTCGACTCCGTGACGAGCACGTCGCCTTCCTGGATCCGGTCGAAGTCGGCCGGACCGTGGACGAGGCGAGCGGGCCCGACGTACACCCCGCCGCTCGCCGAGAGTCCGCGTAGCGCCTCCCGCTCCTCGTCATCGGCCGCGGGCTCGAAGCTGCCGAACAGCATCGACATGGCGGTGCCGAAGGCTCGCACCATCCGGGCGGCCGCCGGCGGCAGACCGTCGGGCGGCGGCGGGGGCGTAGGAGGCGGGCCGAGGACGGGTGGCGCGTCCTTGGCCGTGTGGGCAGCCCGGTACGCCGCGCGCCCGGCCAGCTCTTCCGCCGAGGGCCCGCCCTGTCCGGAGATGATCTGCACCATCTCCTCGACGGTGGCGTCGACGATGTGCTCCGGCTCGAGCAGCCGGCCGGTGCTGGCCAGCCGTCGCCCGGCGCCGAGGGCGGCCCGGCGCATGATGCCCGAGGCCCAGATGTCGGAGTACACCCCGCGCTCGTCGCGGATCCGGGACATCAGTCTCGCCTCGGCGACCAGGTCGTCGAACTCCGCACGGTGTTCTTCAGGCACCTGGGCCCGCATCTCGGCGAGCTTGTGCTCCGGGTCGGGTCCGGTCTCGGCCCGGCCGGCCGCCCAGGCGCGGATCGTCCGGACCAGCGCATCAGGCATCTCCAGGGCGTAGCGGCCGGAGATGTCGAACCCGTCGAGCAGCCGGCAGCCGACGAGGTCGAGGTACGCCGACACCGCCTCGCTCACCTCGTTGCCCAAGGTGCGCAGCTTGTCGAGCACCATCGCCGGGTCGTCGTCCGACTCCAGCAGGTCACGCGCGGCGGAGTCGCCGGCCAGAGCCGCGACCAGCCGCTCCTGCTCGGCCGAGGCGCCGGCCGAGACGGGTGCGGCACCGCGCGTGGTCGCCAGGACATCAGCCGGGCTGACGTGAGCCCACTCCACCGCATGTGCCAGCAGGTCACCGACGGAGACGACGGCAGCCCCCGTGAAGCGCATGTGCTGGTAGCGCATCTCGGCGTGGTGGTCCTGGCACCGGGTCAGGTAGTCACAGAGCTCGGCGTCCGAGAGTGCATCGGGGTCGACCGCCTGCAGGTCGCGATGGCGCTGGATCGATGCCGGCTTCGCGACCTCGTCCCACTCGCGCAGCTGGTCGCGCCACAGCTTGTCGGCGAAGACCTCCTCGGCGCGCTGGATGCGGGCCGGCATCTCGGCGGGGTCGACCGGAACCATCTGGTGGTACACGAAGCCGCCGACGACCTCGCTGAGCATCGCCTCGATCGGCATCCCGTAGTACGCCATGACCTCCGCCGTACCACGTCTGAACGCGTGGGAGGTGGTGGCGTAGTACCTGGTCACCGGGCGCGGGAAGTGGACCGGGTCGAGCTCCCAGGTCCCTGGGCCGGGCGGCTCGATCCGAGAGCCGGTCTCGATGTCGGTGTCTGTCATGCGAACCATTCCTTGGCTGGATGTCTGGTGTGTTGGTGACGTGGGAGACGTCGACTTCCGGTCGCCTGAGAGCGCCGCCATCACGGGTAGCCGTGGACCTGCCGAGGACACGGCGTGGTCGTTGCCGAAGAGGAGGTGGTGAAGGAGCACGGGGCCGCACTGGACGGCGCACTCTGGAAGGCCCTCGCTGCGGAAGGCATCATCTGGTTCCCCCCGGGTGATGCTCGCCCTCGACCCCGGGAGTGGGCGCGTCCGTGACGATACGCCGGTCGCGCAGCACTGAGAAGGCGCGCACCTCTGCTTTCTGCGCCGCTGCGTACGCCGATCGAGGCCCCGGTAGCGTCGGCCGAATGGCACACCGTCGGCGGGTCGCGGGGGCGGTCGTGCTGATGTGTGCGCTCGCGGGGTGCGGCGGCGCCCGGACATCGACCGCCGCACCATCGGCGTCGCCCTCCCCGCGGGAGCCGACGTCGACCCCGAGGCCCACCCCTCATCCGACCCAGCACCCGGCGAGGCACCCGAGCCGGCACACCCGGACGCCGGCGCCGTCGGCGACCGGGATACCGGTCGCGCCCGCGGCCGGCAAGCTGCTCGTCTTCGTGGTCGAGAACCACTCCCTCGACGAGATGCGCAGCCAGATGCCTTGGACCTACGCGCTGGCGCACCGCTACGGCTACGCCACGGCGTACCGCGCGATGACCCACCCGTCCCTGCCGAACTACCTCGCGATCGCCGGCGGCTCGACCTTCGGCGTGAACGACGACGACGACCCGTCGGCCCATCCCCTGCACGGACCGTCGGTGTTCGGCGAGGCGCTCCGGGCCGGGCTGACCGCACGCGTGTACGCCGACGCCATGCCGTCGTCCTGCTTCCTCACCTCGGCGGGGGAGTACGCCGTCCGCCACAACCCGTGGACCTACTTCGTCGACGAGCGGGCCGAGTGCCGCACGTTCGACACGCCTCTGGCGCGCTTCGCCGCGGACGTCCGCGCGGGTCATCTTCCGGACGCCGGCATGGTGGTCCCCGACGTCTGCCACGACGCCCACGACTGCTCGCTCGCCACGGCCGATGCGTGGTTGCGCCAGGTGGTCGGGCTGGCGATGTCCGGACCCGACTTCCGCTCCGGACGCCTCGCGATCGTGATCACCGCCGACGAGGACGACGGCTCACAGGGCAACACCGTGCTCACCGTCGTCATCCACCCGGGCGTGCGCGCAGAGGTGGTCTCCCAGCCCCTCTCGCAGCTCTCACTGAGCCGCCTGTACGCCGAGGTGCTCGGCGTACCGCCCCTGCGTGAGGCCGCATCCGCGCCGTCGATGGCCACCGCGTTCCACCTGGCTCTCGCCCGCCGCTAGGCTCCCGGCCATGTCCTCCACCGCGATCGTCCCCACGCTGGTCCGCCCGAGCAACCGCGTCGCCGCACTCGTGGCCGACGCCGTCCTCGTCGCCGCTGGCGTCGCCCTGATCGCCCTCTCGGCGCAGGTCTCGATCAACCTCCCGCACACCCCGGTCCCGATCACCGGTCAGACGTTCGGCGCGCTGCTCGTGGGTGGGGCGTACGGCGCACGGCGCGGGTTCGTCACCTTCGCGACGTACCTCGTCGTCGGCGGGCTCGGGTACGGCGTCTTCGCGGGTCACTCGTCCGGCTGGGACGTGCTTCGGTTCTCCTCCGCCACGGGCGGATACCTGGTCGGCATGCTCGTGGCGGCCGGACTGGTGGGCTGGCTCGCCGACCGCGGCTGGGACCGCAAGCCCTGGCGCTCGCTGCCGACCATGGTCCTGGGCAACGTCGTGATCTACGCCTTCGGCGCCACCTGGCTTGCGCACGCGCTCGGGGTCGGCGCGCAGGACGCCTGGGACCTCGGGGTCAAGGACTTCCTGGTCGGTGATGCGCTCAAGATCCTCCTGGCCGCGGGCCTGCTGCCCGGCGCGTGGTGGGTCGTCGACAAGATCCGCCGCTGAGGCACGTCTCCCAATTCGGGAGTGCGCACCCTAGGCGGGTTGCGCGGCCTCCTCGCCGCGTCCCGTTGCTGCGCCGCCCACAGCCAGCGCACCCCAGGCGGCCCCGAGCAGCAAGAACCCACCGCGGTCGTCGGCACCGATGGCGACGAGCATCGTGACAAGCGGCAGCAGCGCGAGCCAGCGCGCACCGGGACGTCGTAGCCCGTCGATCCCGAGCACCAGGAAACCGACCACGACCGGCCCGACCGGACACGGGTTCAGGGTGTCCGCCCGACTCCCGGTGGAGGAGCTGCGGCTCGAGCCCCTGGGCACTCCAGCGGGCATCCCCGGATGATCCGCGTCCTGATCGTCGACGACCAGGACCTGGTCCGCATGGGCTTCCGGCTGATCCTTGAGCGCGAGCCCGACCTGACCGTCGTGGGCGAGGCCGGGGACGGCGCGGCCGCGGTGTCACAAAGCGGACGACTGCACCCGGACGTCGTGCTGATGGACATCCGGATGCCGGTGCTCGACGGGATCGAGGCGACCCGCCGAGTGACTGCGACGTCGAGCGGTCCGAAGGTGCTGATCCTGACGACGTTCGATCTCGACGAGCTCGTGTACGCCGGACTCGAGGCCGGCGCGAGCGGGTTCCTGCTCAAGGACGTCAAGGCCGAGGTCCTGGCCGAGGCGATCCGCACGGTGCACGCGGGCGAGGCCCTGCTGGCTCCGACCGTGACCCGGCGGCTGATCACGACATTCTTGGCCACGCACCGGCGACCGGACGTCGACTGGTCAGACCTGGAGTCGCTCACCCCGCGCGAGCGTGAGGTGCTCCGGCTGATCGCCGGCGGTCTGTCCAACGCCGAGATCGCCGACGAACTGGTGCTCAGCCAGGCCACGGTGAAGACGCACGTCGGACGGGTCTTCGCCAAGATCGGCGCCCGAGACCGGGCGCAGGCGGTCGTCTACGCCTATGAGCGCGGCGTCGTGAGCAGCACGGGACGGTGAGCGCCCACGCGTCCGATTCCCGCCAGAGCGTGTCGGTGGCCTGGGCCAGAATGGGGGCATGACCCCGTCGACCTCGCCGATGCACCTGGACCTCGAGTCCTGCTACCGCGCGGTGAAGAGCCGCGACCGCAGGTTCGACGGCGTGTTCTACACGGCGGTCCGGACGACGGGCATCTACTGCCGCCCGTCGTGCCCGGCCCGCACACCTGCGTTCCACAACGTCACGTTCCATCCGACGGCCGCGGCCGCACAGGCGTCCGGCTACCGGGCCTGCAAGAGGTGTCTGCCGGACGCGACGCCGGGCAGTCCCGACTGGGACGTCGCCGCCGACGTGGCCGGCCGGGCGATGCGCCTGATCGCCGACGGCGTCGTCGACCGCGAGGGCGTCGACGGTGTGGCGCGACGTATCGGCTACACCACCCGGCACTTGTCGCGGATCCTCACCCAGGAGCTCGGCGCCGGTCCGCTGGCCCTGGCCCGGGCGAAGCGTGCCCAGACGGCCCGGACGCTGCTCGAGACCACCGACCTGGGCGCCGCCGATGTGGCGTTCGCGGCGGGGTTCAGCAGCGTGCGGCAGTTCAACGACACGATCCGCGAGGTGTACGACGCGACCCCGACCCGGCTCCGGGGCGGGCGCGGGAAGGGTGCCGACCGGGGTGGCACTCTCCAGTTGCGGCTGGCGGTGCGCACGCCGTTCGCGGGCCGCGCGCTGCTGCACTTCCTCGCCGTGCGTGCCGTCGCGGGCGTCGAGGTGGCCACGGACACGACGTACGCCCGCACCCTTCGGCTCCCGCACGGCACCGGAATCGTCGAGCTCGAGCTCGACGACCACGCCGAGCGTGGTCCGACGGCGTTCGTGGCAGCGACCTTCCGGCTCACCGACCTGCGCGACCTCGCTGCCGCCGTCGAGCGGGTACGCCGACTGGTCGACGCCGACTGCGACCCGGTGGCGATCGGCGATGCGTTCGCGGGCGATCCCGTGCTGGGGCCGTTGGTCCGCCAGACCCCGGGTCTCCGGGTGCCCGGTCATGTCGACGGCGACGAGATCGCCGTGCGTGCCGTGGTCGGCCAGCAGGTCACGGTGGCGGCGGCGCGCACCGCGGCCGGCCGACTCACCGAGCGGTACGGCGAGCGGATCGGGTCGCCGGCGGACGGCTTGACCCATCTCTTCCCCACGGCGGCGCGACTGGCCCAGCTCGAGCCCGAGTCCCTGCCGATGCCGCGCTCGCGCGGCCGGGCGCTGCTGGCCGTGTGCCGAGCCCTGGCCGAGGGCGACCTGTCGCTCGACCGCGGCGCTGATCGCGACGACGTTCGCCGGCGCCTGCTCGAGATCCCGGGCATCGGTCCGTGGACCGCTGACTACATCGCGCTCCGCGCCCTCGGTCACCCCGACGTCTTCCTGCCCACCGACATCGGCATCCGTGACGCGTTCCGCCTACGCGGGATCGACCCGACGGATGCCCTGCGACATGCCGAGGGATGGCGGCCCTGGCGCTCGTACGCACAGCTCCATCTCTGGCAGACCCTCTCCCCGACCACGACACTCTCTCCGAGCAGAAAGGGACACTGACATGTGGACCGTGATGGACTCACCCGTCGGCGACCTGCGGATCGTCGAGCACGCCGGCGCGATCACCGCGATCGAGTACGCCCCGTTCCGTGACCACGACGGCCGCCCGCGCGGCGACCGCGACGACGCCCATCCGTTGCTGGCCGAGGCGGTCCGGCAGCTCCGTGCGTACTTCGACCGCGACCTCAAGGAGTTCGACCTCCCGCTCGATCCCAGCGGCAGCGCGTTCCAGAAGGCGGTGTGGGCGCAGCTGCTGGAGATCGGGTACGGCGACACCGCGTCGTACGGCGAGATCGCGCGGCGGCTCGGCAAGTCCAACGCCGCCTCCCGCGCGGTCGGGCTGGCCAACGGCAGCAACCCGATCCCGATCGTCATCCCCTGTCACCGGGTGATCGGGGCGGACGGCACGCTGACCGGCTACGCGGGCGGCGTCGAGCGCAAGCAGACGCTGCTGGAGATCGAGCAGGACGCGCTCTTCTGAGCGCGTCTCGTCCGAGCGTGCGAGGGCGAGGATGAGCGGGCGGGTCGAGGCGTCTCGAAACCTCGGTGACGGCAACGAATGCTGCAGGATGATCGGGTGACCTACTCGGACCCGATGACCAACATCTACACCCGCGACCTGCCGGCGGCGCTCGCGTTCTACGGCGGACTGCTGGGATTCGAGGAGACCTTCCGCGCTCCCTCGTCCGAGACGCCGGACCACGTCGAGCTCCGGCTCGACGGGGTCACGGTCGCCCTCTCCACGGCCGAGGCAGCGGCCCGTGTGCACGGCATCGAGGCGGCGCCCGGCACCCGTGGATTTCAGCTCGTGCTCTGGACCGACGACGTCGACGCGGCGTACGACGAGCTGGTCACGGCCGGCGCACCGAGCGTCACGCCACCCCGTGACTCCGGCAACAACAACCGCAACGCGGTCGTCACCGACCCGGACGGGAACCTGGTGGAGCTGGTGATGAAGCGGGGCTGAGGGTGGCGGCCGGTTCATCACGCTGAGTAGGCGAACCCGCGCTGGGCCAGGGGAACTCCGCTGGCCCAGTTCCGGTTCGACCACTCAGCGTGATGAACCGTCACGCTCACTCAGCAGCAGCCCGCCGCAGCGACTCCGACAGCCGCTCCCCGGCGGCGACCACGGCCGGAGCGTGCATCCGTCCGGGCTGGCGGGACAGCCGCTCGAGAGGGCCGCTCACGGACACGGCCGCGACGACCTTCCCGGACGGCGACCGCACCGGGGCGGACACGGAGGCCACGCCCTGCTCGCGCTCGCCCACGGACTGCGCCCAGCCGCGACGACGGATGCCGGAGAGGGCCGCCGCCGAGAACGCGGCGTTCTGCAGGCCCCGGTGGATGCGCTCGGCGTCCTCCCACGCGAGCAGCACCTGGGCCGCCGAGCCCGCGCGCATCGTGAGCTGCGAGCCGACCGGGATGGTGTCGCGGAGCCCCGACGGCCGCTCGGCCGCGGCGACGCAGACCCGGTAGTCGCCCTGGCGGCGCCACAGCTGGGACGACTCACCGGTGATGTCGCGGAGCCGGGCCAGCACCGGTCCGGCCGTGGCGAGGAGGCGGTCCTCGCCGGCCGCGACGGACAGCTCGGACAGCCGCGGCCCCAGCACGAACCGGCCCTGCAGGTCGCGGGCGACCAGGCGGTGGTGCTCCAGGGCGACCGCGAGCCGGTGCGCCGTCGGCCGGGCCAGTCCGGTCGCGGTGACCAGGCCGGCCAGAGTGGCCGGCCCAGACTCGAGGGCGGTGAGTACCAGGGCGGCCTTGTCGAGCACACCCACGCCACTGGAGTTGTCCATATGGCAATACTGCCGTCTCAGATCATGGGACGCAAGTTGTACCCTGGGGTGACGCCGAGCACGGAGGAGAAGACATGGGCAGGACCCTGGCCGAGAAGGTCTGGGACGAGCACGTCGTCCGGTCGACCCCACCAGGAACCGGCGAGCCCGACCTGCTGTACATCGATCTCCACCTGATCCACGAGGTGACCTCACCGCAGGCCTTCGACGGGCTCCGCCTCGCGGGCCGACAGGTACGCCGTCCCGACCTGACCCTCGCCACCGAGGACCACAACGTGCCGACGCTCGACTGGGACCGACCCATCCAGGACCCGGTCAGCCGCACCCAGGTCGAGACACTGCGCAGGAACGCCGAGGAGTCCGGCATCCGGCTCCACCCGCTCGGCGACCTCGACCAGGGGATCGTGCACATCATCGGCCCGCAGCTAGGGCTCACCCAGCCCGGCATGACCATCGTCTGCGGCGACTCCCACACCTCGACGCACGGTGCGTTCGGGGCACTCGCGTTCGGGATCGGAACCTCGGAGGTCGAGCACGTCCTGGCGACCCAGACGCTGCCGCAGGCCCGCCCGAGGACCATGGCCGTCACGGTCACCGGCGAGCTGCCCGAGGGCGTCACCGCCAAGGACCTCGTGCTCACGCTGATCGCCCACGCCGGCACCGGAGGGGGTCAGGGGTACGTCGTGGAGTACCGCGGCTCCGCCATCGAGGCGCTCTCGATGGAGGCCCGGATGACGGTCTGCAACATGAGCATCGAGTGGGGCGCGAAGGCCGGGCTGATCGCGCCGGACCGGACGACGTTCGCCTACCTGAAGGGCCGGCCCGAGGCGCCGAAGGGCGCGGACTGGGACGCCGCCGTCGAGCATTGGACGAGCCTGGTCACCGACGACGACGCCGAGTACGACGCGGAGATCGTGCTCGACGCGAGCACGATGACGCCGTTCGTCACCTGGGGAACCAACCCCGGTCACGGTGTCCCTCTCGGCGGCTCGGTACCCGACCCGGACGACTTCGAGGAGGAGAGCGACCGGGTCGGTGCTCGCAAGGCCCTGGAGTACATGGGCCTCGAGCCCGGCACCCCGATGCGCGAGATCAGTGTCGACACGGTCTTCGTCGGCTCGTGCACCAACGGCCGGATCGAGGACCTCCGGGCAGCGGCCGAGATCGTCAAGGGGCGCAAGGTCGCGGACGGGACGCGGATGCTCGTGGTCCCCGGATCGGCGCGGGTGCGGCTGCAGGCCGAGGACGAGGGCCTCGACGTGGTCTTCAAGGAGGCGGGTGCCGAGTGGCGGGGCGCGGGCTGCTCGATGTGCCTCGGCATGAACCCCGACCAGCTGGCTCCGCAGGAGCGAAGCGCCTCGACCTCCAACCGCAACTTCGAGGGCCGGCAGGGCAAGGGGGGACGCACCCACCTGGTGTCCGTGCCCGTCGCGGCCGCCACGGCGATCCGCGGCACCCTCAGCTCACCCGCAGACCTGAAGGCCATCTGATGGAAGCGTTCACGACCCACACCGGCATCGGCGTGCCCTTGCGGCGCAGCAACGTCGACACCGACCAGATCATCCCCGCGGTCTACCTCAAGCGGGTGACCCGCACCGGCTTCGAGGACGGTCTCTTCGCGGCCTGGCGCAGCGACCCGTCGTTCGTGCTGAACCAGAAGCCGTACGACGCGGGCAGCGTCCTCGTCGCGGGACCCGACTTCGGCACCGGCTCGTCCCGCGAGCACGCCGTGTGGGCCCTGCAGAACTACGGCTTCAAGGTGGTGCTGTCGCCGCGCTTCGGCGACATCTTCCGCGGCAACGCCGGCAAGGCGGGTCTCCTCGCGGCGCAGGTCGACGACAAGGTCGTCCTGCGTCTGTGGGACCTGCTCGCCGCCGAGCCGGGCACGACCATCAGCGTCGACCTCGTCGAGAGGACGCTGCGCGCCGGCCACGGTCCGGACGTCATCGAGGACTCCTTCGACATCGACGACTACACGCGCTGGAGGTTGCTCGAAGGGCTCGACGACATCTCGTTGACTCTCGCGCACGACGCCGACATCACGACGTTCGAGTCCGCGCGACCGAGGTGGAAACCAGCGACGCTCTGACGGTGCGCGCGGCCGTCGATGGGCCGATTTCCCACCGGGGCAAGGGAATTCTCGGTAGTCCGTCCCTTCTCGTCCTCGCGGTCGTCGGGTGCGCGGCGCGGAAACCGGATGGTGCTGACGGGCCACGAACCGGCGCCGTTGAGCCGCTTTGGTGCGAAAAAACCTCCGACAAACCCGGCGTGGTGATTGTGACGAACGCCGCGAATACCTAGCGTTCGTCGGGAAGCCGGGCAAAAGGGCCGGCCATGATCGTTCATTGGAAGGGAAGCCGTGAACAAGTCACAGCTCATCGACGCGCTGGCTGCGCGTTTCGAGGGGAACCGCAAGCAGGCGCAGCACGCGCTGGAATCCGTCCTGGACACGATCACGCGCGAAGTGGCCAAGGGCGAGAAGGTCGCGATCACGGGCTTCGGCTCGTTCGAGAAGCGCGTGCGTGAAGCTCGCATGGTCCGCAACCCGCAGACCGGCGAACAGATCAAGGCCAAGCGGACGCACGTTCCGAAGTTCACCGCCGGCGCAGAGCTCAAGAACGTCGTCTCGGGTGCCCGGAAGCTGCCCAAGCTGACGCTCGCCGCGTCGACGTCTGCGGCGAAGCGGGCCACCGCCCCGACCAAGAAGACCGCGGCAAAGAAGTCGACGGCCGCCAAGAAGACGACGGCCCGGAAGTCCGCGCCGGCCAAGAAGACCGCCGCGAAGAAGACGACGGCCGCCAAGAAGACGACCGCCCGGAAGTCCGCGCCGGCCAAGAAGACCGCCGCGAAGAAGTCGACCGCTGCCAAGAAGACGACCGCCCGGAAGTCCGCGCCGGCCAAGAAGACGGCCGCGAAGAAGTCGACGGCCGCCAAGAAGACGACCGCCCGGAAGTCCGCGCCGGCCAAGAAGACGGCCGCGAAGAAGACGACGGCCGCGAAGAAGACGACGGCCAAGAAGGCCGGGGCCGCCAAGAAGACGGCCAAGCGCACCGCGAAGCGCTGACCCACTCCTCGACGAAGGGGCCACCGGATCGGTGGCCCCTTCGTCGTGTCAGACCAGGATGGCGAGTCGGGTGTGAGCTCCGAGCCCGAGCGCCGTGGCCGCGGCGAGCGCGTCGGCATCGTCGACGTCGCGACGCAGCGAGGGCAGGTCTCCCGCGATCTCACGGGCTCCCGTGTCGAGGTGTGCCTGCCGCGACCTGTGCCCGAACCGCGGGAAGAACACGTCGTACGGCGCGGTGTACAGCGTCGTGCCGACCTCGTCCTGGTCGGCCACGAATGCGGCGCCGGCCGCGGACGAGAGGGCGGCGTCGAGATCTTCCGGGTGCAGTGCGGGCAGGTCGGCGCAGACGGCCACCGGCGTCGCGTCCGGCCAGCGTCGCTGCGCCTCGGCGGCGGCCTGGCGGAGCGACTCGTTGAGGTCCCCGGCGACGCCGTCGGGAATCGCCTCGCAACCGGCGGCGCGCAGCTCGCCGGCGAACCTCGCGTCGTCGGTGACGGCGAGCACCGCTGTCACCGACGAGGCCGCGAGGCATGCCCGCGCGGTGTCGAGCGCGAACGCGGCGGCCAGGGTGCGACGGCGTACCGGATCCCCCTCGAGCCGGGACTTCCCGCGTGCCGGCGGCTTCACCGGCAGCAGGACGACGTACGACGTGTTCATCGCGACGATCCTGTCAGGCGACGGGTGACCCGCGCCGACCGAGTAGCCTGACCCGAACGCCGGCGCTGGTGCCGGGCCGACCGGACACCTCGTGCGAACGCAGGGTTCGGGTGCCACGACGGGAGGGACGCTGGTGACTGTTCGACCCGTGCGACCCCTGCAGCAGAGGCGAGGATGGGCATTCACCCTGGCCGTGGGCATCCTGAAGCCGGCTCTGCTCGCGACCACGAGGCGCACCTGGATCGACGGCGAGAAGATCCCGGCCACCGGCGGCTGCATCCTGGTCTTCAACCACGTGTCCCACGTCGACCCGATCACCGCCGCTCACCTGGTCTACGACCACGGCCGGATGCCGCGCTACCTCGCGAAGTCGGGCCTCTTCCGGAACAAGGCGCTGGCCTCGTTCCTCACGGCCGCCGGCCAGATCCCGGTCGAGCGCCTGAGCCGCAACGCCAAGGGCGCGTTCGACGCAGCGGTCGCCGCCGTGGAGGCGGGCGAGTGCGTGGTGGTCTACCCCGAGGGGACCCTGACCCGCGATCCCGACCTGTGGCCGATGGCCGGGAAGTCCGGTGCCGCGCGGATCGCGCTCGCGACCGGGTGCCCGGTGATCCCGGTCGGGCAGTGGGGTGCGCACGACCTGCTGTACCCGTACGCCAAGAAGCCGCACCTGTTCCCGCGCACCCGGATCACCATGAAGGTCGGCGACCCGGTGCCGCTGGACGACCTGCGCGACAAGCCGCGGACCACCGAGACCGTCAACGAGGCGACCAGGCGGATCATGGCGGCCCTCACCGCCCTGGTGGCAGAGCTTCGGCACGAGGTGCCGCCACCCGAGCCGTTCGACCCGCGCAAGGCCGGCCTGCGTGAGACGGGCAACCCCAGGAAGACCCAGCGGGCCGAGGACGACCGGAGGTCGAGGGGCGCATGACGCAGGTATCCGTGCTCGGGGCGGGTTCGTGGGGGACCGCGTTCTCGCTGGTGCTGGCGGACGCGGGCAACGGCGTGACGTTGTGGGCGCGCCGCGAGGAGGTCTGCGACACCATCAACCAGCGTCGTGAGAACACCGACTACCTCCCGGGTGTCGAGCTCCCGCCGGCCGTGGTCGCCACCCACGACACCGAGAAGGCGATCGCGGGCGCGGACGTCGTGGTGTTCGCGGTGCCGTCGCAGACGTTCCGCAGCAACCTGGAGCAGTGGGCGCCGTACGTCGCGGACTCGGCGGTGATGGTCTCGCTGATGAAGGGCGTCGAGCTCGGCACCCTCAAACGGATGAGCGAGGTCATCACCGAGGTGACCGGCGCCGACGCTGCGCGCGTCGCGGTGGTGAGCGGGCCCAACCTGTCCCACGAGATCGCCCAGCGCGAGCCGGCCGCGTCCGTCGTGGCGTGTACCGACGAGGACGTCGCCAAGCAGGTGCAGCACCTGGTGCACGGCCCCGCGTTCCGCCCCTACACCAGCGTCGACGTCGTCGGCTGTGAGCTCGGCGGCGCCTACAAGAACGTCGTCGCGCTCTCGGTCGGGATGGCCGTCGGGCTGGGCTTCGGTGACAACACCACGGCTTCGCTGATCACCCGCGGCCTGGCTGAGACCGCTCGGCTGGCGATGGCCATGGATGCCAACCCGCTGACGCTGATGGGACTTGCCGGGCTCGGCGACCTGGTGGCGACGTGTTCGTCACCGTTGTCGCGCAACCGGACGTTCGGCGAGAAGCTCGGGCTCGGCATGACCACCCAGGAGATCGTCGCGTCGACCCGGCAGGTGGCCGAGGGCGCCAAGTCCTGCTCCTCGCTGGTCGCGCTGGCCCAGAAGGTGGGCGTGGACACGCCGATCGCCGAGCACGTCGAGGCGGTCGTCGACGGCCGGATGACCGCGCCGGACATGATGGAGTCGTTCATCCGCCGCGACACGAAAGCCGAGATCGACTAGCGGCTGATCGGGGCGGCGGTTTCCCCGGTACACCGGGGAAGGCTGACGTTCCGGGGTGAAATGTCGGCCGGGAACGTCATGGATCGGCTGGGAACCTCCCGCCGGGCCGCGTCGCGGACGGCCGCCGACGCTAGGTGTCGACGACCTCGAGTGCCCGCTCCAGGTCGGCCCACAGATCCTCCACGTCCTCGACGCCGACACTGAGGCGCACCAGTGCATCGGGGATCGTGGCCGGCTCGGACTTCCAGCGGCGGCGACGCTCCAACGTCGACTCCACCCCCCCGAGCGAGGTCGCGTGCACCCACAGCGACGTGGACCGCACCAGTCGGTCTGCGGCGTCGGGGCCGCCGTCGAGCACGATCGAGACGATGCCGCCGAATCCCGGGTAGCGCACCTCGGACACCGCCCGATGCGCGCGCAGGCGCTCGGCCAGGTCGCGGGCGTTGCTCTCGGCGCGCTCGACCCGGAGGTGGAGGGTGCGCAGCCCGCGCAGCGCGAGCCATGCTTCCAGGGTGCCGGGGATCGCGCCGACCAGGTCGCGCCTGCCCTTGAGGACGTCGTACAGCTGATCGTCGGCGGTGACCAGCGCCCCGAGCATCGCGTCGCCGTGGCCCGCGAGGTACTTGGTGGCCGAGTGCACGACCACGTCGGCGCCCATCGTCAGCGGTCGCTGCCGCAACGGTGTCGCGAAGGTGTTGTCGACGACGACGTACGCGCCCGCGTCGTGGGCGACCCGGGCGATGGTCTGGATGTCGGCGAGCTCGAGAGCCGGGTTGGTCGGCGACTCGAGCCAGACCAGCGCCGCGTCGTCGCAGGCCTTGGCCACGGCCTCGGTGTCGGTGACGTCGACCAGGCGTGCGGTCAGCCGGCCGCGGGCCTCGAGGTCGGCCACCTGCATGACCGTGCCGTTGTAGGCGTGCCGCGGCGCGACGACCGTCGCGCCCTGGCCGACCAGGTCCAGCACGGTCGCGACCGTGGCCAGGCCCGACGAGAACGCCAGGCAACGGCCACCTTCGAGGGCGCCGAGCGCCTCCTCGAACGCCGACCACGTGGGGTTGCCGTAGCGGCCGTACTCGAGGTCGCCGGTCGCGCCGTACGTCGACGCCATGGTGATCGGGTGGTTGAGGGGGCGGTCGGGCTCGTGCGGCGGACGGCCCGCGGTGACCGCGGTGGTGGCGGGGGACCAGGTCTCGGCTGCGCTCGGATCGGGCATGCCGCGAGCGTACGGCGAGGCGGTGGGGGCGCGGCACGGCCCCGGATAGGGTGCGTCCGATGAGCGAGCACTCGGGCCCGACCCGCAAGCCCCGCGTCGCGATCGTCTTCGGCGGACGCTCCAGCGAGCACGCGATCAGCTGCGTCACGGCGGGCAGCGTGCTCGCGGCGATCGACCGCACGGCGTACGACGTGGTGCCGATCGGGATCGCCCCGGACGGGCGCTGGGTGCTCGAGTCCGGTGACACCGACCGGCTGCAGATCAAGGGGCCCGATCAGCTGCCGAGCGTCGACGGTGACCGGGCCACGGTCGCGCTGCTGCGCGAGGCGGGCAGCACAGACCTCGTCGTGCACGAGCCGTCACAGCCGCCGCACACTCTCGGGGAGGTCGACGTCGTGTTCCCCCTGCTCCACGGTCCGTGGGGTGAGGACGGCACGATCCAGGGGATGTTCGAGATGGCCGGCGTCCGGTACGTCGGTGCCGGGGTGCTGGCGAGCGCCGTCGGCATGGACAAGTCCTACGCGAAGCTCGTGCTCCGCGCGGCCGGGCTGCCCGTGATGCCCTCGGTCACGGTGACCGCGCGTGAGTGGTACCGCGACCCCGACGGTGTCCGGCACCGGGTCGCCGAGCTCGGCTTCCCGCTCTTCGTGAAGCCGGCCCGGGCCGGGTCGAGCATGGGGATCGGCAAGGTGCACGACGCCGGCGAGCTCGACGCGGCCGTGGAGGAGGCGCACCGGCACGACCCGAAGGCGCTGGTCGAGCAGGCCGCGGTCGGTGCTCGCGAGGTCGAGTGCGGCGTGCTGGAGGCACTGGACGGCACCCCTGAGACCAGCGTGCCGGCCGAGATCATCGTGGGTGGCGAGCACGAGTTCTACGACTTCGCGGCGAAGTACCTCCCCGAGGAGCACACCGAGCTCGCGGTGCCGGCCGACCTCCCGGAGGCGACCGCGGCGGAGCTGCGCGAGATGGCGGTGCGCGCGTTCGCCGCGATCGACGGCGAGGGACTGGCCCGGGTCGACTTCTTCGTGATGCCCGACGGGTCGCTGGTCGTCAACGAGATCAACACGATGCCGGGTTTCACCCCGACGTCGATGTACCCGCGGATGTGGGCGGCGAGCGGCGTCGACTACCCGGCGCTGGTGGACCGGCTGATCCGGCTCGCGCTGCGGCGTACCACGGGGCTTCGATGAGCCCGGGACTGACCGAGGTCAGTGGCAGGGCTTCACGAGCTTCGTGTACTGCTTGACCATCGGTGCCAGCTCGACCATGGCCGCGGCCAGGCCGTTGGGCCGGTACGTCGCGGGGACCGTCACCTGCAGGATCGGCCGGTACCCGGCGGTGGACATCACGACGTCCTCCGAGTCGTCGTCGACCTGCGCCTCGGGCACGAACCAGCCGACGCCGTCCGCCTCTGTGCACCCCGCGGTCTTCGAGAAGTCCGCCGGCACCGGCACCCCGCACTGGGCGATGATCGCCGGGTCCCCCCAGGCGGCGCCGAGGGCCTCGGCAGGCTGAGTCTTGCGGCGGGACTGACCGGCCAGGTCATGGGGCAGCGCGTTCACCACACGTTGACAGACCGCCTGGTCGGTGGGTGTCAGACGGAGCGTCGGGATGCTGACCGGCTCCTTGCCGCACGCGACCAGGACCAGCCCCACGCAAGCCATCCCGACGGACAGACGCGCGCCCCGGGTCCGCACGTGCGGCCTGAGGCGCGACGGGGGTTGAGCCAAGGCAGATCGGGTCGTGTCGGATCGGTTCGGTTCGGGTCTGGTCAGATGTGGACGACCGGGCAGGTGAGGGTACGGGTGATTCCTTCGAGGTTCTGCACCTTGGAGACGACCAGCTTGCCCAGCTCGTCGACGTTGCGCGCCTCGGCGCGAACGATCACGTCGTACGGGCCGGTGACGTCCTCGGCCAGGGTCACACCCTTCACCTGCGCGATGGCCCGGGCGACCTCGGCGGCCTTGCCGACGTCGGTCTGGATGAGGAGGTACGCCTGGACGACCATGGTTGTCTCCTCCGGTCGACGATGGGGATCGGGGGCCGTGCTGACCTGCCGGGCACAACCTACCGTGCGGTACGTCGCGCCCGACAGGTCGCCGGCCGGGTGCGGGACGACGTACGGCCGGGATCTGGTGGGATGTGCGCATGTCGTTCCCAGCTGACGCGACCCTCTCGGAGGCCGGCGAGTTCCCCCTGATCGAACGCCTCCAGGATGTCTTCGCGCAGGGCGAGCAGGTGCTGGTCGGGCCGGGTGACGACGCCGCCGTCCTGCGGATCCGCAACGGTCACATCGTGGTCTCGACCGACGTGCTCGTCGAGGGCAACCACTTCCGTCGCGACTGGGTGTCCGCCGCCGACATCGGGCACCGGGCGGCCGCCGCCAACCTCTCCGACATCAACGCGATGGGCGGCCGAGCCCACTCGCTGACCATCGGCCTGGCGGCACCGCGGGACCTGCCCGCGCAGTGGGCGCTCGATTTCGCGCAGGGCTTCGCCGAGGAGTGCGGCCTGGTGGGGGCCTCGGTCGTCGGGGGAGACCTGACGGCGGCCCAGATGATCGTGATCGCGGTGACCGTGCTCGGCTCCTGCACCCGGTCGCCGGTCCTGCGCTCGGGCGCCGAGCCGGGCGACGTGCTGGCCCTGTGCGGCCGCCAGGGCTGGTCGGCCGGCGGGCTGGCCGTGCTGGGCCGCGGCTTCCGCTCACCCCGGGTGCTGGTCGAGGCCTACCGCCGTCCCGAGCCGCCGTACGACGCCGGTCGAGTCGCGGCCGACGCGGGCGCCACGTCGATGATCGACGTCTCCGACGGTCTGCTCGCCGACGCGGGGCACCTCGGGGAGGAGTCCGGAGTCGCGATCGACGTACGCCGCGACGCCTTCGACGTCCCCGAGCCGCTGCAGGCGGTTGCGGCCGCCACCGGTGCCGACCCGATCAGCTTCATCCTGGGCGGAGGCGAGGACCACTCCCTCCTGGCGACGTTCCCCTCCGCCGACGTACCCGACGGCTGGACGGTGATCGGCTCGGTCTCCGAGGGCTCGGGCGTCACAGTCGACGGCGGTGAGTACGAAGGCCCCACGGGGTGGACGCACTTCTGACCGCTGGTCGTGGGCGCCGCCGGACGGTTCATCACGCTGAGTGGTCGAGCCGCCTCTGGGCCAGATGAGTTCCGCTGGCCGAGCGCTGCTTCGACAACCCAGCGTGATGAACCGTCCCTTAGAGCTCCCGGACAGCACGAAGCCCCGGACCACCAGGCCCGGGGCTCGGCAGAAGTCCTTCAGCCGGTCAGCGCGTGACCTTGCCGGCCTTCAGGCAGCCGGTGCACACGTTGAGGCGCTTGCGGGTGCCGTTCACGGTCGCCCGGACGCGCTGGATGTTGGGGTCGAAGCGCCGCTTGGTGATCTTCTTCGACCACGGCCGGTTGTTGCCGAAGCCCGGCTTCTTGGCGCAGATGTCGCAGACGGCAGCCACGGGTGTACTCCTGGATTGAGGTGGAACGAGGGCCCGCGCGCAGCGGGCAACCGGGAAAGAATATCCGACGCCCCCTCGGACGGACCAATCAGCGACCCGGCCTCCCGCCCATTACCCTGGCAGCCGCCCGGGCGAGCCGGGCGCGAGCCCACAGGAGCGTACGGCAGACGATGGAGGCCCCCACCGGAGGCGGTATCGAGCTGGCGGTCGTCCGGCGCTTTGTGGACGTCGCGGTGGACGCGCTGGCAGCCGCCCGCGAGGAGATCGACGCCCTCAACGTCTACCCGGTGCCCGACGGCGACACCGGCACCAACATGTACCTCACGATGAGTGCCGCCCGCGACGCCATCCACCAGGCAGCCGCGGACGACGCGGACCTCCTCACCGCGCTCGCCGCGTTCCGGCGCGGCGCGCTGCTCGGTGCGCGCGGCAACAGCGGCGTGATCCTCAGCCAGCTCCTCGGAGCACTGGTCGCCCGGATCGGCCGGGCGCAGAAAGGCGAGCGCAACGCGACGCTGATGGCCGAGGCGATGGCCGAGGCCACGGAGGCGGCGTACGCCGCGGTCGGCACGCCGGTCGAGGGGACGATCCTCACCGTCGCGAGGGCCGCCTCCGACGCCGCCGTACGCCGTGCCGAGGACGCCGGCACGCGGGCTCGTGACGTGTTCGCGGCGGCGGCCGAGGCCGCCCGCGAGGCGCTCTCGCACACGCCCGAGCAGCTCGAGGAGCTCCGCGCGGCCGGGGTCGTGGACGCCGGCGGCCGTGGCCTCAGCGTGGTCCTCGACGCGGCCGAGACCGTGCTCACCGGCCGGCGGCCGGTCTCGGCACCGCAGCCGATCGGCTCCCACACGATCCCGGTCCCCGTCGGCCCCCCGGGTCACGCCGGCCTGCGCGAGGGCGGGCCGGCGTACGAGGTGATGTACCTGCTCGACGCCGACGACGACGCCGTGCCGGCGCTGCGCGAGGCTCTCGGACCGCTCGGCGACTCGCTGGTCGTGGTGGGCGGGGAGCGGCTGTGGAACGTCCACGTCCACGTCGACGACGTGGGCGCCGCCATCGAGGCCGGCATCGCGGCCGGCCGACCGCACCGCGTCCGGGTCACGCACTTCGCCGAGCAGGTCGCCCGCCAGCGAGAGCAGGCCGACCGCCGTGCCCAGGACCGCAGCGGTCGGCGCATCGTCGCGGTCAGCGCCGGCCCGGGCCTGGCCCGGCTCTTCGGCGACGCCGGCGCGATCGTGATCGAGGGCGGACCCGGGAACCGCCCCTCGACCGGGGCGATCCTCGAGGCCGTCACCGAGTCGGGGGCGGCCGAGATCGTGATCCTGCCCAACGACCACGACTCCGTCCGCGCAGCCCGGATCGCCGCCCGCACCGCCGAGGAGGACCTCGACGTGCGGGTCGCGGTGATCCCCACCGAGGCGCAGGTCCAGGGGCTCGCCGCACTGGCGGTCCACGAGCCGGCCCGAGGCTTCGACGCCGACGTGCTCGAGATGACCGCGACCGCTCGCCACACCCGTCACGGCGCGGTCACCATCGCCGCGCGCCGGGCGATCACCATGGCCGGCCCGTGCGAGCCCGGCGACGTGCTCGGCGTGATCGAGGGCGACTTCGCCCTCGTCGGCCACGACCTGACCGACGTCGCGACCGAGATCCTCGAGCGGATGCTCGGTGGTGGCGGCGAGCTGGTGACCCTCGTCAGCGGCACCGGTGCGAACGGTCTCGCCCAGCGCTGCGAGGAGTACGTCGCCGACCGGCACGCCCATGTCGACGTCGTGGTGTACGACGGGGGGCAGGACCGCTACCCCCTCCTGATGTCCGTGGAGTGACGACAGAGTGATCAGCCTCGACTCGCCCGTCGCGACCGTGCTCGGCGCGCAGACCAAGAAGGGCACGGCGAAGAACGCCGCGACCAGGCTCGGCATCCGCACCGTCGGCGACCTGCTGTACCACTTCCCCCGTCGCTACGTCCGCACCGGCGAGCTGACGAAGGTCAAGGAGCTGCGCAGCGGCGAGATGCTCACGGTGGTGGGCGAGATCGTCGAGAGCGAGGTCAACTCCTACCTCGACCGGAGGTCCGGCCGCCGGGCGTACCGGCTCGACACGGTCCTGCAGACCGACGGGCCGTCGCTGCGGATGTCCTTCTTCTCCAAGAAGGAGTACGTCAGCAAGCACCACGCCAAGCGGTTCGCCGTGGGGCGGCGAGGTCTGTTCGTCGGCTCGGTCAGCACGTTCCGGGGGAAGTGGCAGCTGACGAACCCCAAGATGGTGTTGTTCGGCGGCACCGACGAGGACGACCTGGCGGACGAGACGGTCGGGGCGACCGTCGCCTCGGTCAAGGCGCTGTTCCCCCTCTACCCGCAGACCAAGGGGGTCGACTCCTGGGACCTCCAGCGCGCGATCGCCTTCGCTCTCACCGTGGTCGACGAGCCGCGCGATCCCCTTCCGGACGACGTACGCCGTGAGCACCGGCTGCCCGACCTGGCGACCGCGCTCCGGCAGATCCATGCGCCCGACTCGTGGCCGGAGCTGCAGGCGGCCCAGCGCCGGTTCCGCTTCGACGAGGCGCTGGTGACCCAGCTGGTGATGGCCCGACGCAGAGCGGCCCTCGCCGAGCTCGGTGGCCAGGCGCGCGCCGGCGGCGGCGGTCTGCTGGCGGCGTTCGACGAGCGACTCCCGTTCACCCTGACGCGCGGACAGCAGCAGGTCTCCGCGGAGGTCATGGACGACCTCGCCCGTCCCCATCCGATGAACCGTCTCCTGCAGGGCGAGGTCGGCTCCGGCAAGACGCTGGTCGCGCTGCGGGCGATGCTCCGCGTGATCGACTCCGGGGGACAGGCGGCCCTGCTGGCCCCCACCGAGGTGCTCGCCCAGCAGCACCTCCGCTCGATCACGGCGATGCTCGGCGACCTCGCCCAGGGCGGGATGCTCGGTGGGGCGGCCGACGGCACCCGGGTCGTGCTCCTGACCGGCTCGATGTCCAAGGCGTCCCGGCAGGAGTCACTGCTGGCGGCGGCGAGCGGAGAGGCCGGCATCGTCGTAGGCACCCACGCGCTGCTCCAGGAGCACGTGCAGTTCGCGGACCTCGGTCTGGTGGTCGTCGACGAGCAGCATCGCTTCGGGGTCGAGCAGCGCGCCGCCCTGACCGACAAGGCGGGTACGCCGCCCCACGTCCTGGTGATGACCGCCACGCCCATCCCGCGCACGGTCGCGATGACGGTGTTCGGCGACCTCGAGGTCTCGACCCTCACCGAGCTCCCTGCCGGGCGTGCGCCGATCCAGACCACCGTCGTGCCGCTCGCGGACCAGCCCGGCTGGATGAACCGCGTATGGGACCGGGTGCGCGAGGAGTCCGAGAAAGGGCATCAGGTGTACGTCGTGTGCCCGCGGATCACCGGCGACGAGCTCGAGCAGGGCGAGGCGGATGCGCCGGCGGAGGACGAGGAAGGCCGGCCCGTGGCGCCCGCGCACGCGCTGAGTGCCGCCGAGGAGGTCGTGGAGGAGCTGGGCGAGGGGGCGCTCAGAGGGCTTCGGCTCGACCTGCTGCACGGCCGGCTGCCACCCGACGAGAAGGACCGGGCGATGCGCGCGTTCGCGGCCGGTGAGACCGACGTACTGGTCGCGACCACCGTCATCGAGGTAGGGGTGGACGTCGGCAACGCGACCACGATGGTCCTGCTCGACGCCGACCGGTTCGGCATCTCCCAGCTCCACCAGCTCCGGGGTCGCGTCGGTCGTGGTGGCCTGCCCGGGCTCTGCCTGCTGGTCACCTCCGCCGAGGCGGGAAGCCCGTCCCGGGAGCGTCTCGACGCCGTGGCCGCCACCACCGACGGCTTCGAGCTCAGCCGGGTCGACCTGGAGCAGCGCCGCGAGGGCGACGTCCTCGGGCGGTCGCAGTCGGGCTACTTCAGCTCGCTGCAGCAGCTCCGCGTGCTCCGCGACGAGGACACGATCGTCGAGGCGCGCGAGGCCGCCACGGCTCTGCTCGCCGACGACCCGCAGCTCGAACGCGCGCCGGAGCTCCGGTTCCTCGTGACAGAACTGGAGCATTCACGGCAGTCTGACTTCATGGAGAAGTCATGACCGCACGGCGCGGGGTGCTCGGGAGTCCGGCGCGGCCATGACCCGCATCATCGGGGGACGAGTCGGCGGTCGGCGCATCAACACGCCGCGGGGGGTCAGCACCCGCCCGACCAGCGACCGCGTGCGCGAGGCGCTCTTCGCCACGATCGAGTCGTGGTGCGGGTCGCTCGCGGGGCTCCGGTTCCTGGACCTGTACGCCGGCTCCGGCGCGGTCGGGCTCGAGGCGTGGTCGCGTGGCGCGGGTGTCGTCACCATGGTGGAGCAGGACCGACGTACCGCCTCGCTGATCTCGGCCAACGCCCGCGACCTGGGGTTCAACCGGGCCGATGTCGTGACCGGGAGCGTCGCGATCGCCCTCGCCCGGCCGCCGACGGCGCCGTACGACGTCGCCTTCCTCGACCCGCCGTACGGGCAGCCGGAGCAGGACGTCGCCGACGACCTCGGAGCACTCGTCAAGCAGGGCTGGCTGGTGCCCGGCGCGATGGTCGTCGTCGAGCGCGGCTCGCGCGGGACCGAGCCCGAGTGGCCGGACGGGTTCAGCGACAGCCGGGAGAAGAGGTACGGCGAGACCGTGCTCTGGTACGTTCACGCCGCCGCGTCCAGCCCCGCCTAGCCGGTCCCGACCTCAGGAGGTTCCGTGCGTCGCGCCGTCTGCCCCGGCTCGTTCGACCCGGTCACGAACGGGCACCTCGACATCGTCGGTCGCGCCGCGCGCCTGTTCGACGAGGTGATCGTGGCCGTGGGCACCAACGTCAGCAAGCATCGGCTGTTCGACGCCGAGGAGCGGATCGAGATGATGCAGCGCGCGTGCGCCGCGCTCGCGAACGTCTCGGTCGAGGGGTTCAGCGGTCTGGTCACGACGTTCTGCGCCGAGCGCGACGCGTCCGCGATCGTCAAGGGACTCCGGGCCGCCGGCGACTTCGACTACGAGCTCCAGATGGCTCAGATGAACTCCTCGCTCACCGGCGTCGAGACCGTCTTCATCCCGACCAGCGCCGGGAGCGGCTTCGTCTCCTCCTCGCTGGTCAAGGAGGTCGCCGGCTTCGGCGGCGACGTCTCCCCCTTCGTCCCGGACTTCGTCCACGACCAGCTGAAGGCTCGCCTGGGCCAACGCTGACCCGGCAGAAGTGTGCTGTCCCTGCTCGCTGACCCGGCGGAAACGTGCGAGCGCCCGGGACGCTTCAGACAGGCCGATGTGAGGCCGCCTCGCGAGCAAGCTCGCCGCGGCGCTCGCTGCGGACGTTCCGTCCCGGCTCCGCCGGACCGGAACGTCCTCACTCGGGTCAGCGTCTTACGGCGCGGGTTTTGCGGGCCTGACCTGCCCGGATACGATACGTAGCGATCCGCTGTGTCCCGAAGTGAAAGCGAACCCCTGAGCAAACTGGACCCGAGAGCGCCGCTCGTGCTCGACACTCGCGAGCTCGGTCGCCGCCCGGGGTCCCAGCGCGAGGTGTTCCGGACGGTTCAGGCCCCGGCAGATCTGGGCATCGAGGTCCTCGGCGTCCCCGAAGGCTCTCAGGTCGAGCTCGACCTGAGGCTGGAGGCGGTCATGGAGGGCGTCCTGGTCACGGGGACGGCGTCAGCCGCCCTCGCTGGTGGGTGCGCACGGTGCCTGGAACCGATCTCCGACGAGGTCGAGGTGAGGTTCCAGGAGCTGTTCGTCTACGAAGACCAGGCCGTCGATCCGGACGAGGAGTTCGAGGTCAGCACGCTGCAGGACGACCTGGTCGACCTGGAGCCGGTGCTGCGGGAAGCGGTGGTGCTCGCACTGCCGTTCCAGCCGTTGTGCACCGAGGACTGTCCGGGACTGTGCGCCGAGTGCGGCGCTCGGCTCGCGGACGACCCGGACCACGGGCACGACGCGCCGGTCGACCCGCGGTGGTCGGCGCTCAGCGCACTGGCCGAGCCCGAGCAGCCAGAAGAGTGAGCACACCAGGAACGCACACGGACCCGCGGGAGTGGGTCCACCGACGTAGGAGAGAACAGTGGCAGTCCCGAAGCGGAAGATGTCGCGCAGCAACACCCGCCACCGGCGCTCGCAGTGGAAGGCCGTCGCGCCGACCCTGGTGACCTGCGCCAACCCCGCGTGCGGTGCCAAGCACCTGCCGCACCGCGCGTGCGGCACCTGCGGCCAGTACGGCGCCCGCGGCGACCGTCGCCAGGTCCTCTGACCCCGGCGCCGGACCGCTGAACTACGCCCCGCTGCGCGCCGCGCTCGGCGAGCCCACCCTGGACGCCGAGCTGCTGGAGCGCGCGCTCACCCACCGGTCGTACGCCTACGAGCACGGCGGGCTGCCCACCAACGAGCGGCTGGAGTTCCTCGGTGACTCCGTGCTCGGCGTGGTCGTGACCGAGACGCTCTACCGCACCCATCCCGACCTCTCCGAGGGTCACCTGGCCAAGCTCCGCGCGGCCGTGGTCAACGCTCGCGCGCTGGCAGGCGTCGGGCGCAAGATCGGTCTCGGCACCTACGTCAAGCTCGGGCGTGGCGAGGACACGACCGGCGGCCGCGACAAGGCCTCGATCCTCTCCGACACCGTCGAGGCGGTGATCGGCGCGATCCACCTGTCGGGCGGCCTCGAGAGCTCGGCCGAGGTGGTGCACCTCCTGTTCGACCCGCTGATCGAGTCGGCGTCCGCGCTCGGCGCCGGGCTCGACTGGAAGACCTCGCTCCAGGAGCTCTCGGCCGAGCACGGTCTCGGCGTCCCGGAGTACCTGATCTCCGACGAAGGCCCCGACCACATGAAGACCTTCACCGCCCAGGTGCGGGTCGCGGAGCAGCGCTACGGCAACGGCGTCGGCCGCTCCAAGAAGGAGGCCGAGCAGGCCGCCGCGGAGACGGCGTACGGCGAGCTGGCGGACTCGCTCGGCGTGGGCGACCCCGTGGCGGACAGCGTCGCCGACGAGGTCGCCGAGTCCGCCGACGACTGACTGGTCACCACCCGTGCCCGAGCTTCCCGAGGTCGAGACCGTCCGCGACGGCCTCCAGCGCCACGTGGTCGGTCGCAGGATCGAGTCCGTCACCGTCCTCCATCCCCGTCCGGTACGCCGCGACCCCCGTGGTCCGGCCGGGTTCGCCACCGCGCTGACCGGGCGCCGCTTCGAGGCGGCCCGGCGCCGCGGCAAGTACCTCTGGCTGCCGCTCGACAACGGCGACGCGCTGCTCGGTCACCTCGGGATGAGTGGCCAGCTCCTCGTCCAGGAGCCGGGCCGTCCCGACGACCGTCATCTGCGGGTGCGCTTCGGGCTCGGTGACCGGGAGCTGCGCTTCGTCGACCAACGGATGTTCGGCGGTCTCGCCGTCTCCACGGGGGGTGCGGCGCTGCCGCCGGAGATCGCGCACATCGCCCGTGACCCCTTCGACCCGGAGTTCGACGACGACCTCTTCGTGCGCAGGGTGAGGCGGCGGACGGCTGGCATCAAGCGGCTGCTGCTCGACCAGACCCTCATCTCCGGCGTCGGCAACATCTACGCCGACGAGGCGCTCTGGCGGGCGCAGGTCCACGGCGACCGGCCGGGGGAGCGGCTCCGCCCCGTGGACGTACGCCGGGTGCTCGCCGAGGCGCGGACCGTGATGGGTGCCGCGCTGCTCGAGGGCGGCACCAGCTTCGACAGCCTGTACGTCAACGTGAACGGTCAGTCGGGCTACTTCGACCGCGCCCTCCACGCCTACGGTCGCGAGGGGAAGGAGTGCGATCGCTGCGGTACCGCGATCCGGCGGATCGACTTCATGAACCGCTCGTCGTTCTTCTGCCCGCGCTGCCAGCCGGTGCCGCGGGTCCGGAGGACGCCGATTCGTACCTGACCCCTCACCCGAGATTGACCGCAGCGCATGGAGGTGTCACTCTTGAAGACGGCCCCCCGGACACGGCGGGTCCCCCACGTCGGAAGGCTCATCACACATGGCCAAGGCTCTGATCGGCCATCTGCAGCAGGACCGCGGCCTCCCTATCCGGCTGGCCGCCGAGAACCGTCAGCTGCGGGTCAGGATCGCCGAGCTGGAGGCGCTGGTCACTCGGTTGATGGAGGAGAACGACCGCCTCGCCGTCGCCACGGCGGCACGGGCCCTCGACCTCGACCCCGAGCACCTGGAGATGCAGCCGGCCTGACCCTCGCGGTCTCCCGGCTCACCCCGTCAGCGCACCAGCAACCCCGCCGTCGTGTTCGACGGCCGGTTCGCTGAGGCCTGCGACCGCGCGCCCCGGCGACGTCAGCACAGGCTGAGCAGCAGGTCCTTCGCCCGGCCCATCTGGGCCAGCTCGAGCTCGGTCATGTTCGGGTCGCTGCGACGCAACGCCACGGCGTCGTCGACGTACGGGACGACCTCCGTCGCCACCGCGCCCGTCATCGTCCCCACCAGCACCGCAACTACGTCGGCGTACGTCGCCGGCTCGGCCACCGCGACCTGAGCCAGGATCAGGCCGGACATCGCCACGTCGAGGCCGGGAGGACCTGGCCGGGAGTTGCTCCAGTCGATCACGACCGGACCGTCGTCCCCGAGCAGCACGTTCTGCGGGTGCAGGTCGAGGTGGAGCAGCGGCTCGGCACCCCACGGCAGGGCGTGCAGCCGGTCGAGGAGGCCGGCCAGCATCAGGCCGGCGTCCGACGGCGCGAGCGCTCCGGCGGTCATCGCCTCATCCATCCGCGGGCCGTTCACCCGCTCCTGCACGAGCTCGTGTCCGTCCCACGAGAGCACCGCCGGCACGGGATAGCCGAGCCCGGTCAGCCGGTCGAGCAGGCCCACCGTGGCGCCGGCACTCCGCGCGGGGTCGCGGAACCGCCGCAGCACGCGGTCGTCGTCCAGCGCGAACACCTCGGCCTCGCGCCCCGACGCCAGCACCTCCACGAGCGTGACCCTAACGGCGCAGGAAATCGGAAGGCGCCCGACCCGCCCTCTCGGTAGTGTCTCGTCCTCGTGGCGGGGATCGTTCGGGAGATCGGCGACCGGATCGCGCCGCCCCGTCTCGGCACCGGCTTCCGCTGGCTGGTCGCCTCCTCGTGGTCGTCGAACCTCGGCGACGGGCTGGCCCTGGCCGCCGGTCCGCTGCTCGTCGCCTCGCAGACCCACCGGCCGTTCCTGGTGGCCCTGGCCGCGATGCTCCAGCGCCTGCCCTGGCTGGTCCTCGGCCTGTACGCCGGTGCCCTGGCCGACCGCCTGGACCGCCGCCGGATGGTGATGATCTGCGACGCCCTTCGCTGTGTCGTCCTCGGGGTCCTGGCGCTGGCGATCACCACCGGCGAGGTCGACATCCACGTCGTCCTGGCCGCGATGCTGCTGATCGGTGTGGCGGAGGTGTTCTCGGACAGCGCTTCTCGGACCCTGCTGCCGATGCTGGTGGCCCGGCAGGACCTCGGGATCGGCAACGCGCGACTGATGACCGGCACGATCGCGCTCAACCAGCTGGCCGGGCCGCCGCTCGGCGCCTTCCTGTTCGCGGCCGGCATGGCGCTGCCCTTCGTCACTCAGGCGGTGTGCGTCGCGCTCGGGGTCGTGCTCATCGCGCGGGTCGCCATCCCGGCAGGACCTGTCCGCGACCTCGAGGGATCCCACGTCCGGCGGGACATCCTCGACGGCATCCGCTGGCTGATGAGGCACTCCGCGGTGCGGACGCTCGCCCTGGTGATCCTCACCTTCAACGTCACCTGGGCCGCCGGGTGGGCCGTGCTGGTGCTCTACTCGACCGAGGTGCTGGGCATGGGTCCGGTGGGGTTCGGCGCCCTCACGACAGTCGCCGCGGTGGGCGGGCTGCTGTCCACGACCTGCTACGGCTGGCTCGAGCGGCGTGTCCCGCTCGCCACGCTGATGCGGGTCTGCCTGACCCTCGAGGTGCTGATGCACCTGGCGTTCGCGGTGAACCGCTCGCCGGTGATCGCCCTGGTGATCATGTTCGGCTTCGGCTGCTACGCGTTCGTGTGGGGCACGGTCAGCCAGACCGTCCGCCAGCGGGCCGTGCCGACGGCGTACCAGGGCCGGGTCGGGTCGGCGTACACCGTCGGCCTGTACGGCGGGATCGTCGTCGGTCAGGCCCTCGGCGGCGCGATCGCCGACCGGTGGGGGCTGACCGCGCCGTTCTGGTTCGCGTTCGTGGGGTCCGGCATCACCCTGGCCCTGATCTGGCGATCGCTCGCGTACGTCGCACACGCCGACCAGGCGGTCAGCGACGCCGCGCAGGCGGGCTGAGCCGTGCCGGAAACGGGCGCGGACCAGGTCGTGCAGGATCCTGCGCTGCGAAAACATGACGCACCCGGGTCATTTCCATCGTGCCCGCCCGGGTGCACCATCGCCGTGGCGGTGTGGCAGTGGGTCACGATCGGGGCCGCCGGAGCTTCAGGAGTCATCACTCGTGAGCAAGAGATTGATCGCAGCCCTTCTCGGTGCGGGCGCGCTCGCCGCCACCACCCTGACCGCGGGCGTCCAGGCGGCCGACGCGGCCTCCCCGCAGCTGACGCACCCGTCCGGCCTGCATGCGGCGCGAGCCTGTGCGCGGACGCCCGCAGCGGGACACGCCACCTGCTTCGCCAAGGGTCTGGTGAACAGCAAGGGCGTCATCCCCGCGGCCTCGGCGCCACTGTCGACGGCCCTGTCGCCCGACCAGCTGCGCAGTGCCTACAACCTCGGCAGCACCAGTGGTGCCGGCCGCACCGTCGCCATCGTCGACGCGTACGGCTACCCGAACCTCGAGCGCGACCTGACGATCTACCGGGACTACTACGGCATGCCGACGTGCACGACCGCCAACGGGTGCCTGAGGATCATCGACCAGAACGGCGGGACCAACCTGCCGCGCACCGACCTCGGCTGGTCGCAGGAGCAGGCGCTCGACGTCGACGCGGTGTCGGCCACCTGCCCCGACTGCAAGATCGTGGTCGTCCAGACCAAGACGAACTCCTTCGCCAACCTCGGCCAGGGTGTGATCACGGCCGCGAAGCAGCCGGGTGTCGTCGCGATCTCCAACAGCTACGGCGGCGGCGACCTCGACGACGCGACGTACGGCTCCTACTACGACCACCCCGGGATCGCGGTGACCGCGTCGACCGGTGACAACGGCTACCAGGGTGCGTCCTTCCCCGCGTCCTCGTCCCACGTGACCGGTGTCGGCGGCACCACGCTGAAGATGTCGGGCACCACGCGCGTCAGCGAGACCGCCTGGAGCGGCGCGGGCTCGGGCTGTTCGGCGTACAACACCGCCGTCGCGCCGTCGTCGTTCAACACCGGATGCGCCAAGCGGGCGATCTCCGACGTCTCGGCGGCCGCCGACCCGAACACGGGCGGCCTGAGCACCTACTCGCCGACCAGCAACCGCAGCTCGACGTGGTCGCAGTGGGGCGGCACCAGCGAGTCGTCGCCGATCATCGCCGCGGTCTACGCGCTCGCGGGCAGCGGCTACAGCAACGCCACGCCGTACCAGAACGCCGGCAGCCTGAACGACGTGACCAGCGGCAGCAACGGCTCCTGCCCCACGACTCAGTGGTGCAACGCCCGCGCGGGCTGGGACGGTCCGACCGGTCTCGGGACCCCGAACGGCACGGGGGCGTTCTGACCGAGGACAGGACCAGCGGAGGGGTCGCCCACCCGGGCGGCCCCTCCGTTCGTCTGCGGCGCCTGTCGGCAGGCCGCTGTGATGCCGGATAGCGTGGCCCCGTGAGCATGCGGTGGGGGATGGCGCGCCCGGGCGGCGGGTCCGAGGACGGCTGGTTCCGGCTGGGCAGCATCGAGGTCACCACGACCGTTCTGGTCATCGTGCTCTCCGTCGCCTCCGTCGTCGAGTGGGCCTTCGAGGGGAACTTCGGACCCCTGCAGTCGCACATCTCGCTCGTGCCCGACGACGTCGTGTCCGGGCAGGTGTGGCAGCTGCTCACCTGGCCGCTGGCGTACCCGTTCGGGATCGGTCTCTTCGGCATCCTGGCCATCGCGTTCTTCTGGTACTTCGGCACCGAGATCGAGTCGCTGCTCGGCAAGAAGCGGATGGCGTGGTTCCTCGGCCTGATCGCGGTCGGACTGGGGCTCCTCTGGGTCGGGTTCGTCGAGTTGACCTCGATCTCCAACGGCGTGCTGTCGGGCGCGTTCCAGCTCAACGGCCTCAACCAGCTCGAGCTGATGGTGCTGCTGGTCTTCATCGCCGAGTACCCCCAGCGCCGCTTCTTCTTCAACATCCCCGGCTGGGTGATCGGGGCGGTGATCATCGCGATCTACGTGCTGGGGTACGTCGGCAACCGGCAGTGGCTCTACCTGCTCAACTTCCTGCTCGGGCTGCTCCTGACCGCCCTGGTCGCCAAGTCGATGGGGCTGATGTCGGAGTGGCGGGGGGTGCCGCGCGTGAGCATCCATCGGAACCCGAAGCCGAAGCGGCAGCGGCGCAGCACCGGGCCGACCGTCGTGCAGGGTCCGTGGCAGCCTCCGCAGTCGCCGCCGGTCTCCCGCGACCAGGCCGCCCTCGACGCGCTGCTCGACAAGATCAGCGCCGGCGGGATGGAGTCGCTGACCGACGGTGAGCGCGAGCAGCTGATGATCCTGCGCGACCGCCTGCGTCGCCGCTGACCGGCGTACGCGGAACGGTTCATCACGCTGGGTAGGTGAGTCCGCTCCTGGCCAGGTGAGTTCCGCGTGCCCGGTTCCCGCTCGACCACCCAGCGTGATGAACCGTCCACCGCGCCCACCGACACCGGCGCCCGGATGCCCGGCAGATGTCAGGGATCGGGGGTGGCCCTGGGTAGGGTGAACCCCGCTGCACTTCCCCCGCTCGACCCGCGCGCCTGCAGACACCGATAGTCCGGACACCCGAACCAGCAGCGCTGTCGACGCCCGAGGAGCCACGTTGTACCTGAAGAGCCTGACCCTCAAGGGGTTCAAGTCCTTCGCCTCGTCGACGACGCTCCAGCTCGAGCCGGGCATCACCTGCATCGTCGGGCCCAACGGCTCCGGCAAGTCCAACGTCGTCGACGCGCTCGCCTGGGTGATGGGGGAGCAGGGAGCCAAGAGCCTGCGCGGCGGCAAGATGGAGGACGTCATCTTCGCCGGTACGGCGGGTCGGGCGCCGCTGGGTCGCGCCGAGGTGCTGCTGACGATCGACAACAGCGACGGCGCACTGCCGATCGAGTACTCCGAGGTGACGATCAGCCGCACCATGTTCCGCTCCGGCGGCTCGGAGTACGCCATCAACGGCACGCCGTGCCGGCTGCTCGACGTGCAGGAGCTGCTGAGTGACTCCGGCATCGGCCGCGAGATGCACGTGATCGTCGGTCAGGGTCAGCTCGACTCGATCCTGCACGCAACGCCCGAGGACCGGCGCGGGTTCATCGAGGAGGCTGCGGGCGTCCTCAAGCACCGCAAGCGCAAGGAGAAGGCGCTCCGCAAGCTCGACTCCACCGACGGCAACCTGACCCGGCTGAACGACCTGCTCAGCGAGATCCGCCGACAGCTCAAGCCCCTGGGCCGGCAGGCCGAGGTCGCGCGCAAGGCGGCGGTCGTGCAGGCCGACGTGCGCGACGCCCGGGCCCGGCTCCTGGCCGACGACCTGCTCACCGCCCGTACGGCGCTGGAGCAGGAGCTGGCCGACGAGACGATCCTGGTCGAGCGCCGCGAGGAGGTCGAGGCCGCCATCGCCGGTGCCCACGAGAGCGAAGGGCGCCTCGAGGAGGCCCTGCGTGAGGACCTGCCCGCCCTGGCCCGGGCCCAGGAGACCTGGTTCGGGCTGTCCGGGATGCGCGAGCGGCTCCGGGGCACGGCCTCGCTGGCCGCCGAGCGGGTCCGCAACGCCGCGGGCTCCGAGGAGGAGTCGCGCGACGTCGGCCGCGACCCCGACGAGCTCGAGACCGAGGCCGAGCAGGTGCGCGCCCAAGAGTCCGAGATCACCGCGGAGGTCGAGGCCCACCGCTCCGCGCTCGAGCAGGCGGTGACCGAACGCCGTACCTCCGAGGAGGCGGCGGCCGAGGAGGACCGCCGTGTCGCCGGACTCCAGCGGGCCGCCGCCGATCGACGCGAGGGCCTGGCCCGGCTCGCCGGTCAGGTGAACGCCGTGAAGTCCCGCGCCGCCGCGGCCGCCGAGGAGATCGGCCGCCTGGAGTCCGCCCGCGCCGCCGCGGTCTCGCGGGCCGAGCGGGCCCAGCACGACTTCACCGCCCTGGAGACCAGGATCGCGGGCCTCGACGCCGGCGAGGAGGGGCTGGACGCCGAGCACGAGACGGCGGTCGCGATGCTCGACGACGTGTCCGAGCGGCTCGCCAAGGCCCGCGAGGAGGCCGCCCAGGCCGACCGCGACCGGTCCGCCCTGCTGGCTCGCAAGGACGCCCTCGAGCTCGGCCTCAACCGCAAGGACGGCGCGGGCGCGCTGCTCGCGGCGTCCGGCTCGGTATCCGGCCTGCTGGGCTCGGTGGCCGCCGTCCTCGACGTCCAGCAGGGCTACGAGACCGCTGTCGCCGCCGCGCTCGGCTCGGCGGCCGACGCGGTCGCGGTCGCGGACGGCGACGCCGCGGTCGCCGCCCTCGACCATCTGAAGACCGCCGACCTCGGCCGCGCCGGGCTCCTGCTGGGCGGTGGGCCTACGGCCGACGGCACCCCCTGGCCCTCCCTTCCCGGCCACGCGGCGTACGCCGTCGACGTGGTGCGCTGCCCCGAGACCCTGCGCCCGTCGCTGGCGCGGCTGCTGTTCAAGACCGCGGTCGTCGCCGACCTGCCCACGGCCCGTGCCCTGGTCGCCGACCTGCCCGACGTCACCGCGGTGACCCGTGACGGCGACGTGTACGGCGCGCACTTCGTCTCCGGCGGCTCACAGAGCCAGCCGAGCCTGCTCGAGATCCAGGCGGCGTACGACGACGCCTCGGCCGCGCTGGCCGAGGCGGTCGCGGCGTCCGAGCGGCTCGGCTTCGACATCTCCCGCCTGGAGTCGGAGCGGCAGGACTCCCAGCGCCGGGTCGATGTCGCCCTGGCCAAGCTGCACGAGTCCGACGCGACCCTCGCCGCGGTCGCCGAGGAGCTCGGCCACCACGGCTCGCAGGCGCGGGCGGCCCGGGCCGAAGCCGACCGGATCGCCGACGCGATGGCGGCTGCCCAGCAGGCTCGCGAGCAGGACCTGACCGGCCTTGGCGAGCTGGAGGCCCGGCTCGCGGCGGCGCAGGAGGCCAGCGACTCCCCGGACTTAGAGCCCGACGCCGCCGAGCGCGAGCGGCTCGCCGAGGCGGCACGCGCGGCCCGGCAGACCGAGATGGAGGCCCGGCTGGCGTTGCGCACGAGCGAGGAGCGCGCTCGTGCCCTGCACGGCCGCGCCGACGCCCTGGTCCGTGCGGCGGAGGCGGAGCGCGACGCACGGGCACGCGCGATCGAGCGCCGCGAGCGGTTGATCCGTGAGGGCCGCGCGGCGCAGGCGGTCGGGATCGCGGTCCGCGTCGTGCTGGCCGCGCTCGAGGTCTCCATCCACCAGGCCGCCGAGGCGCGGGCGGCCGTCGAAGCCGCTCGCGGCGAGCGGGAGCGCGAGCTGCTCGCCGTCCGTGCCTCCCTGCGCGACCTCTCTCGCGAGCACGACGACCTGGTGAGCTCGGTCCACCGCGACGAGATGGCCCGCACCCAGCAGAGGATGCGGATCGAGCAGCTGGCCGAGCGGGCGATGGAGGAGCTCGGGCTCGACGAGGAGTCACTGGTCACCGACTACGGCCCCGAGCAGCTCATCCCACCGCCCCCTCGGACCGACCTGGAGCCGGACGGCGCCGACGGTGAGCCCGGCGAGCCCTATCCTTACGACCGCGAGGAGCAGACCAAGCGCCTCCGGGCTGCCGAGCGGGCGCTGGCGATGCTCGGCAAGGTCAACCCATTGGCTCTCGAGGAGTTCTCGGCCCTGGAGGAGCGGCACAAGTTCCTCACCGAGCAGCTCGAGGACCTCAAGGCCACGCGCAAGGACCTGCTCGACATCGTCCGCGAGGTCGACGCGCGGGTGGAGCAGGTGTTCACCGAGGCGTACGCCGATGTGTCCGCGGCGTTCGAGCAGACCTTCGCCCGGCTCTTCCCGGGGGGAGAGGGGCGGCTGGTGCTCACCGACCCCGCCGACATGCTGGCCACCGGTGTGGAGGTCGAAGCCCGGCCGCCGGGCAAGAAGATCAAGCGGCTGTCGCTGCTGTCCGGCGGCGAGCGGTCACTGGTCGCGGTGGCGTTCCTGGTGGCCCTGTTCAAGGCGCGGCCGTCGCCGTTCTACATCCTCGACGAGGTCGAGGCGGCCCTCGACGACACCAACCTCGGTCGCCTCCTCGAGATATACGAGGAGCTGCGTGCCCACAGCCAGCTGCTCGTGATCACCCACCAGAAGCGCACGATGGAGGTCGGCGACGCGCTGTACGGCGTGACCATGCGCGGCGACGGTGTGTCGACGGTGATCAGCCAGCGGCTCCGCGAGTCGGCCTGACCCCGTCGATCCTGGTTCGACCCGGCCATGTCCACCGAGCGCCCGCCTCGCCCCACCCGGGCGGACTTCGGGCACTGGACGACGGCCACGACACGCTGGGCGGACATGGACGGCTTCGGCCACATGAACAACGCCCGCTACTTCGAGCTGATCGACACCGCGATCGACGTTCATCTCCAGGAGACCGTCGGCGACGTCAACGACGACCCGGACACCATCGGGGTCTTCGCCGAGGCCTCGTGCCGGTTCTTCCGGGAGATCGGCTACCCGGCGCCGATCGAGCTCGGGGTGGCCGTCGAGCGGGTCGGCCGGTCGTCGCTCGTCTACCGGGTCGGCCTGTTCCAGGGCTCGGAGGACGCCGCCGCGGAGGGCCGGGTCGTGGTCGTGTACGTCGACAACACCGACCCGGCCCGCCCCGCCACTCCCATCCCCGAGCCGATCCGGGTCGCCGCCGAAGGCATCCGGGTCCGGGGTCCGGCCGCCGAGCGCTGACCCGGCGCTGCGCCACGCCCCAGAGCACTGACCCGGCAGAAAGCTCCCGCTCTGCGAAGTTCGTGGGGTGCGGTTCTGCCGGGCCGACTCGCGCCTCGACACACCTGAACGGGTTTTGCCGACGCCGGGCGAGGTCTGCGAAGGTAAAGGGCATGTGGTTCCTGGTGGTCGCCATGCTCGTGGTCCTGGTGTTCGCCGGGGCGGTGGTGCTCTACGTCGCCTACCCGCATCGCGGCGAGGACGTCCCGCACCTGCCATGGCTGGGGCGCCTGCTGCGCAAGGGCGTCGACAATGCGCCGACACTCGACAACACCGCAGATCCTGCCGACGACCCCACCGCTTGGGCGACGGCCGAGCCGGAGTCGTCGTCGTTGACGCTGGACCTGACCAGCCTCGACCAGGGTCGGCCGGAGGGTCGCCGGCGCGCCTGACCGCGATCGGGCGCTCGAGACGCCCAGTGATTGGATGACCGCATGACCGTGCTGTACCTCGTCATCGGCATCCTGGTCCTCGCCGCGCTGATCGTGGTCGGGCTCGTGACCACCGGTCGTCGGCGGCGCACCACGCCTCCGCCGGTCGAAACCCGGCCGCAACCTCCCGGCGTACCCGCACCGGAGGCGACCACCGCCGAGCCGGAGGCTCCGCCGGTCGTCACGCTGGAGCGTCCGGAGGGTACGGCGTCGCGGCTGGTCCGCCTGCGCCAACGGCTCGCCGGGACCCAGGGCGGGCTCGGGCGGGGCCTGTTGTCGCTGCTCTCGCGCGACCGCCTCGACGAGGACACCTGGGAGGCGATCGAGGACACCCTCCTCAGCGCCGACGTGGGCGTGGCGCCGACCCAGCAGCTGGTGGAGCATCTGCGGACGCGGCTGTGGGTGGACGGCCGGGAGGCGGGCGACCCGCGCGCCGTCCTGCGCGACGAGCTGCTCCAGCTCGTCGGCCCGGACATGGACCGACGGCTGCAGGTCTCCGGGGCGGACGGCAAGCCGGGGGTGGTCCTCGTGGTGGGCGTCAACGGTGCCGGCAAGACGACCCTCGTCGGCAAGCTGGCCCGGATCCTCGTGGCCGAGGAGCGGTCGGTGGTGCTCGGCGCCGCCGACACGTTCCGCGCGGCGGCCGTCGATCAGCTGGCCACCTGGGGCGAGCGGGTCGGCGTGGACGTGGTCCGAGGGCCCGAGGGGAGCGACCCGGCGAGCGTCGCGTTCCAGGCCGTCCAGGAAGGGATCGAACGACGGGCCGACACGGTCGTCGTCGACACCGCGGGCCGCCTGCAGAACAAGGCCGGTCTGATGGACGAGCTGGGCAAGGTCAAACGGGTGATCGAGAAGCAGGCGCCGGTGTCGGAGGTGCTGCTGGTGCTCGACGCGTCGACCGGGCAGAACGGTCTGGTGCAGGCGCGCGTCTTCTCCGAGATCGTCGACGTGACCGGGATCGCGCTGACCAAGCTCGACGGGTCGGCCAAGGGGGGCATCGTGGTCGCGGTGCAGCGGGAGCTCGGCGTACCGGTGAAGCTGGTGGGCCTCGGCGAGGGTCCCGACGACCTGGCGCCGTTCGACCCGGGCGCCTTCGTCGACGCGCTGCTCGGATGACCGAGCCGCATCGGTCCGTCCTACGCCGGCTGGCGGGGCGGGCCCGCCGCGGCGTGCGCGCGCTCCGGGCGCGCCGAAGGCGGAAGCGCTACTCGTCGATGTCACTCACCGAGCTCGCCCAGGAGTTCGGCAGCGACAAGTGGGGCGTGCACCGCTACACGCCTCACTACGAGCGCCACTTCGCGCACCTGCGCGACCGGGAGATGCTGGTCCTCGAGCTCGGCATCGGCGGCTACGCCCGCGAACGGCAGGGCGGCGCGTCGCTGAGGATGTGGAAGTGGTACTTCCCGCGGGCGCGGGTCGTCGGCGTCGACATCCAGGACAAGTCGTTCGTCGACGAGCCTCGCATCAAGGCGTTCCAGGGGTCGCAGACCAACCGGCGGCTGATGCGCCGGATCGTCAGACGCTTCGGACCACCCACGATCGTCATCGACGACGGCAGCCACCAGCCACCGCACGTGATCAAGAGCTTCTCGATCCTCTTCCCGATGCTGGAGGACGGCGGGCTCTACGTGATCGAGGACATCCAGACCAGCTACTGGCCGGCCTGGAAGGGGAGCCTCGACCCGGACGACCCGACGACGTCGATGGCGATGGTGAAGCGGTTGCTCGACGGGCTCAACCACGAGGAGTTCCTCGACGAGGCGTACGAGCCGTCGTACACCGATCTCCACGTCGTGGCCGTGCACTGCTACCACAACCTGGTCGTGATCGAGAAGGGCGACAACCGCGAGGGCAGCAACAAGCGTGAGGTGAACCGTTCGTGGTACGCCGAGCAGGCCCGGGCGCGCGGCTGAGTCGCAGGGGGCTGGCCCGGGGCGGACGGTTCATCACGCTGAGTAGGGGAGCCGTCACATGGCCAGGTGAACTCCGCTTGCCCAGTGCGCGTTCGCCTACCCAGCGTGATGAACCGCCCGCGACGCCGTTCAGCCAGCCCTTCGCCGGAGGCTGCGCTCCAGCCGCGCGATCGTGACCCGGGGTCGGTCGTAGTCCGCCCAGACCAGCCGGATCATGACACCCCCGGTGATCTCCCGGACCTCGTCCTCCCGCTGTTTCTCTGCGAACACGACCTCGCCGGGGTCCTGGCCAGGCTTCAGCAGTCGCCCGTACTTGGCTCTGCCGTCGAACTCGCCGTACGCGTCGATCTCCGGCCACCCCCAGTCACACGTCGCCCGCAGTGCCCCCTGCCCGTCGCGTACCTCGAACTGCCGTTCCGGCGCGGGAAGCCCTGCCGACCAGAACAGCCAGAAGCCCCGGGATTCGCCAGCACTCTCGGAACGACCGCTGGACAGACGGATGGGCACGTGAACGTGACGCATCCCCGGCCAGTGCCCCATCCGCGAGAACTGCTCGAAGAGATCGGTGCGTTGGCAGCGACCCAGATGCAAGGCGGAGTCGAAGGTGACCAGCGCCGCTTCGCCACTGGCCATCGAGGCATACTCCAGGGCGCATCGCGCGGGTGCGAGAACTCGCATGCCGTCCACGACCACGATCTCCGCGTCGTCGACGGAACCCCGATGGTGCACCACGTCGCCCTCGATGCGGCTCGCATCGCCGTCGAGGCGAGTGACGTGTACACGGTCGAGGGGAGTGCCCCAGACTGCGATCCCGTGTGCGACCACTCCCGAGACGTGGCTCAAGACGACGTCGTCACCGAGTGAGTGCAACACCGCGCGACACCGCACGAGATGACGCTCGATCTCGTCGAGCGTGGCCCAGTTGTCGCAGAACGCGTAGTAGCCGCGACGGAACCGATGCCACACGCCCCCTCGCACCATCGCGGTCACGCTCTTGTCGCTGTAGCCGCACTCGCGGGCCATGGCACGGGTGAAGAAGCCGTGTTCCTCGCAGATCAGACGCAATGGATCCATGCCAGCATTTGTCACCGTCTCTGGCCGACCCGCAACCGGGTACGCGTCCGCCTGTGGACAGGAGATGCCCGCCAGCTGCTGCAGGTGGCGGCCGGTTCATCACGCTGAGTGGGTGAGCCGGCACATGGCCAGGTGAACTCCGCTTGCCCAGTGCGCGTTCGCCTACCCAGCGTGATGAACCGTCCACCACCAGGGAGTTCACAGAGCCGTAACACCGGGGCCCGAACGTTGCACGACGGCAACACGGCACGCCGTACGACGAAACCTCGGGGCCGCACGCTGTGGCCATCGAGGTGAGCCGACGCGGACGAGGTCGTCCGTGGAGCGCCACCGTCCCGCCCGACTCGTGGAGGCCCCATGGACGGCTACTACGCCTGGATGATCGTGGCCACGGCCCTCGTCCTGATGATGACGACCCCGGCGCTCGCCCTGTTCTACGGCGGGATGACCAGGTCGAAGTCCGTGCTCAACATGATGATGATGTCGTACGTCGCGATGGCGGTCGTCGGCATCGTGTACGTGCTCTGGGGCTGGTCGGAGTCGTTCGGCCCGAAGAGCCTCGCCGGCGGTATGTTCGCCGACCCCTTCACCCTGTTCGGTCTGCGCGACGTCGGCTGGGGCGACTACGTCGCGGTCTGCTTCCAGCTCACCTTCGCGGTGATCACGGCGGCGCTGATCTCGGGCGCCGTCGCCGACCGGGTGAAGCTGTCGTCCTGGGTGGTGTTCCTGCCGCTCTGGGTCACCCTCTGCTACTTCCCGCTCGCGCACATGGTCTGGGGCGGCGGCTGGATCTCGACCCACCTGGCGGCCCAGGACTACGCCGGGGGCACGGTCGTCCACATCAACGCCGGCGTCGCGGGCGGCGTCCTGGCGCTGATCATCGGCCGCCGCGTCGGCTTCCGGCGCGATCCGATGAAGCCCCACAACCTGACACTCACCATGGTCGGCGCCGGGCTGCTGTGGTTCGGCTGGTACGGCTTCAACGTCGGCTCGATCGTCCTGACCGGCGACAGCCAGGCCGCGAACACCCGGCAGTTCATGACCGAGACCGGCGTTACTTTCCTGAACACCACGATCGCCACGATGGCCGCGATGCTCGCCTGGCTGGCAATGGAGCGGGTGCTGCACGGCAAGGCCACCTCGCTCGGCGCAGCCTCGGGCATCGTCGCCGGCCTCGTCGCCATCACCCCCTCGTGCGGCGCCGTGGACGTCGTCGGCGCGCTCGCCATCGGCGCGGTCGCCGGCGCGGCCTGTGCGTACGCCGTCGGCCTCAAGTTCCGTTTCAACCTGGACGACTCCCTCGACGTCGTCGGAGTGCACCTGGTCGGCGGTGTCGTCGGCACCGTGCTGATCGGCTTCCTGTCCACCTCGACCGCGCCCGGCGGCATCGACGGCCTCTTCCACGGCGGCGGACTCACCTCGCTCGGCCACCAGGCCGGAGCGGCCGGCATCTCGATCGTCTGGACCGGCGCGTTCACGACGTTGATCGGGCTCGCGATCAAGCACACGATCGGGTGGCGGATCTCCAAGGACGACGAGGTCGACGGCATCGACGCGGCCGAGCACGGGGAGTCGGCGTACGACCTCGACGGCCGGTCCGGCGGTGTCCGTCTGCCCGTCGCACCCGCCGCAACCAAGACCCGCGCCACGGAAGGAGCCCTGGCATGAAGCTCGTCACCGCGGTGGTCAAGCCGCACAAGTGGGAAGAGGTCCGCGAGGCGCTCGAGATGTTCGGCGTCACGGGCATGACCGTCACGGAGGTCAGCGGCTACGGCCGGCAGAAGGGCCACACCGAGGTCTACCGCGGCGCCGAGTACGACATCGCCCTGGTGCCGAAGATCCGGATCGAGATCGTCGTCGACGACGCTGACGCCGCCGACGTCGTCGGCATCATTGCGAAGACCGCCCAGACCGGCCGCATCGGTGACGGGAAGGTCTGGGTCACCCCGGTGGAGACCGTGGTCCGGGTCCGTACCGGCGACCGGGACTCCGCTGCCCTCTGACCGCCACGATGGACCGCCGGCAGCGCACCGCCGAGGCAGACAGGCTCTGCATGGCGGCGTACGACGGCTCCGGGGCGCCGGCGGCCGGGTGCGCGTTGGTGGCGGTGGGGGGCTACGGACGACGCGAGCTGGCGCCGTACTCCGACCTCGACGTCGTGCTCGTCCACGTGCCCGAGCTGGACGTGGGTGATGCGGCGGAGAAGATGTGGTACCCGATCTGGGACTCCGGCGCCCGGCTCGACCACTCCGTCCGCACAGTGCCGGAGATGCTCGAGCAGGCCGGCGCCGACCTCCGCGTGGCGCTCGGCGTGCTGGACCTGCGCCACCTGGCCGGCGACCCGGAGCTCACCCTGAAGCTTCGCTCCGAGGTCTTGGCCGGCTGGCGACGGACCGCACGCGCGCGGCTTCCGGAGCTCCGAGAGCTGGTGCGCAGGCGTCACGGCATCGCCGGGGAGCTCGCCCATCTCTCGGTGCCGGATCTGAAGGAGGCCGAGGGCGGGCTCCGCGACGCGACCGTGCTCTCGGCACTGGTCGCGACCTGGCTGGTCGACGTGCCGCACGTCGAACTGGAACGTTCGCGGCTCGCCCTGCTCGACGTGCGCGAAGCGTTGCACGAGGTTGCCGGACGGGCGACGGACCGGGTGGCCCCGGAGCTCTGGGAGGACCTGGCGGTGCGGCTCGGACTCGAGCACAGCGGGGCGGCTCAGCGCCACGTCCGCGAGATCGGGCGTCGGATCAGTCACGTGTCCCGGCTGACCTGGCGCCGGGTCGACGCCGTCCTCGCCCGGCCGGTGGCCGGGGCCCGACGGCCCGAGCTGGTGCCGGTCGAGCGCGGCATCGCGCTGTCCGGCCTCGAGGTGGTGCTGCCGCACGACGCCCACCCGGCCTCCGACCCGACGTTGCTGCTCCGGGCGGCGGCGGTCGCGGCCGAGCGCGACCTGGAACTCGCACCCGCGACCGCTGCGCGGCTGGCCGCGGAGGGTGCCGGCCTCCCGGACCCGTGGCCGGCGGCCGCACGCCAGGCGCTGGTCCGGCTGCTCGCGGCCGGACCCGGCCTCCTCCCCGTGTGGGAGACGCTCGAGGAGACAGGTGCCCTGGCGTCGTTCCTCCCCGAGTGGGAACGCATCCGCCTGCTGCCGCACGCCTCACCCATCCACCGCTTCACCGTCGACCGACACGTCGTCGAGACCTGCCGCGAGGCCGCGGCACTGATCCGGAGCGTCGCCCGACCCGACGTGCTGCTGGTGGCGGCCCTGTTGCACGACATCGGCAAGGGGGGCCCGGCCGAGCACAGCGTGGCCGGCGAGCCGCTGGCGCGGACCATCGCGTGCCGGATGGGCTTCGACCGAGCGGCGGTCGACCTGGTCGGGCTCCTGGTACGCCGGCACCTGGTGCTCGCCGAGACCGCCACCACGCGCGATCCCGAGGATCCGGCCACCGCGGCGTGCCTCGCCGAGCAGGTCCGCTCAGCGGAGGCGTTGTCGCTGCTGCTCGCCCTCACCGAGGCCGATGCGCGGGCAACCTCTTCGAAGGCCTGGTCCTCCTGGCGGGCGGGTCTGGTGCGCGACCTGGCCGCGCGCACCTCGGCTCTCCTGGGCGAGGCGCCGTCCGTCGAGGCGGACTCCGACCCGGTGGAGATTCCGCAGGAGGTACGCCGCGGTGGCATCGCCATCTCCGTCGCACCGGCCGACTGGGGAGCGCGCGTCACCGTGCTGGCGCCCGACCGCGTCGGCCTGCTCGCGGACACGGCGGCGCTGTTCGCCCTGCAGCGTGTGTCGATCCGGCGGGCGCGGGCCTGGGCGCAGGAGGACGTCGCAGTCTCCGTCTGGGACGTCGACGACGACCACCTCGACGAGCGGGTGCTGCGCCAGCGGTACGACGCGATCGTCTCCGGCCGGGTCGACCCGTCGGCCCGGCTCGCGCCGGGCGCCGTCGCGATCGCCCCGTCGGTCGTCGTACGTCCCGAGGCGTCGGCACGCTCCACCGTGATCGAGGTTCACGCCGCCGACCGGCCCGGCGTCGTCCACCTCGTCTGTGCGGCTCTGGCGAGCCTCGAGCTCACCGTCCGCTCCGCGCACGTCGACACCCTCGGCCCCCAGGCGGTGGACGTCTTCTACGTGCAGGAGCCCTCCGCCGGCGCCCTGGCCGACACCCGCGCCGCCGCGGCGGCCCACGCCGTACGGGCGGCCCTGAGCGGATTGTCCCTGACAGGACGGCCCTCTCCGCCGTGTTCCTGACGGGGCCGGATTGTCAGGGACTACCCCGGCGAGACGGGAAGTCGGACCGGGAGAGGGCCCCCGGTTAGGCTGGAAGCCCGCGCATCACGGACCCTTTGACTGACCGAGGACTGACTTGTTCGCCACGCTCTCCGACCGGCTCGCCGAGACCTTCAAGAACCTCCGCGGCAAGGGCCGCCTCTCCGAGGCCGACATCGACGCCACCGCGCGCGAGATCCGGATCGCCCTGCTCGAGGCGGACGTCGCGCTGCCGGTGGTCCGCGAGTTCGTGGACGCCGTCAAGGAGCGCGCGCGCGGTGAGGAGGTCAGCCAGGCGCTGAACCCCGCCCAGCAGGTCGTCAAGATCGTCAACGAGGAGCTCGTCGCGATCCTGGGCGGCGAGACCCGACGGCTGCGCTACGCCAAGAACCCGCCGACCGTGATCATGCTGGCCGGACTGCAGGGCGCCGGGAAGACCACGCTCGCCGCCAAGCTCGCCCTCTGGCTCAAGGAGCAGGGCAAGCAGCCGATGCTGGTGGCCGCCGACCTCCAGCGCCCCAACGCCGTCGGCCAGCTCCAGATCGTCGGCGAGCGCGCCGGCGTACCCGTCTTCGCACCCGAGGCCGGCAACGGCGTCGGCGACCCGGTGCGGGTCGCCCGCGACTCGATCGACGAGGCCCGGCGCAAGCTGTACGACGTGGTGGTCGTCGACACCGCCGGCCGCCTCGGCGTCGACGCCGAGATGATGCAGCAGGCCGTCGACATCCGAGACGCGGTCAGCCCCGACGAGATCCTCTTCGTCGTCGACGCCATGATCGGCCAGGACGCCGTCACCACGGCCCAGGCGTTCCTCGACGGCGTGGGGTACGACGGCGTCGTACTCACCAAGCTCGACGGCGATGCGCGTGGTGGTGCCGCCCTGTCGATCCGCAGCGTCACCGGCAAGCCGGTGATGTTCGCGTCCGCCGGTGAGAAGCTGACCGACTTCGACGTCTTCCATCCCGACCGGATGGCCTCGCGCATCCTCGACATGGGTGACGTGATGACCCTGATCGAGCAGGCCGAGAAGGCCTTCGACCAGGAGCAGGCCCTCAAGGCGGCCGAGAAGCTCACCACCGGCGGCGACTTCACCCTCGACGACTTCCTCGAGCAGATGCAGCAGGTGCGCAAGCTCGGCTCGATGTCGAAGATCATGGGGATGCTGCCCGGGATGGGCCAGTTCCGCGACCAGCTCGAGAACTTCGACGAGCGCGAGATCGACCGCATCCAGGCGATCATCCAGTCGATGACGCCGGCCGAGCGCGCCAACCCGAAGATCATCGACGGCTCGCGCCGGGCCCGTATCGCCCGAGGCTCCGGCCGGCAGGTCTCCGACGTGAACAGCCTGGTCGACCGGTTCTTCGAGGCTCGGAAGATGATGCAGTCCTTCGCCAAGGGCGGGATGCCCGGTCTTCCGGGGATGCCCGGGATGGCGTCCGGCGGGAAGCGCGGCCGCGCCAAGCAGGCCGCCAAGAACAAGCCCGGCAAGGGTCGCCGGGTCAGTGGCAACCCGGCCAAGGCCGCCGCCCAGGCCAAGGCGGCCGACGAGAAGGCCACGGCGGGCCAGGCCAACCCGTTCGGCAACCCGGACGGCGAGGAGATCGACTACGAGAAGGCCGCCGCCGCCCTCGACCTGCCGAAGGACTTCTCGAAGTACCTCAAGTGACCGTCCTGGTCGTCGACGGCGCGAACGTCGTGGGCGCTCGGGCCGACGGATGGTGGAAGGACCGAGCCGGTGCGGCGCGTCGGCTGCACGAGCAGCTGCTGACCGCCGACGTGGATGCCGACGTGACCGAGGTCGTGCTGGTGCTCGAGGGCGAGGCGAAGAAAGGTGTCCGGGCCGGCCGCGACGCCCATGTGACCGTGGTGCACGCGCCCCGGGACGGCGACAGCGAGATCGTCCGGCAGGCCCACAAGGCGGCGGACGCGGGGCACCAGGTGAGAGTGGTGACCGCGGACCGGTTGCTGGCGGCCAGGGTGGCGAAGGCCGGCCCGACGGTGGGGCCGACCTGGCTGCTCGAGCGGCTCGGCCGGGACTAACTGGCCCACAGACGACCCGGACCGCGCTCAGCGTGGGTCTTTTGTGGGCCAGTTGGGTGGCCGGCCGGGGACGTCAGGCGGGCTCGACCGCCCGGCTGATCGCCAGCGCCAGGGAGCCCATCAGCTCGGCACGGCCGCCGAACTTCCCGGACACGACCTCGCACGACGCGGCGGCCTCCGGGTGGGCGTAGCGGTCGAGGCCGTCCCGGATCGCCGCGACCAGCGTGGGCGAGGCGCCGAGCGAGCCGCCCACGACGATCTTCGCGGGGTTGAGCATGGTGCAGACACCGGCCAAGACCCGGCCGACGGTGTGTCCGGCGTCGGTGAGCACGCGGCGCACCGGGGCCTCCCCGGCGGTGTCCAGCTCCAGCAGCCGGGGCAGGTCGAGGGCGTCGGCGTACACCGGGCGCAGGAGCTCGAGCAGGTGCCGCGTCGACACCTCCGTCTCGAGGCAGCCCCGGCTCCCGCACCGGCAGACCGCTCCGCCCTCGCGTGCCAGGACGTGCCCGATCTCGCCGGCCAGCCCGGTGCTGCCCCGGTGCAGGCGCCCGCCGAGCACCAGGCCCGCGCCGACACCGCTGGCCAGCTTGACGTACAGCAGGTCGGCGACCCCGCGGCCGGCCCCGTGCTGGTGCTCGGCCATCGCGCCCAGGTTGGCGTCGTTGTCGACGACCACCGGGAGCTCGACCCTCCGGCTCAGCTCGTCGGCCGGCGCGAGCTCGTGCCAGCCCGGCAGGACGGCGTGGTCGACCCGTGCCGAACGTCTGTCGATCGGAGCGGGCACGCAGAGCCCGACCATCAGCAGCTCGGAGACCGGGATGCCGGCCTCGCCGGCCGCGCGGCGTACCAGCTCTGCGGCGACGTCGAGTGTCGCGTTGCCGTGCGGATCGGCGTCGGTCTGCGTCTCGACCTCGGCGAGGATGCTCGCGCTCCGGTCGGACACCGCGACCCGGACATGGCCGTGGCCGATGTCGACCCCGGCCACCCCGCCCGGACGGATCGCCAGCGCGACCAGCAGGGGCGGGCGCCCGCTCCCGCCCTTGTACGGCGTGCCTCGGTCCTCCGTCTCGACCACCAGGCCGCTGTCCAGCAGCTCGCTGACCAGGCTGGACACGGTCGTTCGCGACAGCCCGGACCCGCGGGCGAGGTCGGCGCGGCTCTGCGGACCGCCCGACCCGAGCAGCGCCGTGATGGCGCGGAGGTTCGACCCGCGCAGCTGGGCGAGGGAGTGTCCGGGCACCCCCGCAGCGTAGTGCGATTCCTCCCGGGAACGGACTAATGACCGCCCTGCGGCGGTCAGTAACGCATTGACTCTGACAAACCTCGGTTCCTAGGTTCGGGAAACCATCCCCTCACTCTCGGGAGTGCCTCATGGTCGCGTTCGCACGCACGCGACGGCGGACGGCCGTCGCTCTCGGCGCCGCGGCGGTCCTCGCCGCCGGCCTGATCTCCGTCCAGACCCCCGGCGCCTCGGCGCGCCCCCACTCGGCCTCGGCGACCTCGACCGGCGCCGCGTCCTCGGCAGCGGCCGACGTCCTGCCCTACCGGGACCCCTCGCTCCCGATCTCCCAGCGGGTCGCCGACCTGCTGGGCCGGATGAACCTCGACGAGAAGATCGGCCAGATGACGCAGGCCGAACGCGCCTCGGTCGACGCCCCCGGAGACATCCACAAGATCAGCGACGACTACCTCGGCAGCGTGCTGTCGGGCGGCGGCTCGGTGCCCACGCCGAACACCCCGGAGGCCTGGGCCGACATGGTCGACCGCTACCAGTCGCAGGCGCTCCGGACGCCGCTCCAGATCCCGATCATCTACGGCATCGACACCGTCCACGGCGACGGCAACATGTACGGCGCCACCGTGTTCCCCCACAACATCGGACTCGGCGCCACCCGTGACCCCGACCTGGTGCGCGAGGTGGAGCACGTCGCGGCATCCGAGACGCGCTCGACCGGACCGCAGTGGGCGTTCGCCCCCTGCATCTGTGTCGCACGCGACGACCGGTGGGGGCGCACCTATGAGTCCTTCGGCGAGACCCCGCAGCTCGTCGAGCAGATGGAGACCGCGATCGACGGGTTCCAGGGTCCACCCGGACACCTGTCCGACAACGACCGGGTACTCGCCACCGCCAAGCACTTCGCCGGCGACGGGCTCACGACGTACGGCACCGGCTCCAACATGCAGCAGACCGGCAACTACCCGATCGACCAGGGCGTCGACCAGGTCAGCCGTGCGACCTTCGACAACCTCGCGCTCGCGCCGTACGTCGATGCGGTGCAGGTGCACCACGTCGGCTCGGTGATGCCGTCGTACTCCGACGTGGACTTCACCGACGACGGTCTGGGCAACCGCGTCAACATGCACGCGGAGGGCGACCTGATCAACGGCTGGCTGAAGTCCGAGCAGGGCTTCGACGGCTTCGTGATCTCCGACTACAACGGCATCGACCACATCCATCCGGGCACCTACACCTTCGCCCAGCAGGTGGCGGCCGGGGTGAACGCCGGCATCGACATGTTCATGCAGCCCTCGAACTTCGAGCAGTTCGAGGCGACCCTGAAGGGTCTGGTCGAGGACGGCACCGTGTCGATGGCGCGGATCGACGACGCCGTCAGCCGGATCCTCACCGCGAAGTTCGAGCTCGGGCTGTTCGAGCACCCCTATACCGACCGCACCCACCTGCCGGACGTCGGCAGCCCCGCGCATCGCGCGGTCGCACGGCAGGCGGTGTCGGAGTCGCAGGTGCTGCTGAAGAACGACCGCGGCACCCTGCCGTTGACGGCGAACCGGCCCGTGTACGTCGCCGGCAGCAACGCCGACAACATCGGCAACCAGGCCGGCGGCTGGACCCTCACCTGGCAGGGCGGCTCGACCAACGTGATCCCCGGGACGACGATCCTGCAGGGCATCGAGGCCGACGCGAGCGACGTGACCTACAGCGAGGACGCGTCGGCGCCGATCCCGCACCAGGCGACCGGGATCGTGGTGGTCGGGGAGACGCCGTACGCCGAGGGGTTCGGCGACGTGAACGGTCCCCGCTGGGCCTACGACCCCGGCGACCACGGCGTCCCGCGTCCGCCGAAGACCATGGAACTGTCGGACGCGGATGCGAATGCGGTGAACACGGTCTGCGCCCAGGCCGCCCGGTGCATCGTGCTGGTCGTCTCCGGCCGCCCGATGATCATCCCGCCGGACATGTTGTCCCACATCGACGCGCTGGTCGCCTCCTGGCTGCCGGGCTCCGAGGGTGAGGGCGTGGCCGACGTGCTGTTCGGCCAGCAGCCGTTCACCGGGAAGCTGCCGGTCTCGTGGCCCCGCAGCGTCGACCAGGAGCCGATCAACATCGGCGACGCGTCGTACGACCCGCTCTACCCGTTCGGATGGGGGCTGTCGACGAAGTAGGGGTGGCCGGTTCATCACGCTGAGCGGACGAACCAGCGCCTGGCGAGGTGAACTCCACTGGCCAGGCGCCGGTTCACCTGCCCAGCGTGATGAACCAACCGTCAAGCCAACCCTCACACCGGGTCGGACTCGTCCACCCCGAGGTGCTCCAGCTCCTTCTCCGCGGCCGGGTGCTGGGGGACGGCCTCGAGGTGGTGGGTCCGCACGGCGGCGAACGTCCACAGCTTGTTCAGCACGAACGACAGCGGCGTGACGACGATGATCACGATCAGCTGCGCCCAGTAGAGCCGGGTGCGCAACCCGCTGGAGTCGTCGAGCACACCGGTCGGCAGCGAGATCGGGGAGCCGCGGTGCATGAGCAGGGTCAGCAGGACCAGCCCGATCGCCTGGCCGAGCATCCCGACGGCGAGGAACGGCCAGTACTCCCGCCACCACGCCGAGTGCTTCGAGCTGCGGAAGGTCCACCACCGGTTGAGCTGGAAGTTCCAGAGGTTGGCGACCAGGAAGGCGATCGTCGAGTACAGGTGGTACCACCGCACGTGGAACGCCGTGGGCGCGAGCCCGAGGATCGCCTCCTCCGGGTGCGGTCCGAGCCGCTTGACGATCACGAGGACAACGAGGTTGACGGCCACGCCGGTGCCGCCGACCAGCGCGAACCGCGCGAACTGGAGAGCGTTGCGCGTGTGCCTGCGCAAGGTGTCCGCCCGGCTCGTGCCCACAGTGGCGCACCCTATCCACCGGTGCCGAGACGGCCCTCTCCACAGCGCCGACGGCCCGGGCGAGCCTCGCAGGAAACAGCCGGTAGCGTCCCGCTCATGACGACGCCGACGACACTGAGGTTCCGCGGCCCGGTCCTGCCCGACAGCGAGGCACGCGACCTGTACGTCGTCGACGGGCGGATCACCCACAAGCCGGTCGCCGGCGCCGAGACGGCTGCCGAGGGCTGGATCGTGCCCGGCCTGGTCGACGCGCACTGCCACCTCGGCCTGGACGCCCACGGCGCGGTCGACGAGGAGACCACCGAGCAGCAGGCGCTCGCCGACCGGGACGCCGGCTCGCTGCTCCTCCGCGACTGCGGCTCGCCCGCCGACACCCGCTGGGTCCAGGACCGGGACGACCTGCCCCGGCTCATCCGATGCGGCCGCCACATCGCGCGCCACAAGCGCTACATCCGCAACTTCGCCCACGAGATCGAGCCGGACGAGCTCCCCGGGTACGTCGCGCAGGAGGCGCAGGCGGGTGACGGCTGGGTCAAGCTGGTCGGCGACTGGATCTCCCGCGAGGAGGGCGACCTGGCGCCGTCCTTCCCCGAGGACGCGTTCGCCACCGCGATCGCGACCGCGCACGAGCACGGGGCGCGGGTGACCGCCCACTGCTTCGGCGAGACGGTGCTGCCGTGGCTCATCGACGCGGGCATCGACTGCATCGAGCACGGCACCGGCCTCACCACCGACCTGGCCGAGACGATGGCCGCGCGCGGCACGGCGCTGGTGCCCACGGCGTACCAGCTCACCAACTTCCCGACGTACGCCGCGCAGGGCGCCGAGCGGTTCCCGGCGTACGCCGACCACATGCTCGACCTGCACGCCCGCCGCCGCGAGACGATCATGGCGGCGTACGAGGCCGGGGTGCCGATCTTCGCCGGCACCGACGCCGGTGGGGTGCTGCCCCACGGCCTGATCGCCGACGAGGTGACCGAGCTCGCGTCGTACGGGATGCCGGCGGAGTACGCCCTCGGCGCGGCCAGCTGGCGCGCCCGAGAGTGGCTCGGGTGGAACGCCGGGCTCGACGAGGGTGCGCCGGCGGACTTCGTGGTCTACCCGCGCGACCCACGGGAGGACCTGACGGTGCTCCGCGAGCCGACGACCGTCGTGCTACGCGGGCAGGCCATGTGAACGAGGCCCAGCTGGTCGCCGCCCTCCGTTCGTCGGGCTGCGTCTTCGCCGAGGAGGAGGCGAAGCTGCTGCTCGCCGAGGCGTCGTCACCGGCCGAGGTGATCGCCTGGGCCGCGCGCCGGATGGCGGGGGAGCCGTTGGAGCAGATCGTGGGCTGGGCGGCGTTCGCGGGGCAGCGGATCGCGGTGCAGAAGGGTGTCTTCGTGCCACGCCGGCGCAGCGAGCTGGTGATCGCCGTGGCGAGGCGTGAGCCGGCTGACCTCGTGGTCGACCTCTGCTGCGGCACCGGTGCGCTCGGAGCGGCCCTCGCGACGGTGTGGCCGACTGCCGAGGTGCACGGCGCCGACTCCGACCCCGCAGCCGTGGCCTGCGCACGCCGAAACCTGCCACCCGAGCGCGTGCACGAGGGAGACCTGTACGCCGCTCTGCCGGACGACCTGCGGGGCCGCGTCGACCTGTTGGTGGTCAACGCGCCGTACGTCCCGACCGACGCGATCGCGACCATGCCCCGCGAGGCCCGCGACCACGAGCACCGGGTGGCACTGGACGGAGGGTCCGACGGCCTCGACGTGCAACGCCGCGTCGCCGCCGACGCCACGACCTGGCTGCGCCGGGGCGGGCGGCTCGTCCTCGAGACCGGACGTGGCCAGGCCGAGCGGTCCGCCGCCCTGCTGAGCTCGGCCGGCCTCGCGAGCACGGTGGAGACCGACGACGAGATCGGCGGGACCGTGGTGCTCGCCCGCCGTTGACTCCCGGGCTCAGCGTGGAGGCGGGCCGTAGTAGTCCGGCAGTGCGAGCGGCGGCTGCGGGCGCCGCGTGATCCAGAGGATCGTGGTGACGAGCAGGACGAGGAGGCCCGCGCCACCGATCGCGAGCGGCACCAGGACGCCCACGATGCCCACCCTCGCGAAGTCGCTGTCGTCCGGCACCTGGGCGATCCGGATCCGCGCACCGACGCCGCCGGCGCACTCGAAGTGGAGCGTGCCGTCGCCGGTGTCGAAGACTGCCTCGGCCACCCACCTCTCGTAGGTGAAGCGCGAGTCGGGACGTTCCAGGGGGACGGTCGAGCCGTCCGCATGCGTGATGCTGCAGCGCGGCACCGGATCACTCTCGACCAGGAAGACGCCCCGTCTGGTGTGGGCCGGGACCGTCACGTCGTGGCTCCCGGAGGCGTCGAAGACCGCGTCCGAACGGGCGACGTCGATCCCGAACCTGCCGAGCGTCACGCCTGCGACCACCACCGCGACCGCGACGAGCACACCGCCCACGACGAACCAGATCCATCCGGGACGCTTCTTGGTGGCACGCGGCGTGCCGTACGGCGACGGGTACGGCGACTCCGCGGGGTACGGCATGGTCACGTGAGCAGGATGTTCGATTTCGGCCGATCCGGCCGCGTCTGGCAGAATCTTGCGCTGAGTCTGCTGAGGCAGCGGTCCCTCTCAACCGCGGTTCGGCAGCCCCGAGGGTGAGCGCCCGTGTCCCCACGCCGGCGCAGACCTTCACCACACACAACGTTTCGAGGAGACACCACAACCGTGGCCGTCAAGATCCGTCTGAAGCGCATGGGCAAGGTCCGTGCGCCGCACTACCGCATCGTCGTCGTCGACTCACGCAAGAAGCGCGACGGCAAGGTGATCGAGGAGATCGGCCTGTACCACCCCAAGGAGGACCCGTCGTACATCAACGTCGTGTCCGACCGGGCGCAGTACTGGCTCGGCGTGGGCGCCCAGCCCTCCGAGGCCGTCTCGAGGCTCCTGAAGATCACCGGCGACTGGCAGAAGTTCAAGGGCTACGCGAACACCGAGGGCACCCTCCGGGTGGCCGAGGCCAAGCGCGACAAGCGCGAGATCTTCAACGACGCCCTCAAGGACGCCGCCAGCGAGCCGAAGACCGAGGCCGTGACCAAGCGGGCCGCCAAGAAGACCGCGAGGGCCACAGAGGTCCCGGCCGTGGAGAAGGCCGAGGAGAAGGCCGACGAGGCTGCCGCGACCGCGGCGTCGCCCGCGGACACCGCTTCCGAGGCGCCGGCCGAGACACCGGCTCCGGTCCCCGCCGTCGAGACGCCCGAGGGTGCCACCGAGGAGGCCGAGATCGAGGAGACCGCCGAGGTCGAGGCCGAGACGCAGCAGAAGACCGGGGACTGACCGTGCTCGGCGACGCGCTGGAGCACCTGGTGCGCGGGATCGTCGACCACCCGGACGACGTCACCGTCCGCGACAAGCAGACGCGCCGCGGCCAGATGCTCGAGGTGCGGGTGAACCCCGACGACCTCGGCAAGGTGATCGGCCGCAGCGGCCGCACCGCCACGGCGTTCCGGACGGTGATCTCGGCGCTGGCCGGCAAGGGCGACGCGCACATCAACTTCGTCGACGTCGACCGCGAGCGATGAAACCCGCCGCTGAGTGGATGGCTTGCGAGCAAGCTCGCTGCGCCGCTCGCTGCGGTCGCTCCGCCCCGGCGCTGCCGGGCCGGAGCGTCCTCGCTCGAGCCTGACCGGTGTGGAGAGCTCCGAGACCATCGAGGTCGTGATCGGACGGATCGGCAAGCCCCACGGCATCCGCGGTGAGGTGACCGTCGAGCTGCGCACCGACGAGCCGGAGCGCCGCTTCGCCGACGGTACGACGGTCCGCGCCGAGCGGCCGCACGGGTCTGCCGCGCCCTGGCCGGCACTGACCGTGACCGGCACGCGGTGGCACCAGTCGACGCTCCTGGTGCGTTTCGACGAGCTGCCCGACCGCAACGCCGCCGAGTCCGCGCGCGGCCTGCTGCTCCACGCCACGGTGCCGGTCGACGAATCCCCGGAGGACCCCGACGAGTTCTACGACCACCAGCTGGTGGGGCTCGCCGCGGAGGACGTCGACGGCCGCCACCTCGGCGAGGTCACGGGCGTGCTGCACGGCGCGCAGGACCTGCTCCAGATCCGCACGCCGGACGGCCGCGACGCGCTCGTGCCCTTCGTCTCGGCCCTGGTGCCCGACGTCGACCTCGCCGGCGGGAGGGTGGTCGTCACCGATCGTCCGGGGCTGGTGACGCCGTTCCCGGACGACCAGCCTGCGAACGGATCGTGAGGCCGCGATGAGGATCGACGTCGTCACGATCTTCCCGGCCTGGTTCGACTCGCTGGATCTTTCCCTGACCGGCAAGGCCCGTACCTCCGGGCTGCTCGACATCGCCGTGCACGACCTGCGCGACTGGACCCACGACCGTCACCGGACCGTCGACGACACCCCCTACGGCGGCGGTGCCGGGATGGTGATGAAGCCCGAGCCATGGGGCGAGGCACTCGACGCGCTGGTCCCGCCCGGCCCTGCGGGCGAGCGGCCGACGCTCGTGGTCCCGACCCCGAGCGGTACGCCGTTCACGCAGGCCGTCGCGCGCGAGCTCGCCGAGGTGGACCACATGGTGCTCGCCTGCGGCCGCTACGAGGGCATCGACCAGCGGGTCATCGACGAGTTCGTCACGACGTACGACGTCCGTGAGCTCTCGCTGGGCGACTTCGTCCTGAACGGGGGAGAGGTGGCCGCGGTCGCGATCATCGAGGCGGTCGCCCGGCTCCTGCCCGGGTTCGTGGGCAACCCCGCCTCGCTCGCCGAGGAGTCCCACGAGGACGGCCTGCTCGAATATCCCGTCTACACGAAGCCCGCCACCTGGCGCGGGCGCGACGTCCCCGAGGTGCTCCTCTCCGGCGACCACGCAGCCATCGCCGCCTGGCGTCACGCCGAGTCGGTACGCCGCACGGTCGCGCGCCGACCCGACCTCGCCCACCCCTCGGCGGTCGTCGGACTGGGCGGCATCGACCTGGACATCCGGCCGGCGACCCGCGCCGACGCCGGCGAGCTGTTCACGCTGACCCGCGCCTGCTGGCTCCAGGAGCTCTGGGCCAACCCCGGCGTGGCGATCCCCGCGCTCGAGGAGTCCTTCGACGACGCCCTCCGGGGGATCGAGGAATGGACGACCTTCGTCGCGGTCGAGGGCGGCCGCATCGTCGGCGCCACCCGGGGCCGGGTCGCCGGCGAGGGCCCGCACGGGCCGGTCTGGGACGTCGGGAGGGTGATGGTGGCTCCCGATCTGCAGGGTCGTGGCCTCGGCCGCCACCTGCTCCGGTTCATCGAGGACGCGGCGCCCGACGAGGTCACGACGTACGAGCTCCACACCGGCGCCAACAGCGTCGACAACATCCGGATGTACAAGAAGGCCGGTTACCGGCTCCAGGGTCCCGCCCCGGGGCCGCCGGGTGCGGTGGTGATGACCAAGCGCCGACGCTGATTCGCCGGGCTCGGGAGCGGTCTGGCAAGATTGGCCCTCGGTCCGTCCGGCCAAACAAGGAGCGTCCCGACGTCATCGTTCGAGACCTCCGCACCGGCTCCTGCCACAGGGGGAGCACGGCGCCGCCGGCCACGCGGAGGGACCACCAACTGGACACACATTTCCCCACCACGGCTGACCTGTGGCACCCGTGAGGAGAGACATGACCGTCAACAACATCGGCGCCGTCACCGACCTGGGTAACGCCGCGAAGCGCGACGACATCCCCGACTTCCGCGCCGGCGACACCGTCAAGGTCCACGTCAAGGTCACCGAGGGCACCCGTTCCCGCGTGCAGATCTTCCAGGGTGTGGTGATCCGCCTCCAGGGCGCCGGCATCGGCCGCACCTTCACCGTCCGCAAGGTCTCCTTCGGCGTCGGTGTCGAGCGCACTTTCCCGCTCCACTCGCCGATCTTCGAGCAGATCGAGGTCGTGACCCGTGGTGACGTCCGCCGGGCGAAGCTGTACTACCTGCGCAACCTGCGCGGCAAGGCCGCCAAGATCAAGGAGCGGCGGGAGGCCTGAGCGGCGGTCGGCGATCCGGGACCACTGACTCGTTAGGCTCAACAGGTGACCGACAACCGTTCCGCGACCTCCCTCGACGAGGGTGACGAGCCTGAGCGGCGACGGTCGGCACCCAAGGCCAAGAAGCACCTGCCGCTGTGGCAGGAGACGATCCTGCTGCTGTCGATCGCGATCCTGCTCGCGATCGTGATCAAGGCCTTCTTCGTCCAGGCCTTCTACATCCCGTCGGAGTCGATGGAGCCGGGCCTGGTCAAGAACGACCGCATCCTGGTCGAGAAGACGTCGTACTGGTTCGGGGGTACGCCGCAGCGCGGCGACGTCGTGGTGTTCAAGGACCCCGGCGGCTGGCTGAGCCAGGAGGAGGACGCCGGACCCTCCAACCCGATCGGCCAGGTGATGGCCAAGATCGGGCTCTACCCCTCGGGCGGTCACCTGGTGAAGCGCGTCATCGGCGTGGCCGGCGACACGATCCACTGCTGCGACAAGAAGGGCCGGATCCTGGTCAACGGTCATCCGCTCGACGAGAACGCCTACATCAAGAACACGCCCGGCATGAACTGCAACGGGCCGATGATCACGACCTGCAACTGGACCGCGGGGCCGGTGCCGAAGGGCTCGATCTTCGTGATGGGCGACAACCGCGACAACTCCGACGACTCGACCATGCACCTGTGCGCTCAGCACACCCCCGACTGCACACCCGACCCCTACATCCCGGTCGACGACGTCGTCGGGAAGGTCTTCGTGCTGCTCTGGCCGCGCGACAGGTTCCACGTCCTGCACCGGCCCGCGGACTTCGCCGGAGTCCCCGCGCCGGCGAAGAGCGGTTCCGGCACCGGCGGACAGTGACCCGCCTGCCTCCCGGAGCGACCGTCCGGCGCGACGCCGGTCTCTACGGCTACGAGCGCGCGCTGCGCCGTGCGGGTCTGGGCGTCATCGCCGGCGTCGACGAGGCCGGCCGCGGAGCCTGCGCCGGGCCGCTGGTCGCCGGGGCCGCGATCCTCAAGCCGGGAAAGTCCGGGGAGATCCCGGGCCTGGCCGACTCCAAGCTGCTCACCGAGAAGGCGCGCGAGCGGTGCTACGCCCACGTGATGCGGAAGGCCGTGGCCTGGTCGGTGGTCGTCATCGAGTCCGAGGAGTGCGACCGGCTCGGGATGCACGTCGCCAACGTCGAGGCACTGCGGCGGGCCGTGGCCCTGCTCGACGTGCCGCCGGAGTACGTGCTCACCGACGGGTTCCCCGTCGACGGGCTGGGGGCGCCGGGGCTCGCGGTGTGGAAGGGCGACCGGGTGGCCGCCTGCATCAGTGCCGCGTCCGTGCTCGCCAAGGTGACCCGCGACCGGATCATGGTCGACCTCGACCGCGAGCACCCGGCGTACGACTTCAAGACGCACAAGGGCTACATCACCGACATGCACGCCGCCGCACTGACGACGTACGGCCCCTGCCCGCAGCACCGGATGCGGTTCGTCAACGTACGCCGTGCGGCCGGCCTCGAGGTCGACCCCAGCGATCCCACGCTCGAGCAGGAGCCCACTTCGATCGAGGACGGCGTTCCTTCGGTCGACGAGCTCGTACTCAGCACTAGGGTCGGATCGACGGGTCGAGGGAAGCGAGGGGAGTCAGCATGAGCGCCGAGGATCTCGAGAAGTACGAGACCGAGATGGAGCTCACCCTCTATCGGGAGTACCGCGACGTCGTCGGCATCTTCAAGTACGTCGTGGAGACCGACCGGCGCTTCTACCTGTGCAACCAGGTCGACGTGAAGGCCCGCACCGAGTCCGGCGACGTGTTCTTCGAGGTGTCGATGAGCGACGCCTGGGTGTGGGACATGTACCGCCCCGCGCGCTTCGCCAAGAACGTCAAGGTGCTGACCTTCAAGGACGTCAACGTCGAGGAGCTCAGCCAGCAGGAGATCGACCCGCCCAAGGTGTGACGGCGACGGCGTCGGTCACCGTCCGCCGGGCTGCAGCCGGGCTCTCGCTGGTCTAGACCAGCAAGAGTTAACTCGGGTTCCACGTCATTCGTGGTGAGAATGAGTGGCGCACGGGGGCAGAGGTGGACCGAGTCGGCGCCAGGCCGGCCGATTCGCCTTCATCTCGGCAATGCACGGTCGGGGGACCTGTGCCCGCGCCGCGGGGGCGGCGCGGAGATGTTTTGGGGGAGCGCACGATGCTGCTATCTGCGAAGCGACGGCGTGATGACGGCGGCGCTGCCGCTGTCGAGTTCGCCCTCGTGGTGCCACTTCTGCTGGTCCTTGTCTTCGGCATCATCCAGTACGGGTGGTACTTCTACGCGATGCAGTCCGGTACGTCCGCGACGGGGGACGCGTTGCGCCGGCTGACCGTGGGTGCGTGTCAGGACAATGGTGAGCTGACGGCACTCGTGTCCGACGACCTGGGCGCGGCTCTGCAGGGGTCCCTGGTCGCCGGGCCGCCGACCTACAAGGACGCCTCCGGAGCAGATTCTGCGACTCCGGTCGCCGGGGGCAGTGTGACCCTGACGGTGCAGTTCGACACGCTGGATCTGCACTTCCCGTTCCTCCCGGTCCCCGACGGGGGCACCGTGATCCGGACGCAGACCGCCCGGGTCGAGGATGCCACTCCTGCCGCCGGGGTGACCTGTTCATGACTCGGCGCAAGCGCGACGAGTCGGGCGCCGTCGCCATCATCGTCAGCCTGCTGGCGGTGCTGATGCTCAGCATGGCCGCGCTGACCGTGGATCTCGGCCAGGCCTGGGTCACGAGCCACGATGTCCAGAAGTCCGCCGACTTCTCGGCCCTGGCGGGAGGCGTCGAGGGCGACCTGCCGACGACGACCACGGGGGGGACCTGCCTCGGCGGTGCTGGGTACCTCGACGGTCCGGCCGCGGACCCCGCGAGTCCAGCGGTCAATGACGTCGCCGAGTACCTCAACACGAACCCGTTCGACTTCGGAACCGACGCCTCGAAGCTGACGAACTGCCAGATGTCCGACGGTGAGGTGATCTTCGGCGAGGCGTCCAAGCAGGCGGATGGATCGTGGAAGGAGACCTACGACGCCACCGAGCTGACCGTCGTCAGTCCTCCGCAGAAGGTCGACTTCGGCTTCGCGCGGATCTTCGGGGCCCAGGACACCGACATCCAACGCGTGGCCACGGTCGGGCTCTTCACGCCTCTCTTGCAACGCACGCTTCCCTACTACGCGGCGCAGGGCTGCGACTACGGAAACCAGACCATCGCCCAGCCGAGCAATGGTCTGGCGGCCAACGCCGTCAATCTCGACTCCGGCAGCCAGACCAACAATGCGGCCGAGACCGCCTTGGTCACCAACCCGGCCTCCAACCCCCCGACGGTCGCCTACCCGTTGGCGACACCGACCTCCCTGGAGATCGACGGATCGGGATTCACAGGCGCCACGAAGGTGGGGTTCTTCGAGTCCGGCAGCACGTCGGCGGGACCACCGCCCACGGAGTTCGCCCTCACGCCTGACATGGTCACCGACACCAAGATCCTGATCCCCGACTTCTCGTCGACGAAACTGGCTCAGGACACGTGGTACGTGCGCATCTTCGCGCCCGACTCGGCCGGTGTGGCCCAGTGGTCAGCGGTGGCGGACAAGAAGGGCACGCTGAACGCGCTGCCTCTCACCGTGGGCGCCCCCAACCTGGTGTGCTCCCAAGGTGGGAATGTCGGCAACTTCGGGAGCCTCTTGCTCAACAACAGCCAAGGCCCCAAGGGGGAGACCGACAACATCGCCTACAACGTGGCGACCGGTCTCGAGCACCCACTCGACTACTTCCCCAACCCGCAGTCGCCGTGGACCTGCCCGTTGTCCGCGGGGGACGGGACGGTTCTCTGGCCCAATGACAACACCAACTGCGTGGACACGAAGACCGGCGACGTCGCAGCCGACTCGGCGTACGAGGGGCTGTTGATCGGCGTGCCGAATCCCAACCCCACAGTGCCCGGCTTGCTGACCCATGTCGGCGCGAACACGGGGTGCGCTCCGGACGGTACCCCCGCCACGACCGTCTTCAGGGGCATCACCATCAACAACGACACGCTGTCCTGCTTCTTCGACACGAGTGCTGTCGGTGATGTGACCGTGGGAGACGTCGACGCTCAGAACTACACCCTGTCGGCGCCGGCGTTCACCACGGCGATCTTCACGTCACCCCGTTTCGTGTACGTGCCAGTGCTGGGCACCACACCGTCAGGCGGGTCCGACAAGTATCAGATCATCGACTTCCGTCCGGCCTTCATCACCGACCAGTTGAACTCCGCGTACAAGAACACGCCCGAGGCGACGTGCACCTCGTCGTCGTGCAACGGACTGACGATGACCTCCAACGGCAAGAGCCTGCTGTCCCTGCAGGTCATCATGATCAACCAGGCGGCTCTCCCGCAGTGCCCGATCACCATCTGCCAGGACGTCAAGAAGTACACGGGAAAGGGGACCCAACAGCTGCGACTGATCAACTGACCCGACGGTCGACGAGGCCGGGCCCAGGGCCCACGGAAAGGGGGCGCAACGAGCGCCCAGTGCCTCGCGAACCGCTGGGGTCGGAGAGCACAGCCGACCGGGAGCGAACCCCAACAGGGCTTTCCTGGTCTAGGCCACAGAAATTTGACTCGGACTTCCAAGCCCGGCCCTGCGCCACGCGGGGACACGGGATGACCTGTTTCGCCATTTCGGCGTCGCGTCGTGTCCCACTCCCATACTCTCAGCCACGCACAGTGCGCCGTCCTGTGCCCGTGACCGGCCGGACACGGACGGACGAGAAGGCGGAGTGGCATGACGAGGATCCGGAGAGGGCGCGACGAGGGCGGCGCAGCCGCGGTCGAGTTCGCGCTGGTGATGATCCCGTTCTTCGTGCTGATCTTCGGGCTGATCGAGTACGGCTGGTACTTCTACGTCGGGCAGAACACGTCGGGAGCGGCCAGTACGGTCGCTCGCAAGCTCGAGGTCGGAGACTGCTGGGGTAGCGGCCAGGCGCTTGCGTACGCGCAGGCACAGTCGGCGCAGGTCACAGGGGTGACCAAGAACCCAGACGTGACGAGTTCGCCGACCCGAGGTACCAGTTTCACGGTCACGGTGACGGCCAACGCCCAGCTCCTGGACTTCCTGCCCGTGCCCACCGGAGGGACGATCACGCGGACGGTGTCGGCACAGATCGAGGACGACGAGGTCTCGTCGTGCTGAGGCATCGGCTTCGCCCGCGCCGAGAGCGAGGCAGCGTGGCGATCATGTTCGCCCTGCTCGCGGCGCTTCTCATGGCGCTCGCGGCGCTCGGCACCGACATCGGCAGCGAGGTGGGTCGTCACACCCAGACCCAGACCCAAGCCGACTTCGGGGCATTCGCGGCTGCCGCCCAGATGACCCAGACCGGACACGTGGGTGACACGCCCAGCGCCGCGGTGCTCAGCGCGATCGCCGCCTCTATGAACGCCAACCAACCGCAGGACGACAAGCAGAGCTGCTGGACGTCGAACACCTGTGTGACCACGGCGCAGCTGACTGATGGCAACCTGACCAACGGTGACGTGCGGTTCGTGACCGTCGCGGGCAAGGACGGCCTTCAGGTCACCGCGCCGAACAACTACGTGAGCTTCGGCATGGCACGCGCCATGGGCTTCCAGGGCGCGTACGTGGGTGCCAAGGCAGTGGTCAACATCTACTCACCGGGGCTGCGGGTCCTCCCGATGTTCGCGGTGCAGGGCTGCGACTACGGACTGCAGACGATCGCCAACCCGGCCAACGGTCACGTCAACCCCGTCGCGCCGACGCTGGCCTACGACACGGACTCGAACGACACGGGCCTGGTGCAGCCGGCCACGCCCCTCGACTCCACCGGCAACCCGGTGGCCGGGCTGACGGTCAACTCCACGGGCAACATGCTGCAACTCGCGGCCTCGAAGTGGGATCAGACCACCAAGATCGGGTTCTTCCGGGGCGACAACCCGGACCCGACCCTGGTCCAGACCCAGTCCTCGTTCTGGCTGATGGGTGACACGACCAAGACCAACCTCAACGCGAGCGGCAACGGGTACAGCAACAACCCACAGAGCACGGTCCAGGTCAACATCCCTGACGCGGTGGCCCAGGTCCAGGCCGTGTGGTGGGTCCGGGTGTTCGACAAGTACAACAACCAGTGGTCACCGCGGTCCCAAGCGGTTCCGCTGGTGGTGGGCAACGCCGTGCTGCAGTGCGGGGCAGGGTCGCTCGACGGCAACTTCGGCACCTTGAAGCTGCCGCGCACCGATGTGGCGAGTGCGAACGACCTCCCCGTGAACATCGCCTCCGGCCTGCAGTCCCCCCTCAGCCTGACCAAGCACGTCCAGTGGGCCACGGACAGTCCGGTCGGTGAGTGCACCGACGGTATAAACGGCGCAGTCGTGTCCTCCGGCAGCACGCTGCTACCGGACACCAACTGCGTCGACACCGACACAGGTCTGGCCGCCAACGTCGCCACTGCCGGCCTGATCACCGGCATCACCGACGGCAGCAACACCTGGCCAGGGCTCCTGACGACGGCGGGGACCACGCCGGGCTGCAACAACAGCCGGAGCGTGACCGTGAACAGCAAGAACTACCCCATCGACAACAACGTCCTGACCTGCTACCTGCAGGACGGCAAGTCGCTCGCGACCATCTGCGACCCTGCCTACAGCGGCGGGCAGGCGCTCGACAACTCGATCACCGACGACCCCCGGTTCGTCTGGGTCCCCGTCCTGAAGGTGCAGCCCGACAGCGGTGGGTCGAACACCTGGTCCATCGTCGACGTCCGTCCGGGGTTCATCACCGACGAGACGGCTACGACCACCGCGGTCAAGGGCAGCAAGACCGGCACCCCGGACAACGGCGTCGTGGTCGACAACAACGGCGTCACCCAGCTCAACGTCGTCTTCTTCAACATCGACGCGATGCCGCGAGACAGCGACGGCAAGGTCATCGACTACCTGGGTGTCGGACCGCCGGTCATCAAGCTGATCAACTGAGTCACGGACCGCTTTCCGTCCACAGACGCTCTCTCCGCACCCGCCGTCCACAGACGGCGGGTGCGGCGTCTCTGACGGAGGGCGGTCGCGCCCACGCTGGGGCGCATGACCTCGACGACGGATGCTCCCTCGGGACGGCGGCAGGCTCTCGGCCGGTACGGCGAGAGCGTCGCCGCCCGCCATCTGGCCGACCAGGGGATGGTCGTGCTCGACCGCAACTGGCGGTGCGAGGCGGGTGAGATCGACCTGGTGCTGCGTGACGGTGCCGTACTCGTGGTGTGCGAGGTGAAGACCCGCACCTCCGACGCCTACGGCACCCCGCACGAGGCGATCACGCCGGACAAGCTGGACCGGCTCAAGCGACTGGGTGCGCTGTGGGCGGAGGCCCACCAGGTCCGGCCGGCGGAGACCCGGATCGACCTGGTCGCCGTGCACAAGGCACAACGTGGTGCAGCGGCAGTCGAGCACGTCCCGGGGCTCGTCTGATGGCGCTCGCCACCGCCCACACCGTCTCCCTCCAGGGGTCAGTCGGACATCTGATCGACGTGCAGGCCGACGTCTCGCCAGGCTCACCCGGGACGACCCTCGTCGGGCGCCCGGACGCCTCGTTGAACGAGGCCCGCGACCGCTGTCGGATGGCCATTTCCAACACCGGCGTCCAGTGGCCGGGTGCGACCCGGCGCGTCACCATCCTGCTGGCGCCGTCCGATCTCGTGAAGCGCGGCACGCACTTCGATCTCGCGATCGCGCTGGCGATCCTGGCGGCGTGCGGCGAGGTGAGCCAGCGGACCCTGGACGACACCCTGGTCATCGGCGAGCTCACACTCACCGGTGGGCTGCGGTCGGTCCCGGGCGTCCTGCCGATGGTGATGGCGGCATCCCGCCGAAGCTTCACGCGCGTCATCGTCCCGGAGCCGCAGGCCCGCGAGGCAGCGATGGTCCCGGGCATGACCGTGCTGGGGATGCGGTCCCTGGCCCAGGTGCGGGCGGAGCTGCGCGGAGAGGTCGTCCCTGAGGCGGCGCCAGTGGCACCCATGTCCGGCAGTCGCCTCATCGAGTGGCGCGGATCGAGACGCCTCACCGAGCACGACCTGTCGGACCTCAAGGGGGTGGTGGACGTCAAGTACGCGATGGAGGTCGCGGCCGCCGGCGGCCACCATCTCATGCTGTCCGGGCCCAAGGGTTCGGGGAAGACGTCGTTGGCCGAACGGCTCCCGGGGATCCTCCCCGACCTCTCGGTCGAGGAGGCGCTCGAGCTCACCGCCATCCACTCGCTCGCCGGGGCGCTCGAGCCGGGTGACGACCTGATTCGGCGGCCACCCTTCTTCGCGCCCCATCACGACGCGAGCAAGGCAAGTCTCCTCGGTGGTGGCAGCGGCCGGGTCAGACCTGGTGAGGTCAGCAGATCTCACTGTGGCGTTCTCTTCCTGGACGAGTTCCCGCTCTTCCGATCCGACGTGATCGACGCCCTGCGTCAGCCCCTGGAGAGCGGCGAGGTCACCATCGCCCGAGGCGAGGAGTCGGCCACCTACCCCGCGCGCGGGATGGTCGTGATGGCCTGCAACCCGTGCCCCTGCGGTGAGTACTCCTCCGATCTTCCGGGCAACCGCTGCACGTGCACCCAGCTGCAGCGCCACCACTACTCCCGCAAGGTGACGGGACCCGTGCACGACCGGATCGACATCCTTCGTCACGTACTCCCGCCGACCAGGCAGGAGCCGAGCGCGCTGCCTGGCGAGGAGCCGGAGACGTCCGCCGTGGTGCGTGCTCGCGTCGCTGACGCACGCGCGCGCCAGCACAACCGGTACGCCGGTCGCGAGTGGCGACTGAACTCCCAGGCGCCCAGCGCCGTGCTCGCTCGGGAGTGGCCCCTGCCGGACCTGGGCGCGGCACGGCTGGAGCAGGAGGTTCTCGCCGGGAGGCTCAGTCGTCGGGGTGCGGTGCGAGTGCATCGGGTCGCCTGGACGGTCGCCGACCTGCGAGGTCGTGCTGTCCCGACCGTGTCCGACGTCGACACCGCGTTCCGGCTGCGCCAGGGCGAGGCGCTCCTGCAGGACAGCGTCGCCCGGCGCGCGTCATGACCGACGACGACCGCCTGGCCCGGGTCGCCCTGTCGCGGCTGACCGAGCCGGGGGAGGCGAAGATCGCATCCCTGACAGCTCAACTCGGTGCGGTGAGGCTCCACGCGTTGCTGAGCGACCCGGCACAGAACACGCCCGAGGCCCGCGACGTCGCCACCCGTCTGAGTGGGCTCGATCCTGCCGCCGAGCTCGAGCGAGGGGAGCGCTTGGGGCTGCGCTATGTCGTGCCCGGCGATGCCGAGTGGCCGGCCCAGGTCGACGACCTGATCCGGGCAGAGACGCTCGACCACCGCGGCGGGCCCCCGCTCGGACTCTGGGTGAAGGGCCCGACCCGGCTCAACGACCTCGAGGGCGCGGTGGCGGTTGTCGGTGCACGCTCGGCCACGACGTACGGCACGGAGGTCGCCGCCAGCATCGCGGGGGCCCTGGTGCGGGCGGGACATCCGGTGGTGTCGGGGGCGGCGTTCGGGATCGACCAGGCCGCGCACCGGGGAGCGCTTGCCGTCGACGGCGCCAACATCGCGATCCTGGCGTGCGGAGCCGATCGCGCCTACCCGACCGCTCACCACGAACTGCTCGCACACCTCGGCCGCACCTCGGCAGTCGTCGCGGAGGTGCCACCCGGCTGCGCTCCGACACGCGGGCGCTTCCTCAGCCGCAACCGTCTGATCGCAGCCCTCAGCCGCGGCACGATCGTGGTGGAGGCCGCTGCCCGCAGCGGCGCCTTGAACACCGCCAACTGGGCGACCCGGCTCAACCGCCACCTCATGGGGGTGCCCGGCCCGGTGACCAGTGCGCAGTCGCAGGGCGTCCACGAGCTCATCCGAGCCGGCGCCGCCTCCCTTGTCACGCGAGGTGACGAAGTGCTCGAGGTCGTCGGCGACACCGGCACGCATCTGGCCGCTCCAGCACGAGCGCCGAGCCGACGTCGCGACACGGTGCCGCCCCGGGACCAGCGCGTGCTCGACGCGGTCCCTCTCGCCCGAGCCGCCCCGGTCGACTCGATCGCGACCACCGCCGGAATGGCGCTGCTCGACGTGCAGGCGTCGCTCCGACGTCTCATGCGAGACGGGTTGGTCGAGCTGATGCCGCACGGGTGGCGACTGACGCCGGCCGCGAACGAGTGACCCGCAGCCCTACCAGCACCTCCTGCTGCCCGGCGGCGAGCCGGGGTCCGTGCACACCCCCGTCCACCTACAGTGACGGCATGGCCGGTGCGACCCGCGACATGTCCGCGGTGCTCGCGGAGTACGAGCGGCACCTGGTCTCCGAACGTGACCTGGCTCCGCACACCGTGCGCGCCTACCTGTCAGACGTCGCCGGGCTCCTCGAGCACGCCGGAAGAATGGGCCGTGACGACGTCGCGGACCTCGACCTCCGGATCCTCCGCAGCTGGCTGGCGCAGCAGCAGGTTACCGGCCGCTCGCGGACCACCCTGGCCCGCCGGGCCACCGCGGTGCGCGTGTTCACCGCGTGGCTGGCCCGCACCGGCCGGATCTCCGGCGACGTGGGGGCGAGCCTCCGGTCGCCGAAGTCCCGGCGGACGCTCCCTCCGGTCCTGCGCCAGGACGAGGCGCAGGAGCTGGTCGCCGCAGCCGCCCGGCTCGCCGACGACGGCAGCCCGCTCGGGCTGAGGGATACGGCGATGCTCGAGCTGCTGTATGCCACCGGTGTCCGCGTCGGCGAGCTGGTCGCGCTCGACGTCGACGACCTGGACCGCGGTCGCAACGTGGTCCGGGTCCTCGGCAAGGGCCGCAAGGAGCGCACCGTGCCGTTCGGTCGGCCCGCCGCGCAGGCGGTCGACGCCTGGCTGAGCCGGGGACGCCCTCAGGTGGTCGTGCCGGGTGCCGGCCCGGCACTGTTCCTCGGAGCGCGCGGCGGACGAATCGACCAGCGTGCGGTCCGGACGGTGGTGCACCGGCGGATCGCGGACGTACCCGGCGCACCCGACATCGGTCCGCACGGTCTGCGGCACACGGCCGCGACGCACCTGCTCGAGGGAGGCGCCGACCTCCGCTCGGTGCAGGAGCTGCTCGGCCACGCCTCGCTGGCGACGACGCAGCTCTACACCCACGTCAGCACCGACCGGCTGCGTCAGGCCTACCGCCAGGCACACCCCCGCGCCTGATCGGGTCGGCCCGGGCCGGCGCTCGCCGAAGGTATTGCCGTTGTCACAGCAGGAGCGGGCGCATGGCGAGCGGACGGCGCCAGACCGGAGCGCGTGCCGGCGCGGTTCGTCGCCGGTCTCGGGAACGTGTCGGTGGGGGAGAGGATCGCGCGAGCAGCCTCGACAGCAGTGCGGCGTACGGCTGGGTGACCGGCGTGACGCCTCCGGCCGGGGTGCTGCGCCAGAGGGGCAGGAGCACGATCGGCCCGCCGCCGACGACGAGCAGCGGATCGAGATAGGTCTTCCCGCGTAGCCACCCCCAGTGCAGGCAGGCCTCCGGGAAGCAGTGGGAGCCGGCGAGCGCGAGGCTGCCGATCGGCTGCCCGCGGGCGAGCACGTCGCCGACGCGCACGGACGCGGAGACCGGCTCGTAGGTGGTGCGGGTGGACCCGTGGTCGACCACGACGACGCCGCGGCCGGCGACACGACCGGCGTAGGTCACCCGACCGGCCAGCGCAGTGTGGACCACCTGGCCGACGCTGCCCGCGAGGTCGACGCCCCTGTGGCCCGGCCCCCACGTCGAGTCGGGCGGGTCGAAAGCCCGGACGACCCGGGGAGCCGGCTGCAGCGGCCACACCCCGACCGGAACCGGGTCCACGGGCACACCGGCCGCGCCGGTGGGCCGCGCGAGGGAGACGAGCGCGGCCAGCAGCACGGCGACGACGACCAGCGACCGGCGCCCGTGGACCCGCGTCGGGTGGGGGAGTGGAATCCGCATGCCGCCCACCATCGCGGCCGGCGCCGGCACCCAGCGATCGGAGCGCGGAAGCCTGTGGACGAGGGTGGCGGGAGGACGCTCTGTGGACGGTTCTCGGCCGCGGGCCCCGACGCGCTCGGCCGGTGGCCAGCCCCCGCGTGCGGATTGGTGGGGCCGGACGCGCTCGACTACGCTGGGAGCAGCAGCTCCTGACGGAGCTGACTTCGCACGTCCGCAGACCGCGACACCTGCTGCTCCGGCAGGTGACCACCCGTGGGCGACGATCCTCGGTCCCGGCCCGACCAGGCCGGGTGGGGTCGCGCGCAGACGTCAGGGCCGCCGGCACCCGCCGGTGGCGACAACTGAGAACAACCGGGCGCCGGTGTGCGCCCCACACAGGAGAACCTCCATGGCAGTCGTCACCATGCGCCAGCTGCTCGAGAGCGGCGTGCACTTCGGACACCAGACCCGTCGGTGGAACCCGAAGATGAAGCGCTTCATCATGACCGAGCGCAACGGCATCTACATCATCGACCTGCAGCAGTCGCTGGCCTACATCGACCGCTCGTACGCGTTCATCAAGGAGACCGTCGCCAAGGGCGGCACCGTGATGTTCGTCGGCACCAAGAAGCAGGCCCAGGAGGCCATCGCCGAGCAGGCGACCCGGGTCGGCATGCCCTACGTCAACCAGCGCTGGCTGGGCGGCATGCTCACCAACTTCTCGACGGTGCACCAGCGGATCAACCGCCTCAAGGAGCTCGACGAGATCGACTTCGAGAGCGTCGCCGGCTCCGGGCGCACCAAGAAGGAGCTGCTCGGGATGAAGCGCGAGCGCGACAAGCTCGAGCGCACCCTGGGCGGTATCCGCGAGATGAGTCGTACGCCGGCCGCGGTCTGGGTCGTCGACACCAAGAAGGAGCACCTGGCCGTCGAGGAGGCGCGCAAGCTGCGCATCCCGATCATCGGCATCCTCGACACCAACTGCGACCCCGACGAGGTCGACTTCCCGATCCCGGGCAACGACGACGCGATCCGCGCCGTCGGCCTGCTCACACGTGTCGTCGCCGACGCCGTTGCCGAGGGCCTGATCGCCCGTTCGGGTGCCAAGACCGAGGGCGCCGAGGCCGGGGCCGAGGAGCCCCTGGCCGAGTGGGAGCGGGAGCTCCTGGGTGGCGACGCCGACCAGGCGCCCGCGGCCGCGCCCGCCGCCGAGGTGACGACCACGGCTCCGGCCGAGGTCGCGACGGAGGCCGTCGCCTCGACGACCTCGACCGACGGCGAGGCCGGCTCGACGGAGGCAGTGGTCACGACGAGCGCGACCGACGACGGCGCGCCGGCCGACAGCGGCGCGACGGTGCAGGGCGAGTTCGGTCCCGACTCGGCCGCCCCGCTCGCGGACGGCGCGGCTCCCGCAGGCTTCGAGATCAAGGGCAACAGGAACTCCATGAAGTTCCACGCCCCGAGCAGCCCGTGGTACGCGCGGACCAACGCCGAGGTGTGGTTCCGCACGGCTGAGGCCGCCGAGGCGGCAGGATTCGCGAACGCCGAGTCCACCGACGCGGCCGACGCCGAGACCGCCGAGGACCAGGGCGCCGAGGCCGAGACGACCGAGGCCTGAGCCGAGCGCTCGCACCCCCCGTACGGCGCCGTCCGCGATGCGGTGCGCCGCGGCGAACACCCACGACTCATCTGAGAGGCAGGTAGCACGATGGCGAACTTCTCCGCCAGTGACGTCAAGAGGCTCCGGGACATGACCGGTGCCGGGATGATGGACGCCAAGAAGGCCCTCGACGAGGCCGGCGGTGACTTCAGCGCGGCCACCGACATCCTGCGGACCACGGGCGCCGCGAAGGCCGCGAAGCGCGGCGCCGAGCGCACCGCGTCGGCCGGGCTCGTGGCCCACTCCGCGGGCGTGCTGGTCGAGCTGAAGTGCGAGACCGACTTCGTCGCCAAGGGCGAGGACTTCATCGCGGCAGCACAGAAGATCGCCGACGCCGCCTCGGAGGCCAAGCCGGCGGACCTCGACGCACTCAAGAACGTCCGGGCCGGTGACGAGACCGTCGATGAGATCGTCCAGGCGCTCGCCATCTCGATCGGGGAGAAGATCGAGCTCGGCGGGTACGCGCACTTCGACGGCCCCGTCGTCGCCTACCTGCACAAGCGCGCCGCCGACCTTCCCCCCGCGATCGGCGTCCTGGTCGCGTACGACGGTGACGCGGACGCCGCGCGCGGTGCGGCCAAGCAGATCGCGGCCATGCGCCCGCAGTACCTGACCCGTGACGACGTCCCCGCCGACGTCGTCGAGCACGAGCGCCAGATCGCCGAGGCGACCTCGCGCGAGGAGGGCAAGCCCGAGCAGGCGATCGCCAAGATCACCGAGGGACGGCTCAACGGCTTCTTCAAGGAGGTCGTCCTCCTGGAGCAGCCGTCGGTCACCGAGAACAAGAAGACCGTCAAGGCCGTGCTCGACGAGACCGGCACCACGGTCACCCGGTTCGCCCGGTTCGAGGTCGGCGCCTAGACCCCGTCGCCCCGTCCCTCGCCGGCTGCGCGCTCGCGACGGCCGAGGATAGGGAGACACGCCCCGACCGAAGTAGGGTGCGGGTAGCCCGACTTCGCGCCACCACCGAGGAGCCCTGTGACCGCCTACCACCGCGTCCTGCTGAAGCTGTCCGGCGAGGTCTTCGGCGGCGGCAAGGTGGGTGTCGACCCCGACGTGGTGCACCGGATCGCCGGTGAGATCGCCGAGGTCGCCCGGGAGGGCGTCGAGGTGTGCGTGGTCGTCGGCGGCGGCAACTTCTTCCGCGGCGCCCAGATGCAGCAGCGAGGGATGGACCGCACGCGCGCGGACTACATGGGCATGCTGGGCACGGTCATGAACTGCCTGGCCCTCCAGGACTTCCTCGAGAAGGAAGGCGTCGAGACCCGCGTGCAGACGGCGATCGCGATGGGCCAGGTCGCCGAGCCCTACATCCCGCGCCGCGCGATGCGACACCTCGAGAAGGGCCGCGTCGTGATCTTCGGCGCCGGCGCCGGCATGCCCTTCTTCTCCACCGACACCGTCGCCGCCCAGCGTGCGCTCGAGACCAAGTGCGAGGTCGTGCTCATGGCCAAGCAGGGGGTCGACGGCGTCTACAGCGCCGACCCGAAGTTCGACCCCACGGCCACGAAGTTCGACCGGCTGACCTTCCAGGAGGCTCTCCAGAGCAACCTGCGCATCGCCGACGCCACGGCGTTCGCGCTCTGCATGGAGAACAAGCTGCCGCTGATCGTCTTCGGGATGGAGGAGCAGGGCAACATCCTGCGCATCGTGCAGGGTGAGAAGATTGGCACGCTCGTCACCGCCGACTGACCGGCCGGTGGTCTCGACGGACGGGCAGCGACCGGGCGGCACGCTGAACCACGAAGGGACGGACCCGTGATCAACGACATCCTCAACGAGGCCGACGGCAAGATGGACAAGTCCGTCGAGGCGACCCGCGAGGAGTTCGCGGCCATCCGTGCCGGCCGGGCCAACCCCGGCATGTTCAACAAGATCATGGTCGACTACTACGGCACTCCGACCCCTTTGCAGAGCCTCGCGTCGTTCACCTCGCAGGACGCCCGCGTCATCCTGGTCGCGCCGTACGACGTGAACGCGATCGGCAATGTCGAGCGAGCGATCCGCGACTCCGACCTCGGCGTCAATCCCGCCAACGACGGCAAGGTGCTCCGCTGCGTCTTCCCCGAGCTCACCGAGGAGCGGCGCAAGGAGTACATCAAGATCGCCCGCCACAAGGCCGAGGAGGGCCGCGTCGCCGTGCGCAACCTGCGCCGGCACGCCAAGCAGCAGCTGGAGAAGATGGAGAAGGACGGCGAGGTCGGCCAGGACGACGTGACCGGCGCCGAGAAGCGCCTCGACTCGGTGACCAAGCAGCACACCGACTCCATCGACGAGCTGCTCAAGCACAAGGAGTCCGAGCTGCTCGAGGTGTGAGCACTCGACTCCCGCACCGGCAGCCCGGCCCTCCCACGACCTCCACATGACACAGGACCCGCCGGCGCCCTCGCGGGACCACGGGCGCGCCGGCCGCGACGTGCCGGTCTCGATCGTCAGCGCCGTCGTCCTGATCGCGCTGATCCTGGCGACACTCCTGGTCTGGAAGACCCTGTTCATCCTGGTCGTCGCCGCCGCCGTGACGGTGGCGGTGTGGGAGCTGCATCGCGGGTTCGCCGCCAAGGACGTCGACCTCCCGGAGCAGCCGTTGATGGCCGGCGGCGTCGTGATGGTCGTGGTCGCCTACTTCTGGGGTGCGCCGGCCCTGGTCACGGCGACCGCGGTCAGCGCGCTCGTCACGATGCTCTGGCTGCTGCGGCGCGGCGTACCCGGCTACGTGCAGAACGCCACGGCATCGGTCTTCACCCTGGTCTACGTGCCGTTCCTCGGCTCGTTCGTGGCGCTCATGCTCAGAGAAGGTGGTGCCACCGGCTTCGACCGGTACGACGCAGGGGTCAAGGGCATCCTCACGTTCATCGCGGTGACTGCCGGCTCGGACATCGGTGGCTTCGTGGCCGGGGTGCTGTTCGGCCGCCACCCGATGGCGCCGGTGATCTCGCCGAAGAAGTCCTGGGAGGGGTTCGCGGGCTCGGCCGTCTTCTGCGTGGCGGTCGGCGTCGCCATGATCGTCTGGGTGCTCGACGCCGACTGGTGGATCGGCGTCTGCCTCGGCGCGATCGCAGTGGTGATGGCCACGCTGGGCGACCTCTGCGAGTCGGTGATCAAGCGCGACCTCGGGATCAAGGACATGAGCCACGTGATCCCCGGGCACGGCGGCCTGATGGACCGGCTCGACTCCCTGCTGGCCACGATCGCGCCGATCTGGCTGCTCCTGCACTACCTGGTCTTCTAGCGGCGTGCCCCGCGTGCTGTACCTCGTCCGGCACGGCCGCCCGGTCGTCGACCCGTCCCGGCCCGCGCACGAGTGGGAGCTCGATCCGGCGTACGCCGACGACGTGCGCGTGCTGCGTCGACGACTGCCCGCGCACGCCGACTGGTTCTCCTCGCCCGAGCCGAAGGCGATCGGCACCGCCCGCCTCCTCACCGACGGGCCCGTCGAGGTGGTCGCCGACCTCCGGGAGCACGAGCGTCTCACCGCGGACTGGATCGACGACTTCGAGACCGTCGTACGCCGCGCGTTCGATCACCCGGACCACCCGGCGTACGACGGGTGGGCGGCCCTGGCCGACACCCGCAGGCGTGTGGTGTCCGCGGTCGCCGGCATCCTCGACCAGCACCGCCGACGCGACGTCGTCCTCGTCGGGCACGGCACCGCATGGACCCTGCTGCGCTCGGCCCTCCTTGGCGAGCCGCCCGACCTGGACTGGTGGGCGCGGCTCGCGATGCCGGACGTCGTTCATTACCCGGTGCCTCACGACCCGGGTGACATGCTGGAGCCATGAGCGATCCCGGCGCGTCCACGGCCGATGGTCACGCCGGGAATGAGGTCGAGGACGGTCCCGACTCCGAGCCCAGCTGGTGGCACCGGTCCCACCCGACCTTCGCCGGTCTGGTCGGGTTCTTCACCGGCGTCGCCTACGTCATCGTCATCCCCGGCATCTACGCCACGCTGCTCGGGCTGCTGGTCAGCGACTCGTCGGCCCGGCGGCTCTTCCCGCTCGTGGCGCTCGTGCTGGTCGTCCCCCTGGCGATGCTGATCCCCCGCAAGACCCGCCGGTTCGCGCAGTTCATGCTGCTCGGCGTCGTCTCGACGGCCGTCGTCATCGGTCTGACCGCGGCGCTGGTGGTCTGGGTGATGGTGCAGATCGAGGGCTGAAGCCGGCTGCGGTTTTCCAGCACCTTTACAGATCACTGTTGAACGGCACGCCGGGCACCGTCGTACCTCCTGTGTCACCACAAGGAGGACGTCATGAAGATCCCGGCCCTTGCGGCGCTCGCCGCGGCCACCGCACTCACCCTGACCGCGTGCGGCAACAACACCAGCAATGCCACGGCGGCGGACACCACCGGGTCCAACGGTCCCGGAAGCTCGAGCGCGACGGGGCTCGCCGTCGCCAGCACCTCTCTCGGGCGGGTCCTGGTCGACGGGCAGGGGATGACGCTCTACGTCCTCTCCGCGGACGGGATGAACAAGTCCACCTGCTCCGCCGCGTGCCTGCAGTTCTGGCCCGCCAGCGCGCCCGGGGGCACGTCGACGCTCCATGCGAAGACCGGGCAGACGACCACCCCCGACGGCACGGCGATCGCCACCGTCGCCGGGCACCCGGTCTACACCTTCACCAAGGACCAGCAGCCCGGGGACGTGAACGGTCAGGGCCTTCAGGAGTTCGGCGGCACGTGGTCCGCGGTCTCGCCGTCGGGCAAGCCGCTGACAGGCGGCACGGGTGGCTCGAAGCCCAGCGGGAACCCATCCTCGTCGTACACCCCGTACAGCCGCGGATACTGAGATCCGGCGCTCGGATGGGAGAATGGGCGGGTCATGTCCGACCCGTCCTCGCGCACCCTGCCGCTGGTGATGGCCGAGCCGCGAGGCCGGGCCAAGCCCCCGCGGCACCTTGCCGACCTCTCGCTCGAGGAGCGGGCCGCGTACGCCGCCGAGCTCGGGCTCCCGGCGTACCGCGCGAAGCAGCTGTCGACGCACTACTTCGACCGGCTCGTCGACGACCCGGCCGCGATGACCGACCTGCCGGCGGCCCAGCGCGAGGAGCTGGTCACGGCTTTCCTGCCGCCGCTGATGACGCCGATCCGAACGCTCGAGGCCGACCGGGGCACGACCCGGAAGACGCTGTGGCGGCTGTTCGACGGCGCGCTCGTCGAGTCGGTGCTGATGCGCTACCCCGACCGGGTCACCATGTGCGTGTCGTCGCAGGCGGGCTGCGGGATGGCCTGCCCGTTCTGCGCCACCGGCCAGGGCGGGCTCCAGCGGAACATGTCGACCGCCGAGATCGTCGAGCAGGTCATGGCGGGGGCGCGGTCTCTGGCGCGTGGTGACGTGCCCGGCGGTCCGGCGCGGGTCTCGAACGTCGTCTTCATGGGGATGGGCGAGCCGCTGGCGAACCTCAAGGCGGTGATCGGCGCCGTACGCCGGCTCACCGAGCCCGCTCCGTCCGGTCTCGGGATGAGCGCCCGCGGGATCACCGTCTCGACGGTCGGGCTGGTGCCGCGTGTTCATCAGCTGGCATCGCTGGGGATCCCGGTGACGCTGGCGCTGTCGCTGCACGCGCCGGACGACGAGCTGCGCAACGAGCTGGTTCCCATCAACACCCGCTTCTCGGTCGCAGAGGCGGTCGACGCGGCCTGGAACTACGCGCGGGTGACCAAGCGCCGGGTCTCGATCGAGTACGCCATGATGCGCGGCATCAACGACCAGGCCTGGCGCGCCGACCTGCTCGCCGACGTGCTCCTCGCCCGCGGCGACTGGGGGTGGGTCCATGTCAACCTGATCCCCCTCAACCCGACTCCCGGGTCGAAGTGGACCGCCTCCGACCCGGCCGACGAGCGGGAGTTCGTACGCCGCCTCGAGGCCCGCGGCATCCCCACCACCGTCCGCGACACCCGCGGCCGCGAGATCGACGGCGCCTGCGGCCAGCTGGCCGCGACCCGGGCCTGATCCGCGTGGCGGCGTGTTCCCCGGTGAACCGGGGAACGCTGACCTTCTGGGGGGAAATTTCGGCCGAGAACGTCATGATTCCCCGGTAGACCGGGGAACACGCCGCTCCTGCACCAACCCGGCCGCCTCGTCCACGGTGTCGACCAGGTGCACTTGGCCCTCCATGGCCCGGCCGCGGGCGAGCGAGTGCAGCAGCGGCCAGGCGGGGAGGGTCTCGGTCCAGTACGTCCGCCCCACCAGGACCATCGGCGCGACCGACCCCGGAGCGGCGTAGTAGTTCTCGCAGGCGTCCTGGAAGATCTCCTGGACCGTGCCGCCGGCGCCCGGAAGGAACACGATCCCCGCGTCGCAGACCTGGAGGAGGATCGCCTCACGGGTCGCGTTGCGGAAGTACTTGGCGATCGCGGTGGCGAAGACGTTCGGCGGTTCGTCGCCGTAGAACCAGGTCGGAATGCCCAGCGACTCCCGGCCGGACACCCCGTCGACGACGGTCAGGGCCTTCGCCGCCCACTGGTCCACCGACGGCTTGAACGACGGCACGCCGGCGAGTGTCGCGACCGCTGACGCCAGACGGTCACGCGAGGAGCCGGCCAGGAAGCAGCCGAGGTTGGCGGCCTCCATCGCACCGGGACCGCCGCCGGTCGCGACGACGTGCCGCTGGCCGAGCATCCAGCCGAGGCGGGCAGCGTCGGCGTACGCCGCGGAGGAGCGGTCGAGGGCGTGCCCGCCCATGACCCCGACCAGGTGCCGGCCGGTGATCCACTCGGTGAGGGCCTCGTCGACGGCGTGGTCGTGCAGCGCCTGGGCGAGGGTGGCCTGCGGGGTCGGCGGCTCGAGCGACCAGGCGTACGCGCGAGCGTCCAGCGAGCCGGCGTACGGCTGGACGTCGTACAGCTCGGCGGGCGTGTACAGCGCGCCGCGGTAGGGGTCGATCGGCACGTCGCCGTGCTCCATCCGCGGCGCGCCGGCCATCGGGCGGACCCGGATCGACCGCCCGCGGACCTTGCGCACGGGCTGACTCTAGGACCGCGAGGTCGGCGCGGGCGTCACCGGGTTTCGAGACGCGTCGCGCACTCCCTCGCTTCGCTTCGGGTGTACGCCGACGCCGGTTCCTGAGGAGCCGAGGGACGAGGCGTCTCGAAGGGCAACCTTCGCGCCTGGTCCTCCGGCTCGCAGGCTCGGCGGAGGGGCGCTCTCAGAACGCGTGGGCCATCAGCTCTCCGAACAGCTCCTGCTCGTCGACCTCGAGCCCCTTCCCGCGGAACCATCCGCAGATGTTGGTGCAGTCGCGGAGCAGGTAGTCCATCCCGTTCGCGTTCCCGACCAGGTCCACGACCTGCGGCAGGTCGATGATCACCAACCGCGGCCCCGCCGCCAGGATGTTGTACGCCGAGAGGTCGCCGTGGACGAGCCCGGCCTGCACGAGCGTGGCCAGCGAGTCGCGCAGCTGGTCGAAGTACGACGCGAGCAGCTCCGGATCGGGCCGGGTCTGCGCCAGCCGCGGCGCCGACTCCCCGTCGTAGGTGATCCACTCCATCAGGATCTCGGTGCCGTCGATCTGCACCGGGTAGGGGACCGGCAGGCCGAGCTGCCAGAGCCGGACCAGCGCGCCCCACTCGGAGACGGCCCACTCGCCGGCGGCGACCTCGCGGCCGAAGGTGCTCTTCCGCTTGAGGGCGCGGTTGTCGCGAGAGCGCTTCATCGAGCGTCCCTCGGTGTACGCCGCCGAGCGGTGGAAGCTGCGGTGGTCGGGCGCGCGGTAGCGCTTCGCGGCCATCACGACCGCGTTCTCCGGGTCGAGCGGGTCGGCCCGCTCGACCAGGAAGACATCGGCCTCCTTGCCGGTCTTGAGGATGCCGAGCTCGGTGTCGATCGCCCCCTGCGAGGTGACCAGCCAGTCGGGCCGCGGCTCCGGCCCGCGCTGCAGCGGCTCGACCGAGAGCCAGGTGGACCAGCGCTGGCCGTCCTCGAGGTCGTCGTACTCCTCGAAGTCGAAGACGAACGACGGGTCGATCCCGCTCAGCGGGTCGACGTGGGTGTAGCTGTCGGTAAAGAACTCTTCGAGCGCGTCAGCGCGCTCGGTGTAGTGCTCCGAATGCATCGGTGGTGGTGCTCCAGTCAGAAGAGGTAACGGCGGTGGGCATGCCGAAGACTTCGGTCGTCACGTCGCAGCTCCTCTCACTCGGGGCACCGGCCGGATTCCGGGCCGCGGACGAGTGTGGCAGGGCGCGGCCGCGGTCCGCAACGCGAATAACGATCCTGCGTCTCCCGACGCGGCCGGGATCGCCGGCCCTAGGCTTCCTCCGTGCTCACCCGGATCACCGTCGCGCTCGTCGCGATCGGACTCGTGGCGGGCGGCTCGGGCGTGCACCACGCACCGGCGGACGACGCCGCCGAAGCAACCGCGGCCGCATCGGCCGATCCGGGCACCGGCATCGGGGATCCGTACTTCCCCGAGGACGGGAACGCCGGCATCGACGTCCGCTCCTACGCCATCCACGACACCTATCTGTTCACCGGTCGCCTCACCGGACGGACCCGGCTGACCCTGCGCACGAAGGACCGGCTGCGCTGGTTCGACCTCGACTTCCTGCTGCCGGTCTCGTCGGTGCAGCTGTCCACGGGTCCTGCCACGTTCACCCGACCCGACCACCACGAGCTACGGATCCAGCCGAGACGCCCGATCGCCGCCGGGAGGACGGTCAGCGTCACGGTGCGGTACGCCGGACGCCCGGCACGCTACAGCTACGCGGGGGAGCGCAACTGGGTCGCCACGGCGCACGAGGCCGAGGCGGTCAACGAGCCGCACATGGCGCCGTGGTGGTTCCCGGCCGACGACCATCCGCTGGACAAGGCGCGGATGGACATCCACGTCACCGTCCCCCGCGACCAGCAGGTGGTCTCCAACGGCCGTCTCCTCGGGGTACGCCGGACCGGCCACCGCGCGACGTACCACTGGGGCGGCGGCGGCCCGATGGCGACGTACCTGGCGTTCTTCGTGGCCGGCCAGTTCGAGATCCGACAGGGCACGGCGCACCATCTTCCCTACTACCTCGCGGTCTCGCGCCGCCTCGGCGCGGCGCAGCGGGACAGCGCCGTGACCGGCCTCCGGAAGACGCCCGAGATCGTGCACTGGCTGCAGCATCAGCTCGGTCGCTACCCCTTCCGGTTCACCGGAGGCGTCGTCACCGCGCTCGACCCGGGGTTCTCTCTGGAGAACCAGACCCGTCCCGTGTACCCGCGCGGCGTCTCGCGGCTGCTGATGGTCCACGAGCTGGCCCATCAGTGGTTCGGCGACTCGGTCTCGGTCCGGCACTGGGCGGACGTGTGGCTGAACGAGGGTTTCGCGACGTACATGGAGCACCGCTGGACCGAGGGACACGGCGGCCAGACCACCTCGCGCTGGCTGCGCGAGGTCTACGGCTCGACGCCGGCGAGCTCCGGGTTCTGGGACCTCGTGGTCGCCGACCCGGGGGCAGCGGACCTCTTCGACTGGCCCGGTGTACGAGCGCGGGGCGATGACGCTGGCGGCGCTCCGTCGCCGGATCGGCGGCGAGGCGTTCGCCCACCTGCTGCGTCGCTGGGCCGTCGTGCACCGGCACGCCCACGGCTCCACCGGTGCCTTCGAGACGCTCGCCGAGAAGATCAGCGGCCAGGATCTCGCGTCGTTCTTCCAGGCCTGGGTCCGGCAGCCGGGCAAGCCGGCCGACACCGCCGACAACGGCCTCTGAGCAGCGGGACTGGTAGACCGGGGCATGCGGGTCGCGGTCATCTCGGACGTCCACGGGAACGCGGCCGCACTCGACGCCGTGCTGGCAGACGCAGCGGCCGCCGACGTGACGGCGTACTGGATCCTCGGCGACCTCGTCGCCTACGGCCCGCGTCCGGCCGAGACGCTGGACCGGATCCGTGGGCTCGGCGACGTCAGGTGCGTACGCGGGAACACCGACCGATACGTCCTGACCGGCGACGTCAGCGGCATGCAGCCGCGTGTCGACGAGCCGCGCACAGAGGAGGAACGCCGCGTCCTGGCGGAGGTGCTCGGTTCCCTGGCATGGACGCGGGATGCCGTCGCCGCGGCCGGCCACGAGCGTTGGCTGAGCACCAGGCCTGTCGAGGAGCGGGTGATCCTGCCGAACGGCCCGCGGGTGCTGCTGGCTCACGCCTCGCCCGGCCGCGACGACGGAGCCGGTGCGCACCCCGACGGCACCGACGCGGACCTCCACGCGCTCGGCTTCACCCGCGACGCGGCCGATCTCGTCCTGGTCGGGCACACCCACGTCCCGCTCGATCGGGCGGTCCACGGCGTCCGGGTGGTGAACCCGGGCGCGGTCAGCCTCCCGCGGTCCCGGGACGGCCTGGCGCGCTGGGCCTTGCTCACGGCCGACGAGGAGGGGTACGACGTCGGCTGCGCAGCACGACGTACGACCTGGCCGCCGTCGTCGACGACCTTCATCGCGTCGGCCATCCGGCGGCGAGCTGGATCGCGTCGAAGCTGGGTCCGCGGATCCTCAGTGGATGAACGGGGAGACCAGCCGGGCGATCCGGCTCGGACGCCCGGTCCGCTCCTCCTCGCGGTCCGCCCAGGTCATCCCGCGCAGTCCGGCGTTGATGCCCAGCCATCGCAGCGGTTCGGGCTCCCACGAGCGTGAGCGGTGGCCGACCCAGGGGAGCCGGGTCAGCTCGGTGTCGCGGCCCAGCACCAGGTCGGCGAGGGTGCGGCCGGCGAGGTTGGTGGTGGTCACGCCGTCGCCGACGTACCCCCCGGCCCAGCCCAGCCCGGACGTGGGGTCGAGCCCGACCGAGGCCGTCCAGTCCCGGGCGATGCCGAGCGCGCCACCCCAGCGGTGGGTGATCGCCGCCCCTCTGACGACCGGGAACAGGTCCACCAGCGTCGCGTGCAGTGCGTCGAACACGGCCGGAACCCGGTCGTACGCCGGGCGGATCCGTGAGCCGAAGTGGTACGGCGCGCCGCGGCCGCCGAAGACCAGTCGGTCGTCGGCGGTGCGCTGTCCGTAGATGACCAGGTGCCGGTGGTCGCTGAACGTCTCGCGCCGGCGCAGCCCGATCTGCTCCCAGACGTCGGCCGGGAGCGGCTCGGTGGCGATGATGAGTGAGTACACCGGGATCAGCCGCCGGCGCTCGCCGTCGAGGGTGGGCGTGTAGCCCTCGGTCGCGCGGATCACGCGCTCGGCGCGCAGGTTCCCGTGCCGGGTGACGACGGTTCCCGCCGAGATCCGGGTGGCGGGGGTCTGCTCGTAGAGCGCTACTCCTCGTCGTACGACGGCGTCGGCCAGGCCCCGCACCAGCCGGGCGGGATGGATCGCCGCACAGTCGGGGGTGTACGTCGCGCCGCGCACCCGGGTGCCCGCCAGGACACCGGTCGCCTCCGCGGCGTCGAGCAGCCGCACGTCGTCCTCGCCCAGTCCCCAGGCACGTGCCTCGGCGACCTCGGCTCGAGCCCGGGTCCACTGGGCCCTCGACCGGGCCAGGACGACCGTCCCACCCTTCGCCGCTCGGGCGTCGATGCCCTCCTCCTCGGCGGCGCGGAGCACCTCGTCGACGCTCGCTCGCATCGCCCCGTGCAGCGCCAGCGCCTTCTGCCGGCTCGAGCGCTTGGCCACCGAGGCGTGCGAGGCCGGGAACAGGGCCGAGGCCCAGCCGCCGTTGCGGCCGCTGGCCCCGAAGCCGGCGGACTCCGCCTCCACCACCGCGATCCGCAACGTCGGGTCGGCGCGCGCCAGGTAGAGAGCGGTCCACAGGCCGGTGAACCCGGCGCCGACGATCGCCACGTCGGCGTCCCGGTCACCTGGCAGGGCAGGGCGAGGCGCCCAGTCGTCGTCGGCGGTCTCGTGCCAGAGCGAGAGGGAGCGGTAGTCGGACCTCAGCGGACACCCCACGAGTAGGTCTGCTTGCGGAGCTTGAGGTACATGAACGTCTCCGTGCCCACGACGCCCGAGATGCGCCGGATCTTGCCGGAGATCACCTCGAGCAGGTGCTCGTCGCTCTCGCAGACCACCTCGACCAGCAGGTCGTAGACGCCGGCGGTGATGACGACGTAGTCGACCTCCTCGAGGTCGGCCAGGGCGTCGGCGACCGGTTCCATCGGGCCGTTCACGCGTACGCCGACCATGGCCTGGCGGGCGAAGCCGAGCTCGAGCGGGTCGGTGACCGCCACCACCTGCATCACGCCGCTGTCGATCAGGCGCTGGACGCGCTGTCGCACGGCTGCCTCGGACAGTCCGACCACCTTGCCGATCGCGGCGTACGACCGCCGGCCGTCGGCCTGGAGCTCTTCGATGATCGCCTTGGAGACGTCGTCCAGCGTCGCCCGAGGCTGCTTCTTCGTCATGGCGCCTATGCTGTCAGCCACCGACACGACCGGTCCAGCACCGAAAGACCAAGGATTTCGTCGTACGACGGTAATTGATACACGGAATCCCTTGTCGCGCCCCGGTCCACATGACACGATCCGAACCGATTCGGCAACACCGCGTTCGCACCGAGCCCCGACAGGAAGTAGCAGACATGGCATCGAGGTCCCCGTCCGACGCAACCACCCGGCGGCTCCTGAGCGGCCTCGGCCCCAGCAGCGGCCTCTCGCGCCGGAGCCTGCTGCGCGGCGCCGGGATCGGCGCGCTCGCGCTGTCCTCCCCGGCCCTCCTGGATGCCTGCGGCACCAAGGGCGCCAAGGTGTCGGCCGGGTCGTGCGTCAGCAAGGACCTGAGCTCGACCCAGAAGACGATCGTGTTCTCGAACTGGATCGGCTACATCGATCCCGCCAAGGCGAAGGACACCTCGACCCTGGAGAAGTTCCAGCAGGAGACCGGGATCAAGGTCGACTACCGCAACGGCGACGTCAACGACAACGAGCAGTTCTTCGCCAAGGTCTCGCCCCAGCTGCAGGACTGCAAGTCCACCGGACGCGACGTCTTCGTGCTGACCGACTGGATGGCCGCCCGGATGGTCGACCTCGGCTGGCTCCAGAAGCTGGACCACTCGAAGATGCCCAACGTCGACGCCAACCTGATCGACTCCCTGAAGTCGCCCGACTGGGACCCGCACCGTGACTACAGCGTCCCGTGGCAGAGCGGCATGACCGGCATCTGCTACAACTCCGACCTCACCGACCCGGTCACGTCGTTCAAGGACCTTCTCACGCGCCCCGACCTCAAGGGCAAGATCGAGCTGCTCACCGAGATGCGCGACACCATGCTCTTCATGCTCCTGCTCCAGGACAGCGACCCCGGCGACTTCACCGCCGACGAGTTCTCCTCGGCGATCAGTGCGCTGCAGAAGTACGTCAACAACGGCCAGGTGCGCCGCTTCACGGGCAACGACTACGTCGACGACATGAAGTCCGGCGACATCGTGGCCTGCGAGGCGTGGAGCGGCGACGTGATCAACCTGCTCGGCGGTGGCAAGTACAAGTGGGTGCCGCCGGACGAGGGCTTCGCCATCTGGACCGACAACATGCTGGTGCCGAACATGGCCGAGCACAAGACGAACGTCGAGACGATGATGAACTTCTACTACGACCCGGTGAACGCCGCGAAGCTCGCCGCCTGGAACTACTACTTCTGCCCGGTCAAGGGCGCCCAGCAGCAGATCGGCCAGTTCGACAAGTCGGCCGTGCACAGCGAGTTCATCTTCCCGAGCCAGAAGATCCTCCAGAACGGCCACGCGTTCATGAGCCTGGACCAGAAGAGCGAGCAGAGCTACCAGACCCAGTTCAACGAGGTGATGGGTGGCTGAGACGAACCAGGATCTGCGCCTGGAGTCACTGACGAAGCGGTTCGGTGACTTCACGGCGGTCCGCGAGCTCTCCCTGACGGTGCCGAACGGGTCGTTCTTCGCCCTTCTCGGTCCGTCCGGGTGTGGCAAGACGACCACGCTGCGCATGGTCGCGGGGCTCGAGGACCCCACCCAGGGGCGGGTCCTGATCGGTGACCAGGACATCACCCGGCTGCGACCGTACAAGCGGCCGGTGAACACGGTCTTCCAGTCCTACGCCCTGTTCCCGCACCTCACGATCTTCGAGAACGTCGCCTTCGGCCTCCGGCGTCGCGGCGTGAAGGACTACAAGCAGAAGACGCTCGACATGATCGAGCTCGTCCAGCTCGGCCCGTACGCCGGTCGCAAGCCGGCCCAGCTCTCGGGCGGGCAGCAGCAGCGAGTGGCCCTCGGCCGAGCACTGATCAACGAGCCCGGCGTACTCCTGCTCGACGAGCCCCTGGGAGCCCTCGACCTCAAGCTTCGTCGCCAGATGCAGATCGAGCTGAAGCGCATCCAGACCGAGATCGAGGTCACCTTCGTGCACGTGACGCACGACCAGGAGGAGGCCATGACCATGGCCGACACCATCGCGGTGATGAACCAGGGCGTGATCGAGCAGATGGGCGCCCCGGACGACCTCTACGAGAACCCGGTCACGACGTTCGTCGCGAACTTCCTCGGCCAGTCCAACCTGATCATGACCGACATCATCGACGGCTCCGGCCCCGAGGTGGTCGTGGACTGCCAAGGTCAGAAGATCGGCGTCTCGGCCGACCGCTGTCACGCCACCGGCCGCAAGGCCTGGCTCGGCATCCGTCCCGAGAAGATCTTCGCCAGCGACGCCGGCAACACCGAGCGCACCGACTCGAACGTGCTGACCGGCGGGCGGATCAGCGACGTGAGCTTCATCGGGGTCAGCACCCAGTACCTCGTGGCGATGCCGTGGGACCAGGAGCTGATGGTCTTCGAGCAGAACACCGGTCGCCGCCCGCTGTTCAGGAACGGCGACGAGGTCGACCTGAGCTGGTCGTCCGAGCACGCGTTCCTGCTCGACGCCGACCAGGACGCCCACGCCGGCATGATGACGCCGGAGGATCGCGAGTGAGCCACGGCGTCCTGCCTTCCGCAGCACCCGACACGGCAGCCGTCGACGGGGCGACGGCCAGGCGGCGGGGATGGGGATGGCTCCTGCTGGTGCCGGGCATGCTCTACCTGGCGATCTTCTTCGTCTTCCCGACGGTCCAGCTCTTCTTGACCTCGCTGTACGACCCCAGCGGCAACTACTTCACCGGCTACAGCCTCACCTGGCACTTCGCCAACTACCTGGACGCGGTCCGGGACACCTGGAACCTCTTCGTGCGGTCGTTCATCTACGCCGGCATCACGACCGGCGTGTGCCTGCTGCTCGGCTATCCGCTGGCGTACGCGATCGCCTTCAAGGCCGGGCGCTGGAAGAACTTCATGCTGGTCCTGGTGATCGCGCCGTTCTTCACCAGCTTCCTGCTCCGGACGATCTCGTGGCACACGATCCTCGCCGACAACGGGCCGGTGGCCGACTTCCTGCGCACCGTCCACATCCTTCCCCACGACGGTCGTCTGCTGGCCACCTCGACCGCGGTGATCGCCGGCCTGATCTACAACTTCATGCCGTTCATGACGCTGCCGTTGTTCGCGTCCTTGGACAAGGTCGACTACCGCCTGATCGAGGCTGCCGGTGATCTCTACTCGAGCCCGTTCACGGGGTTCCGGAGGGTGACCTTGCCGCTGTCGTTGCCGGGCGTCGTCTCGGGGACGCTGCTGACCTTCATCCCGGCCTGCGGCGACTACATCAACGCCGAGATCCTCGGCACGCCCAAGCAGTACATGGTCGGCAACCGCATCCAGGCGGCGTTCCTCACCGAGCACAACTACCCGCTCGCCGCGAGCCTGTCGCTGATCCTGATGGTCATCGTCGTGCTCATGGTGATCGTCTACGTACGCCGGGTCGGGACCGAGGAGCTGCTCTGATGGCCACCGTCCTGAAGAGCCCACCCTCGGCCGACCGCGACCAGCGCCCCGTCGAGGCCCGACGACGGAGCTTCGCTCGGTGGTTCTCCGACCACATGGTGCTGCTGATCGGGATCCTGGTCCTGGTCTACATGTTCGTCCCGATCGGCTACATCTTCGCGCTCTCGTTCAACCAGCCGTCCGCGAGCGCGACGGGGCACACGTCGGCCACGGGCCAGTTCGAGTCGTTCACCTGGGGCAACTGGACCTCGATCTGTGACCCCGAGGGGCTCTGCGACTCCGTCAAGCTGAGCCTCGAGGTCAGCATCACGGCCACCGTGATCGCAACGGTGCTCGGCACCCTGATGGCGTTCGCGCTGGTGCGTCACTCGTTCCGGGGCCGGGCCGCGTCCAACCTCCTCATCTTCCTGCCGATGGCGACGCCGGAGGTCGTGATGGGGTCGTCGCTGCTGGCGATGTTCGTCGCGACCGGCTTCGACAGCGTGCTGGGCTTCATCACGATCGTGATCGCCCACGTGCTGTTCTGCCTGTCGTTCGTCGTGGTGACGGTCAAGGCCCGCCTGGCGGGCATGGACTCGCGGCTGGAGCAGGCCGCCATGGATCTCTACGCGAACGAGTGGCAGACCTTCCGGCTGATCACCCTGCCCCTGGCCATGCCGGGCATCGTGGCGGCTGCCCTGCTGTCCTTCTCGCTGTCGTTCGACGACTTCATCGTCACCAACTTCACCGCGGGGCAGTCCGTGACGTTCCCGCTGTACATCTACGGCGCGAAGCTCAAGGACTTCCCCGCGCAGCTGTTCGTGGTCGGGACGATCATGTTCCTGATCTCGTTCGTCTTCGTGACCGCCGGCGAGGTCTGGCGCCGCCGCCGCACCCGCGCCTGGTCCTGAGCGCGCAGCCGGGCCCGAGGAACGAGGGCCCGGCGTGGGCGCGCAGGTAGAGCGAGCCCACGGCTGAGCCTGCGAACCGTGTCAGGCGAGTCGAAACCCCGTGACGGTGCCTCGGGCCCGGCCCCAGGCACCGTTTGGTGGTTTCGAGACGGTCGCAGAGCGACCTCCTCAACCACCGAGGACGGTTTCAGAGGAGGGTGCCGGCCTTGGTCAGCACCTCGCGGAGGATCTGCTCGATCTCGTCGAAGTGCTCCTGGTCGCAGATCAGCGGGGGAGCGAGCTGGACGACGGGGTCGCCCCGGTCATCGGCGCGGCAGTAGAGGCCCGCCTCGTACAGCGCCTTGGACAGGAAACCACGCAGGAGCCGCTCGGACTCCTCGTGGTCGAAGGTCTCCTTGGTGTCCTTGTCCTTGACCAGCTCGATACCGAAGAAGTAGCCGTCGCCACGGACGTCGCCGACGATCGGCAGGTCCTTGAGCTTCTCCAGGGTCTCGCGGAAGGCCCCTTCGTTCTCGCGGACGTGCTCGTTGATGCGCTCCTTCTCGAAGATGTCGAGGTTGGCCATCGCGACCGCGGTGGACACCGGGTGGCCGCCGAAGGTGTAGCCGTGCAGGAACGTCTCGGCGCCGTGCAGGAACGGCTCCATCAGCTGGTCGGTGGCGATCATCGCGCCGAGCGGGGCGTACCCGGAGGTGATGCCCTTGGCGCAGGTGATGATGTCCGGCTGGTACCCGTACCGCTCCGCGCCGAACATGTGCCCCAACCGGCCGAACGCGCAGATCACCTCGTCGCTGACCAGGAGTACGTCGTACTCGTCGCAGATCTCCCTGACCCGATCGAAGTAGCCCGGAGGCGGCGGGAAGCAGCCGCCTGAGTTCTGCACCGGCTCGAGGAACACCGCGGCGACGGTCTCGGGACCCTCGTTCTCGATGGCGACGGCGATCTCGTTGGCCGCCCAGAGCCCGAACTTCTTCTCGTCGTCCTCGAAGTATGGCGCGCGGTAGTAGTTGGTGTTCGGCACTCGGAACGTGGACGGCACCAGCGGCTCGAACGGCGCCTTCATCCCCGGCAGCCCGGTGATCGACAGCGCCCCCTGGGGCGTGCCGTGGTAGGCGATCGCCCGGCTGATGACCTTGTGCTTGTAGGGCTTGCCGGTGACCTTGTAGTAGTTCTTCGCGAGCTTCCACGCGCTCTCGACGGCGTCGCCTCCGCCGGTGGTGAAGAAGACCCGGTTGAGGTCACCCGGCGCGTAGCCCGCGACCCGCTCGGCCAGCTCGATCGCGTTGGGGTGGGCGTAGGACCAGATCGGCATGAAGGCGAGCTGCTCGGTCTGCTTGGCGGCGGCCTCGGCAAGCTCGGTGCGGCCGTGGCCGAGCTGGCTCACGAAGAGCCCGGCCAGGCCGTCGAGGTAGCGCTTGCCGTTCACGTCGTAGATGTAGGGACCCTCACCGCGCACGATGATGGGGACGTCGGCCTGCTCGTAGACGGAGTGCCGGGTGAAGTGCATCCAGAGGTGGTCGCGGGCAGCCTGCTGCAGGCGTGCGTTGTCGTAGGCGATCTCGCCGCGCATGGATATCGGTGTCCCTCATCTCGTGTGGTGCGCCCATCATGATGCGCCAGCGACCCTCCTGCAAGCGAATCCGTAGGCATATGCCGTGATTCGTCACGAAATCCGTAGGTAGGCGCGGACAAGACGCGACTGATAGGAAGACCCCCATGACCCGGTACGGCGCGCAGTTCGGACCCGACATCACCTTCCTCGGCGTTCCTGCCGTCGACGTGGCGGACGCAGCCGCTCTGGCCGTGGCCGACGTCGTGGTCGTGGGCGCGCCGTTCGACGGCGGTACCTCCCACCGCCCGGGCACCCGGTTCGGCCCGACCGCCATCCGGCAGACCTGCTACCTGCCGCAGGACGGCTCGCGACCGCACCTGGCCCTGCGCGTCGACGCGCTGCAGGACCTCGCCGTGGTGGACATGGGCGACATCGAGATGCCGCCCGGCGAGATCGAGCGGGCCCTGCATGCGCTCGAGGAGGCCGTGTACGCCGTCGCCTCGGCCGGGGCTGTCCCGCTCGTGCTCGGCGGCGACCACTCGATCGCCCTCCCGGACGCGACGGGCGTCGCCCGGCACCTCGGCTTCGGCCGGGTGTCGATGATCCACTTCGACGCCCACGCCGACACGGGGAACATCGAGTTCGGCTCGCTCTACGGCCACGGCCAGCCGATGCGTCGGCTGATCGAGTCGGGGGCGCTGCGTGGCGACCGGTTCCTCCAGGTCGGGCTGCGGGGCTACTGGCCGGGGCCCGAGACGCTGGACTGGATGGCCGAGCAGCGGATGCGGTCCTACGAGATGACCGAGATCGGCAAGCGGGGGCTCGACGCCTGCCTCGACGAGGCGTTCGAGATCGCCCTGGACGAGTGCGACGCGGTGTTCCTCTCGGTGGACATCGACGTGTGCGACCCGGGTCACGCCCCCGGCACCGGCACGCCCGAGCCCGGGGGTCTGTCGTCGCGCCAGCTGCTCGACGCGGTACGTCGGATCTGCCGCGAGCTGCCCGTCGCCGGCATCGACGTCGTGGAGGTGTCGCCGCCGTACGACCACGCCGAGATCACGGCGTACCTGGCCAACCGCGTCTGCCTCGAGGCGCTCTCGGGGCTCGCCGCGCGCAAACTGGGGATCACCCACGACCCGGCTGGCCCGCTGCTGGAGGGTCGGTGACGAGGACGCTGTTCACCGGTGGCTCGGTGTTCGACGGACACCGCCACCTGCCTCGCCACGGCCTGCTCATCGACGACGGGAAGGTCGTCGACGTGCTGACGCCCGGTGAGCTCGACGCGCTCGACCGGCGTGCCGGCCAGGTCATCGACCGGGCCGGCGGACTGGTCTCTCCCGGCTTCACCGATGCGCACTGTCACCCGATCCAAGGTGGCCTGGAGCGCCTGCAGTGCGACCTGACGGACGGCAGCACGCGCCAGGAGTACCTCGCGATGGTCGGCGCGTACGCCGGGCGGTACGACGGGCCGTGGATCACGGGCGGTGGCTGGGCGATGGCGGCGTTCCCGGGCGGCACGCCGTCGGCGACGGACCTCGACACCGTCGTGCCCGACCGGCCGGTCTTCCTGCCCAACCGCGACCACCACGGCGCCTGGGTCAACTCGCGGGCTCTCGAGCTGGCCGGGATCACTCGCGAGACCCCGGACCCGCCCGACGGACGGATCGAGCGCCTCCCCGACGGGAGCCCCCAAGGGACGCTGCACGAGGGGGCGATGGATCTGGTGGCCGCGCTGCTCCCCCTTCCCGAGCAGGGGGAGTACGCCGCCGGGCTGGTCGAGGGGCAGCGGTACCTGTTCTCGCTCGGCGTCACGGCCTGGCAGGACGCGATCGTCGGTGCGTACGCCGGCATGGCCGACACCGGGTCGACGTACTGCGACGCGACCGCGAGCGGTGACCTGGTCGCCGACGTGGTCGGTGCGCTGTGGTGGGACCGGGAGCTCGGGCTGGCCCAAGTGCCCGACCTGGTCGAGCGCCGTCGTGTGCAGTCGGGAGGGCGTTTCCGGGCCACGAGCGTCAAGATCATGCAGGACGGCGTCTGTGAGAACTTCACCGCCGCGATGCTGTCGCCGTACCTCGACGGGCACGGGCACGCCACCGGTAACGCCGGCCACTCCTTCGTCGAGGCGGAGGGGCTCAAGGAGGTCGTGGTCGCGCTCGCGGCCGAGGGCTTCCAGGTGCATGTGCACGCCATCGGCGATCGCGGCGTCCGTGAGGCGCTCGACGCGTTCGCGGCTTCGCGGTCAGGCGCCGACCTGAGGCACCACATCGCGCACATCCAGGTGATCCACCCCGACGACGTGCCGCGTTTCGCCGCGCTGGGGGTCGCGGCCAACGCGCAGGCGCTCTGGGCCTGTCACGAGCCGCAGATGGACGAGCTCACGATCCCGTTCCTGGGGGAGGAGCGGACCACGTGGCAGTACCCGTTCGGCGGTCTCCACCGGGCCGGCGCCCGGCTGGTGATGGGCAGCGACTGGCCGGTCAGCTCGCCGGACCCGATCGCCGCCATCCACACCGCCGTCACCCGCACGTCGTACGACGACACGCGCGATCCGTTCCTCCCGGAACAGGCACTCGACCTGACCACGGCATTCGCGGCGTACACCTCCGGCTCGGCGTGGGTCAACGGCCGCGACCGCCTCGACGGCGCCGGCGTCCTCGCCCCGGGGCACACCGCCGACCTGGCGGTCCTCGACCGGGACCCCTTCGCGGGCCCGGTCGACGAGATCGGGGCTACCCAGGTGGTCTCCACGTGGGTGGGTGGCGCGCAGGTGCACCACTGCGGCTGATCCCTGATCGGTGCCGGGCTGAGTGCGGGTTGGGACTCGCGGGCTGAGGACGGTTCATCACGCTGGGTGGTCGAGCCAGCACTGGGCCAGCGGAGTTCACCTGGCCGAGCGCGCGTTCACCTACCCGACATGATGAACCGTCCGTCTCCGTCCGCCACCCCGGGTCCCAGGGCCGGATCCACCCGGATCATCGGCTTCCGATGCACGGAATCCGTAGCCGAGGCGCCGCACCACTGTCGAATCCGCAGAAGATCCGGCTACGCTGCGGCTCCATGGCAGACCAGATCTTCAAGAACGTCGTCAACGGCCAGCTCGTCGACAGCGTGTCCGGGGAGACTTACGACATCGTCGACCCGACGACCGGCGAGGTGTACGCGCGGGCGCCGATGTCCGGGGCCGAGGACGTCGATCGGGCGTACGCCGCCGCGGCGGCGGCCTTCGAGTCGTGGGGGGAGACCACCCCGCAGGACCGGGGCAACGCGATGCTGAAGATCGCGCAGGCCATCGAGGAACGCGTCGAGGAGATCAACGCGGTCGAATGCAAGGACACCGGAAAGCCGCTCGGCCTGACGATGTCCGAGGAGATGCCGTACGCCTCCGACCACTTCAAGTTCTTCGCCGGCGCCGCCCGGGTGCTGGAGGGCCGGTCGGCCGGCGAGTACATGGCCGACCACACGTCGTGGATCCGGCGCGAGCCGGTCGGTGTCGTCGGGCAGGTGACGCCGTGGAACTACCCGCTGATGATGATGATCTGGAAGATCGCCCCGGCCCTGGCCGGTGGCAACACGATCGTCCTCAAGCCCAGCGACACGACGCCCGCGAGCTCGACGCTGCTGGCCGAGATCTGCCAGGAGTTCCTGCCGCCGGGCGTCCTGAACGTCGTCTGCGGGGACCGCGACACCGGCCGGCGGCTGGTCGAGCACAAGACGCCGCAGATGGTCGCGATCACCGGATCGGTGCGGGCGGGGATGGAGGTCGCCGGCTCTGCCGCCACCGACCTCAAGCGCGTCCACCTCGAGCTCGGCGGGAAGGCTCCGGTGATCGTCTTCGACGACGCGGACATCGAGAGGGCGGCCGAGGGGATCGCCGTCGCGGGCTACTTCAACGCCGGTCAGGACTGCACCGCCGCCACTCGCGTGCTGGCCGGTCCCGGGGTGCACGACGAGTTCGTGGCCGCGATCACCGAGCAGGCCAAGAACACCAGGACCGGGCTTCCCGATGACGAGGACGTGCTCTACGGAGCCCTCAACAACGAGAACCAGCTCGCGCGGGTCACCGGGATGGTCGACCAGCTCCCCGACCATGCGACCGTCGAGATCGGCGGTCACCGCCAGGGAAGCACCGGGTACTTCTACGAGCCCACCGTGCTCGCCGGGCTCCAGCAGGACGACGAGCAGATCCAGACCGAGATCTTCGGACCGGTGATCACGGTCCAGAAGTTCACCGACGAGGCCGAGGCGCTGCGGTGGGCGAACGGCGTCGAGTACGGCCTGGCCTCGAGCGTCTGGACCAAGGACCACGGACGGGCGCTGCGGATGTCGAAGCACCTGGACTTCGGCGTGGTCTGGATCAACACCCACATCCCGTTCGTCTCCGAGATGCCGCACGGAGGCTTCAAGCACTCGGGCTACGGCAAGGACCTGTCCATGTACGGCCTCGAGGACTACACGCGCATCAAGCACGTGATGTCCTATGTCGGGCAGTGAGGGCTGCGTGAGGATCCTGCTGGTCGGCGCCGGGGGCGTCGGCGGCGCCTTCGCGGCGATCGCTGCGCGCCGCGACTTCTTCGAGCAGGTCGTGGTCGCCGACTACGACCGGGCGCGGGCCGAGAAGGCGGCGGCGGACCATCGGTACGTCGCGGCCCAGATCGACGCGTCGAGCGCCGAGGCGGTGACCGCACTGTGCCGGCGGCACGACATCACGCACGTGATGAACGCGGTGGACCCCGTGTTCAACATGTCGGTCTTCGAGGGAGCGTTCGCCGCCGGCGCGGACTACCTCGACATGGCGATGTCGCTGTCACGTCCGCACCCGGAGGCGCCGTACCGGAAGACCGGCGTGAAGCTCGGTGACGAGCAGTTCGCAGTCGCCGATCGGTGGGAGACGGCCGGGCGCCTGGCGCTCGTCGGCATCGGTGTCGAGCCGGGGCTGTCCGACGTCTTCGCGAGGTACGCCGCGGACCACGACTTCTCCGAGATCGACGAGCTCGGCACGCGTGACGGCGCCAACCTGGTGGTGACCGACGACGACGGGAACGAGATCTTCGCGCCGTCGTTCTCGATGTGGACCACGATCGAGGAGTGTCTGAACCCACCGGTGGTCTGGGCCGTCGACGAGTCCGGGCAGGGCGGCTGGCACACGACGGAGCCGTTCAGTGAGCCGGAGGTCTTCGACTTCCCGGAGGGCATCGGACCCGTCGAGTGCGTGAACGTCGAGCACGAGGAAGTGCTGCTCATGCCGCGCTGGCTCGACTGCAAGCGGGCGACCTTCAAGTACGGCCTGGGCGACGAGTTCATCACCATCCTCAAGGTGCTGCACACGCTCGGCCTCGACCGCACCGAGAACGTCCGGGTGAAGGCCGCTTCTGGTGGGCATTGTGACGTCAGTCCGCGCGACGTCGTCGCAGCCGTGCTGCCGGACCCGGCCACGGTGGGCCCCCGGATGACGGGCAAGACGTGCGCGGGGCTCTGGGTCACCGGGAAGGACAAGGACGGTGCGCCGCGGTCGACGTACTACTACCACGTGGTCGACAACGAGTGGTCGATGCGCGAGTACGGCCACCAGTGCGTGGTCTGGCAGACCGCGATCAACCCGGTGATCGCCCTGGAGCTCCTGGCCAACGGCACCTGGAAGGGTGCGGGAGTGCTCGGGCCCGAGGCCTTCGACGCCGTACCGTTCCTCGACCTGCTCACCGAGTGCGGCGCACCGTGGGGGCGCCGCGAGATGAGCACCTGAGATGGCAGCCGTCACCGCCCAGGGGCTGACCAAGCACTTCGGTGACGTGCACGCCGTCGAGGACCTCGACCTCGACATCGCCGACGGGGAGTTCTTCTCGATGCTCGGCCCGTCGGGCTCGGGCAAGACCACCGTGCTGCGGATGATCGCCGGGTTCGAGCGGCCGACCAGGGGCCGGATCCTGCTCGGCGACCAGGACGTCACGGAGCTCCCGCCGCACCGGCGCGACGTGAACACCGTCTTCCAGGACTACGCGATCTTCCCGCACATGGACGTGCTCTCGAACGTCGAGTACGGCCTGCGCGTGAAGAAGGTGGACCGCAGGCAGCGGCGTCGCCGGGCCGAGGAGGCGCTCGCCGCGGTGCGGCTGGAGGGCTACGGCAGGCGCCGCCCGACCCAGCTGTCCGGCGGGCAGCGGCAGCGGGTCGCGCTCGCCCGCGCACTGGTGAACCGGCCGAAGGTGCTGCTGCTCGACGAGCCGCTCGGGGCCCTGGACCTCAAGCTGCGCCGGGAGATGCAGCTGGAGCTCAAGCAGATCCAGCGCGACGTGGGCATCACGTTCGTGTTCGTGACCCACGACCAGGAGGAGGCGCTCTCGATGAGCGACCGGGTCGCAGTGTTCCGCGAGGGCCGGGTCGAGCAGGTCGCGACCCCCGTGGAGCTGTACGAGCGCCCGGCCAGCTCGTTCGTCGCGGGCTTCGTCGGTACGTCGAACCGGCTGCGCGCCGAGACCGCGCGCCAGCTGCTCGGCACGCCGGGGGAGTACGCCGTACGCCCGGAGCGGCTGCGCGTGGTCCCTGCCGGGACCTCCGGAGCTCCCGGGGAGCTCAGCCTGCCCGGCCGGGTGACCGAGGTCGTCTACCTGGGCCCGACCACCCACGCCATCGTCGCGCTCGAGGACGGAGCCACGCTCACCGTTTCGCGACCCAACGCCGGTAACGCCTCGGAGCCTCCGCTCGAGGCGTCCGACCGGCTCGTCGCGGTGGTGCTCCACCGCGACTCACTGATCTCACTCTCGGGAGGGACCGAGAAAACCGAGGAGACAGCATGACCAGCAGGAGAACACGCAGGCTCGGTGCCCTGCTCGGCGTCGCGGCGCTGGCCCTCGTGGCCGGCTGCGGCACGTCGGCGGGGTCGAGCAACACCGCAGCGCCGGGCAAGAGCGGCTTCACCCCGCCCGACGTCCCGATGCAGAAGTCGCTGGGCCAGATGGAGGGCAAGGTCAACATCCTCGCCTGGCCGGGCTACGCCGAGGACGGCTCCAACGACCCCAAGGTCGACTGGGTGACGCCGTTCGAGAAGCAGACCGGCTGCCAGGCCAACGTGAAGTACTTCGGCACCTCGGACGAGGCGGTCAACCTGATCAAGACCGGCGGGTACGACGTCGTGTCGGCGTCGGGGGACGCGTCACTGCGGCTGATCGCCGGCGGCGACGTCGCCCCGGTCAACACCGACCTGATCAAGGACTACTCCCAGATCGAGCCGTTCCTGAAGGACCGGTCCTGGAACAGCGTCAACGGCCAGATGTATGGCGTCCCGCACGGGTGGGGCGCGAACCTGCTGATGTACAACACCCAGAAGGTCCACCCCGCACCGACCAGCTGGGGCGCGGTGTTCACCGACGCCTCGCAGTACAAGGGTCACGTCACGGCGTACGACTCCCCGATCTACATCGCGGACGCCGCCCTGTACCTGATGAAGACCCAGCCGGACCTGGGCATCAAGAACCCCTACGCCCTGGACCAGAAGCAGCTGGACGCTGCAGTGTCGCTGCTGAAGGACCAGCGGCAGAACATCTCGGAGTACTGGTCGGACTATCTCAAGGAGGTGCAGGCCTTCAAGACCGGCGACTCGGTGATCGGCACGACGTGGGAGGTCATCCAGCAGGTCGCGGCCGGCGAGAAGGTGCCGGTCAAGGCGGTCCTGCCGACCGAGGGGGCGACGGGCTGGTCCGACACGTGGATGATCTCCGCGAAGGCCCAGCACCCGAACTGCGCCTACGCCTGGATGTCCTACATCACCGAGCCGAAGCCGCAGTCGGAGGTCGCGCAGTACTTCGGTGAGGCACCGGCCAACGGTCAGGCGTGCGCGCTGACCGGGAAGGCCTTCTGTAAGGCCTACCACGTCACCGACCAGGCGTTCGCCAACAAGATCTGGTACTGGACGACGCCGATCTCCCAGTGCCTGGACGGACGCACGGACACCACGTGCACCGACTACGGCCAATGGACCCAGTCCTGGACCGAGATCAAGGGGTAGCTCCTCTGTGGCCACCACCACGACGACGCGGCCGACCCCCGCCCGGGCGACGAAGCCCCGGCGGGGGTCGGTGCTGGGCCGCTCCGCCGGCCTGCGCACGGGACTGCTGCTGCTCCCGCCGATGTTGTGGCTCGGGGTTGCCTACCTCGCCGCCCTCGCGGCGCTGTTCGTCACGTCTCTGTGGTCGCAGAACGACTTCACCGGGGACATCGAGAGGATCTGGTCGCTCGACAACTACCGGCAGCTCTGGGGGATCCCGGTCTACCGCACGATCGCGTTCCGCACGATCGGGATCGCGGCGCTGGTGACGGTCATCGATGCCGTGCTGGCGTTCCCGATCGCCCTCTACATGGCGAAGGTCGCCTCGCCCCGGATGCAGCGACTCCTGGTGATCGCCGTGCTGATGCCCCTGTGGGCGTCGTACCTGGTGAAGGCCTATGCGTGGCGCGGGATGTTCTCGCAGGGCGGCCTGATCGACTGGCTCGGCACGCCGCTCGGCATCCACTCGCCCGGGTACGGCCTGGCCGCCACGACGGTCACCCTGGCTTATCTCTGGCTGCCCTACATGATCCTGCCGATCTACGCGGGGCTGGAGCGCGTGCCCGACTCGCTCTTCGAGGCGTCGGGCGACCTCGGGGCCGGGTCGTGGACGACCCTGCGACGGGTGGTGCTGCCGATGGCCTTCCCGGCCGTGGTCGCCGGCTCGATCTTCACGTTCTCGCTGTCGCTGGGCGACTACATCGCGGTCACCATCGTGGGCGGGGCCGGGCAGCTGATCGGCACCGTGGTCTACGCGAACGTCGGGTCGGCCAACAACCTGCCCTTCGCCGCGGCGTTCGCGACCGTGCCCGTGGTCGTGATGCTGGTCTACCTCGCCGCCGTACGCCGCACCGGTGCCCTGGAGAGCCTCTAGCCATGGTCATCGACGGACGGCTCAAAGCCGTGCTGCGGGTGCTGACCTGCGTCGTGCTGCTGGTGGTCTACGTGCCGCTGGCCCTGGTGATCCTCAACTCCTTCAACGTCGACCGCACGTTCACGTGGCCCCCACCGGGGCTCACCCTCCATTGGTGGGACGTTGCGGCCCACAGCTCGGGGGCCCGCGACGCGCTGCTGGTCAGCATCGAGGTGGCACTGCTCGCCACCGCCGTGGCGCTGACCCTGGGCACGATGGCCGGTCTCGCGCTGCGACGTACCCGCTTCTTCGGCCGCAACGTCGTGTCGTTGCTGATCGTCCTGCCGATCGCGTTGCCCGGCATCGTCACCGGCATCGCGCTCAACAACGCGTTCCGCACGATGCTCGGGCTGGAGCTGGGCTTCTTCACCATCGTGGTCGCGCACGCGACCTTCTGCATCGTGACCGTCTTCAACAACGTGCAGGCGCGGCTGCAACGCCTCGGACCCTCCCTGGAGCAGGCGTCGGCCGACCTGGGCGCCGGCCCGTTCACGACGTTCCGGCTGGTGACGTTCCCGATGATGCGGTCCGCGCTGCTGGCCGGCGCGTTGCTGTCCTTCGGGCTCTCCTTCGACGAGATCGTGGTGACGACGTTCACCGCCGGACCTCAGGAGCAGACGCTGCCGATCTGGATCTTCCAGAACCTGTTCCGCCCCAACCAGGCGCCGGTCGTCAACGTGGTCGCGGCGGTGCTGGTCCTGGTCTCGGCGGTCCCGATCTACCTCGCCCAACGGCTCTCCGGAGATGTGGCGTCGGGTGCGGCCGGCGCCGCACACTGACTGTCCCGGCCGCCGGGGGCCGTAGCTGCTTGTAACGCCCTGTTATCAGCGCAGAGGCGCCGCTGCGCGGGCGCCTCTGCGCTGATAACGGAGCGTTACAAGCGAGCCATCCGCACGCGGCAATAACCACGCGGCAATAACGGAGCGTTACAAACTGCGGTACCCGACCTCCGGCGAGATCCGGACCGGCTCAGAGCGCCCCGGCGAGCAGGCGCAGCGTCTCTTCGCGATACGGCGAGCGGTCGGCGGGCGTCTCGGCGTACGCCCCGGCGATCGGGTGCAGCATCACCTCGTCGACGTCGTACCTCGTGGCGAGGTCGGTGACCTGCTTCGCGGCCTCCTCGGGGGTGCCCACGACCCAGCGGGCGTTCATCTGCTCGGCAAGAGCCCGGTGCTCGTCGGGCACCCCGCGGGCCTCGGCCTCGTCGATCGTGGGCTGGGCGGACAGCGGCTGGCCGGTGCGCAGGGCGACCATGGTCAGCAGGTTGGGCAGGGCACGCCGCCTGGCCTCGTCCTGGGTCTCCGCGACGACGGCGTTGACGGTGAGAAAGGTGCGCGGCTCGGGATAGCGCTCCGACGGCTGGTAGCCGGAGCGGTAGAGCTCGAGCGCCTCCGCGGTGCCGCGACCGGAGAAGTGATGCGCGAAGACGTAGGGGAGCCCTCGCTCGGCGGCCAGGCGAGCGGAGAAGTCCGAGGATCCCAGCAGCCACAGCTCGGCGGAGGACGCAGCACGGGGCGTGGCGCGTAGCGCCTGCACCCTGCCGGCCACCTGCATCGCGACGCCGTCGGGGGACATCATCGCGACGACGTCCTCGACGTACCGCGGGAACTGGCCGACGGCGTCGTCGGTGACGCCGCCGGCACCGTGCCGGAGCGCGAAGCTGGTCAGCGGATCGGTGCCGGGCGCGCGGCCGATGCCGAGGTCGATCCGGCCGGGGTACGCCGCCTCCAGCAGCGCGAACTGCTCCGCGACGACCAGTGGGGCGTGGTTGGGGAGCATCACGCCGCCGGAACCCACGCGGATCCGCTCCGTCGCCGCGGCGACCATCGCGACCAGGACAGGAGGGTTGGTCGCGGCCACGGCCGGCATGTTGTGGTGCTCGGCCAGCCAGTAACGGCGGTACCCCAGATCGTCGGCCACCCGCGCCAGCGACCGGGTCGCGGCGAGCGCCTGGCCGGTGGTCTGGGCGGTGCGCACGGGAACGAGGTCGAGCACGGACAGCGCGGGAGACGTCACCCGGGCGCAACGTCTCCTGACGCGCTGGACATTCCGAGCCCTGGGCCTGGATGCCGGCTCAGGCGGCGGGACCCTTCTTCCGGACCTCGGCGACCTGGCCCATGGCCTCGCGGAGCTCGGTGAGCCAGTCGTCCTCGTGCTGCGCCACCAGGCGCACGCACCAGGCCAGTGCGTCCGCACGGGAGCGGGCGACGCCGGCGTCGACCAGGGTGTCGAGCACCTGCCGCTGCGGCTGCCGCAGGCGAGTCATGGTCGGCGCGGCGAGATGGGTGAACAACTGCTGGTGGTCGCCGATGCGGACACCCCAGCTGACCGTCCGCTCGTACCGACGCTGGGCCTCGCGGGCGATCGCCATCCGCTGCTCGCGGGTGTCCTCGCGGAAGGCGCTCGCACGTCCCGCGCGAGCCTCCGTGGTCTCGGCGTCGCTGCCACCGGCCTCGACGTCGGGCAGGGTGAGGGTGACCACGATCTCGTCGCGGTCGACGCTGATGTCGGCGGGAGAGGCCTGCCAGTCCTCCGGGAGCCGGCCGGAGAACCAGCCACGCACCCGCTCCAGCGCTTCGTCTGTAATCATGATTACATCATTACACGGCGTTCAAGGGGGCGGTCCGCGACGGTTCATCACGTCGGGTAGACGAATGGTCTCTGGGCCAGATGAGTTCCGCCGGCCAAGTGCCGGTTCGACCACCCAGCGTGATGAACCGTCCAGAGTCGGTCACACGACCTGCGCCAGGTCAGGCGGTGGCGGCGAAGGCCTCGGCCACCACGTCGAAGGCGTCCTCGAGCAGGTCGTCGCTGATCGACAGCGGCGGGAGGAAGCGGAACACGTTGCCCCAGGTGCCGCAGGTCAGGACGACGACACCGTGGGCATGGCAGTACGCCGCGACCGCGGCGGCGCGCGCGGCGTCCGGGTCGAGGGTGCCCGGCCGGGCCAGCTCGATCGCCATCATCGCGCCGCGGCCGCGGATGTCACCGATCACCGGGTGGTCGGCGGCGATCGCCTCGAGGCGGCGCCGGATCAGTGCCTCGACGGCTCGGGCGCGGGCGGGCAGGTCGTGGGTCCGCATCGCCTCGATGGCTCCGAGCGCGGCGGCGCAGGCGACCGGGTTGCCGCCGTACGTCCCGCCCAGCCCGCCGGCGTGCACGGCGTCCATCACCTCGGCGCGACCGGTGACGGCGGCGAGCGGCAGGCCGCCGGCGATGCCCTTGGCGGTGGTGATCAGGTCGGGCACGACGCCCTCGTGGTCGCAGGCGAACCAGTCGCCCGTGCGGCAGAAGCCGGACTGGATCTCGTCGGCGACGAACAGCACTCCGTTCTCGCGACACCAGGTCGAGAGCGTCGGCAGGAACCCGTCGGCCGGTACGACGAAGCCGCCCTCGCCGAGGATCGGCTCGATCACCAGGCAGGCCAGGTTCTGGGCGCCGACCTGCTTCTCGAGCTGGTCGATCGCGCGCAGCGCCGCGTCCTCGCCCTTGACACCGGCCGTCTCGCGGAACGGATAGGACATCGGCGCACGGTAGACCTCGCCGGCGAACGGACCGAAGCCGTTCTTGTACGGCATGTTCTTGGCGGTCATGGCCATCGTCAGGTTCGTGCGCCCGTGGTAGGCGTGGTCGAACACCGCGACCGCGTCCTTTCCGGTCGCGACGCGGGCGATCTTGACGGCGTTCTCGACCGCCTCGGCGCCGGAGTTGAACAGCGCGGACTTCGTGGCGTGGTCGCCGGGAGTCAGCTCCGCGAGCGCGGCCGCCACGTCCACATAGCCGTCGTACGGCGTGACCATGAAGCAGGTGTGCGTGAACGCCGCGACCTGTTCCTGCACCCGTGCGACCACCTCGGCCGCCGCGTTGCCGACCGTGGTGACGGCGATGCCGGAGCCGAGGTCGATCAGGGTGTTGCCGTCGGCGTCGCGGAGTACGCCGCCACCGGCCGCCTCGACGAACACCGGCAGCGTGTTCGCGACTCCGTCCGCAACGAACTGCCGCTTCCGGGCGAGCTTCTCGACAGAGCGCGGACCTGGGATCTCGGTGACGAGGTTGCGCTGCTGAACGAGGGGCGCTCCGGCGACCGTGGTGCTCATGCGCGCAGCCTACGGTGCCGCCGAGTGCGGATTCCACGGCCCTCGACGGGATGGACCACGGATTCCGTGGTCGGGACGGGGAACGGTGGTGAGCGGCACCGGTCCGCTCTGGCACACTCCGCAGCATGTCCCTTGCCCGATACCTCGGTCTCTGCATCGACGTCTCCGACGCCCGGGCGTCGGGCGATTACTGGTCGACGATGCTCGGCTGGCGCCTGGAGATGGACGACGACGGGGACGGCCGCCTCCGCGACGACGCGGACCGGACGCAGGTCTGGCTGAACGTCGTACCGGAGCCGCGGTCGGTGAAGAACCGCGTGCACATCGACGTGAACGCCGAGTCGGTGCAGCGCGCGCTCGACGCCGGGGCGCAGGTGTTCCAGGCGCTCCCGCGATGGACCGTGATGCTCGATCCGGACGGTCAGGAGCACTGCGTCTTCCCCCGCGAAGAGCCGATCGAGAAGCGCGCCTACGAGCTGGGCTGGGACTGCGCCGAGGGTACGCAGAGCCACGACCTCGCGGCCTGGTGGTGTGAGGTGGTGGGAGGTGTTGTGGGGGACAACGAGGAGGAGGGGTTCTCCTGGGTGCAGGACATCCCCGAGTGTGTGTGGGACTCCTTCGACTTCAGCGGCGTCCCCGAGCCGAAGACGGCCAAGAACCGCATCCACATCGACGTCTCCACCGACGACCTCGACGCGCTCCTCGGCCACGGCGCGACCGTCCTCCGCGCGAAGGGTGACGGTGGGATCGGCTGGACGGTGCTGGCGGACCCGGCCGGCAACGAGTTCTGCGCCTTCACCGACTGAGCCCCAGTGCCGAGCGGGCTCAGGGCGTGTGCCGGAGCCGCACCGACAGGCAGGTGACGCAGCCCTCGAGCTTGATGAACTCGCCGATGTCCACCACGGCGACGTCGAGGCCGCGCTCCTCGAACAGCTTCCGGCTGTCGGGGGCGTCGGCGCTCATCAGGACGGTGTCCTCGCCGAGCAGTACGACGTGCGAGCCGGACTCCTCGGGAACACCCAGGAACGACGGCCAGACGTCCGGGTCGTCGACCAGCGGCTCGTAGCCGATCACGGTCCCGTCCGGCAGCGCCGTGACCGCCGACTTCAGGTGCAACACCTTGCTGAGCGGCACCGGCACGACGCGCGCGCCGAACGGCTCGAGGTACGCCGTCAGCTGCTCGACGCCGGCCCGGTTGGTCCGGCCGCCGAGCCCGACCCACACCGTGCCTTCGTGCTTGAGCACGTCGCCGCCGTCGAGCGTGCCCGGCGCCTCGATCGCGACGACGTCGTACCCCAGCGCGCCCAGCAGTTCGGCGACCGCTGCCGTCTCCGGCTTCCGCTCGTCGGCGCCCGGCCGGGTGATGACGGCGCGGTCGCCGTACATGACCACGGTGTCCTCGACGAAGACCCCGTCGGGGCAGTCGTCCACCGGTGGCACCTCGATCGTCTCCCACCCGGCGGAGTGGAGCGCGTCGACGTACGCCGACCACTGCCGCAGGGCCAGATCGGCGTTCACGGGTTGCCGCTCGACGTGGGTCACCAGCCCCTCGGCGAGGCGGGGTGACGGACGACGTACGAGGGCGCGGCGCTCGAGCATGCCGAGCAGTCTCGCGGAATCCGCCGTCGGTGGACAATGTCGTCATGACCTCCGCTGAGACCCGGCGCCGTGACGTCGTCGTGCTCGGCTCCACCGGCTCGATCGGCACCCAGTCCCTCGACATCGTGCGGGCGAACCCCGACCGGTTCCGGGTGGTCGGGCTGACGGCGGGCGGGAGTCAGCCGGAACTCTTCGAGGCGCAGGTCGCGGAGTTCGCGCCGGCGTACAGCGGGCTCGGCGCGGACGCGTCGGCGGAGGCCGCGTCCCAGCAGTGCGACCTCGTCCTCAACGGGATCACTGGCGCGGTGGGCCTGAGCGCGACGCTCGCCGCGCTGGACGCCGGCAACACCTTGGCCCTGGCCAACAAGGAGTCACTGATCATGGGCGGCCCCCTCGTGCTCGAGCGGGCCAAGCCCGGCCAGATCGTGCCGGTCGACTCCGAGCACTCGGCGCTGGCGCAGTGCCTGCGCGGCGGCACGGCCGAGGAGGTACGCCGGCTCGTGCTCACCGCGTCGGGCGGCCCGTTCCGGGGGCGCACACGCGACGAGCTGCTCGACGTCACCGTCGCGCAGGCCTTGGCCCATCCGACGTGGGACATGGGGCCGGTCGTCACGATCAACTCCGCCAACCTGGTGAACAAGGGGCTCGAGGTGATCGAGGCCCACCTGCTGTTCGGCATCCCCTACGAGCGGATCGAGGTGGTCGTCCACCCGACGAGCGTCGTGCACTCGATGGTCGAGTTCGTCGACGGCTCGACACTGGCGCAGGCCGGCCCGCCGACCATGCTGATCCCGATCGCGCTCGGCCTGGCCTGGCCCGACCGGGTCCCCGACACCGCCCCGCCGGTGGACTGGACGCAGGTCAACACCTGGGAGTTCTTCCCCTTGGACGACGAGGCCTTCCCCGCCGTCGGGCTCGCCCGCGAGGCGGGCGCCACCGGAGGCACCGCGCCCGCGGTCTACAACGCTGCGAACGAGGTCGCCGTCGAGGCGTTCCGACACGGGCGGCTGGGATTCGTGGAGATCATCGACACGGTTGCCCACGTGCTCGGGTCGCACGACGTACCCTCGGAGACAGCACTGACCCTCGACGACGTCCTGGCGGCTGATGCCTGGGCCCGCGACGAGGCCTCCCGCCTGATCGAAGGACGCAGATGACCGCCCTGCTGTACGTCCTCGGAGTCGTGGCCTTCGTGGTCGCGATCCTGGTCTCGATCGGGCTGCACGAGATGGGTCACATGATCCCGGCCAAGGCGTTCGGCGGGAAGGTGACGCAGTACTTCATCGGCTTCGGCCCCACCGTGTGGAGCCGGACGAAGGGCGAGACCGAGTACGGCGTCAAGGCGATCCCGGTCGGTGGCTACGTGAAGATCGTCGGGATGCTCCCGCCCGACAAGGAGCACGAGGGCAAGGTCGAGTACGACGCCGACGGCAACCGTGTCGTCACCGTGCGCAGGTCGAACACCGGACTCTTCACCCAGCTGATCTCCGACGCTCGTGCGGCCGAGTGGGAGACCATCACCGCCGCCGACGAGCACCGGCTCTTCTACCGGATGGCGTGGTGGAAGAAGGTCGTGGTGATGGCCGGCGGCCCGACGGTGAACCTGTTGATCGCGTTCGTGATCTTCGGCGGCCTGTTCGCGACGTACGGCAACCCGGCCGACGAGACGCTGCACCCGACCGTGAGCAAGGTCGAGGGGTGCGTGGTCCCTGCCGCCGAGGACGGCCGGGTGTGCCGTCCCGGCGACCCGGTGAGCCCCGCCAAGCGGGCCGGGCTCCAGGCGGGCGACCGGTTCGTGTCCTTCAACGGCACACCGATCCACGACTGGACCGACGTGCAGGACCTGATCCGCGGCAACCGGAACGGCGCCGCCACGATCGTCGTCGAGCGCGACGGCCGGCAGCTCACCCTGCACACGAACACCATGGTCACCCCGCGACCGACCGACGAGCAGCACCCGAGCCAGCTGACGCCGGTCGGCTTCCTCGGCGTCTCGCCGACCGTCACCTACACCACCGGCGGCCCGATCTACACGGTTCGGCAGATGGGCTGGCTCGCGAAGGAGTCCGGCCAGGCCCTGGCCACGCTGCCGGTGAAGGTCTGGGGCGTCGCCGAGGCGATCGCCGGCGTGAAGCCGCGTGCCGCGGACAGCCCGGTCAGCGTCGTCGGCGGCGGCCGGATCGCCGGCGAGACGGCCTCGGCGCAGGACTTCCCGCTCAAGGAGAAGCTGGTCAGCCTGCTCGGTCTGGTCGCAGGGTTCAACTTCTTCATCGGGCTGTTCAACTTCGTCCCGCTCCTGCCCCTGGACGGCGGCCACATCGCGGGCGCGTTGTGGGAGGCGTCCCGCCGGGCGCTCGCCCGGCTGCGGCGCCGGCCCGACCCCGGGTACGTCGACGTCGCCAAGCTCCTTCCTGTCGCGTACGTCGTCGCCAGCTTCCTCCTGGTCATGGGCGTGGTGCTGATCGTGGGCGACCTCGTGGTCCCGGTGCAGGTCTCGTGACCTCGCCGAGTCGGGAGATCGTGCGTCCAGCGCCTAACCTGGTGATATGACCGCCGTCAGTCTGGGGATGCCCGAGGCGCCCCCGCCCGTGCTCGCCCCGCGTCGCCAGACCCGCCAGATCAAGGTCGGCAAGGTCGGGGTGGGCAGCGACTACCCGATCTCGGTGCAGTCGATGGCCACGACCCTGACTGCGGACGTCAACACCACGCTCCAGCAGATCGCCGAGCTGACCGCGTCCGGCTGCGACATCGTGCGCGTCGCCTGCCCGAGCCAGGACGACGCCGACGCGCTTCCGGAGATCGCCCAGCACTCCCAGATCCCGGTCATCGCCGACATCCACTTCCAGCCGAAGTACGTCTTCGCCGCGATCGAGGCCGGGTGTGCCGCCGTCCGGGTGAACCCGGGGAACATCCGCAAGTTCGACGACCAGGTCAAGGAGATCGCCCAGGCGGCCAAGGACCACGGCACCTCGATCCGGATCGGCGTCAACGCCGGCAGCCTCGACAAGCGGCTGCTGGAGAAGTACGGCAAGGCGACCCCCGAGGCGCTCGTCGAGAGCGCCGTCTGGGAGGCGAGCCTCTTCGAGGAGCACGACTTCCACGACTTCAAGATCTCGGTCAAGCACCACGACCCCGTGGTCATGGTCCGCGCGTACGAGCTGCTCGCCGAGAAAGGCGACTGGCCGCTGCACCTCGGCGTGACCGAGGCCGGACCGGCGTTCCAGGGCACGATCAAGTCGGCGACGGCGTTCGGCTCGCTGCTCAGCCGCGGCATCGGCGACACGATCCGGGTCTCGCTCTCGGCGCCGCCGGTCGAGGAGGTCAAGGTCGGCATCCAGATCCTGGAGTCGCTCAACCTCCGGCCGCGCCGGCTCGAGATCGTGTCCTGCCCGTCGTGCGGGCGGGCCCAGGTCGACGTCTACAAGCTCGCCGACTCCGTCACCGCCGGGCTCGAGGGGCTCGAGGTCCCGCTGCGTGTCGCGGTGATGGGGTGCGTCGTCAACGGCCCCGGCGAGGCCCGCGAGGCCGATCTCGGCGTCGCCTCCGGCAACGGGAAGGGCCAGATCTTCGTCAAGGGCGAGGTGATCAAGACCGTGCCGGAGTCGCAGATCGTGGAGACGCTGATCGAGGAGGCGATGCGGATCGCCGAGGGGATGGAGCCGGTGGACGGCGCCGAGGCGTCGGTCACGGTCGGCTGAGTGTCCTCCTCGGTCGGTGGGCGCCGCCGCGCCACCTTTCTCGGGATCGCCGGTACGACGCTGGTCGCACTCGCCGTCGTGCTGACACTCACCCACCCGGGGACGTCCTCACCCTCGTCGGACGTGGCGGCCCGGACCACGGCGGCGCGGCAGACGTCGCCGGCGATCGGGCACGTGTTCGTGGTCAACATCGAGAACAAGGGCTTCCGCACGACCTGGGGCCCGGACTCGGCTGCGCCGTACCTCGCCCGGACGCTGCGCGCCAAGGGCGTGCTGCTCACGCAGTACTACGGCACGGCGCACCACAGTCTGGGCAACTACCTCGCTCAGATCTCCGGGCAGGGGCCGGACTACGCGACCCAGCACGACTGCCCGGTGTACTCGCGCTTCACGGAGACGCAGCCGGTGCGATCGCCGGGACAGGTGGTCGGCAACGGCTGCGTCTACCCGAGGAAGGTCGGCACCCTGCCCGGCCAGCTGGTGGCCGCCGGACTCAGCTGGCGGGGCTACATGCAGGACATGGCCGAGCCGTGTCAGCACTCCCGGCTCGGATCCCAGGAGCGCTGGGTGAAGGCCACCCCGCGTGAGCAGTACGCGACGCGGCACAACCCGTTCGTGTACTTCCGGTCGATCACGTCGCGTCCGTCGTACTGCCGGGCGCACGTGAAGCCGCTGTCGGCGCTCGGCACCGACCTCCGCAGGCGGTCCACCACCCGCACGCTGAGCTACATCACCCCCGACCTGTGCCACGACGCCCACGACGCCCGGTGCGCTGACGGCGGTCCGGGCGGGCTGCGCGCCGCCAACCGCTGGTTCCGGACATGGATCCCGAAGATCCTCCAGTCACCGGCGTACCGGGCGAACGGGATGCTGGTCATCACGGCCGACGAGTCCGAGGGCGTCCGCGAGGACTCGCGGGCCTGCTGCGGCGAGGGACCCGGCCCGAACGCCGCCCAGCCCGGGATCGACGGCCACGGCGGCGGGCGGATCGGAGCCCTGGTCATCTCGCCGTACGTCGCGCCCGGCACCACGAGCACGCGCGCGTACAACCACTACTCGCTGCTCGGCTCCATCGAGGACCTGTTCGGACTGCGCCGTCTCGGCTACGCCCGGACCGTCACGCACGTCTTCGGCGTCGACGTCTACAACGACGGATGATGGCTCTTCCGAGCCTCCACCGGAGAGCGCAACCCGCGTAGGCTCCATGACGTGACCCTGTCCAGGTTCCGCGCGCGCCAGGGAGTGAGCGTGCTCGGGCCCGCAGACCTGCCGGACTTCCTCGAGCTCACCGGCCGGAGCCCGGTCGTGAACGCGTTCGCGGAGTACCGCGCGCGCAGCACCAGCCTCGAGCCGCGGCTTCTCGCCGGCGAGATCTGGGGACGGTACGACGGCGGCCGGCTGGTGGCGGGCTGCCACGTCGGGGCCAACCTGGTGCCGGTGGAGTGCACGGCCGACGACGCGCGGGCGTTCGCGGAGCGCGCCCTGACCCGGCCACGGTCGGTGGTGACGGTCGTCGGTCCGCAGGAGCAGGTCTGGCCGCTCTGGGACTGCCTGTCCGAGGCGTGGGGACCCGCACGCGAGACGCGTTGGGACCAGCCGCACATGGAGCTGGCCGAGCCGCCCCTGATCGCGCCGGACCCCGGCGTACGACGGACCACGCCGGACGACTTCGCGGTGCTCTACCCGGCCTGCGTCGCGATGTACACCGAGGAGGTCGGCGTCGACCCCCAGGCCGAGGGGGGAGCGCCGATCTACCGGTCGCGCGTCCGGCAGCTGATCGGGCTGGGCTGGTCGTTCGCGCGGATCGAGGACGGGCGGGTCGTGTTCAAGGCCGAGGTCGCCCACGCGACGCCGCACGCCGCGCAGATCCAGGGCGTGTGGGTCGCTCCCGACCGGCGGGGAGAAGGACTGGCCGCCGCCGGCGTCGCCGCGGTGGTCGAGGCGTGCCGGCGCGACATCGCCCCGGTGGTGTCGCTGTACGCCAACATCTGGAACGAGCCCGCCCGCCGTGCCTACGACCGCGTCGGGTTCCGGCAGTCCGGGACGTTCGCCACCGTCATGTTCTGAGGCCTCGTCGGCCGACTCCTGGCGTTTCAGTGCGCCGTTCAGATTCCGGTCAGGTTCGACCACCACAATGGGCGGCGTGCACACCGCTGTCAGCTCGTTCGCCCAGGTTGGCCTCTATGTGGTGGCGGCCCTGTCACTCGTGGTCTGGCTGACCATGTCGCGTCCGGAGAAGGTCGCTCTCGCAGTGCAGGTGGTGATCGGGCTGGTCGCCGTCGCGGTCCTGGTCAAGCTGGCCGGCGCCATCCACGACGACCCGCGACCGTTCGTCGTCGACCCGTCGCTGCACCCGTGGTTCTCCCACCCGGCCGACAACGGCTTCCCCTCGGACCACACCGCGGTCGGCTGCGTGACTGCCTTCCTCGTGCTGTTTCACCGCCGGCTCGCCGGCCTCGGAGTCCTGGCACTCGCCATCCTGGTCGGGGTGGCACGGGTGATCGCGCACGTCCACCACGTCGAGGACATCGTGGCCGGCATCCTGATCGGACTGGTCGCCGCCGCCTGCGGCGTCGTGTGCTGGCTCGCCGTACGCCGGACGACCTGGGCCGAGCGCGCCGCCGGCACCAGAGGGGCGAGGGAAACCGCATCGCCGGGCCGGACCGGCCGACCGTAGGCTTGCGCGCATGAGCACCGTCCTCCGCATGTCCAGCCTCTTCGTGCGCACCCTGCGCGACGACCCGGCGGACGCGGAGGTCCCGAGCCACAAGCTGCTGGTGCGCGCCGGCTACATCCGGCGGAACGCACCCGGCATCTACACCTGGCTGCCGCTCGGGCTGCGGGTGCTGCGCAGGATCGAGGCCATCGTCCGCGAGGAGATGGACGCGGTCGGCGCACAGGAGCTGCTCTTCCCCGCACTGCTTCCCCGCGACCCCTACGAGGCGAGCGGGCGGTGGACCGAGTACGGGCAGAGCATCTTCCGGCTCAAGGACCGCAAGGGCGCCGACTACCTCCTCGGCCCGACGCACGAGGAGATGTTCACGTTGATCGTGAAGGACCTCTACTCGTCGTACAAGGACCTGCCGCTGGCGATCTACCAGATCCAGACCAAGTACCGCGACGAGGCCCGTCCCCGGGCCGGGGTGCTGCGGGGGCGCGAGTTCACGATGAAGGACGCCTACACGTTCGACATCGACGACGCCGGTCTGGACGCGTCGTACCGGCGGTTCCGGGACGCCTACATCAGGATCTTCGACCGGCTCGGCTTCGACTACGTCATCGTCCGAGCTCACGCCGGAGCGATGGGCGGCTCGAAGTCCGAGGAGTTCCTGGCCAAGGCCGAGGTCGGCGAGGACACCTACGTCCGGTGCTCGCAATGCGACTACGCCGCGAACGTCGAGGCCGTCCACATCGCCGCACCCCCTCCGCGGTCGTACGACGACGCGCCCGCCGCGCACGCCGAGGACACGCCTGACACGCCGACGATCGAGTCCCTGGTGACCTTGCTCAACCAGCGTTTCCCCCGCGACGACCGGCCCTGGGTCGCCTCGGACTCGCTGAAGAGCGTGCTCATGGTGCTCACGCACCCCGACGGCACCACCGAGGACCTCGCCATCGGCGTCCCCGGCGACCGCGAGGTGGACCAGAAGCGGCTCGAGGCCTCGGTGTACCCCGCCGAGTTCCGTCCCTTCGGAGACGAGGACTTCGCCCGTCACCCCGAGCTGGTCAAGGGCTACATGGGCCCTGGCGTGCTCGGTGAGACGAACGCTTCCAAGATCCGCTTCCTGGTCGACCCTCGGATCGTGCAGGGCACCCGCTGGGTGGCCGGCGCCGACGTGCACAACAGCCACGTCCTCGATCTGGTGGCGGGTCGCGACTTCACGGCCGACGGTGAGATCGAGGCGGCGGACGTGCGCGCGGGCGACCCGTGCCCGGTCTGCGTGGTGGAAGGTCGTGACGGGGTCCTGGAGGCGGCCCGAGGCATCGAGATGGGCCACATCTTCCAGCTCGGGAGGAAGTTCGCCGACGCACTCGGACTCCAGGTGCTCGACGAGAACGGCAAGCTGGTGACGGTGACGATGGGCTCCTACGGCATCGGGCCGTCCCGCGCGGTGGCTGCGATCGCCGAGAACACTCTGGACGAGCTCGGGCTCTGCTGGCCGCGCAACGTCGCGCCGGCCGATGTCCACCTGGTGGCGACCGGCAAGGACGAGGCGGCCTTCGCGGCCGCCGACCGGATCGCCACCGAGCTCGCCGGCTCCGGCGTCACCGTGCTCTACGACGACCGCGAGAAGGTCAGCCCCGGCGTGAAGTTCAAGGACGCGGAGATCATCGGCGTCCCCACGATCGTCGTCGTCGGCCGCAACCTGGCCGAGGGCACGATCGAGGTCCGCGACCGGCGTACCGGCGACCGCGAGGACGTCCCGGTCGACGAGGTCGTCAACCACCTGGTCCGCCTCGCCCGTTCCTGACCCCAATCGCTGACCCGGCTCTTGCCTACGCCTGAGGGCGCTCACCCGGCTCTTGCCTACGCCTGAGGACGCTGACCCGGCTCTTGCCTACGCCTGAGGGCGCTCACCCGGCGCGTGTGCGCAGTCGGCAGAAGCCGGGTCGGCGCTTCAGGACGTCGGGACGAGCCGGGTCGGCACTTCTGGGCGTGGGGACGAGCCGGGTCAGCGCTGGAGGCGGGCGACGGTGCCGGCGAGGCCGCTCTCGACGAAGGCGGGACCGCCCTCACCCAGGCCGTAGAGAACCTCGTGCCAGGGACCGAGGAGGTGCCAGTCGCGGCCCCGGGCAAGGGTCTGCTCGTCCGGCTCGTACGCCGCGGCCAGGGCGTCGGCGAAGGCCGGGGAGGCGCCGAGCATCGTCCAGGCGAGGTCCAGGGCCGGGTCGCCGACGCAGCTGTCGCCCCAGTCGATGACCCCGCCGACGCGGTCGCCGACGACCCGGATGTGCTCGGGCCCGAGGTCCCCGTGCACGACACCGCTCCGTGCAGGTTGCACTCCCATCCGCGACAGGAGGTCGCGCCCGGTCGTGGCGACCTCGTCGGGCAGCAGCGGGAGCACGTCGCGCTCCATCCGCGCCAGGGTCTCCTGCAGCTCGGCGTGCCAGGATCCGGCGTCCCGCGCGCCGTGACGCACCGCCTGGTCCGGGTCGACCGCGTGCAGCGCCTTCAGGAACCTGCCCATCGCCGTTCCGTGCGCCGCGGACGTGCCCGGGCACGGACCGCCGGGCAGGTAGCCGTACCGGACGGTCAGCGGGTGCTGCGACACCACCTCCGGGAGGGGGACGGGGAGCGGGAGCTGCGGCGCCAACCAGGGGAGGAGCTCCGCCTCGCGGCGCAGCTGGGCCTCTCGGTCCGGGAAGCGCGGGCTCCGGTGAACCCATCGGCTGTCCACCAGGGTCACCAGGTTGTCCCACCCGCCGTCGAAGTCGTCCCCGGGGCCGGTCACGCGACCACACCCTAGTGTCGTCCCCGTGGACCTCGACGCGGTGATCTTCGACTGGGGCGGCACGCTGACCCGCTGGCACGACATCGACTTCCACGCGGAGTCGTTGGCGCTGGCGGCAGCCGTGACCACGGCGGGTCACGATCCCGAGCGGTCGCGGGCGGCGCTGCACGAGGCGGGCACCGTCGTCTGGGGCCGGTCACGCGACCACCAGCAGAGCGCCACGATCGCCGACCTGTTCGAGGCGGCGGGACTGGACCACGACCCGGCGCTGCTGACGGCGTACCGGGAGTTCTGGGAGCCGCACACCCGCACCGACCCGGAGGTGCGACCGCTCTTCGAACGTCTGCGGGCGGACGGGCTGCGGGTGGGCGTGCTCTCCAACACCATCTGGCCGCGCGAGTGGCACGTCGGGTTCTTCGAGCGCGACGGCGTGTACGACCTGATCGACGGCGACGTCTACACCAGCGAGATCCCGTGGACCAAGCCGTCGCCCCTCGCGTTCCGGGCGGCCATGGACGCCGTGGGCGTCGCCGACCCTGCTCGCTGCGTCTACGTCGGAGATCGGCTCTTCGACGACGTCTGGGGCGCCCAGCAGGCAGGCATGCGGGCGGTCCACGTGCCCCTCAGCTCCATCCCGTCGGCACAGGCGGGGCACACGGACGGTACGCCGGACGGAGTCGTCCGAGCGCTGTCCGAACTCCCCGACGTCCTGGCGGCTCTTTGAACTTCATGTTTTGGCATTGCATAAACATGAGGGACGAACCGATCCCCGCGCCCGGCGCGCGCGTTGCATGATTGTGCACAACGGGTCATGGATCATCCCCCCTCGATTCTGACCCGGGCCGATTTCCCCCCAAATTGGCCAGGCGCCCGGTGCTTCGGGGAATGTCTCGGGAATTCCTCGGGGCACCAGGCGTCCCGCCCCTGGCCCGTCCGGGCCAGGGGCCTTCTTCTGTTCCGGTCAGGTGTCGAGGCCGGGCAGCGCCTCCGGCCGGCCGCCGAAGGCGGCCTCCCCGACGGCAGTGGCGACCAGGGCTTCCACGGCCCAGCGGCGATCCGCCCCCGCGGTCGCCGCCACCAGCGCGGCGTACGTCGTGGCGCAGCCCCGCTCCACCCGGAGCGCCTCCGCCTTGATCTGTGCGGCCGTGGTGAGCCGGCTGGGCAGCCGGTACGCCGGCTCCGCGGCCACCGGGACGGCGCCGGCGGACCGCACCAGCACACGCAGCCGGTCGCGGCGCTGCAGGTGCACGTCGTACGCCGTGGTGAGGGAGGAGCGGAGGGGCTCGGAGGAGAGCGTCGACGCGCGACCACCCAGCGCGCCGAGCACGAAGATCGAGGCGTGCTCCGCGGCCAGCGTGCGCTGGAGCGCCTCGAGCGGGGAGGGCGTGCTCACGACGCCTCCCGCAGCCCCGACTGCATCCGGATGCCCGCCGCCACCGAGGCGAGCACGCGCGCCAGGTCGCCGTTCCGGCAGGTGATCGCCCAATGCGTGAACCGCTCGGCCGCTCGTCGTTCCCGCGTCACCACCTGCGCCGGCCTCAGCGGGCGGCCCGTCCGGGTGGGCGACGGGGCTCGGCCCTGCAGGGCCGCCAGCTGGGCCCGATGGCAGGCGACGAGCGACGCAGTGCCGCCGGTCGCGGACAGCCGCACCAGCAGCGTGGACAGCTCCGCCCGAGCCGCCTCGACGATGCGTTGGTCCGCGTCGGGCGACGGGCTCGCGACCGGCTGCGAGTCCGACCCGGGACCGAGGTCGCAGCCGCCGAGGAGGCCGGCGCCGAGAGCGCCTGCGGCACCGCCGGCCCGCAGCACGAGGCGACGTGACACACCGGAGCCCGACACGCTCGCGACCCTATCTCCGGGCCGCTCGGCGACCGGCTTCCGCGCACGCTCCCACCCGTCGTACGGCGGGATGGCGAGCGGTCCCGCACCCGCTATCGTGAGCAGCGACAACAGCACAGGAGGTCGCGTCGTGAGCCCGTTCAGTCCGGACAGCTCCCGGATCACCGATGCGCTCCGCGATCCGCTGTCCGAGCTCGGCCTGGACCTCGAAGCCGTGGAGGTCACCCCCGCGGGCAAGCGTCCTCTGCTGCGGGTCGCCGTGGACAAGGACGGCGGCGTGACGCTCGACGACATCGCCGTGGCGACCGGCGCGGTGTCCGAGACGCTGGACGACGACGACCTGATGGGCGAGCAGGCCTACACCCTCGAGGTCACGTCCCGGGGCGTCGACCGGCCGCTCACCGAGCCGCGTCACTGGCGGCGCAACCACGACCGGCTGGTCCGCGCCAACCTCCGTGACGGCAGCCAGCTCACCGGCCGCGTGGGTGAGAGCGACGACACCGGCGTGACCCTCGACGTCTCGGGCGCGCACCGGCGTCTGGAGTACGACGCCATCGCCAAGGCCCTGGTCCAGATCGAGTTCAACCGGAAGGACCCCTAGGCCATGGACATCGACCTGACGATCCTGCGCACGCTCGAGCGGGAGAAGGAGATCTCCTTCGAGGTCCTCGTCGAAGCCATCGAGCAGGCGCTTCTCACGGCCTACCACAAGACCCCCGGCGCGGTGGAGGACGCCCGGGTCGAGCTCGACCGCAAGAGCGGGCACGTCACCGTGTACGCCGCGGAGCTCGACGACGACGGCAACCGGATCGGTGAGTACGACGACACCCCCGAGGGCTTCGGCCGGATCGCCGCCACGACCGCGAAGCAGATCATGCTGCAGCGGCTCCGCGACGCCGAGGACGACATCCGGTACGGCGAGTTCTCCGGCAAGGAGGGCGACCTGATCTCCGGGGTCATCCAGCAGGGTCGCAACCCCGACGACGTGATGGTCGACCTCGGCAAGCTCGAGGCGTTGCTGCCGCTCGGCGAGCGGGTGCCGGGGGAGCGCTACCAGCACGGGGAGCGGATCAAGTGTCTGGTCGTCTCGGTCCGCAAGGGCATGCGCGGCCCGCAGATCACGCTCTCGCGCTCTCACCCCAACCTGGTCAAGAAGCTGTTCGCCCTGGAGGTCCCAGAGATCGCCGACGGCACCGTCGAGATCGCGGCGATCGCCCGCGAGGCCGGGCACCGCACCAAGATCGCGGTTCGGTCCTCGGCCTCCGGAGTCAACGCGAAGGGCTCGTGCATCGGTCCGATGGGTCAACGGGTCCGCAACGTGATGTCGGAGCTCCACGGCGAGAAGATCGACATCGTCGACTTCTCCGAGGAGCCGTCCGAGTTCGTCGCCAACGCGCTGTCGCCGGCCCGGGTGACGAGCGTGCAGGTGGTCGACGCCGAGGCGAAGTCGGCCCGGGTGATCGTGCCCGACTTCCAGCTGTCACTGGCGATCGGCAAGGAGGGTCAGAACGCCCGGCTCGCCGCCCGGCTCACCGGTTGGCGGATCGACATCCGCTCGGATGAGGATGAGACGCGCAGCTGATCGCGAGGCACGAGCGGTGAGCGCGGGCGCGTCGAGATCGGGTGACGGTGCCTGGGGCGCCGACGGACCGACGGCGTCAGCTCAGGAACTCCTTGATCGCCGGCCAGTACGCCGGGTCGTCGTGCACGTTCTCGTGGCGGGCGCCGGGCACGTCCAGCACCACGGTGTCCGTGGGCAGCACCTCGACGAGCGCGTCGGTGCGGGCCGGACGGACGACGTCGTCATGCCCGGCGCGGACGACCAGGACCCGTGACCGGAGACGGTCGGCTACGGCCGCGGAGTCCCACCGGTCCTGCAGCAGGTGACGGACGGGTAACCGGGGGTACAGGTCCGCCGCGGTGGCGACCAGGCTGTCGAACGGCGTGACCAGCACGAGCCGCTCGACCGGACGGCGTACCGCGACCTGGATCGCCACGCCGCTCCCGAGACTCCGCCCGACCACGTGGACCGGCCCGGGATGCCGGGCGGCGGCGTGGTCGAACACCGCGAGGGCATCGGTGGTGAGGACGTGCTCGTCGGGCGAGCCCTCGCTGGCGCCGTACCCGCGATAGGCGACCAGGTACGACGTGTGGTCGGGGAAGCGCGGGCCCAGCTCCGGCACCAGCCAGTCCAGCCCCTCGGCGTTCCCGCCGTAGTAGACCAGCGCCCGCTCGCGGCCCGGGTTGACCTCCCAGCCACGCACCGCGACCCCGTCGACGCGCAGCTCCAGGTCGGTCCGCTCCGCGGGCAGCCGCGTCGGGCCGCGCTGGTACAGCAGGCGACGTGACAGGGGAGCGAGAAGAGCCGCGAGGGGCCGCACCCGCGCACGATAACCGCGCGTGCAGCCCGGCGCCGCAGCGCCCATTCGAGGAATACCCGGGGCGCGCGGTAGGGTTGAGGACAGTGGCTCGCGCATCGGTTTTCCCTGCCTCCACGGCCGTCTCCGGACCGGTCCGGACGTGCATCGGGTGTCGTGAGCGGGTCGCGAAGAGCGAGTTGTTGCGGGTGACCGCCGGCTCGGACGCAGACGGCCGACCGGCCGTGGTGCCCGATCCGGCAGCCACCCGGCCCGGCCGCGGGGCGCACCTGCACCCCACGATCGCGTGCTACGACCTCGCGGTGCGCCGTCGAGCGTTCGGCAGGGCCCTCCGGGTCACCGTGCCGGGACTGGACAGCGCCCCGGTGGCGTTGTACCTCGCCTCGCTCGCCGGCAGCACAGACCGACCGTCCGACCAGGAACTGGAGCAGTAGCTCATGAGCACTCGATGAGTACCTCCCGATGAGTTTGCAGCACCCACCAACGGTCTGAGTCACCCCCCGATGAGGGACGGGGTCTTGGGCCAGAAGGAGAACAGTGGCCAAGACCCGAGTACACGAGCTCGCCAAGACCTACGGCATCGAGAGCAAGGAAGTTCTCGACAAGCTGAAGGAGATGGGCGAGTTCGTCAAGAGCGCTTCCTCGACGATCGAGCTCCCCGTCGAGATGAAGTTCAAGAAGACCTACGGCGACGCCCTCCTGGCCGCCAAGGCCAAGGCCGAGCCGGCTGAGGCGCCGGCCGAGGCTCCCGCGGCGAAGAAGTCCGCCGCCAAGGCCTCCGCCCCGGCGACCGCCGAGTCCAACGGCACGGCCGTGGCCGAGCCCGAGGCCCCTGCCGCGCCGAAGCCCGGTCCACAGGCGACCGCCCCGGCGCCCGCCGAGACCGAGGCGCCGGCGGCCGCACAGCCGCCCGCCGAGCCCGAGGCCCCGGCGGCGAAGGCTCCGACGCCTGCGCCGCGAGCCCCGCGACCGGCCGCACGGCCCGGTACGCCGCGTCCGGGCAACAACCCGTTCGCGTCCAGCCAGGGGATGGGTCGTCGTCCGGCACCGGCGCCGCGCGACAGCGACGAGGACGAGAGCCGTCCGCCGCGTCCGGCGGCCGGTGGACGTCCCGGCATGCCGCGCCCCAACCCGGCGATGATCGCCCGCAACCCCGGCGCCTTCGGCGCCAACCGCGGCCCCGGCGGGCCCGGTGGTCCGGCCGGTGGTCCCGGCCGCGGTGGTGCGCCGGGTCGCGGCGGTGCTCCCGCCCGGGGCGGTGCCCCTGGCCGCGGTGGCGTCGGCGCGCCCAGTCGTGGCGGTGTGGGGGCCGGCGCTCCTGGTCGTGGCGGCGGTCCGGCATTCGGTGGACGTGGCCGTCCCGGCGGTCGCGGCCAGACGCAGGGTGCGTTCGGTCGCCCCGGCGGTCCCTCGCGCCGTGGCCGCAAGTCGAAGCGGGCGCGTCGCCAGGAGTTCGAGCAGATGGAGGCGCCGACGATCGGTGGCGTGCGCGTCCGCAAGGGCAACGGCGAGACCGTGCGCCTGGCTCGCGGGGCCTCGCTGACCGACTTCGCGGAGAAGATCAACGTCGACGCCGCGTCGCTGGTGCAGATGCTGTTCTCGCTCGGCGAGATGGTGACGGCGACGGAGTCGGTGAACGACGAGACGCTCGAGCTGCTCGGTGAGGAGCTCAACTACGTCGTCCAGGTCGTCTCGCCCGAGGACGAGGACCGCGAGCTGCTCGAGTCCTTCGACCTCGAGTTCGGCGAGGACGAGGGCGACGAGTCCGACCTCGTCGTACGTCCGCCGGTCGTGACCGTGATGGGTCACGTCGACCACGGCAAGACCAAGCTCCTCGACGCCCTCCGCTCGGCCAACGTGGTCGACAAGGAGGCCGGCGGCATCACCCAGCACATCGGTGCCTACCAGGTGAGCACCGACGTCGAGGGTCAGGAGCGGGCCATCACGTTCATCGACACCCCGGGTCACGAGGCGTTCACCGCCATGCGTGCCCGCGGGTCGCAGTCGTCGGACATCGCGGTCCTCGTGGTCGCCGCCGACGACGGCGTGATGCCCCAGACCGTGGAGGCGCTCAACCACGCCAAGGCGGCCGACGTGCCGATCGTGGTCGCGGTGAACAAGATCGACAAGCCAGAGGCCGACCCGACCAAGGTCCGCGGCCAGCTCACCGAGTACGGCCTGGTGCCGGAGGAGTACGGCGGCGACACCATGTTCGTCGACGTCTCGGCCAAGTCCGAGCTCAACCTCGACAAGCTGCTCGAGGCGATCGTGCTGACCGCTGACGCGTCGCTGGACCTGCGCGCCAACCCGGACCAGGACGCCCAGGGTCTCGTGGTCGAGGCCCACCTCGACCGCGGCCGCGGCCCGGTCGCGACGGTGCTGGTCCAGCGCGGCACGCTCCAGGTCGGTGACTCGATCGTCGCCGGTCCGGCCTTCGGCCGGGTGCGGGCGCTGCTCGACGAGAACGCCGAGCCGATGGACGAGGCCCTCCCGGCGCAGCCGGCGATGGTGCTCGGTCTCTCGGCCGTGCCCGGTGCGGGTCAGAACTTCCTGGTCGTCGAGGACGACCGGGTGGCCCGCCAGATCGCCGAGAAGCGCGAGGCGCGTGAGCGGGCGGCGATGCAGGCCCAGCGCCGGGTGCGCCGTACCCTCGAGGACTTCATGGCCTCCATGGAGAAGGGCGAGAGCCAGGAGCTCACGCTGATCCTCAAGGGCGACGTGTCCGGTTCGGTCGAGGCGCTCGAGGACTCGCTGGCCAAGATCGACGTCGGCGACGAGGTGTCGCTGCGCGTCATCGACCGCGGTGTCGGTGCGATCACCGAGACCAACGTCATGCTGGCCGCCGCGTCCGACGCGATCATCATCGGCTTCAACGTCCGGCCGCAGGGCAAGGCGACCGAGCTGGCGGACAAGGAAGGCGTCGAGATCCGCTACTACTCGGTCATCTACCAGGCGATCGAGGAGATCGAGGCCGCGCTCAAGGGCATGCTCAAGCCGGAGTTCGAGGAGTCGACGCTCGGCCAGGCGGAGATCCGCGCGATCTTCCGCTCGTCGCGGGTCGGCAACATCGCGGGCTGCATGGTCACCAGCGGTGTGATCCGGCGCAACGCGAAGGTGCGACTGATCCGCGACGGCGCCGTCGTGGCGGACAACCTCGACCTGGCGTCGCTGAAGCGCGAGAAGGACGACGCCGCCGAGGTCCGCGAGGGCTTCGAGTGCGGGCTCGTGCTGCGCAACTACCAGGACATCAAGGAGGGCGACATCGTCGAGGCGTTCGAGATGCGGGAGATTCCCAGGGCCTGATCGGGAGGGGGCGGTTTCCCCGGTTCACCGGGGAAACCGCACCTTCTCGGGCGAAACTTCGCCCGCGAACGTCATGGTTCCCCGGTCCACCGGGGAAACCGCCGCCACACAGGAGCAGTCATGGCCAACCCCCGTATCCGGAAGATCGCGGACCGGATCCAGGTCACCGTCGCCGAGATGCTCGAGCGGCGCATCAAGGACCCGCGACTCGGGTTCGTCACCGTCACCGACGTCCGCGTCACCGGTGACACCCAGCAGGCCACCGTGTTCTACACGGTGCTGGGGGAGGAGACCGACCTCGCCAGCACCGCGGCGGCGCTGGAGTCGGCGAAGGGCCTGCTCCGGTCGGAGGTCGCCAAGCAGCTGGGCATGCGACATGCGCCGTCGCTCACCTTCGTCCACGACGCCCTGCCCGAGAGCGCCCGCCACCTCGACGAGGTGCTGGCCCGGGCGAAGGCGCAGGACGAGGAGACCGCGGCACGCCGCGGCACGTCGTACGCCGGCGACGCCGACCCCTACAAGAAGCCCCGGGAGCTCGACGAGGACGAGGCGGACGAGGCAGACGAGGCAGACGAGGCGCTGTGACTGCTGAGTCCGGGCTGGTCGTCGTCGACAAGCCCGGCGGCATGACCTCGCACGACGTCGTCTCCCGGGTGCGACGTCTCACCGGCACGCGCAAGATCGGGCACGCGGGCACGCTCGACCCGATGGCGACGGGAGTGCTCGTGCTCGGGGTCAATCGCGCCACCCGGCTGCTCGGGCACCTCACCCTCACCGACAAGCGGTACGCCGCGACCTTGCGGCTCGGGGTCACCACGACCACCGATGACGCCGAGGGCGAGGTGGTCGCGACCCGGCCGACCGACGGGCTGACCGAGGAGCGGGTCCGGGACGCGCTGGCGGCCTTCGTGGGCGAGATCGACCAGGTGCCCAACGCGGTCTCGGCGGTCAAGGTGGGCGGCCGGCGTGCCTACGCCCGGGCCCGGGCCGGCGAGCAGGTCGACCTTCCCGCCCGCCGGGTCACCGTCCACGCGATCGACGTGATCGACGTCGGGCTGCCGGACATCGGCATCGAGGTCCGCTGCTCCAGCGGCACCTACGTCCGCGCGATCGCCCGCGACCTCGGCGAGGTGCTCGGGGTCGGGGGGCACCTCACCGAGCTCCGGCGTACGGCGGTCGGGCCCTTCTCCCTCACCGACGCCCGCACGCTCGACGAGCTCGGCGAGCGACTCACGATGACTCCCATCGCCGAGGCCGCGCGGACGTCGTTCCCGGCGCTCGACCTCGACGAGCCGGAGGCCGCCGACGTCCGGGTCGGGCGTCGCCTCGACCTCACCCTGGACGCGACGACGGCACTGTTCGCCCCGGACGGCGAGTTCCTCGCGCTCTACGAGCCCGCCGAGATCGGCGCTCGAGCCGTCGCCGTCTTCGTCTGACCTCGCCGCCGGCCGGGGCCACGGCGTACGACGACCGGCTCGTCGTTAGGCTGCCGGACGTGCAGATCTGGCGGTCCCTGGACGACGTCCCGGCCGACCTATCTCGGACAGCCGTCGTGATCGGGAACTTCGACGGCGTGCACCTGGGTCATCAGCACGTCGTGCGCGAGGCGCGCGCGCTGGCCGACGCCGACGGGCTCTGCGTGGTCGCCGTGACGTTCGACCCACACCCGATGGCGGTGCTGCGGCCCGACCACGCGCCGACCACGATCACCGACATCGAGACGCGCGCCGAGCTGCTGGCGGCGGCGGGCGTGGACGACGTGCTCGCGCTCCCGTTCGACCGCGAGATGGCCGCATGGACCCCGGAGGAGTTCGCCGAGCGCGTGCTCGGGGACGTCCTGCACGCGTCCGTGGTGGTCGTCGGCGCCAACTTCCGGTACGGCTCGAGGGCCGCCGGAGACGTCGCGACGCTGACCGCCAACGGCGAGCGGCTCGGGTTCCGGGCCGTCGGCGTACCGCTCGACGGCGGTCCTCAGGTCTGGTCGTCGACCTACGTCCGCACCTGCCTGGCCGCCGGAGACGTCGCGGGCGCGGCCGAGGCCCTGGGCCGCCCCTTCGTGGTCCGCGGCGTGGTGGTGAGGGGCGACCGGCGCGGGCGGGAGCTCGGGTTCCCGACCGCCAACGTGCCCACCCGGACGATGACCGCGGCTCCCGCCGACGGGGTGTACGCCGGGTGGTTGCGGCGGCTGGACACCGGCGAGCGCTACCCGGCGGCGATCAGCGTCGGCACCAACCCGACGTTCGACGGGGAGCGTGAGCGCCGGGTGGAGTCGTACGTGCTCGATCGGGGCGACCTGGAGCTCTACGACCTGGAGGTGGAGGTGTCGTTCGTCGACAGGATCCGCGGCATGGTGCGGTTCGACGGGGTGGAGGAGCTGATCGAGACGATGCACGACGACGTCCGCCGCGCGCGCGAGATGCTGGGACGCCCCGAGTGACCCCGCCGAGCACCCGGCGCCCGGTCGTCGACCTCACCGACGAGGAGGCACGCCGGGCGCTGCTCCTCAAGTGGGGCACGGTGCCCGGTGACGTCATCCCGGCGTGGGTCGCCGAGATGGACTACGCGCTCGACCCGGTCGTGCACGAGGCGCTGCGCCGCGCGGTGGGCGACGGCGTGACCGGCTACCCCGTCTTCGGGTACACCGCGGAGCTCGGCGAGGCGTACGCCGGGTTCGCCCGGCGGCACTACGGCTCCCGCGTCGAGCCCGAGTGGGTCCACCCCGTCGTGGACGTCACGGCGGGCGTCCGGGTCGCGCTGGACGTGCTCAGCGACGACGGTCCGGTCGTGTTCCTGGTGCCGGGCTACTCCCCCCAGCTCGACGTCGCCGAGCTGACCGGTCGCAAGCGCGTCGACGTGGTCGTCCATCCCGACGCGGCCCGCGCCGAGGTGGACCTCGACCAGCTCGAGTCCTTGTTCGCGAACGGCGCGAGGACCCTGCTGCTCACACAGCCGCACAACCCCTGGGGTCGGGTCTTCAGTCGCGACGAGCTCGCCGGTATCCGTGACGTCGTGGTGCGGTACGGCGCCCGGGTCGTCTCCGACGAGATCCACGCGCCGCTCGTGCTCCCCGGCGCCGCACACACGTCGTACCTCGACCTGGAGGGCACGCACGACCACGCGGTCGCGCTCGTCGCGGCCTCGAAGGCGTTCAACACCGCCGGGCTGCGCTGCGCCCAGCTGCTGGTCCCCGACCCGGAGGCGCGACGGCTCCTCGAGGGTCAGCCGATGGCGCGCAACGACTCATGGTCGCCGCTGGGAGTGGTGGCGGCGGTCGCGGCGTTCTCCGACGGCGACCCCTGGCTGGCATCGCTGGTCGAGCGTCTCGACCAGCTCCGGACCCTGCTCGGCGAGCTCCTCTCCGAGCACCTTCCCGCCGTGCGGATGCGGCCGCTGGAGGCGACGTACCTGGCCTGGCTGGACGCCCGCGCCCACGGCCACGACGACCCCGCCGCCGTCGCTCTCGAGCGAGGGCGCGTGAAGCTCGGGCCCGGGCACGACTACGCGCCGGGACTGACCGGACACGTGCGGCTCAACATCGCCACCAGCCCGGAACGGCTGACCGAGATCGTCCGGCGACTGGCCACGGCCTGGGGCTGACGCCTGGCCGCCGATCTGGAGCTCTCCGGGGGAGCCGTGGTGTCATGACCAGGCTGGCGAGAGGGACAGGGTGGAGTCGACAGCATCGGGTTCTCCTTGGAGCCGGTGTCGGAGGCCCGCTGATCGGGCTGGCCGGTACGGGTGGGGTGATGGCGTGGCGGCCGGCTTTGCCGCCGCGACCACGATCTTGGCGATCGGCCTCCCGGCCACGCCGGCGAGCGAGGCCGGCGACGACATCGACAACTCCGGCCTGCTGGCCTGCGTCCGGGCGGTGGTGTCGACGCCGTCGCTGTATGCACCCTTCGCGCTGTTCTTCGGACTGCTCCTGCTGGAGGGGACCACCGACGTCCAGCTCGGCGCGCTCGCGATCGACGACCTGGGCCTCGGTGACGGCGGGCCTGGCCTGCTGTACGCGGTCTGGGGCGCCGGTGGGGTGCTCGGGAGCGCGCTCTTGCTGCGCATCGTGCGCCGAACCGTCTACGGGCGGGCCCTGCTCGTCGGTGCGTGATCTCGGCCTTGATGTCTCCGTGGCCGGGGCTCGGCGGAGTCGCGGTCGCGGTGATGCTTGCTGCTGGGTTGGGGACGGCTGACTCGAGCCGGCGCCGCTCTGGGTCGTCCGCCTGAGCGGAAGCTAGAAGCTCCGGTCAGGCGGACGACCCGGAGGGGAGCATCAGGCGTCGAGATCCTGCTCGACGAGCGCGGCGATCTTGTCCACGTCCGCCTCGTTGTCGCCGGAGACCTCGACCGTGGCACCCTTGCCGGCGCCGAGGGTCATGATCAGCAACGCCGAGCTCGCGTCGACGGGGTCGCCGCCCGGGACGCCGATCAGGACCTCGGAGTCGAGCTCGCCGGCTGCCTCGGAGATCAGCGCGGCGGGGCGGGCATGCAGGCCGACTGCGGAGCCGACGACAACGGACTTGGTGGGCATGGAGTCTCCTTCTGGGTTGACGGTCGGGGTCAGACGGTCGCGACGTCGATGTCGGCCCGCCACACGGTCTTCGCGGTGACCACCGCGAGGGCGCCGACGACCACACCGGCGGCCAGCGCGATCACGTAGCCGAGGATGTTGTGCACGGCGAAGAGCACGAAGATCCCACCGTGCGGTGCCCGGATGCTGACGTTGAACGCCTCGCTGAGAGCACCGGTGACCGCGCTGCCGATCATGATCGACGGGATCACCCGGATCGGGTCGGCTGCGGCGAACGGGATCGCACCCTCGGTGATGAACGAGGCTCCCAGCAGCCACCCGGCCTTGCCGTTCTCCCGTTCGGCCACGGTGAACACCCCGGGTCGGACGACGGTGGCCAGGGCGAGGGCGATCGGCGGGACCATCCCGGCCAGCATCACCGCCGCCATCACCTTCAGCTCGGGCGCGCTTGAGGACGCCGCGGCGGCGGTGCCGACTCCGGCGACGGCGAAGCTGTAGGCCACCTTGTTGAGCGGTCCGCCCATGTCGAAGGCCATCATCAGCCCCAGGACCACGCCGAGCACCACGGCGTTGCTGCCGCTCATGTTGTTCAGCCCGTCGGTGATGTGGTTCATGATCCAGGCGATCGGGCGGCCCAGGACGATCAGCATGAGCAGACCGCCGAGGACGCAGGTGACGAAGGGGATCACCAGCACCGGCATCAGGCCGCGGCCCCACGCGGGGACCGCCCGTTGGGCGAGCCAGTGGGCGATCAGACCGGCCACGACGCCACCCACGATGGCGCCGAGGTATCCGGTGACCGGGACGGTGGTGCCCGAGGAGTCTGCGACGTTGAAGATGTTCGCCGCCAGCCCGCCGAGCACGAAGCCGGGCGCGATCCCGGGCCGGTCGGCGATGGCATAGGCGATGTAGCCGCCGAGCGCCGGGATGAAGAGCATGAACGCCGTCTTGCCGATGATGAAGAACAGGGCGCCGAGGTAGACGAAGAAGCCCGAGCCGAACAGTGCGTGGTGGAGCCCGAGCTGGTCGGCGCTGGGCAGGCTGAACAGCGTGCTGTGGACCGCGACTTGGCCGTAGGGTCCGACGATCTCGTAGCCGCCGAACAGGAACGACAGGGCGATCAGCAGGCCACCGGCCGCGACGAACGGGATCATGTAGGACACGCCGGTCATCAGGACCCGGCGTACCCGTGCCCCCCACGACTCCTCGGCGCCTCCGCCACCGGTGCTCTCCGAGACCGTCCCCTCCACTCGTGGGGCGTTGGGGTCGTCGGCGTACCGGAGTGCTTCCGCGACCATGGCGTCGCCGTCGTCGATCGGGCGCTTCACGCCCGAGGACACGACCGGCTTGCCGGCGAAGCGGCCGCGGTCGCGGACGCCCACGTCGACCGCGAAGATCACCGCGGACGCCGCCGCGATGGTCGCGGGCGACAGCGGCTTGGATCCGGCCGAGCCCTGGGTCTCCACGGAGATCGGTACGCCGGCTCTCGCGGCGGCGGCCTGGAGCGCCTCGGCTGCCATGTAGGTGTGCGCGATGCCGGTCGGGCAGGCGGTCACCGCGACGAGTGACCTGTCGCCGGAGGACGCGGTCTGCGTCGGAGCCGCTGCGGTGGGGTGGGAGGGCGCGTCGCCGACGACGTCCATCACCAGGGCGACGACCTCGTGCTCGCTCGACGCGTTGCGGAGGCCGGCGGTGAATTCAGGCTTCACCAGTGCCCGGGCCAGCTTCGTGAGCAGCTGCAGGTGCGTGGCGTCGCCTCCGGCGGGAGCGGCGATCAGGAACGCGAGATCCGCGGCGCCGTCCTTGGCGCCGAAGTTCACCTTCGGGGACAGCCGCGCGAAGGCCAGTGTCGGCTCGTCGACGGCAGCCGTGCGGCAGTGCGGGATCGCGATCCCACCGGGGAGACCGGTGGCGGCGGTCCCCTCGCGGGCGATCGCATCGGCGGCGAGCTGCTCGGGGTCGTCGGTGCGGCCGGCGTCGGACACGAGGCGGGCCAGGGCGCGGATGACGTCGTGCTTCTCGGCGCCGAGGTCGGTGTCGAGGCGCACGAGAGCGCTGGTGATCAGGTCGGACATGGTCAGCTTCCTGCGGAATCGAGGCGGGTGACGTCAACCAAGTCCGTCTGTACCTGCCGGGGGTGGGGGATGGTCGTGCCGGGGAGGCCGGCGGCCGCGCTGCCGTAGGCGACGGCGAGCGCGAGTCGATGGTCGGGGGCACGTCCCGTGACGTCCCCGAGGAGGTAGCCGAACAGGCTGGAGTCGCCCGCCCCGACCGTGCTCACCACGGTCACGGGCGGAGGGGTCGCGTGCCAGGCGCCCTCGCCGGTCACGAGGACGGCGCCATGGGGGCCGAGGGTCACGAGTACCGATTCGACACCCTGGGCGACCAGGTCACGAGCCGCCTCGGCGGCCGCCGCGGGGTCGGCCTCGAGCTCCTCGCCCTGGTGGCCGGTGAACGACGCGAGCTCGTGGCCGTTGGGCTTCATCAGGTGGGGCGCGCTGGCCGGGAGCGCGTCGACCAGCGCCTTGAGCGGTGCGTCGCTGGTGTCGACCGCCACCCGTGCGCCCGCACCGCGTAGGGCTGCGACCAGCTCGGCGTACCACTCGGGCGGCGTGCCGGGAGGGAGCGAGCCGGCCAGCACCGTCCAGTCGGCGCTGCCGGCGCGGCGCACCAGCGCCTCCTCGAGCTCCTGGAGCAGACGCGGCGTGACCTGGGGCCCGGGGCTGTTGAGCTTGGTGGTGGTGCCGTCCGGCTCGGTGATCGTGATGTTCACGCGCAGGTCGCCCTCGTGCTCCACGGGGCGGCAGTCGACCCCGGCGGCGAGGAGCTCGAGGACGAACGGGTCGTCCTTGGCGGCCGGCAGGACGGCGATCGAGGGCAGGTCGGCGGCGACGCACGCGCGGGAGATGTTCACGCCCTTCCCGCCGGCCTGGGAGGTCACGGACTCCGCCCGCTGCACGGTGCCGCGCTCGAGCGGCGCGGTCAGGTTGACCGTGCGGTCGAGGCTGGGGTTGGCGGTGAGCGTGACGATCATGCGGGTTCCCCTGGGCGTGGTTCGGCGGGGGAGCCGAGCGGAGGGGTCGAGGGACGTCCTGGAGTGCTGGTCATGCCATCACGACCTCGACGCCGGCCTTGGTGAGAGCCCGGCGGTCCGTCGCCGAGACGTCGCTGTCGGTCACGACTACGTCGATCTCGCCGGCTGCCGCGAACCGGACGGCGGTCTCGACTCCGAACTTGGAGGCGTCCGCGACGACCACGACCTGCCGCCCGCACCCGATCAACGCGCGCTTCACGGCGGCCTCGTCGGGATCCGGCGTGGTGAACCCGTGCTCGGCGGTGATCCCGTTGGTGCCGAGGAAGGCGACATCCACCCGCAGATGGGAGAGCGCGGCCACGGTGTCGGCGCCGACCGCGGCCTGGGTGGTACGCCGGACGCGACCGGGCAGGAGGCGTAGGTCGATCTGCCGGTGGCCGGCGAGCCGGGCCGCGATCGGGACGGCGTGCGTGATCACGGTGAGGGAGTGCTCGGGAGGCAGCAGCGATGCGAGCCGGCTGGTCGTGGTGCCCGCATCGAGCAGGATCGTGCCTCCCGGTGCCGGCAGCCGGTCGATGGCCGCCCGCGCGATGCGTTCCTTGCTCTCGGTGTTGACGTGGTCGCGCTCGCGCAGCCCGGCCTCGATCAGTGACAGCGACGCCGGGGGGACCACACCGCCGTGCACGCGGCGTACCAGTCCCAGGCGCTCCAGCGACGACAGATCGCGGCGCACGGTCTCGGTCGTGACGTCGTATTCTCTGGCCAGCTGATTCACCGACATCCGGCCGCGCTGGTTGACCAGGCGGGCGATGGCCTGCTGGCGCTCCTCGGCGTACATCGTCAACGCGGTTCCCCTGTCTGTGTATGTGTGGTTTTACGCCCGAACGTGTTGACTTGTCAAGCCGGGCGTGGCAGCGTGTCGCCATGAGCGCTTCGCCGCCGGCCGCCACGGCTCGAACCTCCGCGCTGCACGGCACGCCGGTCGTCCCGGGCGTCGCCTACGCCCCGGCCCTGGTCGTGCGCGGCGAGGTCTCGGCCGAGGCGATCGCTCGCTTCGACGGCTCGGCGTACGACGAGGAGCGCGCGCTCGCCGCCTACGACGAGGCCGCCGAGGCGGTGGCCGAGGGCTTCGCGCGACGCGCCGACAAGGCGTCGGACGCCGCGGCGGAGGTGCTCACCGCGAGCGCAGGGCTCGCGCGGGACAAGGGACTCCGCTCCGCGGTGCGCAAGCACCTGAGATCGGGCGACGACGTGCTCGCCGCGGTGCACGCGGGCGTCGAGCAGTTCGTCCAGGTGTTCTCGTCGATGGGCGGGCTGATGGCCGAGCGCGTCACGGACCTCCGCGACATCGAACGTCGAGTCGTCGCCCACCTGGTGGGCGAGCCCGAGCCGGGAGTCCAGATGCCCGAGGAGCCGGCCGTGCTGGTGGCCGAGGACCTGGCGCCCTCCGACACAGCGACGCTCGACCCGGCGGTGATCGTGGCACTGGTGACCGAGCGTGGTGGCCCGACCAGCCACACGGCGATCATCGCTCGTCAGCTGGCGATCCCCTGCGTGGTCGGGACGGCCGGCGCGATGTCGCTGACGGCAGGGGCGCCGGTGCTCGTCGACGGTGTCGCAGGCACCGTCGAGAGCTCACCCGACCCCGACACCGCGCGAAAGCTGGTCGAGGCCGACCGGGCCGAGCGCGAGGCACTGGTGAGTTGGGGCGGGCCGGGCGAGACCGCGGACGGCACCCGGGTGAAGATCCTGGCCAACGTCGCCGACGGCGAGTCGGCGCGGGGGGCGGCCTCGGGACCGGTGGAGGGCGTGGGGCTCTTCCGCACCGAGCTCTGCTTCCTCAACCGCTCCGACGAGCCCTCCTCCGAGGAGCAGGCCTCGATCTACGGCGAGGTGCTGGCGCCGTTCTCCGAGCGGTACGTGGTGGTCCGCACTCTCGATGCCGGCTCCGACAAGCCGGTCGCCTTCGCGACCCACGAGGGCGAGGAGAACCCCGCCCTCGGCGTACGCGGCCTCCGGCTCTCCTTCGGCAACCCAGATCTGCTGGTGCGCCAGCTCGACGGGATCGCGGCTGCCGCCCGGACGACCGGCACCGAGACCTGGGTGATGGCGCCGATGGTGGCGACGGTGGCGGAGGCCTCCGAGTTCGCGTCCGCGGTGCGCGCCCGGGGCCTCAAGCCCGGGGTGATGGTCGAGGTGCCGTCGGCGGCCCTACTGGCGCACCGGATGCTCGAGGTCGTCGACTTCCTGTCGATCGGCACCAACGACCTGACCCAGTACACGATGGCCGCGGACCGGATGGCCACCGACCTCGCCCACCTCACCGACGCCTGGCAGCCGGCTGTTCTGCAGCTGATCGCTATCACCGCCGAGGCCGGACGGCAGTCCGGCAAGCCCGTCGGCGTCTGCGGCGAGGCGGCGGCCGACCCCCTGCTCGCCTGCGTGCTGGTCGGGATGGGGATCACGTCGCTGTCGATGGCCTCCGCGGCCGTCCGACCGGTCGGCGCCCGGTTGGCCGGCGTGTCGATGGACACCTGCGAGGACGCCGCCGAGGCCGCCCTCTCCGCGAGCGACCCGATGGCCGCTCGAGACGCCGTACGCCGGGTGCTGGGGGGCTGAGACGCCTGGGCCGGGTGGAGGGTTCATCACGCTGAGTAGGTGAAGGGGCGCTGGGCCAGGTGAGTTCCACTTGCCAGGCGCGGGTTCGACCACCCAGCGTGATGAACCGTCCCGTCACTGCCGCAGGCGTCGCCCCCTGGGCGGTAGAAGCCCTGCCCGCGTGCCGAGAACAGGGCGCATGGCCGCTTGCGAGGGGGGAACAGAGGGGGCGACGACCGCCCGCCCCCGGGCGGACCGACCGGAAGGGAACTGACCCCATGGGATACGGACTCGGCATCTTCCTGCTTGCGCTGGGCCTGATTCTCGCGCTCGCCGTCCAGGACGCCATCAGCGGCGTCGACCTGACGTTGATCGGCTGGATCCTCGTCCTCGCCGGCGTGCTCGTGATCGTGCTGACGGCGGTGACGACCAACCGCGGCCGCAGTGCGCGGACGGTCTCGACCACGACGCACCCCGACGGCAGCCAGACCACGACGGAGCAGCGGCACCGCAACGACCCGCCGCCGATCTGAGACCCGCCTGACCAGGGCTTTTCCGGGACGGGGCGCCGAATGGCGTCCCGTCCCGTCGTTTTGGGCGACGCCCCCGGGCGCTGATAATCTCGTCCGGTTGCCGTGCAACGGCCGCGGATCGAGAGTGCCCGGGTGAACAGGCCCCGGCGCGCCGCGCAACGAGCAGTGCCCTCCGGGGCCGGGAGAGGAGCCCGCATGTCGATCGGTACCGACGCGGAGACCAAGAAGAAGATCATCGCGCAGTACGCGACGAAGGAGGGCGACACCGGCTCGCCCGAGGTGCAGATCGCGCTGCTCAGCCACCGCATCAGCCACCTGACCGAGCACCTCAAGGAGCACAAGCACGACCACCACACCCGTCGTGGTCTGCTGCTGCTCGTGGGTCAGCGGCGCCGGCTGCTGAACTACCTGAACAAGACCGACATCGAGCGTTACCGCTCGATCATCGAGCGTCTCGGCCTGCGCCGGTGACCTCGCGGAGCGGCTCCCCTCCGGGGTGGCCGCTCCTTCCATGTTCCGGCCCGTGAATGGAACTGGCCGGATCGATCGGCCGCTAGGGTCGAGTCATAATTGAACACGCAACCGAACCAGGAGCGGCCCGCACACGTCGGCCCGGTCCTCGGTAGTGATCTTCGGACGGTGCTCCACCCTGTTGACGAGGGAGAGCGCCGGCCGCGGGTCTCGATCGAAGACCGGCCGGACTCTCCCCACAGATGAGTGGAGACCGAGCTGCGGGCGTTCGCGGGGTCGCTCCGCGAAGAGAAAGGACAGGGCACGAGAGCCCATGTCTGAGACCACCATTTCCGCCGTCGAGACCGTGATCGACAACGGTCGCTTCGGCCAGCGCACCGTCAAGTTCGAGGCCGGGCTCCTCGCCCGGCAGGCCGCCGGCTCCGTCACGGCGTACCTCGACGACGAGACGATGCTGCTGTCGGCCACCACCGCCGGCAAGCAGCCCAAGGACCAGTTCGACTTCTTCCCGCTCACCATCGACGTGGAGGAGCGGATGTACGCTGCGGGCCGGATTCCCGGCTCGTTCTTCCGCCGCGAGGGCCGTCCCAGCGAGGACGCCATCCTCACCTGCCGCCTGATCGACCGCCCGCTGCGCCCGACCTTCACCAAGGGCCTGCGCAACGAGGTCCAGGTCGTCATCACCGTCCTGGCGCTCGACCCCGACACGCCGTACGACGTGCTCGCGATCAACGCCGCCTCGGCGTCGACCCAGCTGTCCGGCCTGCCATTCTCCGGCCCGGTCGGAGGCGTCCGGGTCGCCCTGGTCGAGGGCCAGTGGGTGGGCTTCCCCACCCACAGCCAGCTCGAGAACGCCGTCTTCGACATGGTGATCGCCGGGCGCGTCACCGACACCGGTGACGTCGCGATCATGATGGTCGAGGCCGAGTCGACCGAGTCGACCTGGGACCTCGTCCAGTCCGGCACGCAGGCCCCGACCGAGGAAGTCGTCGCCGAGGGCATGGAGGCCGCCAAGGTCTTCATCAAGCAGCTGTGCGAGGCCCAGCAGGAGCTGGCCAAGCAGGCCGCGAAGCCGGTGCAGGAGTTCCCGGTCTTCCTCGACTACTCCGACGACGTGTACGCCGCCGTCGAGGGCGCCGTGAAGGACGACACCGCCAAGGCGCTCACCATCGGCGACAAGCTGGAGCGCGAGGGCCGTCTCGACGAGATCAAGGCCGGCCTCCTGGAGAAGATCGGCCCGGACTTCGAGGGCCGCGAGAAGGAGATCGGCGCGGCGTTCCGGTCGCTGAACAAGTCGCTGGTGCGCCAGCGGGTGCTGACCGACCAGATCCGCATCGACGGCCGTGGCCTCGCCGACATCCGCCCGCTGCACGCCGAGGTCGGCGTGGTCCCGCGGGTGCACGGCTCGGCGCTGTTCGAGCGCGGCGAGACCCAGATCCTGGGCGTCACCACGCTGAACATGCTGACGATGGTGCAGAAGCTCGACACGCTCTCCCCGGAGACCGAGCGCCGCTACCTGCACAACTACAACTTCCCGCCGTACTCCACCGGTGAGACCGGCCGCGTCGGCTCGCCGAAGCGCCGCGAGATCGGCCACGGCGCCCTCGCCGGCCGGGCCCTCGTCCCGGTGCTGCCCACCAAGGAGGAGTTCCCCTACGCGATCCGGCAGGTGTCGGAGGCGATGGGCTCCAACGGCTCGACCTCGATGGGCTCGGTCTGCGCGTCCACGATGTCGCTGCTCAACGCCGGCGTCCCGCTGCGGGCTCCGGTCGCGGGCATCGCGATGGGCCTGATCTCCGGTGAGGTCGACGGTGAGACGAAGTACGTCGCCATCACCGACATCCTCGGCGCCGAGGACGCCTTCGGCGACATGGACTTCAAGGTCGCCGGCACGCGCGAGTTCGTCACCGCGCTGCAGCTCGACACCAAGCTCGACGGCATCCCGGCCGAGGTCCTCGCCCGTGCGCTGACCCAGGCCCGCGACGCGCGGCTGACGATCCTGGACGTGATGGCCGAGGCCATCGCCGGTCCGGAGGAGATGTCGCCGCACGCGCCGCGGATCATCAGCATCCGGGTGCCGGTCGACAAGATCGGCGAGGTCATCGGCCCCAAGGGCAAGGTGATCAACCAGATCCAGGACGACACCGGCGCGAGCCTGTCGATCGAGGACGACGGCACGGTCTACATCGGGGCGACCAACGGCGAGGCGGCCGAGGCCGCGCGCGCTGCGGTCAACGCGATCGCCAACCCGACCATGCCCGAGGTCGGCGAGCGCTACCTCGGGACGGTCGTGAAGACCACCAACTTCGGTGCGTTCGTCTCCCTGCTGCCGGGCAAGGACGGCCTGCTCCACATCACCAAGCTCCGGGCTCTGGTGGGCGGCAAGCGGGTCGAGAACGTCGAGGACGTGGTTTCCGTCGGCCAGAAGATCCAGGTGCAGATCGCCGAGATCGACGACCGCGGCAAGCTGTCCCTGGTCCCGGTCGTCGAGGAGGAGTCCCCCGGCTCGGACACGGGTGACGAGACTCCCGAGCCGGCCGCCCCGGAGTCGACCGAGGCCGCCTCCCAGGTCACCGAGTGACCCCGTGACCCACCAGGCAACCACGACGACCGGCCGGCAGCCCGCTGCCGGCCGGTCGTCGGTTACCCAGCTGGCGGGCGCCACGCCGAAGCCGTCGGGTACGACGCGCACGCTGCTGAAGGAGGACGGCGGCGTGGTTCGTCGTACCGTCCTGCCCAGCGGGATGCGGATCATCTCCGAGCAGGTGCCCGCGCAGCGCTCGGCCACGATCGGGGTCTGGGTCGGCGTCGGGTCGCGCGACGAGTCACCGGCCCTGCACGGGTGCTCACACTTCCTCGAGCACCTGCTCTTCAAAGGGACTCCGGAGCGGTCGGCCCTCGACATCTCGATCGCCCTCGACGCGGTCGGCGGTGAGTTCAACGCCTTCACCGCCAAGGAGTACACCTGTTTCCACGCGCGGGTCCTCGACCAGGACCTCCCGCTGGCGGTCGACGTGCTCGGCGACATGGTGACCTCGTCGCTGATCACCGACGAGGACGTCGACGCCGAGCGCGACGTGATCCTCGACGAGATCGCCATGCACGACGACGACCCCGACGACGTCGCCCACAACCTCTTCTCGTCGTTGGCCTGGGGTGACTCCTCCCTCGGCCGCCCGATCGCCGGCACCGTCGCCTCGATCGAGGCGATGACCCGCGACCAGATCCGTCGCTTCTACAAGCGCCACTACCGGCCGGAGCGCATGGTCGTCTCCGTCGCCGGCAACATCGACCACGCCAAGGTGGTCCGGATGGTGCGCGCTGCCTTCTCGCGCCGCGACTTCCTGGCCGGCACCGCGGCACCCATCGCGCAGCGCCAGACGGCCACGCCGCGCAAGGTCGGCACCGGCATCGCCGAGGCAACCCGGCAGTTCGAGCAGGTCAACATCGTGCTCGGCGTCCAGGGCCTGACCCGCTCCGACGACCGACGGTTCGCCCTCGGCGTCCTGAACGCCGCGCTCGGAGGCGGTACGTCGAGCCGCCTCTTCCAGGAGGTGCGCGAGAAGCGCGGCCTGGCCTACTCGGTCTTCTCCTTCGCCAGCCAGCACGTCGACGCCGGCCTGGTCGGCGTCTCGGTGGGCTGCCTGCCGAACAAGCTCGAGCAGGTCCTCGACGTGGTCCGGGCCGAGCTCGCCAAGATCGCCCAGGACGGCATCGACGCCGAGGAGCTCACCCGCGGCAAGGGGCAGCTCAAGGGCGGGCTGGTCCTCGGGCTCGAGGACTCCGCGTCCCGGATGACACGGCTCGGCAAGTCCGAGCTGGTCGACGATGAGCTGCTCAGCATCGACGAGGTGCTGGCCCGCATCGACGCGGTCACGCTCGAGGACGTGCGCGTCCTGGCCGCCGAGCTGTTCTCCCAGCCGGAGATCCTGGCCGTCGTCGGCCCGCGCTGACCCCCGGTGGTCGAGGAGCTAGCTCTGCGAGCCGAGACCTGGTGACCCTCCCCGTCCATGAGCCAGTGCCGACTTCGTCGGCTATGGCTCGACGGTTACTTTAATGGCCTCGCCGTTCTTGACGATGTCGAACGCCGAGAGCACGTCGTCGAGGGGGATGTGGCGGGTGATCAGGTCCTTGACCGGGACCTGACCGGTGGAGATGTACTCCAGCGCTCGCTTGTTGTGCTCGGGAGCCGAGCCGTTGGCGCCGTGGATGTGCAGCTGGCGGTAGTGCACCAGGTTGGAGTCGCAGGTGATGGTCGGGTTGGTCTTCGGCAGGCCGCCGAAGAAGGAGATCCGGCCGTTGCGGGCGGCCATCGAGATCGCCTGCTCCTGGGTGACGTTGGCGGCGGTGGCGGTGATGACCACATCGGCGCCGCGGCCGCCGGTCAGCTCCATCACCCGCTCGACCACGTCGACCTCGGAGGCGTCGATGGTCTCCTCCGGCTGCACCGCCTCGGCCGACATCTTCAGCCGCTCGGCGTTCACGTCGACCAGGTAGACCGGGCCGCACTCGTGGACCCCGCGAGCGATCCGGATGTGCATGCACCCGATCGGGCCGGCGCCGAACACGACGACGGTGTCGCCGGGCTCGATGCCGAGCAGCTCCTGGGCGTTGATCGCGCAGGCGAACGGCTCGGCGGCCGAGGCCTCGTCGTACCCCACGTTGTCGGGGATGCGGTTGAGCCCGTCGACCTTGAGCACCTGGCGCGGCACGGTCATGTACTCGGCGAACCCGCCGTCGTACTGGTAGCCGACCGAGGTCTGGTTCGCACAGACCGCCATCCAGCCCTTGCGGCACTCGTAGCACTCGCCGCACGGCACCGCGGCGATCACCTGGGCGCGGTCGCCGACCCTCCAGTCGCTGCCGTACGTCGCGTTCACCTCCGCGCCGACCTCCACGACCTCACCGGCGATCTCGTGCCCGATCGTGCGTGGGGGTGTGAGGTTCTGGTGGCCGTTGTGGAAGATCTTCACGTCGGTGCCGCAGGTCGAGCAGTTGCGCACGTGCAGCTTGACCTCGTCGGGGCCGCAGTCGGGCTCGGGCACGTCCTCGAGCCGGACGTCCTCGGGAGCGTAGAAGCGCAAGGCCTTCATGGGTGCCGTGGTCCTTTCAACGGTGGGTGGGCGTGAGGATACCAAAAACCACACTAACGGGCACAAAAATCCTGCCCGAATACTTGGCAACGTGCCCGTATGTGTTGCAGACTACCGGCATCGGGGTCGTGACAGGCGTCACGTCCCCAGCGACGTAGAGAGGAACCCCAGATGGCCTCCACCGCCATTCCCCCGGCCCGCGCAGGGGCCCGCGTGCGGGTGCAGCAGTTCGGCACCTTCTTGTCCAACATGGTCCTGCCCAACATCGGGGCGTTCATCGCCTGGGGCCTGATCACGGCCCTGTTCATCCAGACCGGCTGGATCGCCCTGATCGGCGACAAGATCTTCGGCTTCTCCACCGCCGTCCACCACTACGGCTTCGTGTCCGTGCTGGGCGGGTGGACCGCTCCGGACGGGACGCCGCTGCACACCAGCGCGGGAATCGTCGGCCCGATGATCACCTACCTCCTGCCGCTGCTCATCGGCTACACGGGCGGCCGGATGATGTACGACAACACGATCCGGGGCGGTGTGGTGGGGGCCATCGCCACCTTCGGCGCGATCGCCGGGGCGAGCGTCCCGATGTTCATGGGCGCGATGGTCATGGGCCCCCTCGGCGGCTGGAGCATGAAGAAGCTCGACGCGCTGTGGTCGCACAAGATCCGGCCCGGCTTCGAGATGCTGGTCAACAACTTCTCCGCCGGCATCTGGGGGATGATTCTCGCCCTCTTCGGGTTCGGCGTGGCTGCCCGCTTCGTCGACTGGTTCAGCACGATCGCGTCCAACGTCGTGGAGTACCTCGTCCACCACCACCTGCTGCCGCTCACCTCGGTCTTCATCGAGCCGGCCAAGATCCTCTTCCTCAACAACGCGGTCAACCACGGCGTGCTGACCCCGCTGGGTCTGGACCAGGCGCAGCAGAACGGCAAGTCGGTGCTGTTCCTGCTCGAGGCCAACCCCGGTCCCGGCCTCGGCATCCTGCTGGCGTTCTGGGTGTTCGGCAAGGGCGTGGCCAAGGCCTCCGCGCCCGGCGCGATCCTGATCCACTTCATCGGAGGCATCCACGAGATCTACTTCCCGTACGTCCTGATGAAGCCCCGCCTGGTCGTCGCCTGCATCCTGGGCGGGATGACCGGCGTGGCCACGAACGTCCTGTTCAACTCCGGGCTCCGCTCTCCAGCCTCGCCGGGCTCCATCATCGCCGTCTGGATCGCCGCACCTCCGGGAAGCCTGGTCGGGGTGACCCTGTCGGTGATCCTCGCCGCCACGGTCTCGTTCCTGGTCGCGTCGTTCCTGCTGAAGATCGACCGGAAGGACGACGGCGACCTGATGGCCGCGACGGCGCAGATGGAGGCGAACAAGGGGAAGAAGTCCTCGGTGGCCGGCGCCCTGGCGGGCACCCGGTCGTCCGCGATCCACTCGATCGTCTTCGCCTGCGACGCGGGCATGGGCTCGTCGGCGATGGGCGCCTCGGTCCTGCGCCAGAAGATCAAGACCGCCGGCCACGACACCGTGACCGTCGTCAACAAGGCGATCTCCGACCTCACCGACACCTTCGACCTGGTGGTCAGCCACCAGGACCTCGCCGAGCGCGCATCCCAGAAGACGCCGTCCGCCGTGCACGTCGCGGTCGACAACTTCATGGCCAGCCCGCGGTACGACGAGATCGTGGAGCTGATCGGTCAGGCGAACGCCAATGGATCCGGCCCGTCGTCCGAGCCCGTCCCGCTCGTCGAGGAACCCTCGGGCGCGGTCCTGGCGGCGAGCTCGATCGTCCTCGACGGCCGGGCGAGGTCTCGCGACGACGCGATCGACGAGGCCGGCCGGTTGCTCGTGGCCGCAGGGGCGGTCGACGAGAGCTACGTGGCATCGATGCACGCTCGCGAGGCGTCGGTCTCGACGTTCATGGGCAACGGCCTGGCCATCCCGCACGGCACGAACGAGGCCAAGCCCTCGATCCGCCGTACCGCCATGTCCTTCGTGCGGTACGCCGATCCGGTCGAGTGGAACGGCAAGCCGGCGGAGTTCGTCGTGGGGATCGCGGGTGCGGGCGATGACCACCTCGCCCTCCTCTCGCGGATAGCGAAGATCTTCAGCGACTCCGAGCAGGTCGAGGCCTTGCGTACGGCGGCGACGCCCGAGGAGGTCATGTCCGTCCTGGACGCGGTCAAGGTCTGAGCGAGGACGTTCCGCCCCGGCGCCAGCCGGGGCGGAACGGCCGCAGCGAACGCCGCTGCGAGCTTGCTCGCAAGGCGCCCCACCTCCGCCCTATCTGCGGCCGATGATGGCCACGACCGGCGGTGCCTTCTGGTCGGCGACGGAGACCCGGAACCCGCCCTCGGTCAGCGCCGCCGACGCCTTGCGGACGATGTTGGGCACGAGCTCGGGCTGCGTCGCGTCGAAGTAGAGGTAGACCGCGCCGCCGGGCAGCACGCGCTCGTGGAGAAGCGCCACCTCGTCGGCACACTGGCGGACCCAGAAGAGGTTCACGTTGAAGGCGAAGACCTTGTTGAGCCGCTTCACCGGGACACGCAGCGTCGCCAGGTCGATCTGACGCACGGTCAGCCGGCCGGCGTCGACGTACTTCTGGTTGCGCCTGCGGGTGCGGTCGACGCCGGACTCCGACCGGTCGATCGCGAAGAGCTTGCCGGTCGTGAGTCGCTGGCAGATCAGCTCGGCGCCGTAGCCCGGGCCGCATCCGATCTCGAGGATGTTGTCGCCCGGCTGCGGGTCCATCAGCTCGACGGCCCAGATCATCCGCGGGGGGACCTGCTGGACTGGCATGGCCTCAGACTGCCAGATCGCGAGACGCCGACGCCCGGGGCACTAGCGTTGGGCGCGTGACGATCAAGGTCGGCGTGCTGGGGGCCCGGGGCCGGGTGGGGTCCGAGGTGTGCCGCGCGGTCGAGCGCGCCGCAGACCTGAAGCTGGTGGCTGCGATCGGCTCGGCCGACCCGCTCGACTCGCTCGCCCTGGCCGACGTGGTCGTCGACTTCACGCGCCCCGACGTGGTCATGGACAACCTCCGCTGGTGCATCGGCCGGGGACTCCACTGCGTGGTCGGGACGACCGGCTTCGACCGGGCCCGCCTCGACTCCCTGCGTGACGCCCTAGCCGAGGCGCCGGACGTCGGCGTCGTGGTCGCCCCGAACTTCTCGGTCGGTGCCGTCCTGATGATGCGCTTCGCAGCCGTGGCGTCCCCGTTCTACGAGTCCGTCGAGATCGTGGAGATGCACCACCCCGACAAGGCGGACGCACCCAGCGGTACGTCACGGCGTACGGCGGAGATGGTGGCGGCCGCCCGGCGCGAGGCCGGCCTCGACGCCGTCCCCGACGCCACCTCGACGGGTCTCGATGGCGCCCGGGGCGCCGACGTCGACGGCATCCACGTCCACTCGCTCCGCGCGCGGGGGTTGGTCGCACACCAGGAGGTGCTGCTCGGCGGACCGGGCGAGACCCTCACCATCCGGCACGACTCCATGGACCGCGCTTCGTTCGTCCCGGGCGTGCTGGTGGCGGTGCACGCCGTACGCGATCGCCCCGGCCTGACCGTCGGCCTCGAGCACCTGCTCGACCTGGACTGATCACCAGCCCGGGAAGGCGAGCCGCAGCAGAGCCGCGGTGGCGGCGGCCACGAACACCACGACCAGGAACGGCGCGCGCAGCAGCAGGGCGACGACGGCTGCGGCGAGGCCGGCGGCCCGGGCATCGATGGTCAGCCGGGTGCCGTCGGCGAACACCTGGACCGCGACGAGGGCGGCGAGGAGCGCGACCGGGATCAGGTCCGCGACACGCTCGACCGCCGGATGTTCGAGCACGCGGGCAGGAAGGGAGACGCCGGCGAGCTTGAGGAGGTAGCAGCCGACGCCGGCGCCGAGGATCGCCAGCCAGGTCATCGTCCGGGCAGCTCCGTCGCGTCGGTGGCCGTCCGGGTGAGCAGGCCGGCCAGCAGGGCGACGCCGCCGGCGACGAGCACCGGTACGCCCGCCGCGGTGATCGGTACGACGCCCAGGGCGACCGCCGCCGCGCAGACCGCGATCACCCGGTTGCGAGGGTCGGCCAGCCTCGGCCAGAGCAGGGCGAGGAACGCGCCGCCGACCGCGGCGTCCAGACCGTAGGTGCGGGGGTCGCCGATCAGGTTGCCGGCGACGGCGCCGACCAGGGTGAAGAGGTTCCAGAGGACGAAGACCGAGACGCCGGTGGTGAGGAAACCGGTCCGGGCCGCCTCGCGGGACGTGCGGGTCACCGACATGGCGGTCGACTCGTCGATCACCACCTGGGCCGTCGCGACCCGGCGCCACCCCCGGAACTCCAGCAACGGCGCCAGCTTGAGCCCGTAGAGCGTGTTCCGGGTGCCCAGCATCAGCGCCGCCAGCGCACCGGACAGTGGCGCGCCACCTGCCGCGGCGACCCCGACGAACGCGAACTGCGAGGCTCCGGTGAACATCACCAGCGACAGGGCACAGGTCTGCGGGACCGAGAGCCCGGCGGCCACCGAGACGGCACCGAACGACACGCCGTACAGACCCGTCGCGATGCCGACGCCGAGGCTGTCACGGACGATCGACCGGCGCTCCACGCGCCGACCCTACGGGGACCTGAGAAGTCAGCGGCGGCGCGTCACACGCACCGGACGGGCCTGCGCGTTCGGGCTGTGCACAAGGACGTACGCCGCGACGAGTCCGAGGAGCCCGCCGGCCAGTGCGCCGCCTCCGATCGCGATCGGGAGCGGGGTCGCGTGCGCGATGTACATCCCGGCCACGATGCCGAAGCAGAGACTGATCGCACCCACCACGATCCGATGCAGCAACGGCAGTGGTCCGAACATCGAGCGCCTCCTGTCGGGGCCGGGGCATCCATGGTGGCCCTCGGCGAGGCGAAAACCAAGAGGAGATCGCGGACCGGACCCGGGGAGTCAGCCGAGGGCGGTGTGCAGCCGCACCTGCTTGACCTGGGTGGTGCCGGTGCCGTCGAGGTCGAGAGTCCGGTGCGCCGTGTCCGGTGCCCAGCCGGCGTCGGTGAGGAAGGTCCGCAGCTCGTCGTCGTCGGCCACCAGCCAGGTCACTGCGCGGGTGAAGCGGTCGGCGACCATCGTGTCGGCGGCGGCCTGGAGCAGCCGGGAGCCGTGGCCCTTGCCGCGCTCACCTGCGTCGACGGTGAGCTCCATGAGCTCCCCGTCGGTCACCTGGTCGCAGTCGGGATCCGTCGCGGGCGTGGTGATCGCGAACCCGACGACCCGGTTGCGCTCGAGCGCGACCAGGGCGCGGTGCCGCGCGTCGGCCGGGCTTGTCAGGGCGTCGCGCCACAGCTGGGCGAAGTCCGCCTCCCGCAGCTCACGCGCGGCCGGCACCAGCCCGGCGTACGACGTCGCCCAGGCGCGGGCCTGGATCGCGGCGATGGCCTCGGCGTCGTCCGCCCAGGCGACGCGGACGGAGACATCGGCGGTGGGGCTGCTCACCGCTCCATGGTGGCAGCGTGGCTGGTGTTACACCGCATCGGCATGACTGCAGAAAAGTGTCATATCGCTGGTACCGTAGGCAGCGTGTACGGCAGCGACTTCGCCACCGAGGCGCAGCATGCAGCGGAGCAGCACGACCCGGAGGCGTTCACCGCGCTGCTCGCCGAGGAGGGCCGCGTCGAGCCCCGCGACGACATGCCCGAGGCGTACCGCAAGAGCCTGGTCCGGCAGATCGCCCAGCACGCCCACTCCGAGATCATCGGGATGCAGCCCGAGGGCAACTGGATCAGCCGCGCGCCGAGCCTGCGCCGCAAGGCGATCCTGATGGCCAAGGTGCAGGACGAGGCCGGGCACGGTCTCTACCTGTACGCCGCGGCCGAGACGCTGGGCGTCGACCGGGCCGACCTGGTCGACCAGCTGCACTCCGGCCGGCAGAAGTACTCCTCGATCTTCAACTACCCGACGCTCACCTGGGCCGACGTCGGCGCGATCGGCTGGCTGGTCGACGGCGCCGCGATCACCAACCAGGTGCCGCTGTGCCGCTGCTCCTACGGGCCCTACGCCCGCGCGATGGTGCGCGTGTGCAAGGAGGAGTCGTTCCACCAGCGGCAGGGCTTCGAGATCCTGCACACGCTCTCGCACGGCTCACCGGCGCAGCGGGCGATGGCCCAGGACGCCGTGAACCGCTACTGGTGGCC
>NZ_DASXWU010000097.1:0-7089 GCF_036503465.1 Nocardioides sp.
GGCTGAGCGACACGCTCGACCCCTCGTAGCGGTCGGCCAGCCCGGTCGCGACCTCGGCGATCTCGGAGTGGTCGGCGCTCGACAGTGAGAGCAGCCCGACCTCCTCGAACCCGGTCTGCCGGATCCCGTTCTCGACCATCGCGCCGATCGTCTCGATCGACCGCTCCCGCACGGGTCGCGTGATCATGCCGGCCTGGCAGAAGCGGCAGCCGCGGGTGCAGCCGCGGAAGATCTCGACCGAGAACCGCTCGTGCACCGTTTCGGCCAACGGCACCAGCGGCTTGGCCGGGTAGGGCCACTGGTCGAGGTCCATCAGCGTGTGCTTGCGGACGCGGAACGGGATGCCGGGTCGGTTGGGCACCACGGCCTCGATGGTGCCGTCGCCGGCATAGGTGACGTCGTAGAACTTCGGGACGTAGACGTTCTCCGAGACGGCGAGCCGGCGCAAGAGCTCGTCACGCCCGCCGGGGCACGCCTCCCCCTTCCACTCGCGCACGACCTCCGAGATCGCGAGCACGACCTCCTCGCCGTCGCCGAGCACCGCGGCGTCGACGAAGTCCGCGATCGGCTCGGGGTTGAACGCCGCGTGTCCGCCGGCGATCACGACCGGGTCGTCGTCCTCGCGGTCGACCGCGTGCAGCGCGACGCCGGCCAGGTCGAGGGCGTTGAGCAGGTTGGTGTAGCCGAGCTCGGTGGAGAAGCTGATCCCGAACAGGTCGAAGTCACGCACCGACCGGTGGGCGTCGACGGTGAACTGCGGGATCTCCCCGAGCGCGTCACCCTCCCGCATCACCCGCTCCATGTCGGGCCACACGGCGTAGGTCCGCTCGGCGAGGATCCAGTCACGCTCGTTGAGCACCTCGTAGAGGATCTGCACGCCCTGGTTGGGCAGCCCGACCTCGTAGGCGTCGGGGTACATCAGCGCCCACCGCACCTCGACCGAGTCCCAGTCCTTGACGGTGGAGTTCAGCTCGCCACCGACGTACTGGATCGGCTTGGACACCGACGGCAACCGGGGCTCGAGCCGGGAGAAGACGCTCGCGGACAAAGGTCGGACCTCACAGGTGACACGCTGGGTGGACGAACATCCCAGGGTACGCCGCAAGGCTGATGCGGCCGGTATCGCCGCCGAGGAGACTCTCCTGCGTGGAAGCGCTCAAGGCCGCCAGTTGCTTCGACGGGGAGCGCTTCCGTCCGGGCGGCGTCACCCTCCTGCTGGACGGTGACCGCATCGCCGGCGTCGAGCCTCTGGCGTACGACGTGCCGCACGGCGTCGAGGTCACGACGTACGACGGCACCCTGCTGCCCGGTCTCATCGATGCGCACGTCCACCTCGTCGGGGACGCGACGTTCGGTGGCCTGGAGCGAGCGGGCTCGATGTCCGACGACGAGCTCGACACCACCATCACCGGCACGCTGCGCGCCCAGGCTGCCGCCGGGGTGACCACGGTCCGCGACCTGGGCGACGTGCGGTACCGGACTCTCGTCGCGCGCGACCGACGCGGCCCGGGTGAGCCACGGATCGTGGCCGCCGGGCCGCCGATCACCGTGCCGGGCGGTCACTGCCACTACCTCGGCGGAGCGGTCACCGGCGTCGACGAGGTCCGGAGTCGGGTGGCCGAGCACGCCGAGCGTGGCGTGGACCTGGTCAAGGTGATGGCGAGCGGTGGGATGCTCACCGCCGAGAGCGACGTGCTCGGGGTGCAGTTCACCCCCGAGGAGCTGCGGGCCGCCGCCGAGGCGGCCCACACGGCGGGGCTGCGCATCGTGGCGCACGCCCATTCCGAGGCCGGCGTCCGTCACGCCGTCGCGGCCGGGGTCGACGGCCTCGAGCACGCGACCTGCCTGTCCGCGGCTGGACTGGCGGTGCCCGAGGACCTGTTCCGGGAGATCGCCGCGCGAGACGTCACCGTCGACCCCACCTGGGGCATGGACCCGGACCGCGTCCCGCCCGCCGACCAGCTCCCGCCGAACATGCGCGCGCTCGTCGAGCGCTTCCACGTGAGCCCGATCGACGTCCTGCGTGGTCGCGCCGGCCAGATCACGCGGATGCGCGAGCTCGGCGTCCGCATCGTCAGCGGCATGGACGCCGGCGCCACGCCGCCCAAGCCGCACGGCTCCCTGTGGCGCGTGGTGGTCCAGCTGGAGTCAGCCGGCTTCTCCGCCGCCGAGGCCCTGGCGACCGCCACCTCCGTCGCGGCGGACGACTGCCGGCTGACCGCGACGACCGGACGGCTGGCCGCGGGGCTGGCGGCGGACCTGCTCGTGGTCGACGGCGATCTGGAGTCGGACCTCACCGCCCTGGCCCGTCCGCGTGCCGTCCGGGTGCGTGGGGTGCCGATCTGACGGTCTACGCGCCCGACTCGCCCAGCTCCTCGAGCGCGGCCCGCGCCTCGGCCAGCGACTTCTCGGCGTACGCGATCATCTGCTCGAGGCCCTCCGTGCCGAACCGGTTGGTCACCCCGTCGACCGCTTCGGCGATCGCGGGATCGAGGTCCGAGGAGTGTTCCGGCTGCTCCGGGATGTCGGAGGAGGCGTCGATCGAGTCCGAGCTGCTCATGGCGCCCATCCAAACACAGCCGCCGCTGCACAGCGCCGAGGCGCTCAGCCCTTGACGTAGGACAGCTTCTCGCAGACCTTCCCGTCACGGAACCGGAGCACGTCGGCGCCACGCACGTGGCCCGGCGTCCCGTCGTCGCCCACCCAGTCGAACCGCCAGCGCAGCACGCCGCGGTCGCCGCCGGCATACGACTCCTCCTCGGTGAACGACGCGTCCCGGGTCTGCTCGAACAGGTCGACCCAGACCGCGCGGACGGCGTCGGCACCTTCGTGGCGTACGCCGTCCGGCGCCGGGCCGGTGGCCTCGAAGACGCAGTCGTCGGCCATCAGCGCCATGATCGCGTCGACGTCCCCGGTGCCGAACGCCGACGAGAAGCCCGCGAGGGCGGCATGGGTCGGACCCCACTCGGCGTCCCTGCCGAACGCCGCGAGCAGGTCGCCCTGGGCACCACCGTGCGAGACGCCGCGCGGCCCGATCGCACCACCGCCGCGGTACATCTCCTCGCGCGGGGTGAACCAGGCCGCGACCTCGGCGACCAGGTGCGGGTCGAGCCGGGTGTCACCGGCGGTGGCCGCCGCGAGGTCCCAGCCGTGGACGAGGTGGTCGGCGGCGAGCTGGTGGACGTACTCGGAAAGCTGCTCCTCGCCGTACGACAGGTGCACGGTGCCGCCGTCGGGCAGCCGATCGGCCACCGCCTTGGTCGCCTCCATCGCCGCGTCGAGCGCGGCCCGGGCCGGGTCGTCGCCGACCAGGTCCCCGTCGAACCGGTCGCCGACCTCGGCGATCGTGCTGCCGTTCACCAGGGGCGCGGTCCACAGGTCCTCGCCGACGACGTGGTTGGTGAGCTCACGCACCGTCCAGCCGCGGCACGGCGTGGGGCCGTCCCACTGGTCGGAGGCCACGGCGTTGACCCGGTCGGCCCAGGCCTCGACGGTGCGGTGGTACAGGGTGTTCAGGTCCATCGGCGTCTCCCGCCACTCGGCGGCCCCGCCCGGCCCGAGACGCTCGCGTGGGGCCAGGACCTCCATGCTGGCACCGGGCCGACGGGGTGGGAACGATCCAGAGGTGACCTATGTGTGACGGATTCAGATCTGGTCGGTCACCGGCGCGGTCGGCGCCGCCTCGGATCGCACCGCGGCGGCGGCGGAGGTCGCGCGGAGCTCGACGTGGGGCATCATCCACAGCACCAGGAACCCGAGCAGCATCAGCAGCCCGGCCAGCAGGAACACGTGGTCCATCGAGTCGGCGAAGCCGGCCTTGAACGGGTGGGCGAGCGTGGAGTCCAGCCGCTGGATGAACGACGAGTCGTCCTGCACCTGCGCCACAGCGCCGTGGTGGCTCGGGTGGAGGATCGACTGCGCGACCCCGCGCTCGACCGGGTCGGTGCTGTTCGCGGCCTTGGCGACGGCTGCCCGGAACGTCGTGCTGTGGCTCTGCTCGGCGACGGCGCTGTGGATGTTGCCGCCGACCGTCGAGAACAGCAGCGTGATGAAGATGGCGACCCCGATGGTGCCGCCGATCTGCCGGAAGAACGTCGCCGCGGCGGTGGCGACGCCGATGTCGCGTGGCGGAACCGCCGACTGCAGGATCAGCAGCAGCGGCTGCATGCAGTTGCCCAGGCCGTAGCCGAGCAGCAGCATCAGCCCCATCACCAGCACCAGGTTGGTGTCGGCCGTGATCCGGCTGAGCAGCAGCATCGCGAGCGCCGCCAGGCCGGAGCCGAAGATCGGGAAGCCGCGGATGTGCCCGGTCCGGGAGATCACCTGGCCGGAGATGATCGAGGCGCTCATCATCCCGACCACCATCGGCAGCATCAGGAAGCCGGACTCCATCGGCGTCGCGCCGTGCACGATCTGCATGTACAGCGGCAGGATCATGATCCCGCCGAACATCGCCATGCCGACGACCAGGCTGGCACCGATCCCCACCGAGATCGGGCGGGCCCGGAACATCCGCATCGGGATCAGCGCCGCGTCGTGCATCCGGCTCTCCACCGCCACGAACGCCGAGAGCCCACCCGCCGCGATCACGAAGCAGGCGAGGGACCGGCCGGACGTCCAGCCCCACTCGCGCCCCTGCTCGAGCACGGTGAGCAGCGGCACCAGGGTGATCACCAGGGTGGCCGCACCCCACCAGTCGATCCGGGCCTCGCGCCGGTGGTGGTGGACGTGCAGGGTGCGGTAGACGACGAAGAGCGCGGCGATGCCGATCGGCACGTTGACCAGGAAGACCCAGCGCCAGCCGGTCAGGCCGAGGATCACCGCGTGGGAGGCGAAGAAGCCGCCGATCACCGGGCCGAGGACGCTCGACGTACCGAACGTGGCCATGAAGTAGCCGGTGTAGCGAGCCCGCTCGCGCGGGGACACGATGTCGCCGATGATCGCGAGGACGAGGGTGAACAGGCCGCCTGCGCCGATGCCCTGCACCGCGCGGAAGGCCGCCAGCATGTACATCGAGGTGGCGAACGAGCACAACGCCGACCCGGCGATGAACAGCGAGATCGCGAACATGAACAGCTTCTTGCGGCCGTAGATGTCGCCGAGCTTGCCGTAGATCGGCGTCGCGATGGTCGAGGTGATCAGGTACGCCGTGGTGACCCACGCCTGCACCGACAGCCCGTTGAGGTCGTCGGAGATGGTGCGGATCGCCGTCGACACGATCGTCTGGTCGAGGGCGCCGAGGAACATTCCCATCATCAGTCCGGTGATGATGGTGAGGATCTGCCGGTGGGAGTACTCACCGGTCTCGGAGGGGGCGGTGGAGGCGGGCTGCTGCGCTGGGCTGGACATTGCCCCCCATCCTAACGGTTGCCCGAGGCAACCGATGAAATTCTCACGCCGATCGGCCCCCGGTTTGGCCGGCCTGCTTCCGGGGGAGCCTGAAGACCGTCGCGCCCAGACCGGACGCACAGGACTCGGATCACGCGGAGGACGGGCCATGGCCGAGCTTCAGGTCGAGATCCCCCAGCTGCGGGCGTTCGGCGCGCACTTCACCACCTTCGGCACCGACAACATCGGCGCGACCGGCGACGCGACCCGGCTCGAGGCGGGGCAGACCGCCGACATGGACGGACTCCTCGACCTGATCGCGCCGGCCATCCATCAGACCGCGAGGGTGTTCGGCGGCCACTACGACGACCTGTCCCGGGTGGTCGCCGGCACCGGCACGGCATTGGTCGCCACGGCCGACGACTACGCGACGGTCGACCTCACCGTGGCTCGGGCGATGGACGCGAGGGCCGTCCACGTCGGGCACCAGCCGGACACCCCGATCGGATCCGGCGGCGCGTGGTCCGAGCACCACGTCTACGCCGGCTGCCACGGGATCGAGCACGACCCGGCGAAGAAGATCCGCGAGGGCATGGACGCCGACGTCCGCACCATCGACTGGGTGTTCCACAAGTTCACCGGCCACCACATCACCGAGCCGATCGACACGATCGTCGGCAACTGGACCACGCTCACCTCCCGCGGCGAGTCGTGGGCCGACGTCTCGCGGATGCTCCAGGCCCACGGCGACGACGTGCTCGCCAACACCGCCAACGTGGACGGCGTCTGGGACGGCGTCGCAGCGACCAGCTTCCACGAGTACGGCGTACGCCTCGGCAACGGGCTGCACGCCGAGTCGGAGATCCCGCTGGCGATCCAGTACGCCCTCGGCCAGCTCGCCGAGAAGTGGGAGACGCTGTACCGGCAGTGCGTCCACCTGCTGGAGAGCGTGGTCCACGACGTCGAGATCGGCGCCGCGGCCCTGGCCGCCGCCTGGTGGTGCGGCGTCGGCGAAGCGGTGGCCGCGAAGAAGTGCGAGGAGGCGCTGGTCGCGTTCTACCGCGCGTACAAGATCGTGATGCTGGTCAAGCACGTGATCCAGGCCGCAGACCTCGCCGTCAAGGGCTTCTGCCAGCTGGCCGATCTCTACCACCTGGCCACCCACATCCCCGAGGCCGTCGACCACGAGGTGACCGAGCTCAGGGATCTCGTCGGCGCCGTCGGCTCGGTCCCCGAGCACCTCGACCACCTCTCCCACCTGGGCGACACCCCGACCAGTCCCTACGGTGGGCCGAGTGATCCCGCGATCGCCTGACCCGGCCGACGGCCGGCGGGCGATCGACGCCGTCCTGGAGCCGCTGCGTGCGGAGACCCACCGCGTCGACGATGAGCTCCGGGACAACGAGGAGTTCCTCGCCGAACGCCGGTCGTGTGGGATCGACCCCGAGACCCGAGCCCTGCTGGAGCGGGCGGCCGGCAGCCCGGCGGCGCCAGAGTCGCTGCGCCGGGTGGCGCGCCTGGTCGCCGCCGGCAGGGTGACGTGGGACGACGTCTTCGCCCACCGCGGCGGGCCCGAGGGCGCGGCGTTCCTCGACGACGCGTTACGCACCGCGCGTCGGCAGTTCGCCGAGGCCGACCTGCCACCGGCGAAGGTCCCCGACGAGGCGCTCGAGGTCGGGATCGACCCCGACGAGGTCTCCGACGACATCTTCCGCGCCCGGGTCGAGGCGCAGGAGGACCACGACGCGATCTTCCGACAGG
>NZ_DASXWU010000098.1:0-20085 GCF_036503465.1 Nocardioides sp.
CCACCAGTGTCCAGGTCTTCGACCCCGCCCGGCTCGACCACTACCTGGAGGTCCTCGAGCTGCCCGAGGAACAGCACGCCCCCCTGCGCGCCCTCATCGACCGCGAAGCCACGACAGCCTGAACCACCCCCACCCGACCGATCAGCGGCCGGCACCCAACGTGCGAACCCGGTCGATCGCCATGGCCGGGAGGGAGCGGACGACGGACTTGCGAGTGTTGCTCTCCGTCACCAACGAGTAGTCCCGGCGGCGCTTGAAGATGATCGTGTCCGGGACGACCAGGTGGCGCCAGCCCGCGTCGAGGGTCTCGATCGTGAACTGGAAGTCCTGGTAGGACAGGCCGTTGGGCACGTCGCGGCTGACGTAGGGGATCTCCAGGTGCGCCTCACGCGGGGCCATGCAGAGCGAGTCGTAGCAGTGCCGCACGTAGAGGTAGTGGGGGGTGAACAGGGGCGAGTCGTCGGGGATGTTCACGAGCACCGACCGGGTCCCGTCGAACACCATGTTGAGCTCGGGATGCGCGATGGCGCGTTCCCCGCGCTCCGCAGCAGCGTCGAGGGCGACCACGGCTTCGGCCAGCCAGTTCTCGCTGAACAGGTCGTCCGCGTCGAGGAAGGCGATCAGGCGCCCGTCGGTGCGGGGCAGCATCGCGTTCCTGACCCGGCCGAGGTCACCCTCGTCGTACTCCCACCGCTCCCAGTGGTCGAAGCGCGGTTGGCGGACGTACGCCGTGGTGGCGTCGGTCGCGCGGTCGAGGCCGATGACGGTCTGCACGGTGAGCCCCGCCGCGCGAGCCGCGGCCACGGCCAGGTCGGCCGACCTCATCGTCGGTCCGCACACGGCCGTCTCGTCGTGTGCCGTGACGATCAGGGTCAGGTCCGTGGTCACGAGACGGCCTCCTTCTCGGCGGACTCCCCGACCGTGTCGTCGAGGCCCAGGAGGACCCTGGCGACCTGCCGGTCGTAGGCGGCCTCGGTGCGTTCGCGCAGCATCCGCTCCCGCAGGCCGGCCGCCCGGCGGCGCGCCTCGCCCGGGTCGGCGAGCACCTCGCGCAGAGCCGTCACGTACGCGTCGGGGTTCTCGTGGTCGGGGACCGGCCAGGCGTCCTCGGTCGAGAGGACCTCGCCGGTGCCCCCGATCTCGGTGGCGACGAGGGGCACGCCGGTCATCGCCACTTCGAGCAGCTGGCTGGGCACGCCGTCCCACGCCGAGGTGTAGAGCCAGGCGTCCGCGTCACCGAAGTCGAGCTCGGTGATGTGCTGGTAGGGGCCCTGCAGCTTCACGTTGCTCGGGGGCTCCTCCAGGAGAGGTGCGCCGAGGACCTCCTCGCCCCACATCCGGAACTCCACGTCGGGCATCCGACGGGCGATGTCGAAGACGAGGTCGATGCGCTTCTGGCGGTCGAGACGGCCGGCCCAGTAGACCTGCGGACGAGCCGCGGGGTCGCGCTCGGGAACGGGCGCGAGCGCCAGCTCCGGATCGGCGGGCGCCCGGAAGACGTGGATGCGGTCCTGGGCCTCCTGGGGGAGCTGGTGCCGCTCCACGAGCCAGTCACGCAGGTAGGCGCTGTCGGTGATCACGCCCTGGACGAGATCCATGGAGCGGTAGAAGTAGCGCAGCGGGAGCCCCACCCAGTTCCCGAGGGCGAGCTGCTCGTTGCCGAACATGACGAGGAAGATGCGCTGCGTGGCCGCGAGCGCCTTCCCGTAGGGGTTGAGCGCCTGGTAGAGCAGCATCGAGTTGATGCTGATCACGGTCTCGGCCCGGAAGGAGCGGATCAGCTCGATGAGCGCCCGTCCGGCGGAGTCCTGGTCGATCCGCCCGAGGAGCGCGACGAGGTCGATCTCGCGCACCCCGTCCGGGAACCGGCCGTGGGGTGCCTTCCCGCCCTCGTCGGTGTAGACGACCACGATCTCGGACGGGTCGATGTGCCGGGCGAGCGCATGGGCGAGGTGGCCCTCCGCCCGGCGGCCCCAGCCCCAGCGCGGGTCGCTGACGACCAGCAGGACACGCGCGCGTGTGAAGCCTGCGGCACGCTGCGCGGCGTAGATGGCGGACACCTGGTAGGCGTTGGTCTCGTTGAAGAACGGGTGGATCTTCGGCTTGGTGGTCTCGGGCCAGACGTCGCCGATGAGGGGTTCGACCTCGGCGGCCTTGGCCACCATCTCCCCGAGTCGTCCTGTCCGGAGCCGGCGTTGGAGGTCGAGGCGCAGCTCTCCGAGGATGGCCGCGAGCTCGGGGACCGACCGGCCGAGCACAGGCGCCAGTAGATCGAGTCCGGGGGCCGGGTCGGCGATCTCGCCGGCAGCCCTGCCCTCCTTGAGCCAGGCGACGTACGGGCTGCTGACGGTGCCGCTGACCCGCGCCGGGTGGCGCGCGAGGTACTTCCTCATGTCGAAGTTGATCTCGGGGCTCGCCTTGGCCCCCGGGCCGTTGTCGAGGAAGACCTCGAGCGGGTCGCCGTCCTCGGTCAGCAGGTGCCGAGCCTGCAGCAGGAAGTGGGTCAGGTCGAAGCTGTCGTAGGCGGCGTCGTAGTCGGCGTCGATGCCCGCAGGGCGCATGCGCCGACGGACCCGGGCCAGCCCTGCGTCGAAGACCGGGCCGACGTTGGTGGGCTCGTCACGGGGGTCCGGGACGGCGCGCGCCCTGCCCTGGCGGTACCTCGCGGCAGCTCGCACTCGTAGTCGGCGGGCCCGCCGTGCCACCCCCCTCGCCACGCGTCGGGGATCCGGCATGTGGTTCCTTCCGCATCGGTGGTTCACCCGTCCGTGGCTGGATCACGCACTCCGGTCCGGGCCTGGCGCTGACGTATCGTAGCCGCGGCTCACCGCGCTCCTCGCCCTGGGCCGTCGGCGCGGCGCTGCTCCGGTTTCGCCTATCGTGAGCGCATGAGGCGGCTGGTGAACCGACGTCGGCCGCAGGTCGGCGTCGTGGTCCCGGCGTACGGCGTCGAGGCGTGGTTGCCATATTGTCTCGCGAGCCTCATCGCGCAGCGTCACCGCGCCTGGACGGCGGTGGTGGTCGACGACGGCTCACCGGACAGATGCGGCGAGATCGCCGAGGAGTACGCCGCGCGTGACGACCGCATCCGTGTGGTGCACACCGTGAACCAGGGGCTGGGTGCCGCGCGGAACGAGGGGCTCCGTCATCTGGACACCGACTACGTAGCCTTCCTGGACAGCGACGACATGTTGCCGCCGGCCGCGTACTCCAGCATGGTGAGCCGGCTCGAGGCCACGGAGTCCGACTTCGTCGCAGCGTCGTTCCAGCTCTGGGACGAGGGGAAGCTTCAGGAGCCTCGCTGGATGCGACGGCTGCACCGGGAGAAGCGCTCCGGGATCAGAGCGGACGAGCACCCTGAGATCCTCGGCGACGTCTTCGCCTGGGACAAGCTCTTCACCCGGTCCTTCTGGGACGCGGCCGGCCTGAGCTGGCCGGAGGGCATCCACTACGAGGACCAGCCGTGCACCACGGCCGCCTACCTGCGGGGCCGGTTCGACGTCGTGCCGGACCACGTCTACCGATGGCGGATCCGTCCGAACGGCACCTCGATCACCCAGCAGCGGGCATCCGTGCCCGACCTGGCCGACCGACTCGAGAGCAAGCGGCTCTCGCTGGCCCTCGTCCGTGCCGAGGGCACGCCGGGCGCCCAGGAGGTCTTCCTCGACCGGGTGTTGGCCGGGGACATGTGGCGCTACTTCCTGGAGCTGCCGAACGGGGACGACGAGTGGTGGAAGCTCCTGCGTGAGGGTGTCGACGAGCTGTGGGGCGACCGTTCCCTGGTGCACAGCGGACTGATGCCCGTCCACCGGCTGATCGGGTGGCTGGTCCAGCACGACCGGCGGGACGAGGCGACGGCGGTGGCGGTGTTCCTGAGCGAAGGACGCTCCGTGCCGCGCACCGCCGACGGTGCGGCCCTGGACGCCGCGGCGCTTCCCGGCCTCGACGCCTCGACCATCGACCCGGTGGCGCTGCGGTTGCGCCCCCATGAGGTGAGGTCGTCCGACTGAGCATGGACGCCGAGCGTATGCACCGCCACTGCGCCGCGAAGCCGGGCGCCTGGCCCGACTGGCCCTGGGAGGAGCACGGGCACCCCGTGTTCAAGGTGGGCCCGGGGGAGCGGGGCAAGATCTTCGCCTTTCTCGGGCAGGCCGGTGTCGGCGTGAAGGCCGCACGGAGTCGGGAGGTGGCCGACGAGTGGCTCCAGCGGTACCCGGGGAGCGCGACGGTGATGGCCTACATCGGCCGCTCGGGGTGGAACGACCTGTCCTTCGACGGCCGGATCCCCGACGAGGAGCTGGTCGACGCCGTCGACGAGTCCTACCGGCTGGTCGTGGAGGGACTGCCCAAGAAGCTGCGCCCCGACGGCTGGAACGCCTGAAGCGACTCTCAGGCCTCCTCGTGCTTCGGCGCCTCGAGGGCCTGGGTGCGCTTGCGCTCCAGCCTCTCGATCCGGGCGTCGACGATCGACTGCTTGCTGGAGAGCACCCGCACGAGGTTCCCCGCGGTGCCGATCAGGACGAACACCGGCCACGGGAAGCCGTGCCCGGCGAAGAACCAGATGGTCCAGCAGATCAGGTTGGGGATCAGGAAGCCCATGAACGCCTCACCGAGCTTCTCCCGGTAGTAGCCCTGGGCCTGCCGCTGGAGGTCGGCCCGGGGGGCGAGGTTCACGGCTGGGACGCCGGCATCCGCGGCGAGGTCCAGCAGCGGCGGCACGAGGTCGCCGTAGGTCTTGGCCCGGTCGACCTCGGTCGTCCGCTCGTCGAGCTCGTCCCGGTCGAGGCGGCCCTCGGCGTACGCCTCGGCCAGCGCGTCGTGGACCACGGCGCGGTCGCGGTCGGAGGCCCGCATGGTGGCGTACGCCGGGTCGCGCGGGTCGTGCTGGAACCGGCTCCAGAGACCGCCGTTGCTCCCCGTGGTCACCTCGTCATCGTAAGGCGGCCGTCACGCGCGCGGCGCTGGTGAGGTGGTCCGCGCGGCCGGACGAGGTCAGCGGCGCCTCCACGACACCCCCGTCGCGGTCCGAGGCGTGCAGCAGCACGTCGGGCTCGACCACGAGCCCGACGTGATGCACCGGCTGCCCGGGCCGGGCGAAGAAGTAGAGGTCCCCGCGCCGTACCTCGCCCACCGGCACCGCCGGCAGCGCTGCGGCCTGGTCCCGGGCGTCCCGCGGCACCACCGTCCCGAGGGCCCGGTGCACGAGATGCACCAGGCCCGAGCAGTCGATGCCCTGCCCGCTCACGCCTCCCCAGACGTACGGCGTGCCGAGCAGGCTGCGCGCCAGCTCGATCACGTCGTCCAGCCCCTGCGGGAAGGTGCCCTCGGGGACGTGCAGCTCCGGGGCCTCGGTGCGCTCCGCCCCGAGGTGGGAGGCGTCCACCCAGCCGGGATACCCCCGCCCGTCGAGCGGGCACGGCTGCCAGGGCAGGACCACCTCGACCCTCCCGTCACGCTCCGAGCCGGTCGTCACCACCGGCTCGCCGGCGAGGGCCTCGGTGACCCGGTCGTCGCGTTCCGAGCCGGTCGACCCCCGCCAGACCGGCGCGACGCCGGCCGACACCACGCGCAGGGTCATCGGGTGACCTCGGCCCAGGCCGCGGCGGCGATCCGGGCGATCCCGGCCTCCCGCTCCTCCTCGGTCCCCGGCGCCGAGACCAGGACGGCGAGGCCGACCGGGCTCAGCCCCGGGGCCCGGACCAGCGCCACGTCGTGGTTGACGTTCGTGATCCACCCCGTCTTGTTGCCGATGACGAGTCCGTCCGGGAGCCCGGCGGGGATGCCGCTGCGGTACTCCTGGGCCTGGAGCACCTGCTCGCACGCCTCGCTCGCCTCGGATCCGGCGAGGCGTCCTTCGGCGAGGGCCACCATCAGCCGAGCCATGTCGTCGGCGGTGATCATGTTGTCGATACCGGCGTCGCGCGCCGGGTAGTCCTCGATGCCGCGCACGATCGCGGTCCGCTCGGAGCATCCGGCGGCGGCCAGGACGGCCGCGACCTCGTCTGTGCCGACCTCGTCGAGGACGAGGTCGGTCGCCAGGTTCCCCGAGACGGTCACCATCCGGTGGACCAGCACCCGGAGGGTGACCTCGGAGCCGAGGGCGGCCCAGGTGTCCGGATCGGAGTCCTCGGCGGGGTCCAGGGAGAAGCGGTGTCCGGCGCTCTGCGAGGCGAAGTCGTTGTGCACGACCACCGGGCGATCGAGGTCGAGCCGTCCGCGCTCGACGAGCCGGTACGCCGCCACCAGGATCGGCAGCTTCATGATGCTCGCCGAGTAGTGCCGGGCGTCCGGCTCGACCGACACCCGCGGCTCGACCTCACCCGCGACCCGGGCCACGACCGAGACGGTCCCGCTCCTCCTGATCGACTCGACGGCGGCGGACAGCGACGGATCGGCGTACGACAGGTCCACCCCGGCATCGTAGGACGCCGCACCGTGCGGAGGACGGCTCGATCGGGCACGGGCCGGGCATACGATGCCGACGGCGTGACACGGTCGAGCCTGGGAGGGGGCCGAGATCTTGTCTGCGGGGAACCGCTGGCTGACGATGATCGTCGTCGTTCTGTTCCTGGCGGCGGTCCTGGGCGGCGCACTGAGCTGGCGCACCCACGGCGACCGTGCCGACGCGGCGACCCGGCAGCACCGGTACGGCGCGGTGCTGGCGGCCGCCGACACCGAGGTGACCGCCTTCGTGAACCTCCGCTACGACCGGGCGTCGGCGTCCGTGGATGCCGTCGCGGCGGGAGCGACCGGCAGCTTCCGCGACCGTTACGTCCGTTCGGCCGCGCGGGTGATCCGGGTGCTGGAGCACAACCGCTCCTTGATGACCGGCAAGGTCGTCTGGTCCGGTGTCTCCGACGTCAGCCGCGACCGCGCAACTGTGATCGTGGCGACCACGGGCACCGTCTCCAACACGCGCACGCAGGGTGCCCGGGAGCCCCGCGCGTTCCGGTTCCGGGTCGCGCTGCTGCGCGTGGGCGACCGTTGGCTGACCTCGGACCTCGAGTTCGTGGGTGACACCGGGTGAGCCGGCGGACGACCATCGCGCTCACCGCGTGCGCACTTGCGCTGGCGGCGGCGATCGGCGGCGAGGCGGCGTACCTGTGGGGCTCCTCCACGCCCACCCCGAGCGCCGAGCGTCCGATCGTGGTCGGCGACATCGACGCCCAGGCTGCGGTCGACACCGCGGCGAGCGACGCGGCGGCCATCTTCAGCACCTCGTCGCGGCGGTACGACGCCCACGTGGCCCGGGCGACGTCCCTGATGACCGACGACATGGCCGAGCGCTACCGGAGCACCGCTGCCCAGGTGCGCGAGCGCGTCGTGGCCGCGGGGACGACCACGACCACCCGGGTCGCGGCTTCTGGCGTGGTCCGGGCGACCTCCGAGCAGGTGCTGGCACTGTTGTTCCTGGACCAGAGGACGACCACCCGCGGCGGGCCGCCGTCGTACGCCGCCCGTCGCGCGCTGGTCACGATGGTGCACAGCGACGAAGGCTGGCTGGTCGCCAACGTGCAGACCCGATGATGGGAAAGTAGCCCCGTGGCACATCACGACACCGACCTCGCCGTCATCGGAGCCGGGCCCGCCGGCCTGTTCGCCGCCTACTACGCCGGGTTCCGCGGGCTGCGGGTCGCCGTCGTGGACTCCCTGCCGGAGCTCGGCGGCCAGGTCACCGCAATGTACCCCGAGAAGCAGATCCTGGACGTCGCCGGCTTCCCCTCGATCAAGGGCCGCGACCTGGTCGAGGGCCTCGTGGAACAGGCCAACACCGCCGAGCCGGAGTACCTCCTCGACCGCACCGCCACCGACCTGACCAGCACCGACGACGACGTCACCATCACCCTGGACGACGACACGACGGTGACCGCAAAGGCGCTGCTGATCACGGCGGGCATCGGCAAGTTCAGTCCGCGCCCGCTGCCGGCCGGCGACGGCTGGCTGGGGCGCGGCATGGAGTTCTTCGTGCCCAGCTTCGCGCCGTACGCCGGCAAGGACGTCGTGATCGTCGGCGGTGGCGACTCGGCGTTCGACTGGGCGGTCCACCTCGAGCCGGTCGCGAAGACGATCGCCCTGGTCCACCGGCGGGACGCCTTCCGAGCACACGAGCGCACGGTGCAGGCGGTGCGCGACTCCTCGGTCGAGATCATCACCAAGGCCCAGGTGACCGGGCTGTTCGGTGAGCCGACCGTGTCGGAGGTCGAGATCACCGTCGACGGCCAGGAGCCGGAACGCCGTCCGGCCCAGGCTGTGGTCGCCGCCCTCGGCTTCGTGGCCGACCTCGGCCCGCTCCAGCAGTGGGGGATCGAGGTCCAGAAGCGTCACATCGTGGTCGATGCGGCGATGCGCACGAACCTGCCGCGCGTGTTCGCGGCGGGAGACATCACCGAGTACCCGGGGAAGGTGCGGCTGATCGCGGTGGGCTTCGGTGAGGCCGCGACCGCCGTGAACAACGCGGCCGTCGTGATCGACCCCTCGGCCCACGTCTTCCCCGGGCATTCGAGCGAGGGCAGCTGAGCCCGGGCCGATGAGCTCAGACCGCTGACGCCGCGCCCACGGGGGCGGGGCTGACGTTCCGTCGCGACGCCCGGACCAGGTGGATGCTGGCGAGCAGGCGCACAGGGCGAGCACCAGGCGCCTTCCCGTTGCTCGCGCCGCTGAGCGCCCGCGAGACCGACGTCCTGCGGCTGCTGGCCAGGGGAGTCGAACGCCGAGATCGCCGAGGACCCGTACGTGGAGCCGTCGACGGTCGAGACGCGCGTCGCGAACGTGCTCGCCAAGCTCGGCGTGCGCCACCGGGTGCAGGCCGTGGTGTTCGCGTTCGAGAACGGGGTCGTGGGGGTGTGACCCGGTCGACAGCGCGGGTCGCCGGGATGTCCGGTTAGGGTCGTGCTACCGGCCGGTAGCGACGGCCGATCCGACCCCTGACCAGGAAGGCTGGACGTGCGCGTCGCCCTGCTGTCCTACCGCAGCAAGCCGCACTGCGGCGGCCAGGGCGTCTACGTCCGGCACCTGAGCCGTGAGCTGGTCCGCCTCGGGCACGAGGTCGAGGTGTTCTCGGGCCAGCCCTACCCGCGGCTCGACGAGGGTGTGCGCCTGACCAAGGTGCCCAGCCTCGACCTCTACCGCGAGCCCGATCCCTTCCGCACCCCGCGCCTGCACGAGTACCGCGACCTGGTGGACCTCCAGGAGGTCGCGACCATGTGGACCGCCGGATTCCCCGAGCCGCGGACCTTCAGCCGTCGCGTCCTCCGGCTCCTGCGAGACCGGGCAGGCGACTACGACGTCGTCCACGACAACCAGTCGCTCGGGTCGGCGCTGCTGCGCGTCGAGGAGCTGACGGGACTGCCGCTGGTCGCCTCCGTCCACCACCCGATCAGCATCGACCGCCGGATCGACCTGGCCGACGCACAGGGCTGGAAGAAGCGGCTCTCGCTGCGCCGCTGGTACGGCTTCGTCCGGATGCAGGCCCGGGTCGCCCGTGGGATGCGGATGGTCCTCGTCCCCTCCGAGTCCTCCGAGCGCGACGTCGTACACGAGTTCGGCGTCGCGGCCGACCGCGTCCGGGTGGTCCCGCTCGGCGTGGACGACGGGTTCGTGCCGCCGTCCGAGCCGCGGGTGCCCGGCCGGATCCTGGCGATGGCCAGCGCCGACGCCCCGCTGAAGGGGGTCGCCACCCTGCTCGAGGCGTTCGCCAAGCTGCGCACCGAGCGGTCCGACCTCGAGCTGCTCCTGGTCACCCGACCGGTCCCGGGCGGACGCACCGAGCGGCTCCTCGACCAGCTCGCGATCCGTGACCACGTGCGGTTCGTACACGGGGTCAGCGACGCCACCCTCGTGCATCTGATGGGCTCGGCCGAGGTGGCCTGCGTGCCCAGCCTGTACGAGGGCTTCTCCCTCCCGACCGCGGAGCTGATGGCGACCGCCACCCCGCTGGTCGTGTCGCGGGCCGGGGCGATCCCGGAGGTGGTCGGGCCGGACCGGCTCTGTGCCGACCTGGTCACCCCGGGGGACGTCGGGGAGCTCGCGGCGGCCCTGGAGGCTCTGCTCGACGACCCGGAGCGTCGTGCCCGGTACGGCGCCGCCGGCCGTCGCAGGGTCCAGGAGATGTTCAGCTGGCGTGCTGCCGCGGCCGCCACCGCCGCGGCGTACGAGGACGCCATCACCCAGCACAGGAGGGCTAGTGCTGACCGTTGACTTCGACCGGCTCGGGCTCCGGCCGGGGGAGCGGGTGCTGGACCTGGGGTGTGGCGCGGGGCGGCACGCCTCCGAGATGTACCGCCGGGGTGCCGACGTCGTCGCGTTCGACCAGGACGCCGACGAGCTGGCCCGGGTGCGCGACCTGTTCGTGGCCATGGCGCAGGCCGGCGAGGTGCCCGACGGCGCGGAGGCCGACGTGAAGGAGGGCGACGCGCTCGCGCTCCCCTTCGCCGACGGCGAGTTCGACCGGATCGTCGCGGCCGAGGTGCTCGAGCACGTGCCGGCCGACATCCTGGCGCTGTCCGAGCTGGCACGGGTGCTGCGCCCCGGCGGCACGATCGCGCTGACCGTGCCGCGCTGGTTCCCCGAGCTGGTCTGCTGGAAGCTCTCGCGGGAGTACCACGACACCCCCGGCGGCCACATCCGCATCTACAGCGACGCCGAGCTGGTCGGCAAGGCCGAGGGCGCAGGCCTGGTGTACGACGGGCGTCACTACGCGCACGCCCTCCACTCGCCGTACTGGTGGATCAAGTGCGCGGTCGGCGTCGGCAATGACGACCACCCGCTCGTGAAGGCCTACCACCGCCTGCTGGTCTGGGACATCGTGAAGCAGCCGCGGACTACCCGGTGGGCCGAGCGCGCGTTGAACCCGGTGCTCGGCAAGAGCCTGGTGGCCTACCTGCACAAGCCACCTCGCGGGGACGACGATGCGTCCTGAGCTCCTGAGGCCGCAGGAGGTCGTCGCGTCGGGGGCGGCGATCGAGTCCGTGCAGGAGCCCGACGGGGCGATCCCGTGGACGGTGGGCGGTCACGCCGACGTCTGGAACCACGTGGAGGCGGCGATGGCGCTGCTCGTGGCCGGCCGGCTCGAGGCCGTGGACCGCGCCTGGTCGTGGGTACGGATGACGCAGCGCGCCGACGGGTCGTGGCCGCTGAAGGTCGCCGGCGGGACGGTCGAGGACGCGAGCGGCGAGGCCAACATGGCGGCGTACGTCGCGGTCGGGGTCTGGCACCACTGGTCGGCATGCCGAGACGTGGGCTTCGTCGCCGCGCACTGGCCCGTCGTACGCCGCGCCCTGGACTTCGTCTGCGCGCTCCAGCTGCCCTTCGGCGGGATCGCCTGGTCGCAGGAGTGGTACGACGGGCGGCCGGCGACCGTCAACCGGGAGGCCCTGCTCGCGGGATCGTCGAGCATCCATCACGCGCTGCGGGCCGGGCTCACGCTGGCCGAGCTGCTCGACGACCCGCAGCCGGAGTGGGAGCTCACCGCCGGTCGGCTCGGGCACGCGCTCCGCGAGCACCGTGACCGGTTCCTGGACAAGTCGAGCTTCTCGATGGACTGGTACTACCCGGTGCTCGGCGGCGCGGTCCGCGGGGACGCCGGCCGGGCCCTCCTCGACTCCCGGTGGGCCGACTTCGTCGTGCCGGGCCTGGGAGTGCGCTGCGTCGACACCAACGACTGGGTGACCGGAGCGGAGACGTTCGAGCTGGCGCTGGCCCTCGACGCGCTCGGCGACCGGGAGCGGGCACGTGCGATGTTCGGCGACGCGCAGCACCTCCGCCAGGCCGACGGCTCCTACTGGACGGGTTTCGTCTATCCCGACCGGGTCAACTGGCCGGCCGAGCACACGACGTTCACGACCGCCGCAGCCCTGCTCGCGCACGACGCCCTGGCCGGAGTGACCGGGGGTTCCGGCATCGTGCGGGGCACCGGCCTGGTGCCCGAGCCGGAGCCGCTGGCGCTGGAGTGCGGGTGCGCGTCAGCCGACGCCCTCGCCGGCCGTGCCTGAGACGCGGCGCAGCACCCGCAGCGAACCGACCGCCTCGACCTCGACGTAGGCCAGCGAGGCCAGCGCGCGCAGGTACACGTCGTACGGCGGCCGCCCGCCGTCGGAGGGATCGGGGAACACGTCGTGGATCGCCAGAAACCCGCCCGGCATCACCCACGGCGCCCACCCGGCGTAGTCGGCGTGCGCCGGATCCGGGCCGTGGCCACCGTCGATGAAAAGCAACGACAGGGGCGTGCGCCACCAGGTCGCGACCGCCCGGGACTCGCCGACGACCGCGACCACGACGTCCTCCAGACCGGCCTCCTCGATCGTGCGCCGGAAGAAGGGCAGCGTGTCCATCCGGCCGGTGCGGGCGTCGACGAGCGTCGCGTCGTGGTGCTCCCACCCCTCCTGGTTCTCCTCAGAGCCGCGGTGGTGGTCGACGGTGAACACGATGCCCCCTGCCTTCCGGGCCGCCGCGCCGAGATAGACCGCGGACTTGCCGCAGTAGCTCCCGATCTCGAGCACGGGGCCGTGCGGGAGCCGCTCCAGCGCTAGCCGGTGCAGGGCCCGGCCCTCCTCGTCCGGCATGAAGCCGCGCACGGAAGGGGCTGCCGCCAGGGGGTCGTCGTGGTCGTCCACGCGAGGCGACGCTACCTCCGCTGCGCATTCCGGGGTGGGCCTCCTCAGGGTCTGAAGGTGAGCACGACCGCGGTCCACGTGCCGGTCGCCGTCCCGGTCGCGGTGTAGCTCCCCGCCCTGGTCGGCGCCTGCCAGGCTCGGCCGAGGTAGCTGCTGCCGACGGCGAAGCTGTCGCCGGCCTGCCACGGCGCCGCCCACCCGGGTGGCTGGCTGCCGCCGACGATCCCGACGATGCCCAGCACGAGCTCGGACGCACTGGTCGTCGTCTTGGTCGCACCCGACGAGAAGGTGCTGGTCTGCCCGGTGGCGACGGCACTGCGATCGAGAGCGCTGACTCCCGTGAGATCATCGACCGTCATGCGGTAGCTGCTGGACGCCGGCAGCTTCGCCGTGATCTGGTCTCCCGCGGTCAGCGCCTTCGTCACGGGCGCGTAGAACGTCAGCAGCTCCGCTCCGGTGCGATCGGTGGCGCTGAGCCCCGCCTTGTAGACGTTTCCGGCGGAGTCGGTGACGGTGTACGGCTTCTTCGAGCCGCTGCTCACCTGCAGGGTCACGACCACGAGATCGCCGGTGGGCACCGGCCCGGAGACAGTCGCAGTGGCGGTCGTGCTGCTCGAGCCCGAGCTGCCCGTGGCGACCGTTCCGACGTAGCCCGGCGCGGGCTTGACGGTGACGGTCTGGGTGGCGGTGTCGGTGAGGCCGGCGGTGTCGGTGACGGTGACCTTGACCGTGTAGGTTCCGGCGGCGGTGTAGGTGTGGGTGGCGCCGGCGTTGGTCTGGCTGCCGGTGCTGGTGCCGTCACTCCAGTCGAAGGCGTAGGTCAGGGTCTGGCCCTGCGGGTCGGTGGAGGCGGAGGCGTCGGCGGTGACCGCGACCGGCGCGGTTCCGCTGGTCGGGGAGACGGTGAGCCTGGCGGTGGGCGGCGACGGTGGCGGGTCGACGGTGACGGTCTGGGTGGCGGTGTCGGTGAGGCCGGCGGTGTCGGTGACGGTGACCTTGACCGTGTAGGTCCCGGCGGCGGTGTAGGTGTGGGTGGCGCCGGCGTTGGTCTGGCTGCCGGTGCTGGTGCCGTCACCCCAGTCGAAGGCGTAGGTCAGGGTCTGGCCTTGCGGGTCGGTTGACGCCGAGGCGTCCGCCGTGACATCCACGGGCGTCGTCCCCGTCGACGGGGAGACGGACAGCCGCGCGGTGGGTGGTGCCGGCGGGGCGGTCACGGACACGGGCTGGCCGGCCAGTGCGCTGACCCCGTCTGTGTTGGTCACCGTCAGCGTCACCGTGTACTGCCCCGGCGTGGTGTAGGTGTGGGTGGCGCCGGCGTTGGTCTGGCTGCCGGTGCTGGTGCCGTCACCCCAGTCGAAGGCATAGGTCAGCGGCTGTCCTTGCGGATCGGAGGACCCCGACCCGTCGGCGGTGACCTGGACCGGAGCGGTCCCGCTGGCGGGGTCCACGGACAACGCCGCGGTCGGTGGGTTGCTGGGTGTCGCGACGGCGACCGTGGCGGTCGCCTGGCCGGTCAGCCCCGCGGTGTCGGTGACCGTCGTGGTGACCGTGTAGGTGCCGGGCGTGGTGTAGGTGTGGGTGGCGGTGGGCGAGGACTGCGCGGCGCTCACGCTGCCGTCGCCCCACTCGAAGTCGTAGGTCAGGGCCTGTCCCTGCGGGTCGGTGGACGCCGAGGCATCGGCGGTGACGGGGAGTGGTGCGGTGCCCGAGACCGGCGACACCGAGAGCTGCGCCGTCGGAGCGACCGGGGCCGGACTCACGACCACGGCATCGCTCGCGCTGTCGGTCAGGCCGGCGCTCTTGGTGACCGTCACCGTCACCGGGTACGTGCCTGCACCGGAGTAGGTGTGGGTCGCGGTCGCGCCCGTCTGGGGACCGGAGGCGGTGCCGTCACCCCAGTCGAAGCTGTAGGTGAGCGCCAGGTGACCGGGGTCGGTGGAGCCCGAGGCGTCCGCGGTGACCTGGACCGGGGCCGTGCCGCTCCTCGGGGTCAGCCGGATGGTGGCCACCGGGCTGCTCGGTGCCGGCGCGACGTCGGGCTGGTACTCGTAGGCGCCGAGGTCGTCGTAGAGCCGGGGTCCTTCGGCGTTCGAGTTGTCCGCATCGGGATCGTCGACGCGCGGGTTCCCGAGCACGTCGTGGTCCTGGGCGTCGGGCAGGGCGGAGTTGCCGCGGTCGACGGCGGGCGACCCGGCGGTGAGCTGGAAGTTCCGGGCGGCCACGTCGAGGAACCCGGGTGCCGCCTGTACGCCGTGCTTCTCCTGGCCGGTGGCGTTCTGCATCGCTGCCAAAGAGGTGTACGTCGTGCCGTAGGCGTACATGACCCCGGCCTTCGACAGGTACACCAGGTTGTGGTCCACGGTGGTGCTGGCCGGTGCCGAGTCCCAGATGCCGATGTTGCCGGCGCGCCGCGAGCAAGAGATGCCGTTGTAGGCGGGGTAGACGGCGTTGTCGACCGCGATGTTGTTCTCGACCGTGTAGTTGCCCGACGTGCCCTCGACGTTGATCCCGGACGTGCAGTTGTGGAAGACCGTGTTGGAGATGATCCGGCCGCCGGTGACGTTGAGGTCGTCGATCCCGTGGTCGCCGTTGTTGTAGGTGACGTTCAGCGCGGCGAGCCCGTTGTCGCCTCCGGTGTAGAACTGGATCCCCGAGTCCTCGTTGTCGTGGGTGACGTTGCGCAGCACCACGTTGCCCGGGGCCGTGACGTCGATCCCGTTGGCGTTGCGTTCCCATCCGTAGGCGTTGTAGCTCGCCTCGTTGTCGGAGATGACGTTCCCGGTGCTGGTGTTGGTGATGTAGAACCCGTGTCCGGAGTTGTGGTCCGACACGTTGCCCTGGACGGTGGAGCTGTTGGTGGTCCGGATCGAGATCCCGTTCGCGGTCGCGCCCTGGAGAGGTCGGCCCGACCCGGAGACGGCGTTGCCGGTGATCGTGATGTGGTCGCTCTTGGTGACGTAGACCCCGTCGCCGACACTGCCGGTGAACGTCAGGTTCGACAGCACGATGTAGCTGCGCGTGGAGATGTAGGCACCGTCGCTGGCCCCGGTGCCGATCACCGGGCTGCGCCCCGGCCATGCCGTGATCGTGATCGGGCTGCCGGCCGTCCCCGACACGGTGGGCTTCACCGGTTCGGCGTACGTGCCGTTGCCGACGTAGAGCGTGCTGCCCGGCTGCAGCAGACTGACTCCCTTGCTGATCGTGCAGAAGGGGACTGCTCCGCTGCCCGGGCCGGTGTCCGCGCACCCGGCGACCGTCTTGTCGACGTAGTACTCGGTGCGGACCGGGGCCGGAGGCGGCACACCGATCGTGTACTCGTCCATGACCGATCCCTGGGAGCAGGTGTAGTCCTCCTTCGAGGAGCTCTCGTCGCAGATCGCCTGGAGGCGCAGGCCGGTGTCGGAGACGTCGACGCGGAGGTGTGACAGGTGATAGGCCCGGAAAGCGGTACGCGGATCGGTGCTCGACCACGGCAGCTCGAGTGAGCTGGGGGCACCGACCGTGACGTGGGTGACCCCCTGGATCGGCTGGAACCGCTCGTAGTCGTGCGAGTGGCCGTTGATGTTCAGCACGTACTTGTTGTAGGTGGCGCCGAAGCCGTCGAGGATGGTCGCCAGCTGAGCCTCGCCGGTGTGGTATCCGGTGGAGTAGGCCGGTCGGTGGCCGTAGGTGATGATGTACCGGATCGCCGGGTCGTTCTGGGCCTGGGCCATGAGGGTGTTCGCCTTGGACTGCCAGTCGGCCCAAGCCCCGGTCCACGGCTCGGGATAGGCGATGAACCGGACCGGCCCCGCGTCGAACCAGCCCCAGTCGTCGCCGCAGCAGGAGATGTCCGGCGACCCGGGTGACGCCTGCGCGTTCGGCATCAGCAGCCGGCCCTTGTAGTTGCGCAGGTCGTCCGACCCCGGCACGTCGTACTCGTGGTTGCCCCAGGCCGGCATGTAGGCCGCGCTGGTGCCCCAGGAGTTCATGACGTCGTTGAAGTGCTGGTCGATGACGCTGAGCGAGGAGCCGGTGGAGTTGGCGTAGGTCAGGTCGCCGACCATGAGGACGAACGACGGGTCGTCGGCCGCGATCGCGCTCAAGGTCCCGGCGAGGTGACCGAAGGTCTGGGTGTCGCCGATGTCGCCGATCGCGTCGAAGCGGAAGGACCCGGTCGGCGGGGTGTGGAAGGTGAAGTCCGGTCCACCACCGATCGAGTAGTGGTACGTCGCGCCCGGCGCGAGGCCGCCGATCTGGGCCTGCCAGTACGGGCCCGGGGAGGACCAGGGGGTCCACTGCGGGGCCACCCCGGTCGTGACGTTGCCGTAGCCGCTCGTCGGGCCCCACCGCACGTCGGTCGCGGTGCCACGCCAGTCGATCGCCACCGAGGTCTGCCCGCTGAACGTGTAGTGCACCTCGTCGTCCGGGACGTCGGCGTAGCTGCGCGGGGTGATGCCGAGGACGGCTGCCACGAGCGCGATCGCGAGGAGCACGGGCCTCCAGGGCACGCTGCGTCGACCGAGGCACGGCGGCTTCCCAGCCCGGGCAGTTGGCATGGATCGCTTCCTCCCATGTGCCCGAGGCCGCGTTCATGCTAGGAGCCGGTCATCGGGCCGCGGATCGCCTGAACGGCGTACGCCACTACGGCGTTTGAGGGAGTGAGGCTCCGTCCCGGCAGCCGGGACGGCTGTCCCGGCAAGTCGGGACGCGTGCCTCTGACGCCGGCTGGTCCGCAGCGCCAGAGTAGGTGGCACGGCAGGGAACGAGAGGGGGAGCGAGATGGATCGACTGACCGAGCGCGAACGCGAGGTGCTGACGCTGATCGCGCGGGGTATGTGCAACCGCGAGATCGCGGGGGAGCTCTACGTCAGCCAGGCCACCGTGAAGACCCACGTGGCGCGGGTGCTGCGGAAGATGGGCCTGCGCGACCGCACCCAGGCGGTGGTGGCGGCGTACGACCTGGGGATCGTGCTGCCCCGGAGCATGGACCGGTCGACCCAGGTCCTGCTCGCCTGGGCCTGACTCTCGACACAGCTGGTGAAAGGTTCACTCGAAGGACACCCGACGGCCGTCCTCACTCAGGAAACGACACGCTCGGCGGAATCGATACAGCCCGCCGGCGCAGGCCACCACGGGTTACGCTGCGCGAGGCCATCTTTCGCACGCGGGAGGAAACCCACTGTGACGAGACCTTCTGAGGGCGCGAGCAGAGTCATGCCTCGGCTGAGCCTCGACGTCAATGCTGCGGAGTCTCGCGAGTACTCCAGGGCCGACCAACCGGACAGCTTCCGACGCCTGGCGGACCCCCTCGAGTACGCTGCGGTCGATGTGCCCGGGTCCCTCCGCGAGCTCACGGAGCCGCGCGAACCCACCGGGGTCGACCTTCCGGACATATTCCAGGAATCGGCAGAGACTTGCGAACTCACGCGAACTGATTCGCCGAGACGCTCTGCCGATCACTCCCAGGCACTACTGCGTCTCATCCGCCACGCCGTGCCCCGCGACTCGGCCGCCCAAGCCACGGCGTTCACCATGCTCGGGCGTGCTGCCAAGCGTCTTTCCGACGCTTCACCAGCGGTTCTGGATTACGGGTGTGGAGTGGGCGGCAGCGTCGACGCCTTGCGGAAGGAACTGCCGACGATGTCGTACACCGGGATCGACCTGCGGATTCCTCCCGGCGCTGGCGAGGACCGATCGCTCGAATTCGTTGCCTATGACGGCGTCGATCTGCCCTTTGGTGACGACAGCTTCGACCTGTGTTTCACGAAGCAGGTGCTCGAGCACGTCCTGGACCCGCAGGCTGCAGCTCGGGAGATCGCACGCGTGTTGCGCCCAGGCGGCATGTTGGTCGGCTCCGTCAGTTTCCTGGAGCCCTATCACGCGTTCAGCACGTTCAACTGGACGCCTTATGGCTTGGTTACAGTCCTCGAGCAGCACGGCCTTCGCGTCGACGAGGTGCGGCCCGGTATCGATGGAGGCACCATGTTCTTCCGGGCGCTGCTCGGCAGGGAGCGCTTCCGGCAGTTCTTTTCGCGAACAAGCGAATACAACCACCAGCTCGAGACCAAATATGCGTCCGACCCGGTCGCGCTCCGTAACGCTAGAAAACTGTCTGTGTCGGGCCACATCTGCTTCTTGGCTACAAAGGCAGTCGAGTAGTTCGAGCAACTGGAAGCCTACGAGTGCCTGGCGTTCGGCCTTCTTCGGCGGCTGCTGACCCGTTAGCGACCCACGATCGCTAGGGTGCCGGGATGGCATCACGTGCATCGAACTTCTGCATCGACGCAGCCGACCCCTACGCCCAGACCATGTGGTGGGCCCAGGTGCTCGAGGACTTCACCGTCGACGACTCGTGGGAGATGAAGCCCGACGACGAGGAGTGCGGGCTCACCGGACCGGACGACCGCTACCTGCTGTTCCTCCGTGTGCCCGAGCCGAAGACGGTCAAGAACCGCATGCACATCTGCCTGCGCCCCACCGACCGCAGCCGCGACGAGGAGATCGACCGGGTCCTCGGCCTCGGCGCCACGCTGGTGAACGACCTCCGGAAGGGCGACAGGGGCTGGGCGGTGCTGGCCGATCCGGAGGGCAACGAGTTCTGCGTGCTGACGCCGTACCAGCCCTCGACCGACACAGCGGGGTGACCACGAGGTCGGTAAATCGCTGGTGACGATTTCGTGAAGGTCTCTAGCCAGGAGCGCACTGCGGCCGATATGTTCGCGCACGGAACATAAACCGGTACGGCGGCGGCCCCGACGTACCCCCGGACTGAAGGGCGCAGCCGAATGCGCAGGACCACAGCTTCGATCGGAATCCTCGGAGTCGCGGCGGCACTCAGCCTCACCGCGTGCGGCTCGAGCAACAGCAGCAGCCCCGCCGCGGGCAGCTCCGGCGGCAGCGGCGGGGTCACGGCCGCATGCAAGCTGGACAACCCGCCGAAGAGCGGGGCGTCCCTGCCCAAGCAGGTCGACCTCGGCAAGGCCAGCGGCAAGGTCGGGGTGATCCTGCCCGACACCACCTCGTCGACCCGGTACACCCTCTACGACAAGCCTCTGCTCACCAAGGCGCTCAGCGACGCGGGGATCACCCCCGACGTGCAGAACGCCCAGGGCGACAAGAGCAAGTTCGCCTCGATCGCCCAGCAGATGATCGGCGAGGGCGTGAAGGTGCTGATCATCGACTCGATCGACCAGGCGTCCGGCGCCGGTGTGGAGAAGGCCGCCGCCCAGGCCGGCGTCAAGGTCATCGACTACGACCGCGTCAACCTCGGTGGCAGCGCGCCGTACTACGTCTCCTTCGACAACGAGGACGTGGGCAAGCTGCAGGCACAGGCGCTCCTCGACTGCCTCAGCCAGCAGGGTGTCTCCTCGCCGAAGATCATCGAGATGGACGGCGGCACCGACGTCGACAACAACGCGGTGCTGTTCCAGAAGGGCGCGAAGTCGGTCTTCTCCGCCAACAACGTCAATGTGGTCTCCGACCAGGTCGTCAA
>NZ_DASXWU010000099.1:0-10624 GCF_036503465.1 Nocardioides sp.
ATGGGCGTCCGGCTGGTCGATCTCGACACCTGCTCGCCGAGTCGGACTTCATCAGCGTCCACCTGCCCCGGACCCCGGAGACCCTCGGGTTGATCGGCACCGACGAGCTGGCCCGGGTGAAGCCGTCCCTGGTGCTCGTCAACGCCGCCCGCGGCGGCATCGTCGACGAGGGAGCCCTGTACGCCGCGCTCAAGGAGGGCCGGATCGCCGCGGCCGGGGTCGACGTCTACGGCCACGAGCCCTGCATCGACAGCCCGCTGTTCGAGCTGGAGAACGTCGTCGCGACGCCGCACCTCGGCGCCTCGACGGACGAGGCCCAGGAGAAGGCCGGCATCGCGGTCGCCAAGTCGGTGCGTCTGGCGCTGAGCGGCGAGCTGGTCCCCGACGCCGTCAACGTCCAGGGCGGTGTCATCGCCGAGGACGTCCGGCCCGGCATCCCCCTCACCGAGAAGCTCGGTCGCGTCTTCACCGCGCTGGCCGGCGAGGTCGCCCAGCAGGTCGACGTCGAGGTCCGTGGCGAGATCACCGAGTACGACGTCAAGGTGCTCGAGCTGGCCGCGCTCAAGGGCGTCTTCAGCGACGTCGTCGAGGACCCGGTCACCTACGTCAACGCGCCCCTGCTCGCGGCTGAGCGGGGCACCGCCGTACGCCTCGTCGCCGAGACGGAGAGTCCCGACCACCGCAACCTGATCACGATCCGGGGCACTCTCGCCGACGGGTCGCAGGTCTCCGTCGGAGGCACCCTGGTCGGCATCGCGCAGCGCGAGCGGCTGGTGTCCATCAACGACTTCCCGGTCGACCTCGAGCCCACCGACCACCTCGCCTTCTTCACCTACGCCGACCGACCGGGCATGGTCGGAACGGTCGGGCGCATCCTCGGCGAGGCCAACGTCAACATCGCCGGCATGCAGGTCTCCCGCGACGCCAAGGGCGGCCATGCCCTCGTTGCGCTGTCGGTCGACTCGGCGATCCCGGCCGAGGCGCTCGCCGAGATCGAGCAGGCGATCGACGCCACCACGCTGCGGGCCGTCGACCTCGTCTAGGGCACCCCGGCTACGCCACCATCACCCGGGCTCGTCCCGCGTCGCGACGGGTGGGTCCGCTGGCGACCGCGACCCACGCCTCGGCGAGCCGGTCGACGGCGTCCCGGAGGTCTCCCTCGGGGCGGGTGTACGGGACTCGGAGGAAGGAGTCGAAGCCACCGTCGACGCCGAACACCGGACCGGGCGAGACGACGACGCCGCGTCGTTCCGCCTCGGCGGCCAGGGCGACCGCGACGCCGCGGCGACCGCGCGCGGGCAGCTCGCACCACAGCGAGAGGCCGCCCCGTGGCAGCCGGAAGCGCCACTCAGGCAGCTGCTCGCTGACGGCGGCGGCGAGGGCGTCCCGCTGGGTGCGCAGCCGGGCGCGGGTGGCCGTCCAGTGCTCCTCTCGGCGCTCGAGCAGGCGTGCGGTGACGAGCTGTTCGTAGACCGGCGAGCCGAGGTCGAGCGCGACGCGGGCCGCGACCAGTCGCTCGACGACCTCGGCCGGGCACCGGACCCAGCCGACGCGCAGACCGCCCCAGAGGCTCTTGCTCGCGCTGCCGAGGGTGATCGTGGTCTCCGGCGCGTACGCCGCGAACGGGTGCGGCATCGGGCGCCCGTCGAGCCGCAGCTGCGCGTGGGACTCGTCGACCACCGCCACCGTCCCGCCTCGCCGCAGCAACGCGGCGTACTGCTCGCGCTGGGCGTTGCTCATCAGGTTGCCGGTGGGGTTCTGGAAGTCGGGGATCAGGTAGGCCAGCCGCGGCCGCACCTCCTTCACCATCCGGCCGATCGCGTCGAGGTCCCAGCCGTCCACGTCCATCGGCACGCCGACGTGCCGGGCGCCGGCCCGGGCCAGCGCCGCCTGCGCGTTGGGATAGCCGGGCGACTCCACCAGCACCGGGTCGCGAGGGCCCACCAGGGCCTGGGCCACGATCATCAACGCGGAGAGGGCACCCGGGACGACGAGGATCTGCTCCGGCTCGGTCGGGAGCCCACGATCGGCGTACGTCGCGGCGATGGCGGCCTGCAGGCAGGGGAGCCCGGTGGGGAAGTAGCCGTGGCCGCCGAGGTACAGGGGCAGGTCCTGGGCGGCCTCGGCGAATGCCGCGGCGAGCCCGGAGCAGGCCGACGGTGCCGCGCAGCTCAGGTCGACCACGTCCTCGTCCCCGGCGTACGGGGTCAACGTCCGGTCCAGCGCCTGGCGGCGGCCACCGGGGAACCGCGTGTAGGTCCCCGAACCCTGCCGCGCCGCGGCGAAGCCGCTGTCGACCAGCAACGCATAGGCCCGGGTGACGGTCGTGCGCGAGACGCCGAGCGCCACGCTGAGGTCGCGCTCGCTCGGGAGTCGGAGATCGGCGTTGACGCGACCGTCACCGATCAGCAGGCGCAGCTCGTCGGCCAGCCCGGCGTAGGCCGGACTGCGGTCGAAGCCGCCGACCAGCGACGCGAGTCGTGGGGCGGCAATGGATCCGGGCATGCAGTCCACTGTAGTTCAATTGGCTATTGAGGAGTAGTCCAATCGTGGTCATCCTGGATGTCGTGACGACCGCGGCACCTCCGCGCATCGAGCTCAGTGAGCTGGGCCCGATCGCCCAGCTGCGCTCGGGACGGCTGGTCAGACGGCTGGTCCAGCTGTACGCCGGGCTGCTGCTCTACGGCTTCGCGATCGCCCTGATGGTGCGCGGGCACCTCGGCCTGGCCCCCTGGGACGTGCTGCACTCCGGTCTCACGAAGCACTTCCCGATCGACATCGGTCAGGCGCTGGTGATCGTCAGCTTCGTGGTGATGCTGGCGTGGGTGCCCTTGCGGGAGATCCCCGGCGTCGGCACGATCTCCAACGCGATCGTGATCGGGCTGTCCACCGACGCGTTCCTGGCGGTGCTCCCCACGCCTCACGAGCTCGGCGTGCGAGCCGGTCTGCTGGTGGGCGGCATCGTCCTGCAGGGCGTGGCCACCGCGGCGTACATCGGCGCGCAGCTCGGACGCGGCCCCCGCGACGGCCTGATGACCGGACTGGCCCGGCGTACCGGCCGGTCGCTGCGCCTGGTGCGCACGCTGATGGAGCTGACCGTGGTGGCGATCGGCCTGCTGCTCGGTGGCGTCGCGGGTGTCGGGACCATCCTGTACGCCGTCTCGATCGGTCCGCTCAGCCAGGCGCTCCTGCCACCGTTGCTGGTGCAGACCGGCAACCCGTCGGATCGTCCGCTCGAGAAGAACCTCTAGCTTCCACTCCCGCGGTCGACCCGAGCCGGTTCAGCGCTTGGTGGCGATCAGGGCAGACGTGTCCGGGGCGACCAGCACCTCGACCGCTGCGAACCGGTCGTCGCTGAGCCACTCCTCGCGGAGCGTGTCGACCCGGCCGTCGAAGATCGGCGGCCACGACTGGCAGGGAGTGAAGTCGTCGAGGACGACGATGCCGCCGTCGTCCAGGAGCTCCACGACCTTGTCCGGGCTCGACGCCGAGGGCTTGCCGGAGTCGAGGAACAGCAGCGAGAAGGGGCCGCGGTCGAGCATCGTCGCCCAGTCGGCGGCGAGGACCTCGACCTGGGTGTCGTCGTCGAAGATCTCGGCTGCGGCCTCGGCCAGTGCCGGGTCGAGCTCGGCGGTGAGGATGCGGGTCTGCGGCCCGCGCAGACCCGAACGCAGCCACGCGGTGCCGACACCGCAGCCGGTCCCGAACTCCGCCATCGTCCCCTCGCGCGTGGCCGCCAGCGCGGCCAGCAGGCGGCCCGTCTCGTTGCGGCAGAACGAGACGTAGCCGGCACGGCGCGAGACGTCGAACGCGCGGGTGACGATCTCGGGCAGCTCCGGGGGCGCACTCATCGGTCTCTCCTCCTCACCCGTCGAGTCTCTCATCCCGGTATCGACGTCTCGCATCGTGAACGGGTCGGGCAATTCGGCTGCGGGGGCGGGGCGCGCGCCGTACGGTAGCCACACCATGCGGAGCGTGTTCGTACTCATCGGCTGCCGCGGCGGGTCCTGACAGACGGGACCGACTCGCCGCGGTGTTCGGCGTTGCGCCCCGGTCCTGTCACCCGACGAACCGCCCCGGGCGGATCCGCACAGGAACTCTTCTCTCGCGCGATCCGCGACCCGAGCTCTTGATCCTCCTTCGTGCGACCCACGACCCGGATCCGCCGGCTCCGCCACGAGGCGGCTCGTCGTCCCAGATCACTTCCGATCCACTCATCGAACGAGACGAGGAGCTTTTCGTGTACGACATGTACCCCGACAGCTGGGGTCCTGCGAAGAACCGGCCGTCGTACGACGCGCCGTACCAGTCCGAGAGCGCGCCGAGCCGCGAGGCCCTGCAGGCGTCGCTCGACCTACGGGACAACGGCGGTCAGCGGCCGGACGACAACTAGGGTCGCCGCATGACCGCAGCTCCGACGCCCGACGCCCCGGACACCTCGATCCAGGTGGCAGTGATCGGCGGCGACGGCATCGGGCCCGAGGTGACCGCCGAGGCCGTGAAGGTGCTCGAGGCGGCCGCCCCGGTGAAGATCGAGCAGACCCGGTACGACCTGGGAGCCGAGCGCTACCTCGCCACGGGGGAGGTGCTGCCGGACTCCGTGCTCGACGAGATCCGCGGACACGACGCGATCCTGCTGGGAGCGGTCGGGGGCAAGCCGGGCGATCCCCGGCTCCCCGCCGGGATCCTGGAACGAGGTCTGCTCCTCCGGTTGCGCTTCGAGCTCGACCACTACGTCAACCTGCGGCCGTCGCGGACCTACCCGGGCGTCCCGACACCGCTCGCCGACCCGGGCGACGTCGACTTCGTCGTCGTCCGCGAGGGCACCGAGGGCCCCTACACCGGCAACGGCGGCCGCCTCCGTGCGAACACGCCGGCCGAGGTGGCGACCGAGGTCAGCCTGAACACGGCGTACGGCGTGGAGCGGGTCGTCCGTGACGCCTTCGCTCGCGCGGCGCGCCGACCGCGGCGGAAGCTCACCCTCGTGCACAAGACGAACGTGCTGGTCCACGCGGGCTCGCTCTGGTCGCGGGTCGTGGACGCGGTGGGCGCGGACTTCCCGGACGTGACCGTCGACTACCTGCACGTCGACGCGGCCACGATCTTCCTGACCACTGACCCGGCCCGGTTCGACGTCATCGTCACCGACAACCTCTTCGGCGACATCATCACCGACCTCGCCGCAGCCGTGACCGGCGGGATCGGTCTCGCGGCCTCGGGCAACCTCAACCCGGACCGGACGACTCCCTCGATGTTCGAGCCGGTGCACGGCTCGGCTCCCGACATCGCCGGGCAGGGCCTCGCCGACCCGACCGCGGCGATCCTCTCCGCCGGACTCCTGCTCGCCCACCTCGGTCACGCCGACGCCGCCCGCGCCGTCGACGCCGCCGTCGTGGCCGACCTCGCCGACCGAGTACCCGGGGCCACCCGGCGTACGTCGGAGATCGGCGACGCCATCGCCGGCAGTCTGGGGTAGCGGGCGGGTTCCCCGGTGGACCGGGGAACCCTGACGTTCGCGGGTGAAGCGTTGCCCCAGAACGTCATGGATCGGCCGAGAACCTCAGGCATGGAACGGTGGACTAACGTGCGTCCCATGGAGATCAGCACCACCCTGACGACCGAGCCGGTCGCCGACGAGCGGCTTGCCGAGATCCTGGCCAACCCCGGGTTCGGCTCTCACTTCACCGACCACATGTTCACGGTGCGGTGGAACCCGTCAGACGGTTGGCACGGTCCCGAGATCACGCCGTACGGCCCGCTGACGCTCGACCCGGCGACCGCGGTCTTCCACTACGCGCAGGAGATCTTCGAGGGACTCAAGGCCTACCGGCACGACGACGGCAGCGTCTGGATGTTCCGCCCCGAGGCGAACGCCGAGCGGATGGCGCGCTCCAGCCGGCGGCTGGCTCTGCCCGAGCTGCCACCCGCGGACTTCGTCCAGGCGGTAGAAGAGTTCGTCCGCGTCGACCAGCGCTGGGTGCCGGACGCCGCGGGGGAGAAGAGCCTCTACGTGCGGCCCTTCATGATCGCGACCGACCGCTTCCTCGGCGTGCGACCGGCCGAGCACGTCACGTTCCTGGTGATCGCGAGCCCGGCCGGCGCGTACTTCAAGCGGGGGCCGATGCCGGTGACGCTCTGGCTCACCACCGACTACACCCGGGCCGGACGGGGCGGCATGGGGGCCGCCAAGACCGGTGGCAACTACGCCTCCTCCCTCGTCGCCCAGCAGGAGGCGACCGCCCACGGCTGCGACCAGGTGGTCTTCCTCGACGCCCAGGAGCTGACCTATGTCGAGGAGCTCGGCGGCATGAACATGTACTTCGTGTACGCCGACGGCCGCATCGTGACCCCCGAGCTCGGCACCATCCTCGAGGGCATCACGCGTTCCAGCATCATCGAGCTGGCCGGGAAGATGGGGCACCAGGTCGAGGAGCGGAAGATCTCGATCGACGAGTGGCGCGACGGCGTCACCAGCGGCGAGATCAGCGAGGTCTTCGCCTGCGGCACCGCCGCCGTCGTGACCCCGGTCGGCTCTCTCAAGTGGGACGGCGGGGAGACCCCGGAGGTCTCCGAGGCAGGCCAGGTCACGATGGCGATCCGGCAGGCCCTGGTCGACATCCAGTACGGCCGCGCGGACGACACCTTCGGCTGGATGCACCGCATCTGCTGAAGCCCCACCGCGGTCGCGCGGCGCCACCGCGCATCACGGGTCCGCTGCGGTCCGGCCGGTACCGTGTGGAGCGTGTCCGTGCAGCCGACACCCGCGCGCATGGTGGGGGAGTACACCCTGCTCGCGCGCCTCGGCGAGGGTGGGATGGGGGTCGTCCACCTGGCTCGCAAGGGAGACGGGCCGCGGGTCGCGCTGAAGGTCCTGCGGCCCCACATCGTGGGTGACGACGAGGCGCGCCGCCGTCTGGCTCGGGAGGTGAGCTCGCTCGAGCGCATCCGCAGCCGCTGGGTCGCCGAGATCGTCGACGCCGACCCGTGGGCGCCCACGCCGTACGTCGCCACCCGCTACGTGCCCGGCCTGAGCCTGCACGACCACGTGCCGCAGGAGGGACCGATCACCGGCTCCGACCTGGACTGGTTCGCCCGCTGCCTGGCCCAGGGCGTCGCGAGCGTGCACGCCGTCGGGGTGCTCCACCGCGACGTCAAGCCCTCGAACGTGCTGCTCGAGGGCCGCACCCCGATCCTGATCGACTTCGGCCTGGCTCGCGTCGCCGACGACCCGAAGCTCACCCACACCGGCTGGCTGCTCGGCACCCCGGGCTACCTCGCACCGGAGATCCTGTACGGCGACGACGCCACCACCGCCTCCGACGTGCACTCGTGGGCGGCGACCGTCGCGTTCGCCGGGACCGGTCATCCGCCGTACGGGCGCGGCCCCTCGATGGCGATCATGGACCGGGTACGCCGAGGCGAGCACGACCTCGGCGGCCTGCCCGCCGAGCTGCGTGGCGTCGTGGCCGCCGCCCTCGTCCCGGACCCCGGCCGCCGGCCCAGCATCTCCGAGATCATCTCCGTCCTCGGCGGTGGCGTTGCCGCCACGTCCCCCCGGGCCACGTCGGCCGAGGATCCCTTCACCCTCCCGCTCGCCATCGCCGCGCACGAGGGAGCGGCGGCGCCGACCGAGGTGTCGCGGTCCGCTCCGGCGTACCGCGACGAGCCTTACGACCAGACCCGGGACCCGGCGTACGACGAGCGCTCACGCACCCTCCACCTGCGCACCGAGCAAGGCGAGGACGGCGATCCCGACGACCTGCCGGTGGACCTCGAGCCGGTTCCGCAGCGCGACGGTGCATCGGTCGTGCTCCGCCGGATGCTGACCGTGGGTGCCCTCGCCGTCGCGATGGGCGCGGTGGTGGCGCTCCGCCCGTACTGGGCGCTCGTCCTGCTGCTCGCGGTCTCCTGGCTGCTGCGCACCTGCACGATGACGGTCACCGCCCACGGGGATCGCAGAAGGCTCCGGGGCGCCAGGTGGTACGACGTGCTGGTGGCGCCGCTCTCGGCGCCGTGGTACCTCGTGGCTGCTCTGCCCGGAGCTCTCCTGCTCGGGCTGTGGGCGTTGGGTATCGGCGTCGCCGGGCTCCTCCTCTGCTACGCCGCCGGCCTGTCGACGGCGACCACACTGTGGGTCACCGGGATCTGTGTCGAGGCCGGGCTGTGGGTCGGCCCCGGCGCCGGCCATCTGCGGTGGCCGGTGCGCGTCGTCGCGCACGCCGTCGCCCGGCGTACCGGGAGATGGGCGGTGCTGACCGTGCTGCTCCTGGCCGTCGCCGGCTTCGCCGGTCACCAGGCCTCCCTGGAGGTCGGCTGGTCGCCGTTCGGGAAGCCGCCGCTCGTGGGCCGCTGAGCGGAATCCGACCGATCGGCTGTCGTGCGGGGGCCTCGTCGTTCTCTAGCGTGAGAGCCGAGCCCCCCGGCTCCGGTCGGCCGGATCCTGAGATCCGCCGACCGGGCGTCCCCGGAGATGCGACCATGGTCGGGTCATGAGCCACCTGAGCAGCACCATCATCATCACCTAGCGCGTCGAGCCCTCTCGACGCGCAGACCTCTCGTCCCGACGGGGGGTCTTTTTGTTTCCCACGAACCCCACGAGGACCAGCGAAGAGGCACCGATGGACACCGGCCGGAGCACGAGCAGCGCCTTCCACGTCTACGACACCACGCTGCGCGACGGCGCGCAGCAGGAGGGGCTGAACCTCTCCGTCACGGACAAGCTGACCATCGCGCGTCAGCTCGACGAGCTGGGCGTGGGCTTCATCGAGGGCGGGTGGCCGGGGGCGAACCCGAAAGACACCGAGTTCTTCGCGCGCGCCCGCGACGAGCTCGACCTGCGCCACGCCTGCCTCACGGCCTTCGGCGCGACCCGGCGCGCCGGCGTACGCGCGGCGGACGACCCGCTGGTGGGCGCGCTGCGGGACAGCGGCGCGTCGGTGGTCACCCTGGTCGCGAAGTCCCACCCCCGTCACGTCGAGCTCGCGCTGCGCACCACGCTCGCCGAGAACCTCGAGATGGTCCGCGACACGGTCAGCCACCTGGTCGGGGAGGGACAGGAGGTCTTCCTCGACGCCGAGCACTTCTTCGACGGCTACCGGCTCGACCGTGGCTATGCGCTCGAGGTGCTCCGCACGGCGTACGACGCGGGTGCCGAGGTCGTCGCGCTGTGCGACACCAACGGCGGGATGCTGCCGGGCTGGGTCGCCGACGTCGTTCACGACGTCGTGTCCGTCACATCAGGGACCTCGGGCCGGGTGGGCATCCACTGCCACAACGACACCGGCTGCGCGGTCGCGAACACGCTGGCCGCGGTGGAGGCCGGCGCGACTCACGTGCAGGGCACGATCAACGGGTACGGCGAGCGCACCGGCAACGCCGACCTGGTCGCAGTGGTCGCGAACCTCCAGCTGAAGCTGCACCGGCCGGTGCTCCCGGACGGGCTGCTCGGCGAGGCCACCCGGATCGCGCACGCGGTGGCCGAGGTCACCAACGTGCCGCCGGCTTCCCGCCAGCCGTACGTCGGGGGCTCGGCGTTCGCACACAAGGCGGGCCTGCACGCGAGCGCGATCAAGGTCGACCCGGACCTGTACCAGCACATGGACCCGGTCGGTGTCGGCAACGACATGCGGCTCCTGGTCAGCGACATGGCCGGCCGCGCCTCGATCGAGCTCAAGGGACGCGAGCTCGGCTACGACCTGTCCGGCGACCGGGGGCTCGTCGACCGGGTGACCGCACGGGTCAAGGAGATGGAGGCACGCGGCTACACGTTCGAGGCGGCCGACGCCTCGTTCGAGCTGCTGCTGGCCGAGGAGGCCGACGGCCGGCGCCCGACGTACCTCACCGTCGAGTCGTGGCGGGTCATCACCGAGACGCTGACCCACGCCCGGCCCGAGGACGAGGCCGTCTCGGAGGCGACCGTGAAGCTGGTCGCCGAGGGCGTGCGGTACGTCGAGACCGGCGAGGGCAACGGGCCGGTCAACGCGCTCGACCAGGCCCTGCGGCAGGCGCTCGTGCGGGCGTTCCCGGAGGTCGCGAAGTTCGAGCTGATCGACTACAAGGTGCGGATCCTCGACCAGGGCCACGGCACCGACGCGATCACCCGGGTGCTGATCGAGACCTCCGACGGCGAGTCGTCGTGGTGGACGGTCGGGGTCGGGGCCAACGTGATCGAGGCGTCGTGGGAGGCGCTGCTCGACGGCCTCACCTTCGGTCTGCGCCGGGCGCGCCGCTGAGCCGCCGGCCCCGCGGCGAGCGTCGGGCGGGTGAGCGAGCCCCACGACCTGACCGCGCTCGAGCAGGGGGACGCCGTACGCCGTGGTGAGGTGTCGCCGCGGGAGCTCGCCGAGCACTACGTCGCGCGGGCGGACGACGTGGGTGCCTTCGTCACCCACACCACCGAGCTCGCGCTGGAGCGCGCCGACTCGCTCCTGCCGGTGCCCGAGGAGGCCGGCCCGCTGTACGGCGTACCCACGGCGATCAAGGACCTCAACCTGACCGCCGGGGTGCGCACCACCTTCGGCTCGGCCGCCTTCGCCGACTACGTGCCCGACGTCTCCGACGCGGTGACCCTGGCGATCGAGGCAGCCGGCATGGTCAGCCTCGGCAAGACCAACACCCCCGAGTT
>NZ_DASXWU010000100.1:0-36345 GCF_036503465.1 Nocardioides sp.
GGCACGGACGCGAAACGGGCCCGGACCGCGGCCGCCCGGGCGGTCGGAGCCGGCATCAAGCGGATCGACGCCCGCCGCCGGGAGCGCGAGCGTCTGATCAAGCGGATCGGCGACGCGCCCCGGCAGCCGTGGATCTACCTGATCGTCGCGACCGGTGACATCTACGAGGACATCCCGCAGGCCCAGGCGGCCGCTCGTGAGGGCGCGGACATCATCGCCGTGATCCGGTCCACGGGCCAGAGCCTGCTCGACTTCGTTCCGGAGGGCGCGACCCGCGAGGGCTTCGCCGGCACCTATGCCACGCAGGAGAACTTCCGGCTGATGCGGGCCGCCCTCGACGACACCTCGAAGGAGCTCGGCCGCTACGTCCGGCTCACCAACTACGCCAGCGGCCTCTGCATGCCCGAGATCGCCACCCTCGCCGGGCTCGAGCGGCTCGACATGATGCTCAACGACTCGATGTACGGGATCCTCTTCCGCGACATCAACCCGATCCGCACGTTCGTCGACCAGCGCTTCAGCCGCCAGGTGCACGCCCGCGCGGGCATCATCATCAACACCGGCGAGGACAACTACCTGACCACGGCGGACGCCGTCGAGGCCGCGCACACGGTGACCACCAGCCAGCTCCTCAACGAGTACTTCGCCAAGGAGGCCGGCCTCGAGGACTGGCAGCTCGGTCTGGGTCACGCCTTCGAGATCGACCCGGACATCCCCGACTCGTTCCGTCTGGAGCTGGCCCACGCGATGCTCGCCCGCGACCTGTTCCCCGACGCGCCGCTGAAGTGGATGCCGCCGACCCGGCACATGACCGGCGACGTCTTCCGGGGCTACCTGCTCGACGGGTTCTTCAACCTGGTCGGCGCGCTCACCGGTCAGGGGATCCTGCTGGTCGGGATGATGACCGAGGCGGTCGTGACGCCGTGGCTGTCCGACCGCGACCTGGCCCTGCAGAACGTCCGCTACGTGATGAACGCCGCGGGCAACCTCCACGAGGACTTCCGCCCCGAGCCCGACGGCCTCATCGCCGAGCGTGCGCGGCGGGTGCTCGCCGAGACCATCGACCTGCTCGCGACGATCGCCGACGAGCCGGGCCGCGCGCCGCTGCTCGAGGCGATCGCGGACGGCACCTTCGGCCTGATGAAGCGCCCGGCCGACAAGGGCAAGGGGCTCGAGGGCGTCGCCCGGAAGGCGGGCGACTACTGGAACCCGGCCAGCGAGATCCTGGCCCTTCGAGACGGCGCGGGAACGCCTGCTCAGGGACCGGTGAAGCGGTGAGCGGGCCGATCCGGCCGTACGGCGACACCACCGGCGACGGCATGGTGCAGCTGAGCTTCACGCTGCCGATTCCTCACTCGAAGGTCGCCGAGGGGGCGGCCGTCCAGCTCGCCACCAAGATGGGCATGGACCCGGCCCTCGTCGTGCACGCCAAGCAGATGGGGGAGGACTACACCTTCTTCGTCGTCTACGGCCGCGTGCACCACCTGGTCGACCCGAGCAAGGTCGAGGTGGTCGAGCGCGACTACCCGCTGCTCACGCCCAAGGAGGCCAACGCCGCGATCAAGAGCAGCCTGCGCCGCCGCCTGGTCGTGGTCGGCGGCTGCATCGGCACCGACGCGCACACGGTGGGCATCGACGCGATCCTGAACATCAAGGGGTTCGCGGGAGAGAAGGGCCTGGAGTACTACCGCGAGCTCAAGGTCGTGAACCTCGGTGCCCAGGTCAGCGTCCCCCAGCTCGTCGAGCGGGCCCGGGAGGAGAGGGCCGACGCGGTGCTGGTCTCGCAGGTCGTGACCCAGCGTGACGCCCATCTCCTCAACACCCGCGAGATGTCGGCGGCGTTCCGCGAGTCCTACCCACCCGAGAAGCGGCCGCTCCTGATCGTCGGTGGCCCGCGCTTCGACGAGACCATGGCAGGCGACCTCGGCGTCGACCGGGTGTTCACCAGAGGTACGACGCCCGGCGAGGTCGCGTCGTACCTCGTCCACCGCCTGGCCCCGCCGCCTGCGCGGCCCGAGCAGAAAGCGTCGTGAGGCGATGCCCACCAAGAACGGCAAGGACGTCGGGACGCGCATCGTGCACCGGCGCTACGTGCCGTACTCCGACGCCCACTACGCCGGCGACCTCGTCGACGGGGCGTACAGCCTGAAGCTGTTCGGCGACGTGGCCACCGAGATGTGCATCGTCACCGACGGTGACGAAGGCCTGTTCGCGTCGTACTCCGACGTGCAGTTCAAGGAGCCCGTCCGGGCCGGCGACGTGCTGGAGATCGTCTGCGAGCTGGTCAAGGTCGGCACCCGGAGCCGGGGCCTGGAGCTGTCGGTCGTGGTCGTCGCCCGCGGCAACCCGACCCCCGAGCGGCCCGGCGCCGCCGCGATGCTCGAACCGCCGCTCGTCGCCACCACCGGCACCGGCACGGTCGTGGTGCCGAGCTGAGGCGACCAGGGAGTTAACGACCGTTCACCCGGTCGGCGTGTCGATGCCGGACACGCCGCGATTTTGCCGGAAATTCCTCGCAAACCTCACGGAACGCACCCGTGGCTGACCTGCGACGACGCATGTCCGCGCAGGTCAGCAGCCGGTTGACAACTGGGCGTCCGATGACCAAAGTGCGGGCATTCGCTCAGGCATTCACGGGAGCAAGACCGACGTCCGAGTGGCCGGGTCGCCCGGTGGGAGTCCGCCCATCGGGGGAGCCGGTTCGCGGAGGTCGGTTCTTGCCACGCGAGAGCGAGCCCGGAGGGGGAGGTGGTCCCCCTAGACAACTTCCGGGGCACGACAGCCGGTCGTGGTCCGGTCGGCCCGAAGGGCCGCATCCCCCTCCGGCAAGCGCGCTCGCCCGGGTGCTGTGGGGCCGGCCGCTATTTTCTGTCCATGCGGACGCGTTGCCTGGTGGCCCTCGTGGCCGGGGTGGCGCTGACGCTGGCCTTCCCGCCCGTCGGTGCCTTCTGGCTGCTGCCGTTTGCGGTCGGCGTCTTCTTCGTCGTCACCGACGGCCTTCCGGCGCGCCGAGCCTGGATCCCGGGCCTGCTCTTCGGCGCCTCGTTCCAGGTCACCCTGCTGTGGTGGCTGCACGCCGTGGGCACCGTCCCGTGGCTGGGGCTCTCGTTCACCCAGACCGTCTGGTACGGCGTGCTGGGCGCGGCCGCGGTGCCGTTGCGCCGGCTGCGCCTGGCTCCCGCCTGGCTGGCCGTCGCCTGGGTGGCGATGGAGTCCCTGCGTTGCACCTGGCCGGCCGGCGGCATGCCCTGGGGCAGACTGTCCTACGCCGCCGTCGAGACCCCGGTGGCCGGCTCGCTGCCGTTCATCGGCGCCACCGGGTTGAGCCTGGTCCTGGCGCTGGCCGGCGCACTGCTCGCGTCCGCCTGGGCGGGTCGGGACCGCCGTCGCCGGGTGGTGCCGCTGGCGTCACTGCTCGGCGTGCTGGCCCTGGCGTCGGTGCCCGCGGTCGCGCCGTACTCCGAGACCGCGGTCGGCCACGTCGACGTCGCTGCCGTGCAGGGCGACGTGCCCGGGAACGGGACGGACGTGCTCGCGCACTTCCGGCGGATCACGGCGCAGCACCAGCGGGAGACCGAGCGTCTCGCCGCCGACATCCGGGCCGGTCGGACCACGAAGCCCGACTTCGTTGTCTGGCCCGAGAACTCCACCGCGGTGGACCCCTTCGAGGACCAGCAGATGAAGAGCGATATCGAGGGCGCCCTCCACAGCATCGACGTCCCGATCCTGGCCGGCGTGGTTGTCGACGGCGGCCCGAAGCACGTGCTGAACCAGGGCATCGTCTTCGACCCGGTCACCGGCGCGGGCGACCGGTACACCAAGTGGCACCCGGTGCCCTTCGGGGAGTACATCCCGTGGCGCTGGCTGTTCGGCACCCACCTGCCCCAGCTCAACCAGATCTCGCGCGACATGGTGCGCGGCACCCGGGTCGAGCCCCTGGAGGTCGCGGGCACCAAGGTCGCCGACGCCATCTGCTTCGACGTGGCCTACGACGACGGCCTCTACGCGCAGCTCTCGCACGGCGGGCAGCTGGTCGTGGTCCAGACCAGCAACGCGATGTTCATCCACACCGACCAGATCGACCAGCAGTTCGCGATCAGCCGGCTCCGGGCCATCGAGACCCACCGTTACGTCGTGGTGGCGGCCATCAACGGCATCACCGGGGTCATCGCGCCGGACGGCTCGGTGGTCACCTCGGTGCCGGTCCGGACCCAGGCGTACGCCGACGCCACGGTCGGGCTGTACGACGCGGTGACGCCCGCCGTGCGGATCGGCCCGTGGCTGGGCCGGGCCTGCCTCGGCCTGGTCGTTCTGGGGTGGCTGCTGGCGTGGGCCCAGTATCGTCGGACACGCGGAGCGGCGACGACCCCGTCCGCGACCCCCATTCTCGACAGGATCCCCGCATGACCAGCGACCGAGCCTCCGCGGCGTCCTCCGGCGACGCCCTCGGCCGGGTCGTGATGGTGGTCCCGACGTACAACGAGGTCGACAACCTGGCCTGGATCGTCGGTCGCCTGCGCGTTGCCGAGCCCGACGTGCACGTGCTGGTCGTCGACGACAACTCACCGGACGGCACCGGCAAGATCGCCGACGAGCTCGCGGCCGCCGACGAGGCGGTACGCGTCCTCCACCGGACGGAGAAGGGCGGCCTCGGGGCGGCGTACAAGCACGGGTTCCGGGTGGCGCTCGACGCCGGCTACGACGTGATCGGGGAGATGGACGCCGACGGGTCGCACCAGCCGGAGCAGCTCCACGTGCTGCTGGACGCCCTGCGCGACGCCGACCTGGTGGTCGGCTCCCGCTGGATACCCGGCGGCAGCGTCGTGAACTGGCCGTTCCACCGCGAGCTCCTCTCGCGCGGCGGCAACCTCTACGTCCGTCTGCTGCTCGGCGTGCGGGTCCGTGACGCCACCGCGGGCTACCGCCTCTTCCGGCGTACTGCGCTCGAGGCGTTCGACCTGGAGACCGTCGAGAGCACCGGCTACGTGTTCCAGACCGACATGGTCACGCGCTGTCTGCGGCTGGGGCTGCGGGTGCGGGAGGTCCCGATCGAGTTCATCGAACGGATCCGGGGTGACTCCAAGATGAGCGGCCAGGTGGCCGTCGAGTCGCTGCGCCGGGTCACCACCTGGGGCCTCCGGGAGCGCCGCGACCAGCTGGCCACGCGCTGGAGGCGTCGGTGAGCTCGAGCCGGTTCCGCGGACGCCCGAGCCGCCGGGGCTTCCCCTGGTGGCTGCTGGTCGTCGCGTTCGTCGTGGTGCCGATCCTGGAGATCTACGTGATCATCCAGGTAGGGCAGGTGATCGGCGCCTGGTGGACGATCCTGCTGCTGATCGCCGACAGCATCTTCGGCAGCTGGCTGGTCAAGCACGAGGGACGCCGCGCCTGGCTCGCGCTGACGACCGCGATCCAGTCCGGGCGGATGCCGGCCCGCGAGCTGGCCGACGGCGCCCTGATCCTGGTCGGCGGCACGCTGATGATCAGCCCCGGCTTCGTCACCGACGTGGTCGGGATCGTGCTGATCCTGCCGTTCACGCGCCCGCTCGCCCGACGCCTGCTGACACGCGTCGTGGCCCGCCGGTTCGCCGTCGTCCAGTACGACGCACGTCGCCCCGGACCCGGGCCTCAGGGGCCTGTCGTCCGGGGCGAGGTCGTCGACGAGTGACCGGTCTTCGACCCGTCAGCGTGCCTTCGACTTGACGCGTCGCTTGGCGTTCGCGCGATGCAGGTGGGCCGGTCCGATCTCGCCGTCGCGCAGCAGCTCGAGTCGCTCCTTGAGGATGTCCTCGAGCTCCTTCTCGGACCGACGCTCGAGGAGCATGTCCCAGTGCGTGCGGGCCGGCTTCTCGGCTTTCTCCTGGGGGCGGATGCCCGACGTGTTCAGCGCCTCGGCGCCGCAGCGCGGGCACTCCCAGACGGCCGGGACCTCGGCCTCGATCGACATGGTCACCTCGAACTCGTGACCGTTCACGCAGCGGTATCCGCACTGCTGACGAGCCGCGAACTCGATGCCCCGCTCGTCCTCGAAACTCTGTCCTCCCAGCCGCGCGCCACGAAGTGTGCGCTCTGCCATGAGGTTCACCTCCAGCGTTCTGTAGCCCCCGGTACGCTCCCGAGGCGTACTGACAAGACGTCCGTACCCCGTGTTCGTGATGACCACACGTCACGGATTTCCTGTCTTGCTCAACGTACGCCGGTCACGCTCTGTTCCTGAGCAGGACGCGAGGCGGGTCACAACGGGTCGGTCCGCCTCGCACCTCTCACACCAGACTCATACCACGGACGGGACCGCGTTGCCCGCCTCTTGGATGCCTCGGCGGGCGTCGAGCCGCAGCAGGAAGGCCGCCCCGAGCAGGAAGAACACGATCAGGGCGACGATCGCCGGCCGGTAGGAGCCGGTCACCTGGAAGACCACGCCGAACAGGAACGTCCCGAACCACGACGTACCTCGCTCGCAGGCGTTGTAGAGCGCGAAGTACTCGCCCTCACGGCCGCGAGGGATGAGCAGGCTGAAGAACGACCGGGACAGCGCCTGGGTGCCGCCCAGGACCACCGCGATCGCCACCCCGGCGAGCAGGAAGGCCACGACGTTCTTGCGGGGCAGGAACATGGCCAGCACCACGATCGCCATCCAGGCGTAGATGCCCCACAGGATGCACCGGTAGGCGCCGTACCTCGCGGCGAGGCGGCCGAAGAGCAGCGCGCCGCCGAAGGCGACGAACTGGATCAGCAGGATGGTCGCGATCAGCACGCTGTCGCCGAACCCGAGCTGCTTGGACCCGTATGTCGACGCCACCCCGATCACGGTCTGGATGCCGTCGTTGTAGAACAGGAAGGCGACCAGGAAGGTCAGCGTCATCGGGAACCCGCGCATCTCGCGGAGGGTCCGGAACAGCTGGCCGAACGAGCGGTCCCACAGCCTGCCGGCCCCCGGTCCGAGGTCCTGGGCGGGGTGGTCGCGCAGCCGGAGGAACGGGACGAACGTGAAACCGGCCCACCAGAGCGCGGCCGAGAGCAGCGACAGCCGGACCGAGAGCTCCTTGTCCAGCCCGATCGCGTCGTGTGCCAGGACCATCACCAGGTTGACGGCGAGCAGCAGTCCACCGCCCAGATAGCCCCAGGCCCACCCCCGCGAGGAGACCCGGTCGCGCTCCTCCTCGGTGGAGATGTCGACCAGGATCGCGTAGTAGCTGACCAGGGAGCACCCGCCGAGCACGCTGCTGATCACCACCGCCACCGCCGCGAGCTGCCACTGGGTGCCGTGCATCAAGAAGAGCAGCGCTGCGAAGAACGACCCGGACCAGGCGAACGCCGCCATGTGCACCCGCTTGCGCGAGGACTGGTCGACCAGGGCACCGACGACAGGCAGCAGGAAGGCGCTGGAGATCGTGGCGAAGCTGGTCAGGTAGAACGGCAGCGATCCGGCCGCCACGTGCAGGCCGAGCACGTCGACCGTCTTGCCGCAGGTGTCGTCGGCCGAGTTCCCACAGCCGGCGGCCCGCCCGGCCACGGTGATCATGAACGGCGCGAACAGCACGCTCAGGACGGTCGTGTAGTAGGCGGAGTTGGCCCAGTCGTACCAGTTCCAGGCCCGCTGCTCCCGGGAGCGCCACAGCGGCTCCAGGTCGGCGACCCCCTGCTCGGTCACGGCTGCATCACGCCTCCTCCCGTAGGTCGTGCGGCCACAGCCCGCGCTCTCGGAGCACGTCTCGGAGTATGTCGGTGCGATCGGTCATCAGCCCGTCGACACCTCGGTCGAGAAGCCGCCGCATCTCGTCGGGGTCGTCGACGGTCCACACGTGCACCTGAAGCCCGACCGCGTGTGCGCGGCGTACCAACCGGGACGACGCGACGACCAGGAGGCCCCGGCGGTGCGGGACCTGGAGCGCCGCCGGCGCCCCTCGGGTGACCAGGCGGGCGACACGGGCCGGGAGGAGGAGGTACGCAGCGACCTCGCCCGGCGAGGCGGCGGTCGCGACGCGCGGGCCGGCGAGCCGGCGGAAACGGCGGATCCGACGACCCGAGAACGAGCCGACCAGGACGCGCTCCTCCAGCCGATGCTCGCGCACGAACGCCGCCAGCGGAGCCGTGGCCCCGGCGGACTTCACGTCGATGTTGAAGCACGCCTCCGGGAACGCCGACACCATGGCGAGGAGGGTCGGCACCGGCTCGCGCCCGCCGACCCGCAGCGCGCCCAGCTCCGCGGAGCCGAGCTCCTCGACACCGCCCACGCCGTCCGTCATCCGCTCCAGGAGCGCGTCGTGGAAGGCGACCAGGACGCCGTCACGGGTCACGTGGACGTCGGTCTCGAGGTACCGGTAGCCAAGACCGACGGCGTGCGCGAACGCGGCTCGGGTGTTCTCCAGGCCGCCGAGGTCGGGGTGCCGGGCTCCGCCGCGGTGCGCGAAGGCCAGGAACGGGCTCCCGCCGTCCAGGAACGGGTAGCCGGTGCTCACCGCAGCAGTATCGCTTTCGGTGGTCGAGGAGCGAGTCCTGCGAGCGTCACGAGACCTGGGGTTCCTTCGGTGGTCGAGGAGCGAGCCCTGCGAGCGTCTCGAGACCTGGTGACCTGCCTTGGGTGCGGTGGCCGGGTCAAGGCCCCGGGCACGTCACGGGGTTTCGAGACGCGCCGCTCAGCCCCTCGTCCCTCGGTCCTGAGCCGGACGCTCCTCAACCTGCGCGCCCATTCCGAGCCTTCGCGAGCTCCGGCTCGGGGCGCTTGCTCGTCAGAAGTCCCGGAAGGTCTCGATCTGGGCGCCGAGCTGGTTGAGCCGCTCTGCGAGGTCCTCGTAGCCGCGGTGGATGACGTAGGTCGACCTCAGCACCGAGGTGCCCTTCGAGGCGAGCATCGCGAGCAGGACGACGACGGCGGGCCGCAGCGCGGGGGGGCACACGATCTCGGTGCCGGTCCAGCGGGTGGGGCCCTCGACCATCACCCGGTGGGAGTCGAGCAGCTTGACCTGGCCGCCGAGCTTGTTCAGCTCGACGAGGTAGATCGCCCGGTTCTCGTAGACCCAGTCATGGATCAGCGTCTGACCGTCGGCCACCGCCGCGATCAGCGCGAAGAACGGCAGGTTGTCGATGTTGAGGCCCGGGAACGGCATCGGGTGGATCTTGTCCAGCGGCGCGGTCAGCAGCGACGGGTGCGTGGTCAGGTCGACCAGGCGGGTGTGGCCGTTGCGGGCGAGGTACTCCTCGGAGCGGTCGTACTTGAACCCCATGTCCTCGAGCACCGCCAGCTCGATCTCGAGGAACTCGATCGGCACCCGGCGGATCGTGATGGACGACTCCGTGACGATCGCGGCGGCCAGCAGTGACATCGCCTCGATCGGGTCCTCCGCGGGCGCGTAGTCGACGTCGACGTCGATCTCCTTGCAGCCGGTCACGGTCAGCGTCGTGGTGCCGACGCCCTCGACGTCCACGCCGAGCTTCTGCAGGAAGAAGCAGAGGTCCTGGACCATGTAGTTCGACGACGCGTTGCGGATCACCGTCGTCCCGGTGTGCAGCGCGGCCGCGAGGAGGGCGTTCTCGGTCGTGGTGTCGCTGCGCTCCGTGAGCACGATCGGCCGCGTCGGCACCATCGTCCGGTTGACGGTGGCGTGGTAGTAGCCCTCGGTCGCCTTGACCTCGAGACCGAACGGCCGGAGGGCGGCCATGTGCGGCTCGACCGTGCGGGTGCCGAGCTGGCACCCGCCGGCGTACGGGAGCTCGAACGTGTCGGCGCGGTGGAGCAGCGGGCCGAGGAACATCAGCACCGAGCGGGTACGCCGTGCGGCAGCCTCGTCGATCGCGCTCAGGTCGAGCTCCTTGGGCGGCACGATCTCGAGGTCGCCCTCGTCGCCGATCCAGCGGGTGTGCACGCCCAGGCTGCCGAGCACCTCGAGGAGACGGTTGACCTCCTCGATCCGGGCGACCTTGCGCAGCGTGGTCCGGCCGCGGTTGAGCAGGGACGCGCAGAGCAGCGCGACCCCGGCGTTCTTGGACGTCTTGACGTCGATCTCGCCCGACAGCGTGGTCGGTCCGGTGATCCGCAGGTGGGTCGGGCCGGCGCCGAGGGCGACGATCTCGGAGTCGAGCGCGGAGCCGATCCTGGCCACCATCTCCAGGGAGAGGTTCTGGTGCCCCTTCTCGATCCGGTTGACCGCGCTCTGGCTGGTCTGGAGGCGCTCGGCCAGCTGCTGCTGCGTGAGCCCGCGATGCGTGCGGGCGTCGCGGATCAGCTTCCCGATACGGCCCTTGAAGTCCTCCGTCATGGGGCCACGATATCTCATGTGTGAGATAAGTCCACACTCCCTGGTCGGCGTGTCCGGTGCTCGAAATGACCGAAGGGTCAGGATGTCCGGCAGCACGTTACCCATGTGGGCCAGGGGAGCAACTCTCGAGGACGTCTCCACGGCCGATCAAGGAAGGCCCTGCGCGCAAGGGCGCCGAGCCGGAGTGCTCGGAAGGCCGCGTGGAAAGGGTCCGGCTCCCGCGACCGTGGTCGCGGGAGCCGGGCTGTTCCTACATCGACCGGGGAGGCCGGTCCGGGTCCGCTAGCGGCGATGCGCACTCAGCATCTGACTGCCCGGCATCTCGCACGGTGCGCAGTCGCAGTGCTCGTCGCACACCAGGAAGGTGTGCATCGCGTGGCCGCACCGGGGGCATGGCAGGTCGTGCGAGAGGTGCTGGTCGTTGTCGCTGACCGTGTCCCACATGACCTGTCGTCCCTTCGGCTTCGGTGTCACCCGGAGTGAATCCCATGCTGGCGCGGTCGTCGGACAGCGACAGTCGGAAAGCGGACAAATGGTCACAACGTGCTACGACGTCAGGACCATCGGCCCGGGGCATGGTGCGGTGGGCTCAGGCGACCAGCGAGCGGATCGCACGTCGGGTCGCGAACCACAGGCACAGCAGCGACATGGCCAGACCGAAGACCAGCGTGGCCGTGAGCACCGAGGTCGCCCGGACCACCGCGCCCAACGCCGGCACGGAGAGCGGCATCAAGCTCATGTCGCCGAGGCTGGTGACCGAGGTGACCCGACCCAGGTGTGAGGCGTCGATCACCCGCAGAAACGCCGCGCTCAGCCAGACCGACGCGGCTCCGGCCGTGAACCCCAGCACGGTCATCGCGACGACCAGGGCCGGCCGCCAGCCGATCCCGACGGCGACGATCGCCAGCCCCTGCAGCACGAGCATCCGGAACCCCGCCGCGGCGCCGTACGACGGCTGCCACCGGATGCCGACCACGCTGCCGGCGATCGCGCCGGCGGCCAGGCAGGCGTCGGCGATGCCGAGCCAGTGCGCGCCCCATCCGGACCCGCTGACCCGCAGCGCCACCCCGAGCCCGGTCACCGGCGTCACGAACACGTTGAGTGCGGTCAGCCCGACCACGAACAGCTTCGCGGTGTCGTGCCGGCGCAGGTACCGCAACCCGTCGCCGAAGGACTCCCGCCAGTGCTGCTGGGCGGCCCGCGGCAGCCGGAACCGCGGACGTACGACGAGCACCAGCACCGCCGCGATACCCACGAACGTGACCGCGTCGACCAGCATCACCGCGACCGGACCTCCCCAGGCCACGAGCACGCCACCGGCCGGGGCGCCGAGCAGCCTCATCGCCCGGCCGGAGATCTGGTTCCAGCCCTGGACGGTCCCGAGGTCGTCACCGGACACGACCTGACGGATCAGGGTCGCGCCGGACGGGATGGTGAGCCCGCTGGCCACTCCGAACGAGATCGCGATCGCGAGCAGGACCGGCGCCCCGTGGAGTCCGGAGGACCAGGCGGCCGCCCCCAGCACGAGCACGGCGGCCTGTCCGATCTGGCCCGCGACCAGGATCCGGCGCGGCTCGTGCCGGTCGGCGAGCACGCCGCCGACCAGGACCAGGAGTGCCTGTGGAAGCATCTCCGCGCCCAGCACGACGCCGGCCACCACGGGCCCGAGCGTGTGTGCGGCGGTCCACGCCAGGGCGACGGTCCATGCGTAGTCGCCGAACCACGACAGCCCCACTGCGCCGAGCCAGACCAGGACCATGGGGTCCCGGCGCGCCGGTGGCGGGGGAGCGCCGATCGGCTCCGGCTGGGTCGCGACGGCGCTCACGGCCGGACGGGTCCGCTCGGGAAGGCCCGGAGAACGACGCGGACCGGCAGCCTGCTCTCCTCCGGCCGGCGTGCACGGTCGTCGAGGCACTCCTGCGACCACGTCTGGGTGACGTCTCGCAGGCGCACCGCGAGGTCCTCGAGTTGGGCACGGGTCGCCGGTACGACGGTGTCGGTGGAGCTGGCGGCCCGGCGCCAGTCGGCGTCGACCTCGTGCGCGTGGCTGAGCCAGTGCGCCACCGACCGGACCTGGTGCCGGAAGTTCTCCGCCTCGGCCGCGTCCGCGATCCGGCGGCCTGCGGTCCCGGTGGCGAAGTCGTCCGCGCTCCAGGTCAGTGGCCGGCGGACCGAGCGCCACCAGCTCTCCCGGGTGTCCTGGGCGAGCTCGGGCGCGGGCTCGATGAACCCGTGCCGGTGCAGGGCCTTGAGGTGATGGCTCACCGAGCCGACGGCCAGCCCGGTGCGTCCGGCGAGCCGGCCGACGCTGGCCGGACCCTCGATCTCGAGCAGCTCGGCGAGCCAGCGGCGGGTCGGGTGGTGGAACGCCATCAGCACGTCGAGCAGCTCGTCGCCGGACTCATGGGCGGACTCGTGGCCGGACTCGTGACCGGGGGATCGCGTGGGAGCTGAGTCGCGGTGCCTCTGGTCGGCGGTCCGTCGGGTCATGGCCTCAGCCTGACCGGGTCCGGGTCCGTCGTACAAGCCTTCTTGTATAACTCCGGGGCCCGAGGGCGTAGAGGGGTCAGGGACGCCAGTCGGCCGGGGGATCCTCACCGACCCGGCCGTCCACCGCTTCGCGCAGCAGGTCCAGGTGGCCGGTGTGCCGGCCGTACTCCTCGAGCAGGTCGAACAGGATCCGCCGGAGGCTGGCCCGGCTCCCGTCGTCGAGGGTCACGCCCGAGTCACCGTCGAGCCCGCGGTCGTCGATGGCGGCGCGGATGGTGGCCCGCGAACGGGCGACGGCCGCGTCGTAGGCGGCGTAGAGCTCCGCCGGGGCCTGTCCGGCGGCCGCTGTGAACTCCCAGTCGTCGTCGCTGTCCCAGTTGTTGTCGTCCCAGGCCGGTGGCATCCGGTGCCCGGCGATCTTGACCGCCGACGCGTAGTCCTCCTGGACGGCGAGGTGGTTGAGCAGTCCACCGACCGTGAGGGAGGAGGTCGGCATCGACGTGCGGAGCTGCTCGTCGTCCAGGCCGTCGGCCTTCCAGCGGAACGTCGCGCGGAGGCGGTCGAGCGAGCCGAGGACGTGCTCGACCTCGGTGCCGGCGAACGGGGGTTCCCAAGGCGGGAAGGCGTCGTCGTCCTCGGGCGGCGCGGAAGGGGGGGTGGTCATGCCGTCGACGTTAGAGTGCCTTCCGGACGTTTCTCTTCCGGATACCGAGGCAGCCTGTGGTCGTGCACGATGCGAGCCCCGCCGCGCGGGCGTTGCTGCTCCTGGAGATGATCCAGAACGCGCCGGGCATCTCCGCCGACCGCCTGGCCGACCGCCTCGGGCTCTCGGACCGGGCCGTCCGACGCCACGTCGGCATCCTCCGCGAGGCCGGCATCCCGGTCGAGTCGACGCGGGGCAGGTACGGCGGGTACCGGATCGGTCGCGGTCTGCGCCTGCCGCCGCTGATGTTCACCCCGACCGAGGCCCTGGGCCTGGTGATGGCCGTGCTCGAGGGTCACCCGGCGGCGGAGGACGAGCCGGTCGGCCAGGCGCTCGGCAAGATCGTGCGGGCGCTTCCCGAACCGCTGGCTCGCCCGGCGGACGCCGTACGCCGGGTGCCCGCGCGTGGCTGGCACGTGGTCGTCCCGGACGTGGAGATCACCCTGCAGCTGGTGCAGGCCTCGGACGAGGGGCGCCGGGTCCGGCTGCGTTACGGCCACGACCCCGGCGCCGGGGACGGCCGCGAGTGGGACGTCGAGATCGACCCCTGGGCCGTCGCGGTTCGCCACCGGCGCTGGTACCTCCTCGGCTGGTCGCACGACAAGGACGCCCGCCGGGTGCTCCGCGTCGACCGGGTGCGCAAGGTCGACGTCCTGCCTCAGCGCTTCGACGTCCCGGCCGGCCTCGACGCGCTGTCGGCGGTCGAGGAGCAGCTGTCGATGGGCTGGAGGTACACCGTCGAGGCGCTGATCGACGCACCACTGGAGGAGTGCCGCCACTGGCTGCCGCGCAGCTTCGGGCGCCTCGAGGAGGTCGACCCGAGCACGACCCGGCTGGTCGCGACGACCGACGAGCCGGAGTGGTACGCCGCCCAGCTCGGCAACCTCCCGATGCCGTTCCGGCTGGTCGGCTCACCCGAGGTCCGTGCGGCGATGGCCGACCTGGGACGACGGCTCCTGGCGGCCTCCGACGAGTGAGGGCTCGGTCAACCGGCGAGCAGTGCCCCGCCGTTGACGTGGAGGACCTGGCCGGACACGTGCCGACCGGCGGGTGACATCAGGTGTGCCACCAGCCCGGCGACGTCCTCGGGGCGTCCCGCCCGGCCGGTGAAGGTCTCGCCGAGCAGTCGTTTCCGCCTCTCCGGCGTCATCGAGGTCCCGAAGAACTCCGTGTCCTCGGTGTAGCCCGGAGCCACGACGTTGGCCGTGACGGCACGGGGTCCGAGCTCGCGAGCCAGGTCGCGGATCCACGGGGTCAGCGCGGCCTTGGCCGCGCCGTACGCGCCGCCGCCCCGGCTCCCGGCGATGGAGCCGAGGGCCACGATCGCGGCCCCGTCGACCAGTCCGCCGCGGAGCACCTCGACGGTGAGCACGGCCGTCATCACGTTCATCCGCCAGGACGCGTCCCACGACCCGGCCACCCCGGCAAGCCCCGGCTCCGGGGACGACGGGGCGACGCCACCGGCGACGAGAGCCACGCCGCCGACGGGGTGATCGGAGACCGCCTCGGCAAGCCGGTGGGCTCCCTCGGGCGTCGACAGGTCTGCGTCCACGAGCAGGGGAGGGGAGGCGACGTCCAGCCCCGATGCCGTCGCCTCCAGAGCGTGGAGCCGACGACCGACCAGCACCAGCGTCTCCGGCCGGTCGGCCAGGGCGCGGGTGACGGCGCGTCCGATCCCCGATCCGGCGCCGGTCACGACGAGAACTGGGTCGGAGTCGTGTGAGGGCATGAAGGCATTTTAGCGCTAAACTGTCTCTGTGCCGGCGGCCCGGGGAGACGAGGTGAGGGAGATCCTCGCGGCCTGGCAGCGCGAACGTCCCGGGGACGACGTGTCGTCGATCCTCGTCGTCACCCCGATCTGGCGCCTCGCCGCGGCGCTGCAACGTGCGCGGGCCGGTGCGTTGGCCGGTTTCGGCCTGGACCAGAGCCGTCTGGACGTCCTCGGAGCGCTGCGGAGGGCCGGTACGCCGTACCGGCTGACGGCCGGCGAGCTCACCCGACGGTGCCGCGTCACGCCGGGCGCCACGACCCAACGGGTGCAGCGGCTCGAGCAGCACGGGTACGTCGCGCGGGTGCGCGACGAGGACGACCGGAGAACGGTGTACGTCGCGTTGACGCCCGGTGGCTCCGCCAAGCTGGACGAGGTGTTCGCAGCCGTGCTGGCCGCCGACGAACGGGTCCTGGCTCCGCTGTCGCGCCGCGACCGCTCGGCCTTGGAGAGGATCCTCGGCGGTTGGCTAGCGGCGGCGGGGCTGGACGCCACGACGTCCGCGCTCGACGAGGGCCATGGCACGATGACGACGTGACCAGCGGCGCCACCGAGGAGCAGCGACGGAACGACCTCGTCCTGCTGCGTCGGGTGCGGGACCGGATCGACCGGGAGTACGCGCAACCGCTGGACGTCGAGGCGCTGGCGCGCGGCGTGCACATGTCGGCCGGACACCTCAGCCGGGAGTTCAAGCGTGCGTACGGCGAGCCGCCGTACTCCTACCTGATGACCCGGCGGATCGAGCGCGCGATGGCACTGCTGCGGCGCGGTGACCTCAGCGTCACCGAGGCCTGCTTCGAGGTCGGCTGCTAGTCACTGGGCACGTTCAGCACCCGGTTCACCGAGCTGGTCGGGGTCTCGCCCAGCGTCTACCGCGAGCAGGCGACCGGCGGTCGGGCGGAGACCCCGTCGTGCATCACCAAGCAGGTCACTCGGCCGATCCGGACGAGATCGATCAGGAACGGAGAAGCACCGGCACCCAGCCGGCCCTAGCGTGGCGCCATGGACATCACGATTCACTCCAGCTTCCTGCCGCAGACCGACCCGGAGGAGTCCCTCGCCTTCTACCGCGACGCGCTCGGTTTCGAGGTGCGCCTCGACGTCGGCCAGGGGACCATGCGTTGGCTCACCGTCGGCCCACCGGACCAGCCGGACACCAACATCGTCCTGCACCCGCCGGCCGTCGACCCGGGCATCACCGACGACGAGCGGCGCACGGTCACCGAGATGATGGCCAAGGGAACGTACGGCGTGCTGCTCCTGGCCACAGCGGACGTGGACAAGACGTTCGAGGAGGTCGCCGGGCACGACGTGGAGGTCGTCCAGGAGCCGACCGACCAGCCCTACGGCATCCGCGACTGTGCCTTCCGGGACCCGGCCGGGAACCTGGTCCGCATCCAGCAGCGCCCCTAGCCGGTCCTGATGTGCCATCCCGGACTCGATCCGGCGGTGCGGTGCGCCGCCACCACGGGTCCTCGCCAGATGCCCACCGCGCGTCACCCGGCCGTCGAACCCGCCGCGGACCACCTCACGCTCGACGTCCACGACACCGCGTCGCCACCGTCGCCACCGTCGCCACCGTCGCCACCGTCGCCAGCGTCGCCAGCGTCGCCAGCGTCGCCGGAGGTGCTCGAGCGGGAGCCCGCCCCGGCATGAGGACCGCATGACGCGGGCGGCGGGACTCGTCCCGGCTGCCTACCGACCGGCGCTCGCCCACCGGACCTTCCGGCGGCTGTTCCTCGGCCTGGCCGGCTCCTACCTCGGGGACGGCATGAGTTTCGTGGCGGTCGCCTGGCTGGCGATCGAGCTGGCTCCGCAGCACACGGGACTCTGGGTCGGCGCCGCGGTCGCCGCGTACACCCTGCCCGGCGCGCTCGGCGCCCTGCTGCTCGGTCGCTGGCTCCGCAGGCTGCCCGCGCCGCGGGCGTTGCTCGCCGACAACGTGCTGCGCGCGGTCTTCCTGGGGGCCGTGCCACTCCTGTGGGCCGGCGGGCTGCTCGACCCCACGACGTACGTCGTGCTGCTCGCCGTCTCGTCGCTCCTGCACGCCTGGGGGAGCGCGGCGACGTACACCCTCCTGGCCGACCTGATGCCCTCCGAGCACCGGCTGGCCGCGAACACCCTGGTCAGCACGCTCACCTTCGCCGCGACGATCGCCGGGCCGGCGGTGGCCGGCGTCCTGGTATCGTCCGTCAGCGCGTCGTACGTCCTGGGGCTGGACGCGCTGAGCTATCTCTTCCTGGCCGGCATCATCGTGCGAACGTCGTGGCCGACTGCACAGTCGGCCGACCCGGTGGACCGAGCCGCCGCCCGCGGTGGCCTCGCCCTGCTCCGCGGGCAGCCGGCGCTGCTCGGCCTGCTCGCGCTGACCTGGATCTTCAACCTGCTCTACGGACCAGTTGAGGTCGCCCTGCCGCTGCACGTCACCGACGACCTGCACGCCTCCGGCTCGCTGCTCGGCCTCTACTGGGCGCTGTTCGGTGTCGGCGCGGTCGCGGGCGGCCTCGCGGTCGGCGCCCTGCGCCAGCTGCCGCTCTGGCCGGTGACACTGGCGATCGCGGTCGGCTGGGGGCTGTCCCTGGTGCCGTTCGGCCTCCACGCCCCCACGGCACTCACGGTCGCCTGCTTCACGATCGGCGGTGCGATCTACGGGCCGTTCGTGCCGCTCTCGGTCACTCTGATGCAGGCCGAGTCTCCGCCGGAGCACCTCGCCTCGATGCTCGCCGCGCGCAGCGCGGCGCTGCTGACGGCGTCACCCCTGGGCACAGCGCTGGGCGGTCCGATCACGGCCGCTCTGGGGCCTCGGGCGACGCTGGGTGGCTCGGGGCTGGCCACAATGGCCCTCGCAGGCGTCGCCGCCCTGGTGCTCGCCTCGAGGAAAGGAGACCGATGAGTCCGCGTGATGCGACTCCGCACCCCGCCGACAGCCACGACCTGATCCGGGTCACCGGCGCGCGGGTGAACAACCTGCGGGACGTGAACGTCGAACTGCCCAAGCGCCGGCTGACGGCGTTCACCGGGATCTCGGGGTCGGGCAAGAGCTCGCTGGTGTTCGGCACCATCGCCGCGGAGTCGCAGCGGCTGATCAACGAGACCTACAGCGCCTTCGTGCAGGGTTTCATGCCGTCCCTGGCGCGGCCCGACGTGGACGTGCTCGACGGGCTCACCACGGCGATCATCGTGGACCAGGAACGGCTGGGCGCCGATGCGCGGTCGACGGTCGGCACCGCGACGGACGCCCACGCGATGCTGCGCATCCTGTTCAGCCGGCTGGGGGAGCCGCACGTCGGCCCACCCACGGCGTTCTCCTTCAACGTCCCGACGCGGATCGCCAGTGGAGCGCTCGAGGTGGAGAAGGGCCGGGGTGAGCGCAAGGTCGTCCGCAAGCAGGTCTACCTCGGCGGCATGTGCCCACGCTGCGAGGGCCGGGGGTCGGTCAACGACCTGGATCTGACCGCCATCTACGACGACTCCAGGTCCCTGCGCGAGGGTGCTCTGCTCGTCCCGGGCTACAGCATGGACGGCTGGTACGGCCGGATCTTCGGCGGCAGCGGCTTCTTCGACATGGACAAGCCGATCGCGACGTACTCACCGCGCGAGCTCGAGGACCTCCTCTACAAGGAGCCCACCAAGATCAAGGTCGACGGCATCAACCTCACCTACGAGGGCGTGGTCACCAAGATCCAGAGGTCGATGCTGTCCCGCGACGTCGACTCCCTGCAGCCGCACGTGCGCGCCTTCGTCGAGCGCGCGGCCACGTTCCGGACGTGCCCCGACTGCGACGGCACCCGGCTCACCCAGGAGTCCCTGTCGTCGAGGATCCACGGGGCCAACATCGCCGAGCTGTGCTCGATGGAGATCCGCGACCTCGCGGAGTGGCTGCGGGAGCTGGATGCGCCGTCGGTGGCACCGCTGCTCCGGGCCCTGGGCGAGACGCTGGACTCGTTCGTGGAGATCGGGCTCGGCTACCTGTCGCTCGAGCGCCCCTCGGGATCACTCTCCGGCGGCGAGGCCCAGCGGGTGAAGATGATCCGGCACCTCGGGTCGTCGCTCACCGACGTCACCTACGTGTTCGACGAACCCACCATCGGCATGCACCCGCACGACATCCAGCGAATGAACGACCTGCTGCTCCGGCTCCGGGACAAGGGCAACACCGTCCTCGTCGTCGAGCACAAGCCGGAGACGATCGCGATCGCCGACCACGTCGTCGACCTCGGCCCGCGGGCCGGCAGCGAGGGCGGCCGGATCGTCTTCGAAGGCACCGTCGAGGGGCTGCGGGCCAGCGACACCGTCACCGGCCGCCATCTCGACGACCGGGCGTCGCTGAAGGACGCCGTCCGGGAGCGGACGGAGGTGCTCGAGGTACGCGGCGCCCGCACGAACAACCTGCAGGACGTCGACGTCGACGTCCCGCTCGGGGTGCTGACCGTGATCACCGGGGTCGCCGGGTCGGGCAAGAGCTCGCTGATCCACGGCTCCCTCTCCGGCCGCGAGGGCGTCGTGACGGTCGACCAGAGCGCGATCCGGGGCTCCCGCCGCAGCAACCCGGCGACGTACACGGGGCTCCTGGACCCGATCCGCAAGGCGTTCGCGAAGGCCACCGGCACCAAGCCCGCGCTGTTCAGCGCCAACTCGGAGGGCGCCTGCCCGAGCTGCAACGGCGCCGGGGTGATCTACAGCGACCTGGCGATGATGGCCGGGGTCGCGACGCCGTGCGAGGCGTGCGAGGGCAAGCGGTTCCAGGCCGACGTCTTGGAGTACACCTTCGCCGGCAAGGACATCAGCGAGGTGCTCGCGATGTCGGTCGACGAGGCGACATTGTTCTTCGGCGAGGGCGAGGCGAGGGTCCCGGCCGCGCACAAGGTGCTGGAGCGGCTGGGGGACGTCGGCCTCGGTTATGTCAAGCTGGGACAGCCGCTGACGACGCTCTCCGGCGGGGAGCGCCAGCGGCTGAAGCTGGCGAACCACCTGGGTGAGAAGGGCGCCGTCTACGTCCTCGACGAGCCCACCACGGGCCTGCACCTGGCCGACGTCGCCCAGCTGCTCGGGCTGCTGGACCGGATCGTCGACTCCGGCAGGTCGGTCGTCGTGATCGAGCACCACCAGGCGGTGATGGCCCACGCCGACTGGATCATCGACCTCGGCCCGGGCGCCGGTCACGACGGCGGCCGCGTGGTGTTCGAGGGAACGCCGGCCGACCTGGTGGCGTCCCGTTCGACGCTCACCGGACAGCATCTCGCGGCGTACGTCGGCGGATGACGACACCGAATTCCCCGCTCAAGCGGGGAACTCAGCACTGGTTGGCCCAGATTTCCCACTACAAGTGCGGAAGTCCCCGCTCGAGCGGGGAATTCGCCGGAGAGCACTTGAGGCGAGCGCTTCGCCGATAACCGACATTATGTCAAGTCACGCTCGGAGACCGGGACGCGGACGGCGCCCCCCTTCTCGATCCGTCCCATGACCGGTGACACGGCCCGGCCCAGTCTCTTCTGACGACACGCGGGTTTGCGTGGGGCGGCGATGCGAGCAAAGGTGGGATGGGTCCTGCCAGCAATCGACGAAGGAGAGCACCGTGCTCACCCTCACGGAGAACGCCAGCACGATCGTCAAGGACATCGCCGCCCAGCAGGGCGGGTCGGAGTCCACCGGTTTGCGGATCAGCAGCGAGGACCCCCAGCAGGGTCTGATGGTGACCGCGGCCCAGCAACCTCATCCTGGAGACCAGACAGTCGAGTCGCACGGCGCCGTCGTGTACCTCGACCCCCCGGCCTCCGAGCAGCTCGACGACCAGATCCTCGACGCCTCGGTCGACGACGCTGGTCGGGTGCAGTTCGCGCTCGCACCGCAGACCTGAGCGGAGACGTTCCGCCGCGACGGAGTCGCCACGGGACGGCCGCAGCGAACGACCCCGGTGCCCACGTGGCCCCGGGGTCGTCGCATCTCGTCGGCTGTCGTCGGCGGCCGCGGCTCAGCCGAGGCCCACGAGCTCGCGGCCCCGGTCGATGAGGTCGTAGCGGAACGTCGCCCAGATGACGACCGCGGCCCCGACCAGACCGAGGACCGTGACCACCGTGGTGTGGACCGGCTTCTCCTTCGCCAGGGCCCAGGCCTCCGCCCCGCGCACCCGCACCGGGTGCAGCCAGCGGCGCGCGAACTCGAACTCCAGGGACCACAGCCACAACCCGAGCAGGATCGGCGGGATGGTCAGAGGCCCGGGAAGCACGATCAGCACCAGGCCGGTGATGATCAGCAGGAGCCCGGCCACGAAGAGCCCCACTCGCCGCAGCGTCCGGGACATGGGCCGAACGGGTCAGCCGAGAGCCGCGACGGCGGCGTCGTAGTCGGGCTCGGTGCCGATGTCGGGCACCACCTGGGTGTGGAGCACCGAGCCGTCCGTGTCGACCACCACCACCGAGCGCGCGAGCAGGCCGCGCATCGGACCGTCGGTCATCGTGACGCCGTAGTCGGTACCGAAGCTGGACCGGAACGCGGAGCCGGTCACCACGTTCTCGATGCCCTCGGCACCGCAGAACCGGCGCATCGCGAAGGGCAGGTCTGCCGAGACGCACACCACGACGGTGTCGTCGAGAGAGGCCGCCAGCGCGTTGAAGTGGCGTACCGAGGCCGCACAGGTCTTGGTGTCCACGCTCGGGAAGATGTTCAGCACCACCCGGGAGCCCTTGAAGGTGTCGGACGAGACGTCGGAGAGGTCCTGGCGGGTCAAGGTGTACGCCGGCGCAGCGTCGCCGACGGAGGGAAGGTCTCCCACGGTGTGGACAGGATTGCCGTGCAACGTCGCGGTAGCCATGGTCACTGTCTAGCAGGTCCGACAACAGCCCCGGCCGCCGGATCGTCACCGCTCGCCTCCTATTCTCGAGGCCGTGCCGCAACGTCGTTCTCTGCCGGTGGTCGCCGCCGTGCTTCTCCCCCTCGTCCCGCTGCTCGTGGCGTGCGGTGGCGGCTCGTCCAGCACCACCGCGCGAGACGCGGCAGCGGATTCGCCCAGCGAGAGCCAGAGCAGCACGACGAGCAACGTGTCCTGCGACTACCCCGATGCCCCGCAGGGGAAGACCGGTGACGCGAGCAAGCCGCCGACCACGCCCGACGTCCAGGGCAAGGTCTCGGTGACCCTGAAGACCACCATCGGCGACCTCGGAGCCACGCTCGACGCGGACAAGACCCCGTGCACGGTCAACTCGTTCGTGTCGCTGGCCCGCCAGGGGTTCTTCGACAACTCCCCCTGCCACCGGCTCACCACCGCCGAGAGCGGCATCTTCGTGCTTCAGTGCGGTGACCCGACCGGGACCGGTACGAGCGGGCCGGGTTACACGATTCCCGACGAGCTCACCGGCAAGGAGACCTACGGCCCCGGGACCGTGGCGATGGCGAAGACCCAGCAGCCCGACAGCGGTGGGTCCCAGTTCTTCATCGTCTACCGGAACACTCCGCTGCCACCGCGGTACACCGTCTTCGGCCAGCTGGACGCGGCCGGGCTCAAGGACGTCCAGAAGGCGGCCCGGCAGGGGTCCGACAACGCCTTCGGTCCGGGCGACGGCCATCCCAAGGTCTCGGTCACCATCGACAGCGTTACGACCGGGTGACCCACCGGGCAGGTCAGACCTCCCGGTAGTCGATCGCCGTGCCGAGCTGAAGGGTGCGCCCGACCGTGCACAGCCGGTCGGCGCTCTGCTGGATCGAGCGCGGCAGCACCTCCCGTGCTCGGTCGCCGGCCTCCCCTTCCGGGAACCTGACCGCGAGCGTAACCTGGAGATCGACCAGGTGCGACCCATCGTCGTCGCGGACCTTGTGGCCCTCGACATGCACGTCGAACGAGTCGGGCTGAGCCCGCTTGCCGGTGATCAGTCCGACGTCGATGGCCGTGCAGCCGGCCAGCGCCGCCAGCAACAGCTCCACAGGCGTGAAGTCGGGGTCGTCTCCAGAGCCGATCGGCAGCACTCCCCCGCGGCCGTTGACCGCCTTGTAGCGACCTTCACCGATCTGCGTCAGGTCCAGCTGCCGCAGGGAATCCTCGCTCATGGTCCCCAAAATAGACGGCCCCGGCCCCACCGGGTCGGTGGAGCCGGGGCCACTCCCCTGGCTCAGCCGCGGCGTGACCGGCGGGTACGCCGGGCCGCTCGCGCCTCGCGTCGGATGGTGCGTACGGCTCGCAGATGAGTCAGGTCCCGATCGGACGGAACCCGGCTCTCCACGAGTCCACCCATCAGGTACATCTGCGTGCTCATGTCGATCACCTTCTCGACCCTCGCGGGCCGTTCGTCTGGGGTTGAACTGTCATGACCTCTCAGGCAGACATGACCCTTACATTCTAGGCCAGGCGGAGGCTGTGACCCGACCGGATACGCCGTGATGTCCGACACCGCATGACCACCCCGCGCCGCGCTCCCCGCTCGGCGAGGGACGCGGCCGGGCGACGTGCTCGGACCGGCCTCAACGGACCACCACCGGGAGGTACCGCGATCCGGTCAGGACCTTGCCCGCCGGAGCCGTGGTCGTCCTCACGCGCACCACGTGCCGCTTGCCGAACGCCAGGAACTGGATCTGTGCCTGGTCGTTGCGCACCAGGTTGTGGACCGCGTTCTCGATCTTGGCGAACGAGCCGAGACCGCCGCGCTCGAACGGGTAGGGGTACCCGCCGGAGACGTCGATCTCGCCGTCCAGGCCCCGCGCCTTGGCCGGGACCGCGATCTGGAACCTGCGGGTCTTGCCGTTGGTGAAGACCAACCGCAGCTTGGCGGTCCTGCCCGCCCTGACGAGGGCCGGGTGGCGACGGGTCACGTTGACCCAGGAACCCGCGCGCCGCTGCTGCACGCCGTCGATCTTGAGCCTCGAGGTGTTGTCGTTGACGTCGGAGTGGACGTCGACGGAGTCCACCGTGACGCTCTTCAGCCGGGTGAGCAGGTACAGCAGGTCCGGCACGTCGTACGACGCCCCGTCGGCGATGCTGTACTTGTCGGCGTAGACGTTGCCGCCGGTGAGGGTGAACGGCTCTCCGGCCACGTCGCCGGTGATGGTCCATGTCTGCTGCTCTCCGCCGGGGCCGTAGGAGTCGAGCAGCGCCTGGTGGTTGGTGGCCAGCTCGTAGTACGCCGCCTCGGCGGCCGCGTCGCGGAACTGGACGTCGGTCTCCCCGGTCCGGCTGTCCCCCTGGTAGGCGACGGTCGAGGTGATCGGCATGCTCGCCGGGACGGTGCCGAGCGGCCCGGAGACACCCGTCATCCGGTCCTGGTCGATCGTGCCGAGCAAGGTGCCGACGTTGGCGACCTTGAAGGACGAGCCGAGCGGGTCCTTCTGGACGTACAGCGTGTCCGCGCCGGCCAGGCCGTAGGTGGTCTGCCCGAGGAAGTTCATCGGGTGGCCGAAGCCGACCAGGCGGTCGTTGCAGACCGAGGTGATCGTGCCGAGACCGCCGATGGTGATGTCTCCCGTCGACATCGTCGCGACCATGTTCCCGCCGGCGATCATGTCCAGCGGGGACGACTCGGTGGCGGTGTGCCCGGCGGCCGACACGCTCTTGCTGAGGTAGGGCCGCGTGCGCGCCCCGTCCACCGTCCGCTGCGAGACACCGGCCGCGACCACAGGCGCCGCGAGCTCGCGGAAGCCCTCCTCGGCCTGGGTGGAGGTCAACGACGAGCTGCGTGCGATGAGGTGCGCGGACTCGGTGGGGACGCGCACGGTCTGGGGCAGCTGACCGGCGTACTTGTCCATGTCCTCCCACGGCGTGATGCCCGCGATCGGGGTCTGGCCCCACGCGAGGGTGTAGGAGACGGCGCCGATCAGGCTGCCGTCCTCGGCATACACCGGTGACCCGGACATGCCTGCCCAGATGCCCGCGTCGTCGATGGCGGGCGAGCTGAGCTGGGCCATCACCAGGTCGACGCCGGGTTCGACACCGTCGGTGATCACGCCGAGCACGGTCCCCGTGAACGGCGACGGCGTGACGCCGCTGTCGACCGTGAGGCCGGTGACGGACTGGCCCTTGGTGATGTTCGCGACCGGGTACGCCGTGTCGCAGGTGCCCGTGGCAGCCTGGGACGGCGTCGCCAGCACCGTCGTCCCGGCCAGGCACAGCCCGGTCGTCACGGCGGTCGCGACCGCCGCCCGGGCCCGAGAGATGGATGACTTCATGTGCGTGCCTCTCTAGAGGTCGCCTCCCCCGTGAGAGGCGCGTGTGTTGCCCGAATGGACGCGCCGATCAGGCGTTTGGTTGCGCGCTGGAACGACGGGTTCATCCGGAGCGGACATAGGCTGGCTCCGTGACCGACCTGGCGCGGCGAACCGGCCCGGTGTCCCGACTGCGTGTCATCGAGTCGCTGCCGGCCGGCGACGAGGAGCACGAGGACCGGGTCGCCGCCGAGGAGCCGCTGGAGATCCGGATCGCGTGGCCCGGCGCGGAGCCGCGCCGCGCCTGGGTGACCATGCGGACACCCGGCCACGACTTCGAGCTGGCGGCAGGGTGGGCCTTCCACGAGGGACTGATCGGGCCCGATGACCTGACCGAGGTCGCCTACTGCACGGACGAGGACCTGGCGCCGGAGCAGGAGTTCAACGTCGTCACGCTGCGGGCGTCGAGAGCCGTCGACCTGGCCCACCGCCACGACGCCATGTCCACCGGGTCGTCGGCGTGCGGCGTGTGCGGAAAGGACAGCATCGAGGCGGCGTTGTCGACCGTCCGCGGTCCGCGGTGGGACGGTCCGCCGCCCCGGCCGGACGTCGTACGACGGCTCCCCGCGCTGCTGCGGGAGGAACAGTCCGTGTTCGCCACCACGGGTGGAGTGCACGCGGCGGGCCTCTTCACCGCCGACGGCGACCGGCACGTCGTACGCGAGGACGTGGGGCGGCACAACGCCGTCGACAAGGTCACGGGGGCCCGGCTGCTCGCCGCTCGACCCGTGGCGGACGCGTACCTGGTCGTCAGTGGCCGCGCCGGCTTCGAGCTGGTGCAGAAGGCCGTGACGACCGGTGTCGGGTCCCTGGTGGCGGTGGGCGCCCCGTCGTCGCTGGCCGTCCACCTCGCGCGTGAGGCGGGACTCGGGCTCTTCGGGTTCACCCGCGAGGAGCGCACGGTCCGCTACGCCTGACGTCGATGGGCGCGCCCCGCCGGCAGGATCCGCCTGTGCTGTCGAATCCCGATCCGTTCGCTCGACGCATGGGTGACTGCTGCTGAGGAGGAACCATGAGCAAGCTCCGGTGTCACATCTCGATCTCGTTGGACGGATTCGTCGCCGGCCCGCGTCAGAGTGCGGAGAACCCGCTCGGCGAGGGTGGTGAGCGCCTGCACGACTGGGTGTTCCCGCTGGCTGCGTGGCGCGAAGCCCATGGCCAGCACGGTGGTGAGGTCAACGAGAGCTCACGGATCATCGAGGAGTCGCGCCAGAACATCGGCGCCGCCGTGATGGGCCGGAACATGTTCGGCCCGGTCGGTGGTGGCCCCTGGGGTGACGAGCAGTGGACGGGCTGGTGGGGCGACAACCCGCCGTACCACTATCCCGTCTTCGTCCTCACCCATCACCCACGTGGACCTCTCGAGCTGGAGGGAGGCACCACCTTCCACTTCGTCACCGAGGGGATCGAGTCCGCGCTCGACCAGGCGAGGAAGGCCGCCGCGGGCAAGGACGTGATGCTGTGGGGTGGCGCGCAGGTCGTGAACGAGTACCTGGCGGCGGGTCTGCTCGACGAGCTCGAGCTCCACGTCGTTCCCATCCTGCTCGGGGGTGGCGCTGGGCTCTTCGAGGGTCTCGGGCACACCGACGTTCAGCTCGAGCAGGTCCGTGCCGTCCCAGCCCCCGGCGTCACGCATCTCAAGTACCGCCTCGGGACGTGACCCCGGCCGGGAGACGTGCCTGGTAGAACGCACGTTGAGAGCGCCGTGACATCGAAGGATTCCGCATGCAGAACGGGTGGAGCGCGAGCTCGCCGGGCCGCGTCAGTCGGTCCCCACCGGGGACGTCCCACCCCAGTCCTCGGGAGCCAGGTCGGCGATCGCCTGGGTGAACGTCCACCGGTGCCCTCCCGGGTCCTGCACCGTGTACTGGCGTTCCCCGTACGGATAATCGGTCGGCGGGCTGAGCACGGTCGCTCCACCCTGCCGAGCGCGCTCGTGATGTGCGTCGACGTCGTCCACTTTGACCATGACGGCGTGGCATCCAGGTGCATCGCCGTGCGGTGCAGCGCGGCCGTATTCAGCATCGGCATCGGCGAGGATGACCACTCCGTTGCCGAAGGCGATCCGGGCACGGTGATCACCGGCACGCCACACTTCGGTGAAGCCGAAGGTCCCGCACAGCCAGCCGATCGCCGACCCGACGTCGGCGTACACGAGTTCTGGCACCACGCTGGCAGAGCCGGTCGTGCGGTTGATCACCGCGATCACTCTTCCTTCGAGATCCGCTGCTGAAGCACGCTAACCGGCAACAGTTCCAAACGGAACGGAGATCCCGGACCGGACGTCCTACGTGGTGGGCAACGCTGCCGCGGAAGGGAGCATCGTGGGCACAGCACGCGGGCACCGGGTGTTCGCGGCCCGAGGTCTGATCCCGGCTTCCATCCTCGTCTCGACGGCGGCATGCGCACCCGCATCACACAGTGTGTCATCCAGGCGACAGGGCCAGACTGCCCCGCTCAGTTGCGCTACGACGGGACGACGTACACCGCGTTTCAGCGCTACCGCTTCACCCACGAGCAACCAACCGAGCTGGGATCTGCGACGCCGGTGTGCACTGGGACCACCATCACTGCTGGCGGCCCCCGTCACCATCTGGTCCCTTCCCGGCGAGCGACCCGCCGACGTCATCGGAAGGCGTGTGTACCCCGAGCGCTTCGTCGTCTACGTCGCAGATTCGGTCAGGCGTTCCGACCGGGCCAGAATCCTTGCGCGGCTGTGGCCAGGACCCGATGACTGGAAGGGCGCGGCGCATTCAGCAGGCCCGTTCATGTCAGCGACGACACGGGCGGGGGCGTCCTCTCGCCGGGCCCTGCGCCGCAAGCCACGTGGCCGTGGCCACGCGGTAGCTGGACGGGGATAGGCCGTGGATGCGTTTGAAGGCGGCGCTGAGTGAGCAGGGGTTGGCGTAAGCGGCGCCCGCGGCGATCGCGTCGAGCGGGAGCTCGCTCGCTGCCAGGAGGTCGACGGCGAGTGCAAGGCGCCACTTGGTCAGGTAGGTGAGTGCAGGCGGGTGAGACGGGCCCTTCGCGGACCCGGTTCAGTCGTCGTGCCGGTGCTCGTCCGCCCAGACCCGAACGTCGCGGAAGTCGATGACCGCAAGGTGCGCTGCGACGACAAGCTGAGCCAGCTTGCCGCTGCTCACCTCCCAGATGTCTTCGATGATCGTCTCCGAGGGTGACGGCTCGCCGTAACAGTCGTGCCAGGCCAGGTCGAGCAGTGCCAGTGCATCCAATGCGGCATCGGCATCCTTCCCGAAGACTTCGATGGCGCGCCCGCTCCTCGCTCTCCTACGGTCCGAACTGCTCGTCACCATGCGCGGAGTCTGTCATCCCGACTACCGCTCAACGGCGTGGGTACGCCGCCTTGTCGGCGTTCGAACCTAGGTTCGACCCGTGCGCATCCTCCACACCTCCGACTGGCACCTGGGACGCTCGTTCCACCGGGTCGGCATGCTCGCGCACCAGGCGGCGTTCGTCGACCACCTGCTCGAGGTCGTGGCCTCGGAGCAGGTCGATCTCGTGGTCGTCGCGGGAGACGTCTACGACCGCGCACTCCCTCACGTAGACGCCGTACGCCTCGCCGACGAGACCCTGGCGCGCCTGGCGTCCTCCCGAGCGCGTGTGGTCCTCACCTCGGGCAACCACGACTCCGCCCAACGGCTGGGCTTCGGCTCGCGGTTGATCGACGCCGCCGGAGTCTTCCTGCGCACGGACGCCTCCTCGGTCGGTACGCCGGTGCTGCTCGACGACGAGCACGGTCCGGTGGCCGTCCACGGCATCCCCTACCTCGACCCGCAGGCACTGCACGAGCCCTGGGACCTCCCCGCGCGCACCCACGAGGCCGCCCTGACCGAGGCGATGCGCCGGGTGCGCGCCGACCTCGAGGCACATCCCGTCCGCTCGGTGGTCCTCGCCCACGCCTTCGTCGCGGGCGGCCTCCCCAGCGACTCGGAGCGCGACATCAGCGTAGGTGGGGTGTCGGTGGTGCCGGCTTCGCTCTTCGACGGCATCTCCTACACGGCGCTCGGCCATCTGCACGGCCGCGCCGCGCTGGGTGAGACCCTCAGGTACAGCGGCTCGCCCCTGGCCTACTCCTTCTCCGAGGCCGGGCACACCAAGGGCAGCTGGTTGGTCGACCTCGGGCCGCGAGGAGTGACCGCCACGACGTTCGTCGAGGCGCCGGTGCCGCGCCGGCTGTCGACGATCACGGGCGACCTCGAGACGCTCCTGACCGACCCACGACTCGACGCCGGCGAAGGCCACTGGATCCAGGCGACCCTCACCGACGCCGTACGCCCCGACCGGCCCATGGAACGGCTCCGGGCGCGCTTCCCGCACGCGCTGGTGCTCTCGTTCGCGCCCGCGGGCGAGCCGGCGGCCTCGGCCGTGGCCCACGCCCCCCAGGGGCGCAGCGACCACCAGGTCGCTGTCGACTTCGTCGAGGCCATGCGCGGCGCCCCGGCCACCGACGACGAATCGGCACTGCTGCTGCGCGCGTGCGACGCGTGCGCCGACGACTCGGACGCCGACATGCTGGTCACGAGCGGCGGCGGCTGATGCGGCTGCACCACCTGTCCGTGACCGCCTTCGGCCCGTTCGTCGAGACCGCCGAGGTCGACTTCGACGCGCTGTCCGATGCCGGGCTCTTCCTGCTCTCGGGGGCCACGGGCGCCGGCAAGTCCAGCGTCCTCGACGCCGTGTGCTTCGCCCTGTACGGCGCGGTGCCCGGCGACCGTCAGCACGCCGGCCGCCTGCGCTCCGACCAGGCACCGGTGACGCTGGCACCGTCGGTGAGCCTCGACCTCACCCTCGACACCCGACGCTTCCGGATCGTCCGCTCCCCCGCCTGGCGCCGCCCGAAGAAGCGCGGCGACGGCACCACCCCGGCCCAGGCGAGGGTCACCGTCAGCGAGCGCATCGCCGGCGAGTGGGTCCACCTGACCAGCCGCCTCGACGAGGCCGGCGACCTGGTGTCCGGGCTGCTGGGGATGAACCTCGACCAGTTCTGCCAGGTCGCCCTTCTCCCCCAAGGAAACTTCCAGGCGTTCCTGCGGGCCAAGCCGGACGAACGGCAGCGGCTGCTCGCCCGGCTGTTCCACACCGGACGCTTCGAGCGGGTCGAGGGCTGGCTCCGAGACCATCGACTCTCCGTGCGGCGCGGCTCCGACGAGCACACGCAGGTGGTCGTCGACCTGCTCAGCCGGGTCTCCGAGTCGGCCTCGACCCCGGTCCCCGACACACTCAGTGACGTCGCGGGCGCAGCGAACCAGGGTTCGCTGTCGGCCTGGGCGCGTGCGGTCCGCGACGGCGCCGCCCTCCGACGTACGACGGCGGGCGAGGCGTGCGCGGCGGCCACCGAGGCCGAACGCTCGGCGCGCGAGGCCGTCGAGGCCGCTCGCGCGCTGGCGTCCTCCCGTGCCCGCGTGGTCGAGGCCGCCGAGGTGGTCGAGCGTCTGGACGCGTGCACGGAGGCACACATGGCGGACCGCGCACGACTCGAGCGGGGCCGACGGGCCGCCACGCTGCGGCCTCTGGTCCGGCTCACCGACGACCAGCGGAGAGCGCTCGGCGACATCTCGGCGGCCGCCGATGCGTCACGCGCCGACATCATTGCCGAGGGCGTCGACCCCGACGACCTGCCGGGCGAGCTCGAGCGCGTCACGCATGCCCTGGCCGGCCTCACGGCACTGCTGCCGGCGCAGCAACGTCTGGTCGAGCTCCAGGGGCAGGCGTCGGCGAGTGCCGAGTCGCTGGCCCGGCTGGAGGACGACGAGCGACTGGTGGCAGCCGAGGCCCAGGCAGCCGGCGCGCGCACCACCGAGCTGGAGACCGCGCTCGCCGAGACCGAGGTCTCCCCGGACGCACTGGCCGAGGCCGAGCGTGCCGTCGGTGCCTTGGAGAGCATCGTCGCCGCTCATCAGCAGGTGGCGCGGCTGGTCCCGGAGCTCGATGCCGTCGTGGTCGAGCACGACGCATCGGTACGCCGCGTGCTCGACGCGCGCGAACGGCTCCTCGACCTCAGGGAGCGCCGGATCGCCGGCATGGCCGCGGAGCTCGCGGGCGGTCTGGCGGTGGGTGACGACTGTCCGGTGTGCGGCTCTCTCGACCACCCGCGGCCGGCCTCGGCGATCTCCGGGCACCCCGACGCGGAGGCCGAGCGCCTCGCCCAGCACGAGGTCGACGACGCCCAAGCCGCCGAGCATGCCCTGGACCTCAGAGTCCGCGAGCTCGATGCAGCGCTGCAGAACGCCCGGCGTACCACCAGTGAGGGCGAGGCGTCCGTGGCCGCCCGGGGCCTCGCCGAGGGACGCGGCGCGCTTGCCGAGCTGAGGACCGCTTCCGACCGGCACGCAGACCTGGCCACGCGGATGTCGGCGACCCGCGCGCGTTCGGCCGAGCTCGCAGAGTCGGCCGCGAAGCACCGCGTACGCCGTGCCGAGCTCACCACCGCTGTGGAGCACGTCCGGGCCCAGACCGATCGGCTCGCCGCCACCGTGGAGGAGGCGCGCGGCGAGCATCCCGACCTCGACGAGGCCGTCGCCGAGCTGGAGGCCCGCCGCGAGCTGGTGCGGAGAGCCCACGGCGAGGCCATCCGACGAGCGTCGGCGGCATCGGCGCTCGCGGACGCCGAGACGGCCCTGGCCCGGGCCGCCCTGGAGGCGGGGTTCGACCAGCCCGACGACGTCCGGGCCGCCGAGGTCCCGGCTCGCGAGCTCGCCGATCTGGAACGCCGCATCCGCGAGCACGACTCCGCGTTGGCCGCGGCCCGCTCGGTGCTCGACGAGCCCGACGCCTGGGCGTTGCTCACCAGCCCGGACCCCGATCTCGCGGGGTGCGAGGAGCGGCACGGCGCCGCCCTGGAGACGCTCGAGCGGGCCAGGGCCGCCGACGCGCAGGCCACCCGCACCGACGCCCGCGTGCAGCGCCTCACCGACGAGCTCGAAGCCGCCCTGGCCGCCTGGGCGCCAGTCCGCGAGGAGCTGCGGCTGGCGACCGCCGTCTCGTCGTTCGCCGAGGGCAAGGCCCCGGACAACCGCCTGCAGATGCGGCTGTCGGCGTACGTCCTCGCCTACCGCCTCTCCCAGGTGGTGGCCGCCGCCAACGCCAGGCTGGCCGGGATGAGCGACCAGCGCTACTCCCTGGAGCACGTCGGCCGCCGCGGCGCCGGCGAGACGCGCGGGGGGCTCAGCCTCGTGGTCCGCGACGACTGGTCGGGCGAGTCACGCGACCCGGCAACCCTGAGCGGCGGTGAGACGTTCGTGGTCTCTCTGGCGCTCGCTCTGGGCCTGGCCGACGTGGTGGCGCACGAGGCGGGCGGCGCCGATCTGCAGACACTGTTCGTCGACGAGGGGTTCGGCTCCCTCGACGCCGAGACGCTCGACGACGTCCTCGACATCCTCGACACGCTCCGCGAGAACGGCCGTGCGGTGGGCGTCGTGAGTCACGTCGTCGAGATGCGCGACCGCATCCCCACCCAGCTCGTCGTCCGCAAGGCGCGGTCGGGGTCCACCCTCAACGTCGTCGGGGGGCCAGGCTAGGTTCGGGCCATGTTCGGTCTCGACCCCGGTTTCACCGCACTCCCCTACCGCCCCCTGGGCGACGCCGCGTTGCAGCGCGCCCGCGAGCTGGGTGCCGGACATGCCGACTTCAGGTTCGAGCGGGTGCGGTGGCAGGACGTCCGGGTCCGTGACGGTGCGCTCCAGGGGGCCGCCGACGACGAGGACCTCGGGTTCGCGGTCCGGGTGATCCACGGCGGTGCGTGGGGATTCGCATCGGGCGTCCACCTCACCGTCGACGAGGCGGTGCGGGTCGCCGAGACCGCGGTCGAGGTCGCGAAGGTCTCGGCCGCGCTGACCACCGTGCCGGTCGAGATCGCCCACGAGCCGGCGTACGACGACGTCACCTGGGTCTCGTCCTACGTCACGGACCCGTTCGAGGTCTCGCTCCACGACAAGACAGCGGTGCTGGTGGACTGGACCGCGCGGCTGCGGAGCCACGGCGCGGTCCAGCACGCGACCGCCGAGGTGCTGCAGGTCCACGAGAACAAGTACTACGCCGACCTCGCCGGCACCCGCACCACCCAGCAGCGCGTGCGGCTGCTGCCCACGTTCACGGCGATGGGGTCGCACGACCGCCGCGGCATCTTCGACGACATGACCTCGATCGCGCCTCCGGCCGGCCGGGGCTGGGAGTACGTCGCGGGGACGGCCGCCGAGGGCGCGTGGGACTGGGACGCCGAGCTCGCCGAGGTGCCGGACCTGCTCGCCGAGAAGCTCGCTGCCCCGACGGTCGAGGCCGGCACCTACGACCTGGTGATCGATCCGTCCAACCTCTGGCTCACCATCCACGAGTCGATCGGTCATGCCACCGAGCTCGACCGCGCCCTCGGCTACGAGGCCAACTACGCCGGCACCTCGTTCGCCACCATCGACAAGCTCGGCACGCTGCAGTATGGCTCCCCCGTCATGCACGTCACGGGCGACCGCACCGTCGAGCACGGCCTGGCCACGATCGGGTACGACGACGAGGGGGTCGCCACCCAGAGCTGGGACATCGTCAAGGACGGCGTGCTCGTCGGCTACCAGCTCGATCGGCCGATGGCGCACCTGCATCCCGAGCTCAACGCCGGGCGTTCCAACGGGTGTGCGTACGCCGACTCTCCCGGCCACATCCCCATCCAGCGGATGGCCAACGTGTCGCTGCAACCGGCCGCCGACGACACCACGACCGAGGACCTGATCGGCCGGGTCGAGCGCGGTCTCTACGTCGTCGGCGACAAGTCCTGGTCGATCGACATGCAGCGCTTCAACTTCCAGTTCACGGGCCAGCGGTTCTACGCCATCCGCGACGGCGAGCTCTCGGGCCAGGTCCGTGACGCGGCGTACCAGGCCACGACGACGGACTTCTGGGGGTCGATGGAGGCCGTCGGCGGCCGCGACACCTGGGTCCTGGGCGGCGCCTTCAACTGCGGCAAGGCGCAGCCGGGCCAGGTGGCGTCGGTGAGTCACGGCTGCCCGACCGCGCTGTTCCGCGGGGTGCGGATCCTGAACACCGACGACGAGGGAGCGCACTGATGGCCGCGACCGCCACCGTCCAGGAGCTCGTCGAGCACGCGCTCGCGGTCTCGACCGCCGACGACTGCATCGCGATCGCCCACCACACGACCAGTGCCAACCTGCGCTGGGCCAACAACACGCTGACCACGAACGGCGCGATGCGGAGCGTCGACCTCGCGGTCGTGTCGTTCGTGCGACAGCCGGGTGGTCCCGCGGCAGGCTCGATGGCGGGCAGCGCGGCGACGCCCGAGCAGGTCGAGGCGCTGGTGGCCGCCGCCGACGCGGCGGCCCGCGCGGCCGACCCCGCGACGGACGCGCAGGACCTGGTGACCGGCGCCGTCACGCCGCGGTGGGACGAGCCGCCGGTCGAGACCGACGTCCACGTGTTCGACAGGTTCGCGCCCGCGCTCGGCGAGGCGTTCGGCCGTGCCCGGGAGGGCGGGCGCGTGCTCTACGGGTTCGTCGACCACCGCATCACCACGACGTACGTCGCCTCCACGTCCGGACTCCGGCTGCGGCACGTCCAGCCCACCGGTCACTACGGGTTCACCGGCAAGACCGCCGACCTGACCAACAGCGCCTGGGTCGGCGGCGCGACCCGCGACTTCGCAGGCGTTGACGCGCTGGCGCTCGAGGCCGAGCTCGAGCGCCGTCTCGGCTGGGGCAGCCGACGCGTCGACCTGCCGGCCGGGCGCTACGACACGATCCTGCCGCCGACGGCGGTGGCCGACCTGATGATCGACGCCTACTGGTACGCCGGGGCGCGCGACGCCCACGACGGACAGTCGGTGTTCAGCCGTCGCGGCGGCGGCACGCGGATCGGCGAGCAGGTCGCCCGGTCGGACGTGACGCTGGCCTCCGACCCGGCGTACCCCGGGCTCGAGTGCTCGCCCCACGTCGTCACCTCCTCCTCCGGCGACGACCGCTCGGTCTTCGACACGGGGCTGCCCCTGTCTCGCACCGACTGGATCGGCGGCGGCACGCTCTCGGCCCTCCGCCAGACCCGGGAGACCGCCGGGCTCACCGGCCAGCCCGTGACGCCGGCGATCGACAACCTGGTGCTCGACGTCGACGGGTCGACCGGCTTCCTCGAGGATCTCGTGGCCGGCACCGAGCGCGGTCTGCTGCTGACCTGTCTGTGGTACATCCGCGCGGTCGACCCGCAGACCCTGCTGTTGACCGGGCTCACCCGTGACGGCGTCTACCTGGTCGAGGGCGGCGAGATCACCGGCGCCGTCAACAACTTCCGCTTCAACGAGAGCCCCGTCGACCTGCTGCGCCGGTTCAGCCACGCCTCGGCGACCGTGCCGGCGTTCAGCCGCGAGTGGGGCGACGACTACTTCTCACGCACGGCCATGCCCGCGCTGCGGGTGCCCGACTTCAACATGTCGAGCGTCTCGCAGGCCAGATAGGGCTCACTCGCTCGTGTCCGGGGTTTCGGCGAACGCCTCGGGAGACGGGCACGAGCAGACCAGGTGGCGGTCGCCGTACGCCTGGTCGATCCGTGAGACGGGCGGCCAGTACTTGTCGGGATCGGGGCCGGTCGGGAACGCCGCGAGCTCCCGCGGGTAGGCCCGGTCCCAGTCGCCGACGATCGCGCGCGTCGTGTGCGGAGCCCCCCGGAGCGGCGACTTGTCGACGCTCCACTCCCCCCGCTCGATCTGCTCGATCTCCGCACGGATCGCCAGCATCGCGTCGCAGAAGCGGTCGATCTCGGCGAGGTCCTCGGACTCGGTCGGCTCGACCATCAGCGTGCCCGCGACCGGGAACGACATCGTCGGGGCGTGGAAGCCGTAGTCGATGAGGCGCTTGGCGACGTCGTCCACCGTCACGCCCGACGACTTGGTCAGCCCGCGCAGGTCCAGGATGCACTCGTGGGCGACCAGCCCG
>NZ_DASXWU010000101.1:0-35614 GCF_036503465.1 Nocardioides sp.
TTCTCAGTGGAGCGGACGAAGTACTTGATGTTGTCGAAGTCGATCGCCGTGAGGTCGGAGCCCCAGGTGGGCAGCGGCTTGCGACTGAAGAGCTTCAGGCCCTTCAGCCGCAGGTCGAGCATCCACTGCGGCTCGCCCTTCTTCGACGAGATGTCGCGCACGACCTCCTCGTTCAGGCCGCGCTTCGCCGCTGCGCCGGCCTCGTCACGGTCGGCCCAGCCGAACTTGTACCGCTCGCGCAGACCCTTCAGCTCCGGGTTGAGCTGCTCGACCTTGGTCGAGCCATCAGACTCAGCGATGGAGGTCACGTGGAGATCCTCTCTGGGTGGGGGATACAGGTCGTGCAGACGCCGTCGCCGTGGGCGATGGTCGCCAGCCGCTGCACGTGACGGCCCAGTACCCGACCGATGGCTTCGGTCTCGGCCTCGCACAGCTGTGGAAATTCCTGGGCGACGTGGGACACCGGGCAGTGCTGCTGGCACAGCTGCTCGGCCGCGGCCAGCCCGTCGAGCAGGGGCAGCGAGCGCACGGATGCGGCGTACCCCTCGCTGGAGAGGACTCGCGCCAGCGCCTCGGCCGGGCTCAGGTCGGGGTCGGCGGCGATCACCGTCTCGTAGTCGCGCTCGATGAACGCGACCCGGCGCCGCGCGAACTCCAGCACCGCCTCGTCGCCCCCGGTCTCCGCGAGGTAGCGGAGCGCCTGGACAGCGAGGTCGTCGTACTGCTGGTCGAAGTGGTCGCGGCCGGTCTCGGTGATCGCGAAGACCTTCGCCGGGCGACCCCGCCCGCGGGTCGCGGTCGGTCGCGGGTCGCGCGCCTCGAGCGCTCCCTGGCCGATCAGGTGGTCGAGGTGACGGCGTACGGCGGCCGGTGTGAGCGCGAGCCGCTCGGCGAGGTCGGCGGCGGTCGAAGGTCCGTTGACCAGGATCGACCGCACGACGCGCTCACGCGTCGGCTGGTCGTCGGTCACGGCGCTGCTGGAGCGGCCCTCGAATTCCACAACGCCAGTGTGCCGTTAATGGTTCGGCCGGTTCAAGTAAGGGTCTCCTAACCATTCGCGAACCTGCACCCTGCCTGACTGCCGTCGCGAAACGGGTACCTGGAAGGACACATCCGCGCTTCACTCGAGAGCGCAGCCGAACGTCCCGCCCGAGGTCTCCATGCACCTGCGCTCCCTCGTCTACTCGAGGACCGTCCTCCTCGTCGGGCTTGCGGTGAGCCTGCTCGTGCCCGCCCTCACGCTGCCGCGGCTGCCGCACGTGAACCCCGACCCGGTGGTGCTCGGGGTCGTGCCGTGGCTCGTCGGCAAGTACGTGCTGTGTCCCTTGCGATGGCGAGCGCTCACCCCCGGCCACCGGGGCCGGTGGTGGCACCTCCGGGCGTACGCCGAGGGCGAGCTGCTCGGACTCCTCACACCCGGCCATGTCGGGTCGGACGTGTGGCGGGTCCACCGGCTCACCCGCACCGGGCTCGGCCGCGGCGACGCGGTGCTCAGCGTTGGCACCGACCGGCTGGTGGGCGCCGTGGGCCTGGTGATCTTCGCCGCCTTGGCCGGTACGTCGCTTCCCCTTCCGTTCGCCCTCGTCGCGGGCGGCGTCGCCCTGCTCGCGCTGGGTGCCGCCTTCGTCGTACGCCGGGTGCGTCCGGACCTGCTCCCCCGGCGCCCGCTCCCCCCGCCGCGTCGCCTGGCTCAGGCCTTCGTCCTCTCGATCGGCTACCAGCTGACCATTGCGGCCCTGCTGATGGGCACGGTGGACGCGACCGGGCACGACCTCGGGCCGCTGGCGCTGCTCGGCGCCTTCGGCGCCAGCCAGGTCGCCGGCGCCATCCCGGGACCGAACGGCGCCAGTCCCCGCGACGGAGCCCTCGTCGCCGCCCTCGTCGTCCTGGGGATCCCGTGGCAGGCGGCGCTCGCGGCGGTCACCGTGAAGGCGGCGGTGGCCTGGGTGCCGGCACTGACACTCGGCGGAGTCAGCCTGCTGCTCACCCGGCGCGCGCTCCGGCGTCCGGTCCTCGGATGGCCTGGCTGACCATCGCAGGCCTACCGGAGAGCGTCGCCGGTTCGGGCGTAGGGTGAGCCGCATGCCGGGATCGATCCTTGGGACCGAGGTACGCCGCGTCGAGGACCGGGAGCTCCTGCTCGGGCAGGGCACCTTCGTCGACAACCTCGACGACGACGGGGTCGCGCACGCGATCTTCGTCCGCAGCCCGTTCGCCCACGCCCGCGTCACGGGCATCGACACGAGCGAGGCGGCCGCCTCCGACGGCGTCCTCGCTGTCTACACCGCCGACGACCTCGGCCGGGACGGGCTGCCGAGCTTCGCGGAGGTGAACAAGCTGGCGCCACGGGCGGCCCTCGCCGTCGACAAGGTGCGGTACGTCGGCGACCCGGTCGCGCTGGTGATCGCGGAGACGCGGGCGCAGGCGATGGACGCCGCCGAGCTGGTCGACGTTGACTACGACGACCTGCCGGCGGTGACCGACGTGGAGGACGCGCTGGCCGAGGGCGCCCCGCTCCAGTTCGAGGAGATCGGCTCCAACATCGCGACGTTCCGCGCCGCGAAGAACCAGACCGAGGACGTCCTTGACGACGCCGACCACGTGACGCGTGTCCGGATGGTCAACCAGCGGATCGCGGTGGCCCCGATCGAGGGCAACGCGATCCTGGTCCGGCCGACCGAGGCCGGTGTGGAGGCCTGGGTGTCGACCCAGCACCCGCACCTCGCCAAGGAGCTGCTCGCCAAGGCGCTCGGCGTCGACGAGGAGCACGTGCGGGTGGTCGCGCCGCACGTCGGCGGGGCGTTCGGCGGCAAGGCCGGCACGGGCCCCGATCACGCGGCGATCGCGATCGCCGCGCGCAAGCTCGGCCGGCCGGTGAAGTGGGTCGAGACGCGCAGCGAGGCGATGCTCTCGATGCAGGGCCGCGGCCAGGTGCAGTACGTCGAGCTCGGCGTCAAGAACGACGGCACCATCACCGGGCTCCGGATGCGCATCCTCGGCGAGTGCGGGGCGTACGCCGGCTTCGGCGGCGCGCTCGCGGTCGGCCCGACGTTCATCATGGCGCCGGGACCGTACGTCGTGCCGCGGCTGCGCTTCGACGCGATGGGCGTGCTGACCAACACCTCACCGGTGGGGGCGTTCCGGGGGGCCGGTCGCCCCGAGGCGGCGGCCGCGATGGAGCGGGCCATCGACGTGGCCGCCCAGGAGCTCGGCATCCGGCCCGAGGAGATCCGCCGGACGAACCTGATCCCCAAGGACGCCTTCCCGTACCGGACCATGACCGGCCAGACCTACGACATCGGGAACTACGAGCTCCCCCTCCAGGAGGCACTTCGCATCGCCGACGTCGACGAGGCAAGGGCGGAGCAGCGGCGACGGATCGAGGCCGGCGAGACCAGGCTGCTCGGCATCGGGATGGCGACGTACGTCGAGATCACCGGCTTCGGCGGCTCGGAGTTCGGCTCGGTCCAGATCCACGAGGACGGCTCGGCCACCGTGATGGCCGGCACGTCCGCGCACGGCCAGGGCCACGCGACGTCGTTCTCGATGATCGCCTCCGACATCCTCGGCATCCCGCTCGAGCGGATCGACTACCGGCAGTCCGACACCGCGATGGTCCGCACCGGGGGCGGCACCGGTGGGTCGCGATCGCTCCAGCTCGGCGGGAATGCCGTCCGCAAGGCGGCCGGCGAGACGCGCGAGAAGGCTCTCGCCGTCGCCGCGCGGATGCTCGAGGCCAACCCGGAGGACGTCGTGCTCGACGACGACGGCTTCGGCGTCGCCGGCGTCCCGGGCAACCGCATCTCCTGGCCCGGCCTCGCGGCGTACGCCCACGAGCACGACGGTGGTCTGGGGGTCGACACCGACTACACGCAGGACGGCGCGACGTTCCCGTTCGGCGCCCACGTCTCGATCGTGGAGGTGGACACCGAGACGGGGCAGGTGCGGCCGCTGCGGCACGTCCTGGTCGACGACTGCGGGCGGATCGTCAACCCGCTGATCGTGGCCGGGCAGCAGCACGGCGGCGGGCTCCAGGGAATCAGCCAGGCCCTCTGGGAGGAGATGGTGTACGACGAGTACGGCACGCCGATCACCAGCTCGTTCGCCGACTACGCCCTCCCCACCGCCGCCGACGGCATCACCCTCGAGGCGTCGAACACCGAGACTCCGACACCGGTGAACCCGATCGGCGCGAAGGGCATCGGCGAGTCCGCGACGATCGGCTCGACCCCCGCGGTGCAGAACGCAGTGGTCGACGCGCTCAAGCACCTGGGCGTCAAGCACATCGACCTGCCGTGCACAGCCCAGCGGGTCTGGCGCGAGATCCAGAACCCCCGGTCGGACGTGTGGCGCGAGCCGCCGACGGCCTTCGACGGGTTGAGCAACGAGGGCGAGGAGCCCGACATGGTCGAGGCCTGACCAGGTTCCTAGACTTGCCGCGTGTCAGCGCCTTCCCCGGCCGTCGAGATCGACGGGCTCGTCATGCGGTACGGCGAGAAGGTCGCCGTCGACGGGCTGTCGATGGACGTCGAGCGAGGCACGATCACGGCGGTCCTGGGGCCGAACGGTGCCGGAAAGACGACCACGCTCGAGACCGCGGAGGGGTACCGCCGGCCGCATGCGGGGTCGGTGCGGGTCCTCGGGCTCGACCCGATGGCCGACCGGCACGCCCTGCTCCCCCGGATCGGCGTCATGCTGCAGGGTGGCGGCGCGTGGAGCGGCGTCCGGGCCGACGAGATGCTGCGACACGTCGCGCGGCTGCACGCCCATCCGCTCGACCTCGGCGCGCTCTCGGAGCGGCTCGGGCTGGGCGAGTGCGGCCGCACGCCGTACCGGCGTCTCTCGGGCGGCCAGCAGCAGAGGCTCGGGCTGGCGATGGCGATCGTCGGGCGGCCGGAGATCGCGTTCGTCGACGAGCCGACGGCCGGAATGGATCCCGCCGCCCGGCGTGCCACCTGGGGGCTGCTCGAGGAGCTGCGCGTCGCCGGGGTCACGGTCGTGCTGACGACCCACTACATGGACGAGGCCGAGCGGCTGGCGGACCGCATCCACATCATCGACCACGGACGCCTGATCGCGAGCGGGACGCCGCTGGAACTCACCCGGGGCGGGGCCTCCGCGACCATCCGGCTGGTCGTCACCAAGCCCTTCCCTCCGGACGCCCCCGACTCGCTGCGCAGCGCGCTGGGCAACCGGGTGGAGGTCACCCTGCTCGACGAGCTCAGCATCGTGGTCACCGGACCGGCCGACGCGTCGAGCCTGGCCGTGGTCTCGCGGTGGTGCGAGGACAACGACGTGCTGCCCGAGTCGCTGACCCTGGGGCAGCGCACGCTCGAGGACGTGTTCCTCGAGCTGACCGGACGACAGATGGCCTCATGAGCGCGCTCGACCTGTCGCCACATCCCGGCGCCGCGCCGTTCCCGCGGATGGTGGCCGCCCAGGCCGCGATGGAGGCCAAGCTGATGCTGCGCAACGGCGAGCAGCTACTGCTCGCCGTGGTGATCCCGGTCATCGTGCTGACCGGTGGCGTGAAAGGGGCCGACCACGTCGATCTCGGTCTCGCCGACCGGCCGGTCGACGTCCTCACTCCTGGCGTCCTCGCTCTGGCGGTGATGTCGACGGCGTTCACCTCGCTGGCGATCGCCACCGGGTTCGAGCGCCGGTACGGCGTGATCAAGCGGCTCGGGTCCTCGCCCCTCCCCCGCTCCGGCCTCCTCGCCGGCAAGGTCGGCGGGCTGCTCGTGGTCGAAGCGCTCCAGGTGGCGGTGATCTCCGTGGTCGGGCTGCTCCTCGGCTGGGACCCCGCGAGTGGGGCGGTCGGCGCCGTGCTGGCCCTGGTGTTGGGCACCGGCACGTTCGCCGCCCTCGGCCTGTTCGTCTCCGGGGTGCTCCGGGCCGAGGCAACGCTCGCCGCCGCGAACCTCGTCTACCTGCTCCTCCTCGCGGGCGGAGCGGTCGTGCTGCCCAGCTCGTCGTACGGCGCCTTCGGCCACGTCACCGAATGGCTCCCCTCCGGCGCCCTCGGCGGCGCGATGCGGTCCGCCTGCCTCCACGGCGGCGTCGCCTGGCGAGACCTCGGCGTGCTCGTGCTCTGGGGTGCGCTCGGCACCGCCCTGACGGCAAGGACCTTCCGATGGGAGTGAGCCGGTGGGTGTGAGTCCGTGGCTGCGGCGGTTGGCGTGGGCCACCCTCGTGGCGAACATCCTGCTGATCGTCACCGGCGGCGCGGTGCGTCTCACCGGTTCGGGTCTGGGCTGCCCCACCTGGCCGCGGTGCACCGACTCGTCCTTCACCCCGCACGGCACCATCGGCCCGCACCAGCTGGTGGAGTTCGGGAACCGGACGCTGACCTTCGTGCTGGTCGCCATCGCGGTCGCGACGTTCGTGGCCGCGCGCCAGGACGCGCGCCAGCTCGGCCGGCCGGACCTGTTGCGTCTCTCGGTGGTGCTCGCCTTCGCGATCCCGGCCCAGGCGGTGCTCGGCGGCATCACCGTGCTCACCGACCTCAACCCGTGGGTCGTCTCGCTGCACCTGGTGATCTCTCTGGTGATCGTGTCGATCGCCGTGCTCTTCCTGCACCGCCTCGACCACCCACCGTCTCCGCCGGCCACCGGTGTCGTCTCCGCCCTCGCCTGGTCGACGTACGGCGTGACCTGGCTGGTGCTCTACGCGGGCACCGTTGTCACGGGCTCGGGACCGCACGCCGGCGACGCCAGCTCACCGCGCAACGGGCTCGACCCCCTCGACGTCAGCCAGTTCCACGCCGACCTGGTCTTCCTGCTGATCGGCCTCACCGTCGGGATGTGGTTCGCACTCCGCGCCACCGGCGGCGACACCCGGCCGGTGACGGCACTGGCCGCGGTCGAGGTGCTGCAGGCGATCGTCGGCTTCGTCCAGTACTTCGCCGGGCTCCCGGTCGGCGTCGTCATGCTGCACATGCTGGGTGCCGGGTTGGTCGTCGCCGCCGCCACCTGGGTCCTCGTGGCTCAGTTGGACCGGGAAAAATGGTCCCGTCGCGCTGGATCTGCCTCGGGTTACGCCTCGCGTACCTAGTGGTAGCGTCCCCGACGTTCCCCCCTGGCGCACGGGGCGCCGCACAGAGCACACGGTCTCGGGCCCTCGTGGTGTTGGAAGACCCACGACGACAACAGGGAAATGGGGGGAAGGAACATTGAGTGATGTTCCAGGGCCGGACTCGCCGAGCGAGATCCGATGCGCTTGCAATCTTCTACGGGGCCGCCGCTGGTCCGGCCTCGCAGGGGTACGGGCGTGAACGGGGCGTGCGGCTGAGAAGAGCCGCGACTCGACCAAGAAGACCGCGCGCCGGCGTGACGACTGCGCGCGCGGCGGCAGACACTCGACACATCACGGGGTAGGCATGACGGGGAGAGATGTTGAACATGTGGCCTCGGAGGGGGACCACCTGCGCAACCTTCTGCACGACCTGAAGCAGTACGTCGCAACCGGCATGTTGCTGTGCGACGACGAGGACGCGCTCCTGGAGGAGGAGCTGCGCTCACGCTTGAAGACGGGGCGGATGCTGTTCAAGCAGCTGTCGGCGATCGTCGACGTCGAGGCGGAGGCAGCGGGCTCGACGCCCGTGGACATCGGGGAGCTGGTCGACGAGTCCGTCTCGATCTTCCGGCACGGCCACCCCACCCTGCACGTGCGCGTCGCCCACGAGGACGGGCTGGTCTGCCAGCTGGAGCGCGAGAGCATGCACCGCGCCCTGAGCAACCTCCTGGAGAACGCGGCTCGGGCGGCGGGCAAGGGTGGCCATGTGACCGTCCAGGCCTGGGCGGAGAACGGCTACGTGCTGATCGAGGTGTCGGACGACGGCCGCGGGTTCGGCCAGATCCCCCGCGGCAGCGGCCGGGGCATGCAGACGGTGAGCGATCTCGTCCGGTCAGCCCGTGGCCGGCTGGAGATCCACAGCGGCCCGGACGCCGGCACGCGCGTCCGCCTCGTTCTGGTCCGCGGCGTCGAAGGAGCACCCCGATGAGACTGGTGGTGTGCGACGACCACGTGATGTTCCTGGACGCCCTCGCGACCGCCCTGGACTCCCTGGGTCATGACGTCGCGGGCACGTCGCGCACCCTCGACGACGTACCGGCGCTGATCGAGCGTGAGTCACCCGACGCCTGCCTCCTCGACCTCTGGTTCGGTGACGAGCAGAGCCTCGACCTCGCGCGCGACCTGCGCCGCAACCACCCCTCCCTCGACGTCGTCCTGCTCACCGGCGACGTCGCACCGGAGGCCATCGCGGCCCTCGAGGACGGCACCGTGCAGGCCGTGGCGCACAAGACCTGGAAGCTGGCCCTGATCCACGAGACGCTCGTGCGGATCGCGACCGGTGCGCCGATCCGCCGGCTGATGGCCATGCCGTCCCCGTCGGCACACGGCGACGGTCCGCGCCTCACCACGCGGGAACACGAGGTGCTCGACCTGATGGCCACCGGCGCGTCCACCATCGACATCCGGCATCGCCTGGGCGTCTCCGAGCACACGGTCCGGAGCCATGTGCGCAACGTGCTCGCGAAGCTCGGTGCCCACACCCGGGTCGAGGCCGTACGACGTGCGCACGAGCAGGGTCTGGTCCGCGCGGCGGGAGGCGGCACCGGACGATGAGCGCCACCGTGCAGGTGCTGCCGTACGTCGACATCCTCATCGTCGACGACCACCAGGTCTTCGCCGAGGTGCTGGCGATGCGGCTGAAGGCCGAGACCGAGGTGCGGCGCGTCTTCCTGGCCGACTCGCTCGCCGTGGCCCGCACGCACGTCCGGGCGCTGGCCGGTGGGCTGGCCCTCCTCGACTACCGGGTCGGGGACGAGTGCGGCATCGACCTCCTCGACGACCTCGCCGCGCTGGACCCACGCCCGACCGTGGTCGTGGTGTCCGCGAGCCGCGATCCCGACGAGATCGTCGCCGGCCTCCGAGCGGGCGTGGACGCCTGGCTGGTGAAGGCCGAGGGTTTCGACGCCCTGGTCGAGGTGGCCGTCGACGCCCGCGACCACATCATGTCGCTGCCACGACGCTCGCTCCGCGAGGTGGTCCAGCGGCTCGTCGCGGCGGGTGCCACGACACCACGGCCCGCGTCGTTCCTCGACACGCTGTCGCCGCGTGAGCTCGACGTCCTCCGGCTGTTGGTGCAGGGCCTTCCGCGTGACCGGATCGCGGAGCGGCTGTTCCTCTCGCCGCACACCGTGCGCACGCACGTGCAGCACCTCCACCAGCGCGCCGACGTGCACTCGACGGTCGCCCTCGTGGCACGTGCCCGCGAGTCGGGCCTCCAGGGCTGAGCCCTCCCCGGTCGCGGCACCCGCCGGCCGACCGAACTCGCACGAACTGCGTAGTCCCGCTCATCACCCTGGGCGATGCCCGAGGTTCGGCCGCGCTCCTAGCCTCGCGACAGGGCTGAACCACTGGGGGGAAGATGGTTCTGGGGGAAGTCGTCCGTGCTGCGCGGACGACAGCGGTTCCGTTCGCGGACTGCTGGATCACGCCGGCCGCTCGAGAGGCGGCCGGCCGCGTCCTGGCATCGGGCTGGGTGACGTCCGGGCCCGAAGTCGGGCTGTTCGAGGCCGAGTTCGCCGACACCGTCGGGGCGAGCCACGCGGTGGCCGTCTCGTCGTGCACGGCCGGCATCGAACTGGCCCTGCGGTCGCTCCACCTTCCGGACCAAGCCGCCGTGCTCACCTCGACGCTCACGTTCTGTGGAGCCGTCCAGGCGATCCTGCACGCCGGCCTCCGTCCGGTCCTGGTCGACGTCGACGCGATGACCGGTCTCCCCACGACCGAGACCGTCGAACGCGCGGCCGGGACGGTGCGACCAGAAGCCATGGTCGTGGTGCACTGGGCCGGCGACCCGGTCGACACCGCCTCCCTGGCTGCGGCCGCAGGGCTCCCGCCGGAGCGCATCGTCGAGGACGCCGCCCACGCCGTCGGCACCTCGTGGCGCGGAGAACCGGTCGGCACCGGCTCCGCGGTCTGCTTCAGCTTCTACGCGACGAAGAACCTGCCCATCGGCGAGGGCGGGATGATCACCACCGACGACCCCGACCGAGCCGACTGGATGCGCAGCGCCCGCCTGCACGGCATGACCGCGGACGCGTGGCGGCGCTACCTGCCGGGTGGCGGCTGGAGGTACGACGTCGAGGAGGCCGGACTCAAGGCCAACCTCACCGACCTCCAGGCCGCGATCGGACGCGAACAGCTGCACGCTCTCCCGGACTGGCAGAGGCGCAGAGGCGACATCGCCCGTCGGTACGACGCCGGGCTGGCCGGGGTGCCGGCCGTCGGGCTGCCGCACCGGCCGCGTGCGGAGGACGGCGTGCACGCCTGGCACCTGTACCCGATCCGCGTCGCGGACGGGCTGCGGGACCACGTCCAGGCCGAGCTCGCCGGGAAGGAGATCGCGACCTCGGTGCACTTCATCCCGGTCCACCGGCTCTCCTGGTTCCGGGTGTCCTGCACCCTGCCGGCGGGAGGGCTGCCAGGGGCCGACCGGCTGTTCGACCAGCTGCTGTCGCTGCCGATGTACCCGCGCCTGCGTGACGACCAGGTGGACGCCGTCTGCGAGGCCGTCGCCGCTGCTCTCGGAACTTCCCCACATCGAGGTGAGACATGTCCGTCACTCTGATCAGTCCTGCTCGGCCGCCGACGCCGGTGCCGGGTCTCCGGACCGTCGTCATCGGTGCCGGGGAGGCGGGACGCGCCCTCAGCCGGGACCTCCAGCGCGTCACGTCGTTCGGGTTGGCCCCGATCTGCTTCCTCGACGACGACACCGACAAGCTCGGGACCACCGTCTCCGGGCTCCCGGTCGTCGGCAGCCTGGCCGACCTCGAGGACGTCATCGACGCGACCGAGGCCGAGGTCGTGGTCGTCGCGATCCCGTCGCTGCCCGTGCGACGGGTGCGTGAGCTGGGTCGGCGCTGCGCCGGGCTCGGCGTCTCGGTCCGGCACCTGCCCCCGTTCCTGACCGCGCTCCAGCGCGACGTCGCCGGCACCGACATGCGCACCCTGCAGATCGGGCCGCTCATCGGTCGGCCCGAGATCCACGTGACCAGCTCCGGCGTGTGCGACGTCATCACCGGCAAGCGGGTGCTGGTCACCGGCGCCGGGGGCTCCATCGGCAGCGAGCTCTGCCGTCAGGTCGCGGCCTTCGGGCCGGAGACGCTGACCATGCTCGACCACGACGAGTCCAACCTGCACCGCCTGCAGCTCGACGTGTGGGGACAGGGCCTGCTCGACAGCGACGCCGTCGTCGTGGCCGACATCCGCGACCGCGACCGCCTCCACCAGGTGTTCCGGCAGCACCGCCCCGAGGTGGTGTTCCACGCGGCCGCGCTCAAGCACCTGCCGATCCTCGAGCGCCACCCGTGCGAGGGCGTGAAGTCCAACGTGAGCGGCACCGAGAACCTCGTGGAGGCCGCGATCGCGCACGAGGTCGAGCGGTTCGTGCTCATCTCCACCGACAAGGCAGCCAACCCCACCTCCGTGCTCGGGGCGACCAAGCGGCTCGCGGAGATGGTGCTGGGGGCGCACGCGGGCTCGCAGACGATGATGTGCTCGGTCCGCTTCGGCAACGTCCTGGGCAGCCGCGGCTCCTTGCTCCACGTCGTCCGTGAGCAGCTGGCCAGTGGGTCGCCGGTCACGGTCACGCACCCCGACGTCACGCGCTACTTCATGACCATCGAGGAGGCGGTCGGGCTGGTGCTCGAGGCCGCCCGGATGGCCGACGGCGACTCGACGTACGTCCTCGACATGGGCAACCCGGTGCGGATCGTGGACCTCGTCGAGAGCTTCGCGCGGCTGTTGAACGTCCGCGAGGTCGAGTTCGAGTTCACCGGCCTGCGAGCCGGGGAGAAGCTCAACGAGGAGCTGTTCGGGGCCGGCGAGAGCCCCGAGCCCTCCGCCCACCCGCGGATCAACAGGACCAGACCGGTCCGCCCGGGAGCGGGCTTCCGCGCCCGGCTGCACGAGCTGTACGACGCGGCGCGCCACAACCGACCCGACGAGGTCATCGAGCATCTCCGTCAGCTCGTCCCGGAGTACGCGCCGGCGACCGGCCTCCCGGTCCCGGCCGTGGCAGCGGGGGCCGTCTACCCCGACGACTTCTGAGAGGCATCGCACATGAGCACTCCCACACACGTCCGCGTCCTCGAGGGCAGCCCGGTTCCCCCATCGGTGTTCGATGACGCCAGTCTTCTCCCGGCCGGCCTCGAAACGCTGGAGGCACTGGATCATCGCCTCGAGGGCGCGGACCTCGCCGCACCTCCCGTCGTCCTACCGGACTTCCATCACAAGTCGAAGATGGAGCTCCCGTCGAGCGTGGCGGTCGCCACCCGCGGGACGGTCCGGCCGGACCTCACCGGGTCGTCGGTCAACTGTGGGATGGCACTGATCGCGGTGGACTCGGAGGCACCGCACGAGCGCGCCGTCGACGCCTTCATGCGTGCCGTGCGTGAGCGCTACCCGTACCCGACGCGTGGCGCCAAGGAGCTGACGGGCAAGGAAGTACGCCGCGCGGCGGCGCGCGGAGCCGAGTTCGCCGTCGAGCGGTGGGAGACGTCCCCCGACGACCTGGAGCGGATCGAGGAGGGGGGCCGAGTCGATCTCGCGCCGTACGGGGGGATGGACCGGTTGGACCGCGAGCTGCCCGAGCTCGTGGTCCAGCTGGCCCGGTTCCGGTTCGGCACGGTGGGACCCAGCAACCACTTCGTGGAGCTCCAGCGCGTCGAGGAGATCCTGGATCCGGGCCGCGCCGCACTGCTCGGTGTCCGCCAGGGCCAGCTGACGATCCAGTACCACGGCGGCGGTGGCGTCCTCGCCGGCGAGCTCGGCCGCCTGTTCTTCCGGCGCAAGGACTACCCGCGCCAGATCCGCGCCGTGAACGCCGTGCTGAAGCCGTGGTTCCACCTGCGGTCGCCGGGCTCGCTGGCGCAGCTGCGGCAGCGACTCTCGCTCTACTTCACCGACGGCTGCACCCCGCTCGAGCTGGACAGTCCCGAGGGGCGGCGGCTGATGCTGGCCAACGCGGCCGCCATGAACTACGGCTTCGCGTTCCGGATGTCGACGTACGCCTCGTTGAGGCGGCTGGCCGGCCAGTGCTTCGGCGGCGCCGACGGCCGTCTGGTCGTCGACTCGCCGCACAACAGCATCTACGAGGAGCCCGTAGCGGGAGACCGCGGCGTCGTGCACCGCCACAACGCCTGTCGCGCATACCCGGCCGAGATGATGCGGCCCGGGACGACGTTCGCCACCACAGGCCAAGCCGTCCTGCTACCGGGCACCCACCGCACGTCCAGCTACCTCGCCGTCGCCGGCGAGCACGCCGCCGACAGCCTGCACTCGGCGTGCCACGGCGCTGGCACGGTCGTCTCCGACCTGGTGCGACGCGGGCTCTCCGCCGACGACCCCCGCGGCCGCCACACCCGCCGCTTCCGGTACGACGACGCGGCACCGGAGATCGCCACCCACTACGACGACAACGGCGTCAACGCCGCCCTCGACGTCCTGGTGAGGCACGGCCTCGTGCGCCCGGTCGCCCGCATGCGACCGCTCGCCGTCCTGCACTGACAACCGAAGACGCATCACACCGACCCGGCACCACCGAAAGCATCCCGAAAGCATCCCGAAAGCAGCCCGAAAGCAGTCCGCCATGCACCTCCGCCACCGCACCGCATCCTGCGCGGCAGTCCTTGCCTTCTCAGGTGCTCTCGTCGCGGTCGCCCAGGCGCCTGCCAGTGCCGCGTCCGAGTACTGGGTGGATGCGACATCGGCCGCCTGCTCCGACGCCGGCACCGGGACGCAGACGGCCCCGTTCTGCACCATCGGTGCCGCAGCCAAGAAGGCCGTGAACGCCGGCGACACGGTGCACGTGATGCCGGGGACCTACCGGGAGCAGGTGAACGTGGCCGGCTCCGGGACCGCCGGGTCACCGATCACCTTCCTGGGCTCACCGGGCGCGGTGATCCTGGGCACGCAGTCGTTGTCCGACCCGGCGGGTTGGACGGCGACCGGCACCACGGCCTGGAGCCGTCCGTACGCCCCCTCCTCCACGCCCCGGCAGGTCCTGCTCGACGGCTCGCCGCTGACCGCCGCTCCATCGGCCACCACGACCACGTCGGGCAGCTACTTCTACGACACCACCGCCAAGGTGCTGTACGTCGACACCGGCGGCGGCAACCCCGCCCAGGGCCACACGATCGAGGCCGGTGCGCAGTCCTACGGCGTCAACGTCGCGAGCCGGTCCTACGTCGTCGTCAGCGGCCTCACCGCGCGCAACCAGAACTTCGCCGGCGTGCGCGTGTTCTCGTCGTCGGCCGTGACGGTCGACCAGGTCACCGTCAGCGGGTCCGCGTCGAACGGGGTCCTGGTCGACACCAGCCAGAGCGCGACGGTGTCGAACGCGACGGTCAGTGGGTCCTCGTCGAGCGGAATCCGGCTGACCGGCTCGTCCGGCGCCACCGTCTCCGGATCCACCAGCCACGACAACGGTCTCGACGGCATCCAGCTCACCACCTCGACCGGGGCCACGCTCACCGGCAACACGGCGTACCGCAACGTCTCGACGAACCCGGCCGCAACGGGCGTCGGCATCGACGTCAACAGCGGATCGGCGAACGCCGTGGTGACCGACAACGTCAGCCACGACAACCAGGACTCCGGCTTCCAGGCCTACAACGGAGCGAACGGCGCCCTCGTCGCCCGCAACATCTCCTACGGCAACGGCGACCACGGCTTCGACACGCTGAGCACGACCGGGGTCAGCTACCTGAACAACACGTCGTACGGCAACGCACGCGACGGCATCTCGGTCGAGGGGAACTCGACCGGGGCCACCCTGGCCAACAACCTGCTCGTCGACAACGGCGTCGACCACACCGAGTTCGACCTCTACGTCGACAGCCTGTCGATGTCGGGCTTCTCCGCGGACTACGACGTCGTGTACAACCACGCGGTCCAGGCACCGGTCAAGGTCAACGGCACGATCTACCCGACCCTCGCCGCGTTCGTGACCGCGACCGGCCTCGAGCAGCACGGCGGCCAGTTCGCCCCCGGCTTCGTGAACCCCGGCAACGCCGACTTCGCGCTCACCGGCGGGTCCGCCGCGGTCGACGCGGCGAACTCCGGAGTTGCGGGCTTCGTCACCCAGGACGCCGCGGGGAACACGCCCGCCGACGACTCGCTGGTGCCGGACACCGGCGCCGGGAGCCCGGCGTACGCCGACCGAGGCGCGCTGGAGTTCCAGCCGAGCGGCTCACCCACCGACTACGCCCCGCACGCCGCCATGTTCCTCGACCCTCCCGCGGTCGCGGTGCCGCCGTCGGCGACGGTGACCGCGGACGCGCGCGGCTCGAACGACGCCGACACCTCCGGCATCGTCAGCTACACCTTCGACTTCGGTGACGGCACGGTGGTCGGCCCCCAGAGTGCCGCGACCGCGACGCACAGCTACTCCGCGACCGGGACGTACTCCGTCACCGTCACCGTGACCGACGCATCCGGGATGAGCGACACCGCGTCCGCAGACGAGACCGTCACGTCGCGGGTCACCCAGACCTACTACGTGGCCCAGGGCGCCGGATGCTCCGACACCGGCCCGGGGACCTCGGACACGCCGTTCTGCACGATCGGCGCGGCCACCAAGAAGGCACTCGCCGGTGACACCGTCCTCGTCGGACCGGGCACCTACCGCGAGCAGCTCACGGCCACCGCATCGGGCCAGGCCGGCGCACCGATCACCGTCACCGGGTCGGGCCCGAGCTCGGTGATCCTCGGGTCGACCGACGTCTCCGACGCCGCCGGCTGGACCGCGACCGGCACCAACGCCTGGAAGCACTCCTACACGTCGGCGACGGCACCGACCGAGGTCTGGCTCGACGGGAGCCCGCTGACCCAGGCATCGAGCGCCACGACCACGACCTCGGGCAGCTGGTTCTACGACGGCTCCGCCGGGCAGCTGTACGTCGACATCGGCGGAGCCAATCCGGCCAACGGCCACACGGTCGCCGTGGGCGCCCGCAACTTCGGGATGCTGCTGCGCAACGTCAGCGACTACGTCGTGTCCGGCTTCTCCGTCGCGCAGACGAACCTGGCCGGGGTCTACCTCGACACCACCACCCGCGTCTCCGTCTCGAACGTGACGGTGTCCCTCGCCGGCACCTACGGCGTGACCGTCGACGGTTCGGCGCAGGCGTCCCTGGACCACATCACGTCGTTCTCGAACCAGTCGATCGGGGTCCGGTTCTCCAACGACACGGATAGCTCGCTGTCGGCCTCGTCGACGCACGACAACCAGCTCCACGGGGTCAGCGTGCAGGGCGGCCAGAACAACACCGTCAGCGGCGTCACGTCGTTCCGGAACCTCAAGCCGGGGAGCCGCGTGGCCGACGGCATCGACGTCAGCCAGGGCGCCGTCGGCACGGTCGTGCAGCGCTGCACGGCCTACGACAACGACGACTCCGGGATGGAAGCGTTCACCGGTGCCCAAGGCACGGTCTTCCGGCGCAACCTGGTCTACGACAACGGCGACCACGGGATCGACAACTCCAACGGTCCCGGCTCCACCGTGGTCTCCAACACCGTCGTGGGCAACGCCACCGCCGGCATCAACGTCGAGGGCAGCTCGACCGGCGCGTTCCTCCGCGACAACATCGCCATGGACAACGCGGTCGGGAGCACCCGGACGGTCGGCGAGATCAGGGTCGACGCCACGTCCACGACCGGCACCACGCTCGACCGCGACCAGGCCTTCAAGAGTGCCTCCGGGGTGATCGTCGAGTGGGCCGGCACCAACTACAACACCCTGGCCGCGGCCGCCACCGCGACCGGCCAGGAACAGCACGGCATCGGGAGCAACCCGCGGTTCGTCGACGCAGCCGGCCGTGACCTGCGGCTGACCGGGTCCTCGCCGGCAGTGGACGCGGCGTACACCGGGTTCGCGGCGTGGGTCTCCGCCGACCACGACGGCGGGGCTCCGGTGGACGACCCCGTGGTGGCCGACACCGGCAACGGTCCCGACGCGGCCGCCGACCTCGGAGCCCTGGAGTACACCGGGCCCTTCGCCCAGGCCACGGCGACGCCGGTCACCGGCTACGCACCCCTCGACGTATCCCTCGACGCCTCGGGCAGTACGACGACGGGGGCGCCGATCACGGGGTATGCCTGGACCTGCGGCAACGGGACCTCGGCGACGGGCCTCACGGCCACCTGCCACTACAGCACCGCCGGGACCTACACCGTCAGTGTCGAGGTGACCAGCGCGGACGGCTCCAACGACACCTGGTCGACGTCGGTCACGGTGAGGGCGGACGCGGCGCCGGTGGCGGCGCTGAGTGCGACACCGTCGACGCAGTACGTCACCTTCCCGGTGACCCTCGACGCCTCGGGCTCGACGGACAACGACTCCTACCCGATCGCGACGTACGCGTTCACGTGCGGCAACGGGACCGCGACGCACACCGGCACGGACCCGACCTGGTCGTGCACCTACGGCGCCACCGGCACGTTCACCGCGACGGTGAAAGTCACCGACACCCTCGGCCTCGCCTCCACCGCCACCACGAAGGTGACGGTGATCGGGGACCAGGCACCGAAGGCCGTGCTGTCGCTGTCCGCCACCAAGGTTCGGCCGGGTCAGTCCATCACTGCGGACGGCTCGGCGTCCACGGACACCGACCCCTGGCCGATCGCGACCTACCGCTTCGACTGCGGCAACAACCTCCAGACCACACCCGACCAGGCCTCCCCCACCACGACGTGCACCTACAAGCTCACCGGCAACTACACGGTGCGCATGTGGGTCACCGACACCCAGGGCAAGGTCTCTTCGACCACCAAGAAGGTGCAGGTGAAATGACACTCCAGGAGATCTTCCAGCGCATCATCCGGGCCCATCTCGTGGTGATCGGGGTGTGCACGCTGCTCCCCGTCATCCTGGTCGTGGGGCTCGCTCAGCGGCAGCCCGCGGAGTGGAGCGGCACGGTGCGCATCCAGGTCGACTCGTCAGCCCCGGCCTCCACCACCGAGGCCGACGCCCTCAGCTCCCGGGTGCTGGCCCTGGCCACCACCCCGACCCTGGTGGCGAAGGCGCTCGACGAGGCCGGCATCGACGCCGATGCCGTGGACGTGGCGGAGCACCACGTCACCGCGTCCCGGCTCGGGGAGTCGCCGGTGGTGGGCGTCACGGTCACCCAGCCCAGCCGGACGCGGGCCAGAAGTGTGGCCGCGGCCTTGGTCTCCCAGGTCGTGACGTTCATGAACAACGGCAGCCGTCCCGCGCTCGACGCACGGCTTGCAGACCTCGACCGGGAGATCGCGACCACCCAGGACCAGCTCCGGGTGGCGACAGACCGGGTCGGCATCACCTCCGGTGCCCGACAGCAGGGGCTGCTGGTCGGGATCCAGGCGCTCCAGGGCCGACTCGACCAGATGGCGACCGAGCGGGCGAACCTGCTCCAGACCAAGCTCACCACCGACGAGGCCGTCGTCATCGACGGCGACAGCCCGGAGGTCACCCAGGTCGGCTCGGCGCTGGTGCCGCGCACCGCCCTGGCCCTGGTCCTCGGCCTGCTCGTGGGTCTTGCCGTCGCGGTGCTCCGGGAGACCATCGCCCCGAGGCTCGCCGGCATCCGCGCCCTGGCCCGGGCCCTGGGGGCCCCGGTGCTGGCTCGCAACGACGAGAGCCCGGCGGACCTGGCCGCCACCATGACCCGGGCCGCCCGGCGGCAGGGTCTCGAGACGGTGGTCGTGATGGGCATCGACGAGAAGGACGAGGTCGCCGCCGCCGCGCTGCTCGCCGGCCTCCCGGCGCGCTCAGCGGCGGAGGACTCGTCGCCGGTCCCGCTCCCGATCAGGGTCCCCACCAAGACGGCCGGACGGTCGCCCAACGCGTCCACCAAGCCCCGCAACGGTCGTCCGCGCGACACGCCGCGCCCGTCGGCCAACGACCCGTTCGCGTCGGACCACGTCGTGGTCACGACACTCGCGGGGCTGCCCGCGCACGCCGAACGGACCGCCGGCGTGGTCGTCATCTCGTCCGGGGCCAGCCGCCTGCGCGACGTCGAGGCCCTCCGCGACCGGGTCACGGCTCTCCGCTGGCCGGTGGTCGGCATCGTCGAGGCCACCCGGGAGCAGAAGCCTCGCGACCCCGAGCGTGCGAGCGCGCCATGACACCGCTCACCTTCACCACCGGCTCGGCGGTGGTCGGCATCGAGTCGGAGTCGCTGCGGTTCCGTCGGTCCGTGCTCGCGGCGGCGGGCACGCCGCCGGTGCTCGGCGGACCTGCCGCACCGGACGTCGTCGTCGCGCAGGCCGCACGGGAACAGGCCGGCGGACCTGGGGTCCCGATCGCGCGCGGGGCCACCCGCGCGAACGACGGCAGCGTCATGTTCGCGAGCGCCGGGGGCTCCGGGTTCCGTCAGCGATGGCACCTCCACGAGGGCACGCTCCGTGTCGAGTCGCAGTGGGACCCGTCCGCCAAGGAGTCGGCCGCCGCCCGCGCCCTTCCGGCACGGTTCCGTGCCCTGCGCGGGCAGGTGCTGCTCCACCATCCCGTCCTGTGGTGGGCCTCGCTGCAGGGCCTCGCGCCGCTGCACGTCTCGGTCGTCGAGGTCGCCGGCACGGTCGTCGCCCTCGCAGGCCCCGGCGGCGTGGGCAAGACGAGCCTCGTCGCCCGCGAGCTCGCCCGGTCGGCCCAGGTGACCTGCGACAACCTCGCCGTCAGTGACGGGGTCGTGGCCTACGGTCTGCGCGAGCCGTTGCGACTGCCCGCCGACACAGCGCCCGGGGGCGCCTCGGGTCCGAGAGCCGCGCACGGCCGGCGCGAGGCCCACGGCACCATGACCGTCCCCGCACTCCGCCCCGACGCTGTGGTCGTCGTACGCCGTGACGGGACCGCCCCGGGTCTGCGCGCCGTGAGCGGTGACGTCGCACACCGGGCCCTGGTGGCCGGCACCATGGCCGCCGGTGAGCTGATGCGCTTCTGGTCGACCGCCGCCGTCCTGGCCCTGGCCACCGGACGCGGGCCGGTCACGCCGCCCGTCGACGACTGCGCCCGCCGGCTGGTCGATCGTCTTCCCGCCTACGAGCTGCAGCTCGGACCGACACCGGGCGGCAGTCTGCGCGAGCTGCTGTCGTCGTTGGTGGGGAGCCCCGCGGAGGTGTCGGGATGAGCTCCCCCCGCATCGAGGTCGCCCAGATCGTCACCCGCTGCATCGCCGGCGCGGGCGGTGTGGCGTTCCGCGGCGCCCTTCACCTGGACCCGGAGCGCTACCGGGTGACGATCGTGACCGGTGAGGGCGGGCCGCTCACCGACCGCGCGCAGGAGGCCGGCATGCGGGTGGTCATCGAGCCGTTCCTGGTCTCACCCATCGCGCCGCGTCGCGACGCGATGGCCCTCTCCCGGTTGACCGACATCTGTCGCCGGGACGCTTTCGACGTGGTGCACACCCACAGCGCCAAGGCCGGCGCGCTGGGGCGCATCGCGGCGCGCCGGGCCGGTGTTCCGGTCGTGGTCCATACCTACCACGGGTTCCCCTTCCACGACTTCCAGGACCCGGTCCGGCACGCAGCGTACGTCACCATCGAGCGGAGGCTCGCCCGGATCACCGACCATGTGCTGGCCATCGGCACCGGCGTCGCCGCCGAGGCCCTGCGCCGCGGGCTTGCCCGTCCGACGAACCTGCGCACGGTGCCGCCGGTGGTCGAGTCGGAGGTCGTGCTGCGAGACCCCTTCTCCCGGTCCGCCGCCCGGGCGCTGCTCGGCCTGCCCGACGACCTGCCCGTGGTCGGGGCCGTGGCTCGCGCCGACTACCAGAAGGCCCCCGAGCACCTGCTGGCGGCGCTCGCCCGGATGCGGACGCCCGACGTGTTGGTCGCGTGGGTGGGCGACGGACCTCTTCTCGAGCCACTGCGCAAGCGGGCCTCCGACCTGGGGCTGGGCGACCGATTCCTGATGCTGGGCGAGCGGTCCGACGTCGCGCAGATCCTGCCGGCGTTCGACGTGTTCGCCCTGCCGAGCCGCTACGAAGGGCTCCCGTGCGCGATCGTCGAGGCGATGCGGTGCGGGCTGCCGGTCGTGGCCACGTCGGTCAACTCGGTGCCCGACCTCGTGGTTCCCGGGGTCAGCGGCGTGCTGGTCCCACCCGGTCGACCGGACGCGATGGCGGAGGCGCTCGACGGCGTGCTGGCCGACCCGGCACTGGCGGACCGCCTCAGCCGGGGCGGCCGGGAGCTCGCCGGGGAGTCGTACGACGCGCAACGGCTCTCCGACGTGCTCGACGACGTGTACCGATCGGGCCTGAGCGCCCGGTCACTGGCGATGGCGGGGTGAGACGGATGGGTACCTGGGGATCGGTCGTGGCGACGCGCGGTCGCAGTGCACGTGGACACCGCAGCGCGGTGTCGAGAACGACGCCGGCGCTGCGGCCGCAGGCCGCGGCCGTGTCGGCGCCCTGGCGGGCTCTGTGCCCGCCGTCCGCGAGGCTGCTGCGCGACCCCACCGCCGACCAGGTACGCCGCGCGCCCGCCGGCGAGAGGCTCGTCCTCGTCTCCGACCGGCCGCTCGGGCGGAGTCGTCTGCGGCGCGCCGCGCGACGCGGCGGTCTCGTCACCGAGCGTGAGCTGCTCGTGCTCCCCGGCACCCGGCGCACGCTGGTCACCATCGACGAGCACCCGACGGCGGTCCGGCTGCTGTGGGAGAACGTCGCGGCGGTCCCACCGGGCCTGACCTGGGCCTCCCTTCCGGTCAGCCTCGCCGTTCGCCTCGCCCGCCGGCTGCCGTGGCAGTGGACCGGATCGGTCCTCGGCGGCCACGTCCTGATCGGCAGAGGATCGTGACCTCGACCTCCCCGCTCGCCGGTGACGCGCGACGTACCGCGGAGGAGCTGCTGAGCGGTCCCGACCGCGGCGTGCTCCTGTCGATGTCGAAGGACCCGGACGCGAAGGTCACGTTCGTCACGACGTCACCGGGCGGCGTCCACCACGGCTGCGCCGTGAAGGTCGCGACCACCCCGCGGGCGTCACTGGCGGTCGAGGCCGAGGGCCGCGCTCTCGTCGGGCTGCGCCGCATGCCTCTCGGCTCGTTGCGAGACACCATCCCCCGGTACGTCGACTCCTTCCGGGAGGGCTCGACCGCGGTGCTGGTCTCGTCGATCGTGCCCGGCGTCCCGATGAGCGTGGGCTACCACAACTGGCTGCACACGGCACGACCACAGGCGGTGCGGACGGACCTCCGGCTGGCGTCGCGATGGCTGCGCGCCTTCCAGCAGCACACCGCCGGCCCGGCCACCCCGCTCGTCTGGGCGGCCGCCGTACGCGACGACGTCGCCGGGCGCTGGGACGGCCATCCGGACCTGGCCGCCGCGTTGGGGCGCCTCGACGCGGCCGTGGACGTCCTGCAGGGTTCGCATACGCCGACGTCGGCCGTGCACGGAGACTTCTGGTTCGGCAACCTGCTGGTGACCGGCGACGAGGTGTCCGGCGTCATCGACTGGGAGTCGGCAGCCATGTCCGGATGCCCCCTCCGCGACCGGGCGCGTTTCGCCCTCAGCTACTGCCTCTACCTCGACCGGCACACGCGCCCGGGCCACCGGGTGCTCGGCCACCCGGGGCTGCGCCGCGCGTCCTTCGGCAGCGGGGTCCGCTACGGCCTCCTCGGCACGTCGTGGCTCTCCTCCACCGTGCGGGAGTTCCTCGCCGGCGGTTTGGAGGACCTCGGACTGCCCCGCGGACACTGGTACGCCGTCGCCCTCGCCGGGCTGGGCGAGATCGCCGCGTCGGCCAACGACGAGACGTTCGGGGCCGACCACCTCGGCCTCCTGGCGCGACTGCCGCCCCACCCGCGACTGGAGCGGAGGCAGGCGTGACCACGCTGACCGCCCAGCTGCGAGCATCACCACCCGCGGTCCGGTCCGACTCGGGGATGCTTCCCGCCCTCGCCGGCACGGCCGTGTGCCTGCTGCCGTTCCTCCACCCCGCCGGCCCAGGGAACACCGCACCGGCGGACGTCGCGATCTGCGCGTCGATCGCCGTCGCCCTGCTGTGGGTGGCCCGGGTTCGGCTGCCCCTGGTGTTCCCCTACCTGCTCGGCGTGACCGGCCTGGTCCTCGGCGGGGCCTTCGCCGCGACCCTCGCGGGAGCGCCCCTGAGCACGCTGCTGGTCCTGGTGCAGGACGCGCTGCTGTTCGGCTGGGGCATGGTGCTGGTCCTCGGTGCCGACGACTCACGCATCGTGCAGGCGGTCACCACGGCCTGGTGCCGCACCGCCTCCGTCTACGCCAGCGTCGTCGTGGTCGCCTACCTGGTCGGCTTCTCCCCGCTCAGCGGCGTCACCGCCGCCGACGGCGTGCGCGCGGCGTACACCTTCGGCGACCCCAACCTGGCCGGCAACTACCTGGTCACCTCGCTGTTCGTGCTGGCCGCCTGCCGCCGGCCCCGGAGCGCCCCGCTGCGCCACTTCGCGTACCTGATGCTGCTGATCGCGATCTCGTTCACCGGATCGAACGGCGCCATGCTCAGCCTGCTCCTCGGTTGCGTCCTCGTCCTGGCGATCGCCCGCTACCGCCGGCGCGGACTGCTGGCCGGGCTGCTGACGCTGCTGGGCTCCCTGACGGTCGCCGCGATCCTCGTCGCCTACGTCACGACCCAGGTCAACGTCGGTGCGGTCCGGGAGAAGGCGGCCGACAGCGTGCCCTTGCTGCGCGACTCGATCGCCCGCAGCGGCGGCTCGGAAAGCCAGCGGACGACGATCATCGGCGAGGGCTACCGGCTGTTCCTCGAAGGCGACGGCACGGGCTACGGGCCGGGACGCACGAAGTCGACCCTCCAGCGCACCCAGGCCCCCTACGTCAAGGAGGCCCACAACGACTACCTCGCCGCCCTCCTCGAGCGCGGCGTGCTCGGCGAGGTGGGGCTGGTCCTGCTGGGCGCCGCAGCCGCCATCCGGTGCGGACGGCTCTTCGTCGGGCACCTCCCGGAGGAGTACGCCGTGATGCTCCCGCGCGCGTGGTTGCTGGTGACCATCGGGCCGATCATGGCGCTGTCGGGGACGTTCTACGAGGTCGAGCACTTCCGCCATCTGTGGACGTGGCTGGGGCTGATCGCTGCTCTCTCCCTGGTCCTGGAACGCGAGGCCCGGCGTTCCGCGAAGTCGGATCGTCAGGCCAAGGTCCGATGACTCCCGGGGGGTCGCTGCTAGGACTCGCCCGGCGCCCGGGTGACGGCCTGCGCAGTGTGCTCGCCAACTGCTCGGCGCGCGGACTGGCCCTGCTCGGCGTGACCGTGGGCACGATCGTGGTCGCCCGGCTCGGAGGGCCCGCCGAGGTCGGCATCTATGCCCTGCTCCGGATGCTCCCGGGGCTGGTCGGCGTCCTCAGCGTCGCCGGTCTCCCCGGTGCGCTGGCGTACTTCCTCGCGCCGCCACGCCGCGGCGTACCCCGGCTCGCGCCGACGCTGGCCGCGATCGCGGTGATCGGCTCCCTCCTGGGTACGGCGGTCTGGCTGGCCGCGACACCGGTCATAGCCCCCGTGTTCTTCCCGCACTACCCCGTGTGGCTGGTGGCCCTGGCCGGCCTCACCGTGGCCACCCAGCTGCTGCTCACCCTCGGTAAGACCGCACTCCAGGGCATCGCCGACCAGCGCGGCGGCGACGCGATCATCGCCGCCGAGGAGATCGGCTTCCTGCCCTTCTACCTCGCGGCCCTCTGGTTCGGAGCCGGTGGCACCCTCGCCGTCGTCATCGGGCTCGGCCTCGCCGACATCGGGGTCGGCCTCGCGGCCTGGCACCGCGTCTCGCGCCGGCTCGGCCGGAGCCCGGTACGGCTCCTCCGCGCCGTCCTCGGCCGCCCCGACCGCCAGGTCGCGCGCGAGGTCGTGGGCTACGGCATGCGCGGCCAGATCGGCGGCGTCATCACCCTGCTCAACCTCCGCCTCGACTTCGCCATCCTCGACGCCCTGGTCGGCCCGGCGGCCCTCGGCGCCTACGCCGTCGCGTCCAAGTACGCCGAGCTCCTCCGGCTGCCCGGCACCGCGCTCACCTGGGTCACCTACCCGCGCCTCGCCGCGCGGTCGTCCGAGGCGGCCGGTCGGCACGCCCGGAGGCTGGCCCGTCCGACCCTCCTCGTGGTCGTCGTGGCCGCCGTGCCGGCCGTGCTGCTCGCCGGGCCGGTCATCCATCTGCTGTACGGCGGACGGTTCGCCTCGGCGACCCTCCCGGCCCAGGTGCTGATCGCCGGAATGCTGCTGTCCGGGGCGGCCGGCGTGGCCAGTGGGTACCTCTACGCCTCCGGACGCCCGGGTCTGAACTCCGTCGCCACCGGCGCCGGGCTCGTGGTCACCACGGTCCTCGACATCGCGCTCATCCCGTCCCACCACGCCCTGGGTGCGGCGGTCGCCTCCACGGCGGCGTACCTGCTGACCGACGGGCTGCTCCTCGCCCTGCTGCTCCGGCTCACCCGGCCGACGGCCGAGCCCGTCTCGACCCGGGTGGGCCAGACCCCCACCGTCGGGTCCACGCCATGAGGGGCCGCCGGGCGCTCGTGCCGGCCGTCCTGTTGTCGGCCGTCGCGCTGCTGGGCGCCTGCAGCGCGGCCCCACAGACAGGCGGTGTCGACCCCGTGACCCGGCACACCCAGACGGCTCGACCCGATCTGTCCACGTCGTCCGACCCGTACGTGCACCTCGCCTCCGCCCTCCACCACCGTGGCGTCCAGGTCTGGTTCGAGGCCGACCTGGTGAAGGCGTGGCTCGGCGGGCCGGCCGCGTTCCAGACGGCCGTCCACCGGCTCGGCCGGCTTGCCAAGGTGCCCGGGGTCGCCGGCTTCAAGATCGCCGACGAGCTCGGCTACCACGACGGCATCGAGTCACCCGACGAGGCCCTGCGGTTCCTGACCGCCGCCCACCGGGCCCTGCACGCGGTCGCACCCCATGCTCAGGTGCTCGTCGACATGGTCGTTCCCGAGCTCGGCTGCCTCCCCTGGCTCGACGCGGCCGGCGACAGCTGCGCCGTGAACGCCCGGAGCACCTCCCCAGCCGCCACGGTCGACGCGGTGACGCGCTATCTGCGCGCCGGGCTCATCGACCGTCTCGACCTCAGCACCGGGCTGCTCGACGCGTCGTCGTACGCCGCCCGCGGGCTGACGCTGCAGGCCGCCCAGAAGGATGCCTGGGCCGAGGTCGACCAGCTCGGCTGGGGGTCGCTGACCACGCTCCAGGCACGCAAGGCCCTGGCCGCCCCGGGCGGCTACCAGGGCTCGACCGCCCAGGCCGGCGCCGACGTCGACACGTACATCGACATCCCCGCGGACGCGGGCGCCGCGAGCATCGACATCTGGACGTGGCGTCAGCCCTACGACGGCGCCACGGTCAGCCTGCTCGCCCCGTCGCTCGCCCCCAATCCTCTCTGGGACGCCCTGGCACGTCTCAGGAACGGATCCACCGCCCTCCTCACCCACATGACTCCCAGCCAGATGCCGACCGACCACGCGGCCTTCGACCACGAGTGCGACCTGGTGTCCCGCGTCTTCGCGGGCGTCTTCGTCGCCGCCGGAACCGGATGAACGGGAGACCACGGATGCACCTCCACCACCAGCCCGGGGAGCCGGACTCGCTGCTGCTCACCTCGCAGACCTTCCGCGTCGGCCGCGCCCGTCGCGTCCTGGACGTCGTCGTCGCCTCGCTCCTGCTCCTTCTGTCCCTGCCCCTGCTCGCGGTCGCGGCCCTCGCGGTGGCCTTCAGCGACGGTGGCCCGGTGCTCTTCCGGCAGGACCGCGTCGGGGAGGGCGGTCACACGTTCTCGTTGCTCAAGCTGCGCAGCATGCGGATCTCCGACTCGGGTCCGGCCGTGACGGCGAGCGGCGACGACCGGATCACGCCCGTCGGCCGCTTCCTGCGGCGTACGGCGATCGACGAGCTGCCTCAGCTCTGGCACGTGCTGGTCGGCCAGATGACGCTCGTCGGGCCACGGCCGGAGGCGGTGTCGCTGGCCGCGGCGTACCCGGCCTCGTGCCGGTTCGTCCTCGCGGCCCGACCCGGGCTGACCGGACCGGCTCAGCTGCGCTACCGGGAGACGTCCGCGCAGCCGCCGACCGGCTGGGACGTCGAGCAGTGGTACCTGACCCGCCTGGTCCCGGTGCGCGTCGACGCGGACCTCGACTACCTCCTCGACCCCTCCCTGCCGCGCACCTTCGGCCACCTGTGGCGAACGGCGCTCTTCGTGCTCGGTGTGCACGACGAGAGCCCGTCCGTGGCAGAAGAGCTCCGAGCCGCCGAGACTCAGACGGGGACCGTCGCGCGCTCGATCTCGAGGGGGTCACAACGGGCGTTGAGGCACTCGCCGGTGGTGAGGTCGAACTCGAAGTTGTGACCCAGGCAGCGCAGGACGCCGTCGCGGACCACGCCGGTCTCGGAGAGGTCCTCGGTGCCGTGCGGGCAGTAGCGGCCGATCCGGACCGCGCGGTCGCCGTCGCGGACCGTGATCAGGTCGCCGTGGCTGCGCCGCAGCTCGTAGGCCTCGATGGCGCGCAGCGCCTCCAGGTCGGCGTGCTTCAGCAGCCCGACCAGGTAGTCGTTGTAGAGGTCGGGCTCGCGCCGCGCCGAGAAGCGCAGTGAAAGCAGCAGCTCCTCCCACCGGATCCGGCCCGCCACGACACCCGCCAGCCAGCGCCCCTCGACGCGTATCCGGTAGTCCACTGTCTGCGCCGTACCGTCGAGGTCGACCTCCATCCGGTCGGGACCGATGTGCGCGTCCCACGTGCCGCCGCCCGGCCCGAGCACCTCGAAGCGGACGGTCAGGCCGGCCCTGGCCAGGAAGTATGACGACAGCCGGCCCAGGTGCTCGAAGTGGCGGCGGAAGTCCTGGGCGAGGGTGTCGTCGTCGGCGGGGACCGGGTGGTTGCGCCAGACCTCCTGGATCGCCCCGCGGCGACGCGCGGCGTACGCCTCGAGGTAGGCCCGGCGCTCGGTCGGTGGGGCGTCGAGGCGGAAGCCGGTCCACTGCGGGTCCCGGGACACCTGCCCGGTGGCCGCGTCGTACACGTCGCCGGGGAGCAGGTAGGTGCTGGGCTGGTCGGGCAGCCGGTCGCGCAGCCAGGCCACGGCCTGGTCCTGGCCCGGGAAGATGCCCTCGCCGCCGCCGTCGGGGCCGGTGCCGTCCCCGGGCGTGTGGAGACGCGGGTTGTGCTCGAACAGGTCGTCGTCGAGGAAGCACGGCGGCCCGGCGTACGGCACGACCATGCCGGGCGCGACGGAGCGAACGAGTCGGGTGACGGCCTTGAACTTGCCGACGCGCTTCACCTCCTCGATCCGCGCCCGGTCGCCCCCCTCGTACTCGTACACGACCGGGTGCCAGCTGGCTCCGGACATCTGCACGGCCATGAAGTCGACGCCACGCCCGGTCTCCACCATCGCCCGCCGCACCTGCGCCAGGGAGATGCGGGCGTCGTTGCAGTGCAGCACGACGCGTCCCCCGACGTGGAACAGCACGGCGGCGTCGTGCGTCATCGGGCAGACCTCCGGGATGACCGTCATCCAGTCCTCGTGGTCGCTCAGCGGGTACCGCTCCCAGGCGTCCAGCACCACGACGCGCTCGTGCCCCGTCCCGCGGAGCCGGCGTTCCAGGATCGTCGACGGGTAGCGCGGCACCACCACCGGGACGTGCTCCGGGAGCGCCGCGACCAGGTCGAGGTCGAGATGGTCCAGGTGCTCGTGGGAGATCGAGACGACGTCGACGTCCTGGAGCGACGGCGTACGGACGTGCGAGTTGTCCGGGAAGGGGAACCACGAGGCCAGGAACGCGCCGCGCTCGGCGAACCACGGGTCGGCGAGCACCCGGACATGGTCGTTCTCGATGCGCAGGCCGGCATGGCCCAGCGACGTGACGTACGGTCCCCCCGGCATGCCCCATGGTCGGTCGGGCAGGGTCGTACGGTCATGGCCCAAGCGGGTGACTGTGCTACGACGTTTGAGGGAGGGTCTGGACCCCCCTTGATCAGCCCGCGAAGTAGCGGCTGAAGAGCCGCTTGAGCCCGGTCGAGTCGCGCAGCGTCGGGTTGGCGCTGTCCTGGTGACCCCACCCGTAGGTGTAGTCCATCGGCGGGTGCGGCACGAGCCTGGCCCAGCGGTGGAGCATGGCGCGCATCTGGTCGCGGGTCGGCAGGTTGTAGTAGTGGGAGGACGTGTTCTCCTGCCCGAACGCCTGGTAGGTCGGGACGACCGTACGGCGCGGGATACCGGCGTTGAGCGCGGTGCCCAGGTCGTCGTTGATCTCGGTGAAGTCGCAGCCATGACTTCCGGTCGAGCACGGGTAGGGGTCGATGCCCACCATGGTCACGTGGGTGATCCACGGCCGGAACGCGTGGTAGGAGTCGTCGAGGACGATGAAGGACTGCTGGACCCCGCCACTCTGCTTGCGGATGTAGTCGGCGCGGGTGGCCAGCGCGGCCGGGCCAGCGCGGCAGCCGCTCTTGTGGGGCTCGTCGGCGAGGTAGTAGCCGAAGACCTTCGGGCTGTGGGCGAACCGGCGGATGACCCGCTTGAAGGCGCGGTTGGCCCGCGTGGGGCAGTCCTGGCCGAGCCAGACCAGGCCCTGGGTGTGCGCGGGCAGGTTCCGGATCTCCTCGCCGACCGCCCCGACGTCGATCACCGTGTAGCCGAGCCTCTTGACCGCGCGCGTGGCGCTGCCGACGTTCGCGATGTAGTGGTGTGACGTCGTCGGCGCGGGCAGCGTGGAGCGCGCGGCGTTCACCTGTGCGGTCCGGGTCAGGCCGACGGCAGGGTCGGCGGCGGCGCCCCCCACGAGCAGAGCGAGCGATGAGAGCAGGGCGATAGGGGCGAACCGGGACCTGGACATGGGGCTCCTTCGTCGGGACCCCCCGTCACTGACAGCAGGCACTGTTCCAGACGCCGCTCAGTTCTGGAAGTACCTCTGCAGCAGGTCCTTCAACGCGGTGGAGTCGACGAGGGTCGGGTTCGACGCGGCCCGGTGCCCCCACCCGTAGGTGAAGTCCATCTTCGGGTTCGGCACCAGGGCCGCCCACCGGTTCAGGATGCGCTTGAGCTGGTAGGCCGTGGGCAGGTTGTAGTAGTGGCCCGAGAGCTTCTCCTGTCCGAACGCCTGGAACGTGGGGACCATCAGCCGGCGTGGGATGCCGGCCCGGGCCGCCTGCCGCACCCGGTGCCGGATCAGGCCGTAGTTGCACGACGGATAGGTGACCGAGCACGGGTAGGGGTCGATCCCCACCATCGTCACGTGGGTGACCCTCGGCCGGAACGCGTGGTAGCCCGGCGGGTGGGTGATGCAGAGGACGATGAAGGACTTCTGCCGACCGCCGCTCGTCTTCCGGATGAAGTCCGCCTTCGCGGCCAGGTGGCGGGGACCCTTGGGACAGTCGGAGATGTGCGGCTCGTCGGACAGGAAGTAGCCGAACACCTTGCGGTCGCCGGCCAGCCGTCTCACCAGGGACCGGAAGGCTCCGTCGATCCGGGTCGGGCACTTCTCCCCCACCCACACCATCGCCTGGGTGCCCCGCGGCAGCGCGTCGATCTGGTCCTGGCTGGTGCCGGTGTCGATGACGTTGAAGCCCAGGCGCTTGGCGGCCCGCGGCGTCCTCACGTTGACGATGTAGTGGTACGACGTCGTGGGCTTCGCCAGCGCGATGCGGGTCGCGGTGCGGGTCGCGGTGCGGGTCGAGGTGCTCGTCGACGTGTCGACCGCGGCAGGCTCCGCCGGACGCCCGGACGAGGCGACGGGCGTGGACAGGGTCAGCACCGACGCGACGAGGCCGCCGAGCAGCAGTCCAGCAGAAGACGTGCGCATTGAGATCCCCCGTGTCGGCACCGAGCCTAGCTGGACGACGGTTGGCCTGCACCCCCGTGGGCAGGCCAACCGTCGTACCTACACAGACGCACCGTAGGCCGGTTCGGTTGCCTCCCGCAGGCGATTTCCGCGAAACCCGGAGCCGGCTCGGCTCAGCCGGATCGGTTCAGCGGAGCAGCGGCTCGAGGGCCACCGCCACGAAGAGCAGCGAGAGGTAGAGGTTCGAGGCGTGGAAGAGCACCATCGGCTTGATCATGCTCAGGTCCTCGGTGCCGCGGGCGCGGGCCCACATCCGGTGCGCCTGCACGAGGAAGCCCGCCCCGAGCGCCGCTGCGACGACGGGGTAGAGAGGTCCGGTGCCGGCGACCGGCCACAGGACCAGCGAGGTCGCCACCATCACCCAGCTGTAGAGCACGACCTTCCGGCCCACGACCTCCGCCCGCGCCACCACCGGAAGCATCGGGACGTCGACGCCGGCGTAGTCCTCGCGGTAGCGCAGCGCCAGCGCCCACGTGTGCGGCGGTGTCCAGAAGAAGACGACCAGGAACAACACCACCGGCGACCAGGCCAGGTGGTCGGTGACCGCCGTCCAGCCGATCAGGGCGGGAAAGCAGCCGGCGAGGCCGCCCCAGACGATGTTCTGGGTGGTCCGCCGCTTGAGCAGCATCGTGTAGACGAAGAGGTAGAAGCACTCCGCCACCACGGACAGCGCCGCCGACAGAGGGTTGACCCAGACGTAGAGGACCACGGTCGCGAGCACGCCGAGCGCGAGCCCGAACGTGAGTGCCGCCCGGGGCGTGACGATGTGCCGTGGGATCGCCCTCCGGCGGGTGCGCCGCATCTGCTCGTCGATGTCGCGGTCGTAGACGCAGTTCAGCGCCGAGGCCGACCCCGCCGACAGCGCTCCGCCCACGACCGTCGCGACCACGAGGCCGAGGTCGGGGATGCCGCCCGCCGCGAAGAACATCACCGGCACCGTGGTCAGCAGCAGCAGCTCGATGACCCGCGGCTTGGTCAGCCCGACGTACGCCGCTACGACGTCCCGGCCCGTCGCCGGACCCACCTGCAAGGCGTCACCGACCGGTGCTCGGTGGCCGACGTATGTCACACAGGTTCCTCGGGTACGAGTTGAGTCGAAAGGGATCGAGAGAGAGCAGGGCTCGCAGGCGCCTCGAAGTCTATCGCCCGGCATGAGTAGGCTCGGAGTCGCCTGAGTCCTGCCCCCGGTGATCGTCGCGGGGGCGTTCGTCCGACACGTTCGGGAAGGGAAGAGCGCGTGAGCCAGACACCCGCCAAGCTGGACTGGACCGAGCTGGACGACAAGGCCGTCGACACCGTCCGCGTGCTCGCCATGGACGCCGTCCAGAAGGTCGGCAACGGGCACCCCGGCACCGCGATGAGCCTCGCGCCCGCGGCGTACCTGCTCTTCCAGAAGGTGATGCGGCACAACCCCGCCGACCCCCACTGGCCGGGCCGTGACCGGTTCGTCCTCAGCTGCGGCCACTCGAGCCTGACTCTCTACATCCAGCTCTACCTCGGCGGCTGGGGCCTCGAGCTCGACGACCTCAAGGCGCTGCGCACGTGGGGCAGCAAGACGCCCGGCCACCCGGAGTACGGCCACACGGCCGGCGTCGAGACCACCACCGGTCCGCTCGGCCAGGGCATCGGCAACGCGGTGGGCATGGCGATGGCCGCCCGGCGCGAGCACGGCCTGCTCGACCCCAACGCCGCGATCGGCGCCTCGCCGTTCGACCACTTCGTCTACGCATTCTGCTCCGACGGCGACATCGAGGAGGGGGTCAGCCACGAGGCCTCCGCGATCGCGGGCGTGCAGGAGCTCGGCAACCTGATCGTCTTCTACGACCACAACCGGATCTCGATCGAGGACAACACCGACATCGCCCTGGGCGAGGACGTCGGCGCGCGCTACGAGGCCTACGGCTGGCACGTGCAGCACGTCGACTGGACCCATGGCGGCACGACGTACCGGGAGGACGTGCCGGCGCTGTACGACGCGATCCGCCGGGCCCAGGCGGTGACCGACCGACCGAGCTTCATCGTGCTGCACACGATCATCGCCTGGCCGGCACCCCACGCGCAGAACACCGGCAAGGCGCACGGCTCCGCGCTCGGCGCCGACGAGGTGGCCGCGACCAAGAAGGTGCTCGGCTTCGACCCCGAGCAGACCTTCGAGGTCCCGCCCGGCGTCCTGGAGCACACGCGCGAGCAGGTCGCGCGCGGCAAGGCCGCGCAGGCCGCGTGGGACGAGCAGTACACCGCATGGGCTCGCAAGCCGTCCGCCGACCCCGCCCTCTTCGAACGGATGCAGAAGCGGGTGCTCCCCGACGGCTGGGCCGACCACCTGCCGACCTTCGACGCCGACGAGAACGGGATGGCGACCCGGAAGGCCTCCGGCGCGGTGATCAACGCGATCGCCGAGCACGTCCCCGAGCTCTGGGGCGGGTCGGCCGACCTGGCGGAGTCCAACAACACCACCATCGAGGACGCACCGTCGTTCCTGCCCGGCGACCGGGCGACCAAGATGTGGAAGGCCGATCCCCTGGCCGGGCGGGTGCTCCACTTCGGGATCCGCGAGCACGGCATGGGCGCGATCATGAACGGCATCGCGGTCCACGGCGGCACCCGCGTCTTCGGCGGCACCTTCCTGACCTTCTCCGACTACATGCGGCCCTCGGTGCGGCTCGCCGCGATCATGGGCCTGCCGGTCACCTACGTGTGGACCCACGACTCCATCGGCCTCGGCGAGGACGGCCCGACGCACCAGCCCGTGGAGCAGCTCGCCGCTCTCCGTGCGATCCCCGGGCTGGACGTCGTACGCCCGGCCGACGCCAACGAGACCGCCGCGTGCTGGCAGACCATCCTCGAGCACACCGACCGCCCGGCCGGCCTGGTCCTGACCCGGCAGAACGTCCCGACGTACCCCCGCGGGAGCGAGGGGTACGCCGACACCAGCAACGTCCACCGTGGCGGCTACGTCCTGCTCGACGTGGACGGCGGTGCCCCGGACGTGGTGCTGATCGGCACCGGGTCGGAGGTCCAGCTCGCGGTGAAGGCGCGTGACCTGCTGGCCGCGGACGGCGTCCGGGCCAGGGTCGTCTCGATGCCCTGCCGCGAGTGGTTCGACGCCCAGGAGGAGTCCTACCGCGAGACCGTGATCCCTCCGACCGTGAAGGCGCGGGTGTCGGTCGAGGCCGCCGTCGGCCAGGGCTGGCGAGACGTCGTCGGCGACCACGGCCGGATCATCTCGCTCGAGCACTACGGCGCGTCCGCCGACTACGCGCGCATCTACCAGGAGTTCGGCATCACCGCCGAGGCGGTCGCCGCGGCCGCCCAGGACAGCATCCACAGCGCCACCGACTAGGACCCACCAGCCACGTACCAGTCACGTACCAGGAGGCAGACATGACCGACCGGCTGCAACAGCTCTCCGACGCGGGGGTCTCCATCTGGCTCGACGACCTCTCCCGCGAGAGGCTCGAGACCGGCAACCTCGCCGACCTGATGAAGAACCAGCACGTCGTCGGGGTCACCAGCAACCCGTCGATCTTCCAGGCGGCGCTGTCCGAGGGCGAGCGGTACGACCCGCAGATCCGGGAGCTCGCGGGTCAAGGCGCCGACACCGACCAGGCGGTGCGGACCATCACCACCGACGACGTCCGCGACGCCTGCAAGGTCATGCGTCCGGCGTACGACGCCAGCGACACCGTCGACGGCCGGGTCTCCATCGAGGTCTCCCCCGGCCTGGCCCACGACACGGCCGGCACCGTCCGCGAGGCCGCTGAGCTCTGGAACACGGTCGGCGAGCCGAACGTCTACATCAAGATCCCGGGCACGAAGGAGGGCTGGCCGGCGATCACGGAGACGCTGGCCAAGGGCATCCCGGTGAACGTCACCCTGATCTTCGGGCTCGAGCAGTACCACCACGTGATGGAGGCCTTCGTCGCCGGCCTCGAGAAGGCGCGGGACAACGGGCACGATCTCTCGAAGGTCCAGTCCGTCGCGTCGTTCTTCGTCTCGCGGGTCGACACCGAGATCGACAAGCGCCTCGACTCGATGGGTGGGCACGACGACTTGTTGGGCAAGGCCGGCGTCGCGAACGCCCGGCTGGCGTTCAAGGCCTACGAGGAGTTCTTCTCCTCGGAGCGCTGGGCCTCCCTCGAGGCCGACGGTGCGCGCAAGCAGCGGCCGTTGTGGGCGTCGACCGGCGTGAAGAACCCCGACTACGACGACACCATGTACGTGGTCGACCTCGTCGTGCCCGACACCGTCAACACGATGCCCGAGCCGACCCTCGACGCGGTCGCGGACCACGGCGAGATCAAGGGTGACCAGGTGCACCCGTTCTACGACGACGCCGCGGCCGTCTTCGCGGCGCTGAAGGACGCCGGCGTCGACTACGACGACGTGATCAGCGTCCTGATCAAGGAGGGCGTGGAGAAGTTCGTCACCGCGTTCGACGACCTGAGCGCGACCGTCGAGAAGGCCATGCACCAGGCCGGCACCGCCCGGTGACCGCGACGTCCTCGGGAGACCCCGTCGACCCTGCGTCGACGGCGGCGTGGTCGCGGCTCGACGAGCTGGCGCGCGGGTTCGCACCGGACCTGCGCGCGTGGTTCGCCGACGACCCCGGACGGGCCGCGCGGTTCACCCACGACGCCGCCGACCTGCACGTCGACCTCTCCAAGGGACTGGTCGACGACGAGGTGCTCACGACGCTCCTGGCGCTCGCCGACGAGGTCGGCCTGGCCGCGCGTCGGGACGCGATGTTCCGGGGAG
>NZ_DASXWU010000102.1:0-55098 GCF_036503465.1 Nocardioides sp.
CGAGGGGATGACGCCCTCGGTCTTGTAGCCGATGTCGAGCAGGACCTCGTCCCGGTCGACCTTGACGATGGTGCCATCCACGATGTCACCGTCGTTGAAGTACTTGATGGTGCCGTCGATCGCGGCGAGGACGTCCTCTTGGGACCCGATGTCGTTGACCGCCACCTGGGGCGCGTCGATGTCCGCGTACGCGGAGGTGCTGCTCGTCATATGGGAGAAGTTTCCTTGGATGGATGGAGTTGTGGGCGGGCACGCGTGAAGCCCTGGTCACTACCGTCGGGATCTCCGCGGTCGGCCGCAGCGTCGAGCTGCAGGACCACAGTCTTGAGATAGCGAGCCGGTGTCCGCTCCGTCCGGGACGTCGGCAGACTCCAAGCGCCTTGGGAGTCTACGCGGCGCCCGTGTGACCCGTCCAACTCACGCCGCGGGGGCTGAGCCTGCGAAGCCCCGTGCAAGGCGGGAGGTCGAGGAGCGTCGGCTAGGACCGAGCCTGCGAGGGACGAGCGACGCGTCACGAGACCCGCGCCCCGGGGGGTGAGGCGAGGTCCGGACGGTTCATCACGTCGAGTGGGTGAACGGGCACTGGGCGTGCGGAATTCGCCTGGCCCAGCTCCGGTTCGCCCACCCAGCGTGATGAACCGTCCGGGCGCCAGATCACTCCCCCGTGGCGTGGAGGTCGCCGCTGCGGGCGATGGCCCGGAGGTGCCCGGCCGCACGGTCGGCCACCGGGTTCGACTCTTCACGAGAGGCGAGGTCGACCAGCGCCCACAGATCCGCCGCACGCGCGAGTCCGAGAGCGTCGTGCGGCGTACCTCCGCGGCGCTCACACCAGGCGGCGAGGACGGAGTCGGCGTACGACGGGGCACGGTCGAACCGCAGCAGGTTCCCGAGGTCGGTGAACGGGTGCCCGGAATGGGAGAACTCCCAGTCGAGGAGTGCGGTGACGGTCAAGGTGTCCGGGTCGACCAGCACGTTCTTCGGGTTGGCGTCGGAGTGCACCAGGCAGGTGCGACCCACCCCGTCGAGCAGTGCCTGCGCCTCCTCCGCCACCGCCTCGAGCCGGCCGAGCAGGTCCGGCTCCCACCCGAGGGCATCGGCGTGGTCGGCCACGAAACCGGGGAGCCCGTCAGGCATCCCGAAGTCGCCGATCGTCAGTTCCGCGTCGACGAACGGCCCGGCGGTCAGGGTCGGCATCCCGGACAGGTCCGCCACCAGGGCGCCGAGACGGCGACCGAGGGCGGCGGCGTCCCCGTCGTCGAGCGAGGGCAGGACCAGGTCTCCGCGCTCCCCCGGCAGGAACGAGGTGACCAGCAGACCAGGAAGGCCCGCGGCGGTGACCCCACGGCGTACCTCCAGGACGTCGGGGACCGGCACCAGGCCGCGCACCAGCCGGAGCACCGCCGCGTCGATCTCGGGCGCTGCTTCGTCGCGGAGCCCGGGCGGGTAGATCCGCACGACCGAGCGCTCGCCGTCTGCCTCGCTCACGAAGGTGTGGCCGGACCACCCACCGGAAAGCGGCGTCAGCCCGGCGAAGTCCACGGCCCCACGGTGACACACGCGGAGGGGCCGATCACCTCTCCCCTGGCCCGTTCGGGTCTGGCGCAACCGGAGTTCGGAGCGTAAGCCAATAGCACGTAGTCCGATATATTTCGAGGAGTCCTCGTGAGAACTCAACGCTCGTCTCGGATCGTCATCGCCTTCCGTTCGCTGGTGGCCTGTGCGCTGGTCGCACTCGGCCTGGTCGCGTTCGGCGTGAGCCCCTCCGCAGTGGCCGACACGTCCCACGACTGGCGGGTGCTGGCCGGATCGCAGTCGCCGGACGGTTCTGTCACCGGTGCCCGCTTCCTGCCCGGCGAGATCTGGATCGACCAGGGCGACACGGTGACCTGGGTGGCGAACTCCGTCGAACCGCACACGGTCACGTTCTTCCCCGGCAACGGGGAGCCGTCGGGGCCCTTCAACCCCGGTGACCCGAGCCAGGTCACCCGGATCGGCAGCGGAGCCGCAGACGGCACCTACCAGAACTCCGGGCTCCTCACCACCGTCCCGGCCGGCGAGGACTTCGGACCGTTCCCGCCCTTCGTGACGCCGTACCAGGACTACACGCTGTCCTTCCCCGACACCGGGGACTTCGTCTACTACTGCCTGGTGCACGGGGTGATGATGAAGGGCACCGTGCACGTGGCCGCCGCGGGCACGGCGTACCCCTTCACTCAGGCGCAGTACGACGCCCAGGCGGCCGCCCAGGCCCGCGCCATCCGGCTCGACGGCAACCGCCTACGCGCCCACGCCCTCGCCGAGTCGGGGCAGCACCGGGTGATGATGGGTGCCGATGACGGCACCGCGATGGTGATGCGCTTCCTCCGGCCGTCTGTCACGGTGCACGTCGGCGACACGGTCGTCTTCGACAACTCGCAGAGCATGGGTGACCCGCACACCGTCACCTTCGGAGCCGAGCCGATGGGTCCCGCACTGGACACCTACGTGCCGGCAGCGACGTACGGCGGCGGCGACCTCAGCTCGTTCGTCCCGCCGGGACTCACCTTCGCCGTGACGTTCACCCAGCCGGGGACCTACCACTACATCTGTGCCCTGCACGACGTCCAGGGGATGACCGGGCGGGTGATCGTGCGACCCTGAGCTCCTGTCGGGAGAGGACAGGGCCGACTCCGACCACGGAGTCGGCCCTGGCCGTTCGTGGTCGCTAGGGTCGCCAGCGTGGAGGACCACCTGCCGCAACGGGTGCGGGTCGAGCGACGGGCCGTGAGCGAGGACGAGTCGCGCCGGGCCAACGGTCCCGACTGGGACCGGTACGCCGACGAGTACCAGGCCACGCACGGCGGTTTTCTGGGCGACACCGGCTTCGTCTGGGGCCCCGAGGGGCTGACCGAGGACGAGGCCGGTGTGCTCGGTGACGTCTCCGGCCGCGACGTGCTGGAGCTGGGCTCGGGCGCCGGCCAGTGCTCGCGGTGGGTGCGGGTGCACGGCGGTACGTCGTACGGCCTCGACCTGTCAGCCCGGCAGCTGCAGCACTCACTCCGGATCGACGAGGCCACCGGCATCGCGGTCCCGTCGGTCCGTGGGACGGCCACCGCACTGCCGTTCGCGGACGCGTCGTACGACGTGGTGTTCTGCTCGTTCGGAGCGCTGCAGTTCATCGCCGACCTCGATGCCGCGGTCGCCGAGGTCGCGCGGGTGCTGCGCCCAGGAGGGCGGTTCGCGTTCTCGATCACCCATCCCACGCGCTGGAGCTTCCCCGACGACCCGTCCGATGCCGGGCTCACCGCGATGTCGTCCTACTGGGATCGCACGCCGTACGTCGAGGTCGACGACGACACGGGTCTAGTCTCCTACGTCGAGCACCACCGCACCCTCGGGGACTGGGTGTCGCTGCTGGCTGGTCACGGCTTCCGGATCGTGGCGCTGGTCGAGCCGGAGTGGCCCGAGGACCACGACCGCGTGTGGGGCGGCTGGTCGAGGGTACGCGGGCGGCTGATCCCGGGCACGGCGATCTTCGCTGCCGATCTCGCCGTGGGGTGAGCCGGGTCGGCGTGCCCCCGGGAGTCACACAAGGCACCGAGCTGCTGCGCCGATGCAGCGCCGGGGGGACGGTCCGTGAGTGGGGCGGCCCGAGAGGGTGACCGAACCGCGGCCGACCGGCATGCGCGACCGGCGGGGCCGCTCGACGGACGTGCCCCTCGATCGGCATAGGCTGCCGCGCATGGCATCGGCAGCGGGGTCGTCGAACGCTGCCGCGAAGCTCCGCGGTGGCGGCGGCGTCGCCATCGCGATGCTGGTCCTGAACGTCACGACGTACGGGTTCACGATCGCGTCGGCGCACATCCTCGGCCCGAACGACTACGGCGCGCTGGCGGCCTGGATGAACCTCCTGCTCGTCGTCAACGTCGGCTCCCTCGGGCTGCAGGCCACCGCGGCGCGCCGGCTGTCGTCCGGTGAGCACGACCTGGACGACGTCGAGCCCCACCTGGTGCGGCTGACCTTGGTCAGCTCGGTCGCCCTCGGCGTCGTGCTGCTGGTGCTCACCCCGCTGATCAACGTCACCCTGCAGCTCGACGACCTGCTGATGGCCGCGCTGCTCGGCATCTCGGCGGTGCCGCTGACCTTGGTCGGCGGCCTCACCGGAATCCTCCAGGGCGAGCGGCGGTGGGGGGCGCTGTCGGCGGTCCAGATCTGCATCGGGGCGCCGCGGCTCCTCGTCGGCGTGGGCCTGATGGTGTGGCGTCCCGAGCCGCGATGGGGCGCGATCGCGGTCGCGATCACCCTCGTCGTGCCCGTCGTCGTCGGCCTGCACGCCCTCCGCCATCGGCACCTGCGACCCGGGGCCGCGCGCGAGGGGCTGCGTTCGCTGGTCGTCGAGATGGTGCACAACTCCCAGGCCCTGCTGGCGTTCTTCGCCCTCAGCAACGTCGACCTGATCGTCGCCCGGCACACTCTCGACTCCCACGACGCGGGGTTGTACGCCGCGGGGCTGATCATGGCGAAGGCGGTGCTGTTCCTGCCGCAGTTCGTCTCGATCGTGGCGTTCCCGTCGATGGCCTCCGGCGAGAGCCCGCGCACGTTCGTGCTGGCGGTCGGCGCTGTCGTCGTGCTCGGTGGGGTGGCGACCCTGGCGACGGCCCTGCTCCCGGGACTCGCCCTGATCTTCGTGGGCGGCTCGCAGTACGACGACGTCCGCTCCAAGCTCTGGATCTTCGCCGTGCTGGGGACGCTGCTGGCCTGTCTGATGATGGTCGTCTACGCCCTGCTCGCCCGGGGTGGGCAGCGCAGCGTCTACCTGACCTGGGTGGCCCTGCTCGCGATCATCGGCTTCGGGCTCACGGCCAGCACGGTGGCCGGCATGCTCACCGTGGTCATCAGCGTCGACGCCGTGCTCGTGCTGGTGCTGCTGGTCGCCCACCAGCGAAGCACGGGATCGGTGGCGCAGGCCGAGCTGGCTCCGGAGCCGTACCGAGGGATCTGAAGCGCTGCAGCCGGAGCAACCTCAAGGTGTCGCCCCACGTGTCTCATCAGCCCCACGGCACAGGCCGATCGGTCACTTCTCGGGGGTTGCAACTCCCGAGAAGTGCGGGATACCCGGCCCGCCGGGGATCCCGACGCCCCGCGTCAGTGCGCGGCGTCGTGCCAGGAGCGGCCGGTGCCGACGGAGACGTCCAGCGGCACGGCCAGGTCCGCCGCAGAGCCCATCTCCCGGCGTACGACGTCCTCGAGCGCGCCGCGCTCCCCCTCGGCCACCTCGAACACGAGCTCGTCGTGCACCTGGAGCAGCATCCGTGACCCCAGCCCCGCCGCGCGGATGGCGGCGTCCACATGGAGCATGGCGACCTTGATCAGGTCGGCGGCCGAGCCCTGGATCGGGGCGTTCAGCGCCATCCGCTCGGCCATCTCGCGCCGTTGCCGGATGTCGCTGCTGAGGTCGGGCAGGTAGCGCCGGCGGCCGAGGATCGTCTCGGTGAAGCCGGTGCGGCGTGCCTCGTCGACGACACCGGCGAGGTAGTCGCGAACCCCGCCGAAGGTCTGGAAGTACTCGTCCATCAGCCCGCGGGCCTCGCTCGGGTCGATGCGCAGCTGCTGCCCGAGCCCGAACGCCGAGAGGCCGTAGGCGAGGCCGTAGTTCATCGCCTTGATCTTCGCGCGCTGCCCCGGCGTGACCTCCTCGGCCGGGACGCCGAACACGCGCGAGGCCGTGATCGAGTGGAAGTCCTGGCCGGACTTGAACGCCTCGATCAGCCCGGCGTCCTCGGACAGGTGCGCCATGATCCGCATCTCGATCTGGCTGTAGTCGGCGGTCATCAGACAGTCGAAGCCCTTGCCGACCACGAATCCCTCGCGGATGCGGCGCCCCTCCTCGGTGCGGATCGGGATGTTCTGCAGGTTGGGCTCGGTGCTCGAGAGCCGACCGGTGGCCGCGATGGTCTGGTTGAACGTCGTGTGGATGCGGCCGTCGGACTGCACTGTCTTGAGCAGGCCCTCGATCGTCTGCCGGAGCCGGCTCACGTCACGGTGGCGCAGCAGCGCCATCAGGAACGGGTGCTCGGTCTTCTCGAACAGGCCCTGCAGCGCGTCGGCATCGGTGGTGTAGCCGGTCTTGGTGCGCTTGGTCTTCGGCATGCCGAGCTCCTCGAAGAGCACGACCTGCAGCTGCTTGGGCGAGCCGAGGTTGATCTCCTTGCCGATCACCCGGAACGCCTCGGACGCGGCGTCGCGCACCTCCGTCGCGAAATGGCTCTCCAGCGACTCGAGATGGTCGATGTCGACGGCGATGCCGGTCTGCTCCATCGAGGCGAGGAGGTCGACCAGGGGCAGCTCGACGTCGGCGAGCAGCCGGGCACCACCGGTCTGCTCGATCTCACCGTCGAGGGTGTCGGCGAGGTCGAGGACGGCGCGGGCGTGCAGCATCGCGGTCTCGGCGATGCCCCCACCGGTCGACTCGTCCTCGAACAGCAGCTCCCCCTGGGCGGCGTCTGAGCCGTCGGCCGCCCCCTGCTTGAGCTCGCGCTTGAGGTAGCGGAGGGTCAGGTCGGCGAGGTCGTAGGAGCGCTGGTCGGGTCGCACGAGGTACGCCGCGAGCGCGGTGTCGCTGACGAGACCGCGCAACGGCCAGCCCCGCGCCGCCAGCGCCAGCATCGGGCCCTTGGCGTCGTGGAGCACCTTGGCCCGGCTCGGGTCGCCGAGCCAGGTCATGATCGCCGCGTCGTCGTCGGGCGTGACGTCGCCCGCGTCGACCCAGGCCGCCTGGCCGTCGGCGGCCGCGAGCGCGACGCCGCGCACCTCGCCGGTGCCGGCACCCCAGCCGCCGTGGACGGTGATCCCGGTGCGCGTGTCGGCGCCGGCGTGGTCGTTGAGCCAGCCGGCGACCTCGCCCTCCCCCAGGGCGACGCCGGAGAGCTCGAAGCCGGAGTCGTCGATGTCGTCATGCTGCACGTCCCACGACTCCAGCAGCCGCTCGCGCAGCACCCGGAACTCCAGGGAGTCGAACAGGGTGTGCACCAGCTGCCGGTCCCACGACTGGGCCTCGAGGTCGGCCGGGGCGAGCTCGAGATCGAGGTCGCGCACGAGCTCGTTGAGACGACGGTTGCGGATGACGTCGCCGAGGTGCTCGCGCAGCGCCTCGCCCTTCTTGCCGCTGATCAGGTCGGCGTTGGTGATGACGCCGTCGAGCCCGTCGTACTCCTTGAGCCAGCGCGCGGCGAAGCCCGGGCCGACACCGGGGACACCCGGCAGGTTGTCGGAGGTCTCCCCCACGATGGCGGCGAGCTCGGGGTAGCGCTCGGGGCGCACGCCGTACCGCTCCTCGACCGCGGCCGGTGTCATCCGGGCGAGCTCGGAGACACCGCGCATCGGGTAGAGGACCGTCGCGTCGTCGGTGACCAGCTGGAAGGAGTCGCGGTCGCCGGTGAGGATCAGCACCTCGTAGCCCTCGTCGAGGGCCTGCGTCACCAGCGTGGCGATGATGTCGTCGGCCTCGTAGCCCTCCTTGGCGAGGTGCTTGATCCGGAGCGCGTCGAGCACCTCGTTGATCAACGGGAGCTGGCTGGAGAACTCCTCGGGCGTCTTGTTGCGCTTGGCCTTGTACTCGGCGTACTCCTGGAGCCGGAAGGTCTGCCGGGACTTGTCGAAGGCGACCGCAATGTGGGTCGGCTGCTCGTCACGCAGGACGTTGATCAGCATCGAGGTGAAACCGAAGACGGCGTTGGTGTGCTGGCCGGTGGTGGTCGAGAAGTTCTCGACCGGCAGCGCGAAGAAGGCGCGGTAGGCCAGCGAGTGGCCGTCGAGGAGCAGCAGCCGCGGCCTGGTCGGGGTCGCTGTCACGGAAGCGTCGGGCACCCGCCGACTCTATCCAGTGGCACCGACAGCGGATTCGGACCGTACGGCGGGCTGTCGGCGGCGTCCGGCAGGATGGTCGCATGCACGACACCAGGGACGACGACCGGCTGCTCTCGGCCTTCATCGCCGGGGAGGACGAGGGGATGGGCGCCCTCAACCAGAAGCTGGGCGTGAAGATCCTCGAGGCCTCGGCGGAGCGGCTCGTCGCGACGATGCCGGTCGAGGGCAACACCCAGCCCTACGGGCTCCTCCACGGCGGGGCCTCGGTCGTGCTCGCCGAGAGCCTGGGCTCTCTCGGGTCGGCGATCCACGCCCACCCCGACCGGATCTCGGTCGGCGTCGACATCAACGCCACCCACCACCGCGCGGCGACGAGTGGCCTGGTCACCGGGGTCGCCACCCCTCTCCACCTCGGCCGCAGCATGGCGTCCTACGAGGTCGTGATCACCGACGAGCAGGACCGGCGGGTCTGCACCTGCCGGATCACCTGCGCCCTGCTCCCCAAGGAGCGCTGACGCCGGTCAGCTCCCGGAGATCGACCCGGAGACCGACCGGGCGTGCCGCAGGCTGCGGCGTACGGCCAGCACCTGGGTCACCTGTCGGGCGGCGGGATGACGGGCGGCGAGCTTGGCGCGGACGGCCGGGGTAGGCGCCATCCGGAGCACCGCCTGCGGCCCGAGCGCCAGGCGGGCCATGAACCGGTTCGCCTCGCGCGAGCCCGACGACGTGGCCGTCCCCAGGTGACCGATGCCGAGCTCCTCGGCCCAGGTGACCGCAGACTCGACCAGCGCCTTGCCGACCCCGCGGCGCCGGAACGCCGGGACCACGGCCGCGTTGTGCACCTGGAGGACCGGCTCGGGGTTGACCGGCGAGTACGTCGCCGCCTTGAAGAACGCGGCGCCCGCGAAGGCTCCGTCGAACTCCGCGACGACGAGCCGTTCGCCGGGGCGGTCCCCGAGCTGCTCGATGGCGGTCGCGAGGTCGTGCAGCTGCTCGTCGGAGCCGCGACGCAGGAACGGCTGCCAGAGCTCGGCGAGCTGCTCGGCGTCCGCAAGCGTCGCGTCGCGCAGACTGAGGAGGGAGCGGCTCATACAGCCCTCCTACGGAATCCGAAGAACAACGAACGGGGTCGGGGCGTTCTCATCCGTTGACCTCCGGGTCGACGAAGGAAGGGCACCCTCCGGTCCCCCCGTCGGTGCCGCACGGGCAGACTACGCTCAGTTCCCCCGCTTTGTCCCCAGGTCCTCAGGAGTCATGTGATCACCGGTTCCGGCACCGCGGTCAACGTGGTCACGGTGCTGGTGGGTTCCTCGGTGGGCGTGCTCGCCGGCAACCGGCTCCCGGCGCGCACCCGCGACCTCGTCACCGACGCGCTGGGCCTGGTCACGCTGCTGATCGCCGGCCTCTCCGCGTTCGCGGTGACTGACGCGGCGTTCGCGGCGAAGGTGGGCCCGCACGCCCCGCTGCTGATCGTGCTCGGGTCGCTGGTGATCGGCGGCATCGTCGGCTCCCTGTTGCGGCTGGAGCAACGGGTGGAGGGCCTCGGCGGCCGGCTGCAGCGGCGGCTGGCCGGCGAGACCGACTCGACCGAGCGGGCCCGCTTCATCGAGGGCTTCGTGACGGCATCGCTCGTGTTCTGCACCGGGCCGCTGACGATCCTGGGCTCGTTGTCGGATGGTCTCGGTCACGGTGCCGACCAGCTCTACCTGAAGGCCACCCTCGACGGCTTCGCGGCGGTGGCCTTCGCGGCGTCGTTCGGCTTGGGCGTCACCGCCAGCGCTCTCACCGTGCTCGTGGTGCAGGGTGCGATCACCGCGGCGGGGGCGGCGCTCGGCGACGTGCTGCCGGATGCCGAGCTGGCCGCGATCACCGCCGCGGGCGGGCTGATGCTCGTGGGCGTGGCGCTGCGGCTGCTGCGGATGCGTGAGATGGCGGTCGCCGACCTGCTGCCGGGGCTGGTCGTCGCGCCGCTGCTGGTGGAGCTGGTGGCGGCGTTTCGTTAGGTCACCGCGCAGCCGAACCCGAGGTACGAGGCCCGGCGTGGCGCGGGGAGATCGAGCAAGCCGCGGCAACGAGCTTGCGAGCTGCCGACCGGCGGGTCGAGACCCGGTGACGGTGCCTGGGACGGTGACCCAGGGGCGACCTAGACATCACCCCCGAGATACGCCGCCTTGACGGCCTCGTCGCCGGAGAGCTCCTCGCCGGTGCCCGACCGCACGATCTCGCCGGTCTCGAGCACGTGCGCCTGGTGGGCGCGGCGAAGAGCCTGGGCGGCGTTCTGCTCGACCAGGAGCACCGTGGTCCCCTGCTCGTTGATCTCGGCGATGATCGAGAAGATCTGCTGGATCAGCCGCGGGGCGAGGCCCATCGACGGCTCGTCGAGGAGCACCAGCCGCGGCCGCGCCATCAGCGCCCGGCCGATGGCGAGCATCTGCTGCTCGCCGCCGGACATGGTCCCCGCGGTCTGGTTGACCCGCTCCTGCAGCCGCGGGAAGAGCTGGAAGACCCGCTCGACGTCCTCCCGGTACGCCGCGGTCTTGCGGTCGCTGCGCACGTAGGCCCCCATGTCGAGGTTCTCCCGGACGGTCATCCCCGGGAAGACACCTCTGCCCTCCGGGGACTGGCTGATCCCGAGCTTGACGCGCTCGAACGGAGGCACGTGGGTGATGTCCTTGCCGTCGAAGACGATCCTGCCCTCGCGCACCTTCCGCAGACCCGAGATCGTCTTCAGCGTCGTCGTCTTGCCCGCGCCGTTGGCGCCGATCAACGTGGTGATCTCGCCCTCGGCGACGTTGAACGAGATGTCGCGGATCGCCTCGATGTGGCCGTAGTTGACGCACAGGCCGTCGACCTCAAGAAGCATCTTCTTCATCCGTTCCCAGGTAGGCGGCGATCACGGCCGGGTCGTCGCGGATCTCGGCGGGCGAGCCCTCCGCGATCTTGCGGCCGAACTCGAGCACCACGATCCGGTCGGTCACGCCCATCACCAGACGCATGTCGTGCTCGATCAGCAGCACCGTGTAGCCCTGGTCGCGGACCTTCCGGATCAGCTCCATCAGGCGCTGCTTCTCGGCCGGGTTGAAACCCGCAGCCGGCTCGTCGAGACAGAGGAGCTTCGGGTTGGTCGCCATCGCGCGCGCGATCTCGAGACGGCGCTGGTCGCCGTACGACAGGTTCGCGGCGAGCTCGTCGGCACGCTTTCCGATGCCGACGAAGTCGAGCAGCTCGAGCGCGCGCCGGTGGTTCTCGTCCTCCTCGCGTCGCTGGCGCGGCGTTCGGAACAGGGCGTTGAGGATGCCGACCGAGCTGTGGGTGTCTCCGCCGACCATGACATTATCGAGCGCGGTCATGGTCTTGAACAAGCGGATGTTCTGGAACGTGCGGGCGATGCCCAGGCGGGTGATCTGGAAGCGCTTCATCCGCGAGAGCGACCTTCCGCGGAACCTGACCTCGCCCCGGGTCGGCCGGTACACGCCAGTGGTGACGTTGAAGCAGGTGGTCTTCCCGGCGCCGTTCGGCCCGATCAGGCCGAGGATCTCGCCCTCGCGGATCTCGAAGCTCACGTCGTCCAAGGCCGTGACACCGCCGAACCGGAGCGTCACGTGGTCGACCTCGAGCATGACCCCGCCGGTGCTCTCCGTCGCCTGGTGGCTGGTCTCGTCGGTGCTCACGAGGTCACCTCCTGCGGCTCGTCGCCGGTCTCGAGATCCTCGATCTCGCGCTCCAGCTTCTTGGCCCGGCGGGTGACCCGGGGCGGCAGCAGGCCCTGCGGTCGGAACGTGGCGAGCAGCATCAGCGCGATCCCGAACATCAGGATGCGGTACTCCTCCAGCCCGCGGAAACGCTCGGGCAGGTAGACGACGAGGGCCGCTCCGAGCATGACGCCCCAGCGGTTGCCCTGCCCGCCGATCACGATCGCGGCGACGAAGATGATGGAGACCGTGATCTGGTAGGAGTCCGGATAGATGAAGTTGGCTCCCGCTGCGGAGATGGCGCCCGAAAGCCCGCCGACGAAGGCACCCATCGCGAAGGCGAGCAGCTTGTAGCGGAACGTCGGGACGCCCATGACCTCCGCGACGTCCTCGTCCTCGCGCGTCGCCTCCCAGGCCCGTCCGACGCGGCTGCTCTTGATGAGCACGTCGGCGATCAGGACGATGAAGACGACGGTGAGCGCCATCCAGTAGTACGGCACGTAGTCGATGAACCCGAACACGAACGCCTGGGTCTTGTTCGTGACGTCGATCAGGACGGTGCCGTTCTCCCACTTCAGGTGGGGTACGTCGAACAGGTGCACGCTCGGGGGCTTGGGGACGTTCTGGATCCCCCGGGCGCCGCCCAGCCAGTCGGAGTTCTTCGCGGCCAGCCGGATGATCTCGCCGAAGCCCAGGGTGACGATGGCGAGGTAGTCGCCGCGCACCCGCAGGGTCGGTGCCCCGAGGATCACCCCGGAGATCATCGTGACCGCGACGGCCACCGGGATGGTCAACAGATAGGGCCAGTTGCCGTGCTGCACGCCCAGCACGGCTGTGACGTACGCGCCGATGGCGTAGAACCCGACGTACCCGAGGTCGAGCAGTCCGGCGTACCCGATCACGATGTTGAGGCCCAGGGCGACCAGGACGTAGGTGGCCATCGTGTAGAGCACGCCGCCGAAGTCGCTGTCGGGGGTCGTGATGATCGGCAGGTCGAGGATGGGGAGCGCGTAGAGGAACACGACGAAGAGGCCGATGCCGACGATCTTCGCCTGCTTGCTGCGCAGCGGTGCCGGCAACGGCACCGACGGCAGGGCCGGCCGCTTCATACGCGGGCCTTTCCGAGGGACTCACCGAGGATGCCGGTGGGCCGGAACAGCAGGATCACGACCAGGAGCACGAAGGCCACGACGTCCTTCCACTGGGTGCCGACCAGCGCCGATCCCCAATTCTCGGCGACCCCGAGGACGAGCCCACCGACGAGCGCGCCGCGCAGGTTGCCGATGCCCCCCATCACCGCGGCCGTGAACGCCTTCACGCCGAGGATGAAGCCGGCGTCGAAGCGGGTGGCGCCGATGCGGAGCATGTACAACGTGGCGGCGGCGCCGGCCATCAGGCCGCCCAGCAGGAACGTGAGCTGGACGACCCGCGTCGAGTTCACGCCCATCAGCGCCGCGGACTCGGGGTCCTGGGCCACCGCCCGGATGCCGCGGCCCAGCCGTGAGCGGCGTACGAACTGGTCGAGGAGCAGCATCATCAACAGCGCACAGACGATCACGATGACGTCGATGTTGGTGACCTGGTAGTTGAACACCGGGAACAGCTTGTGCGTCTCGATGTCCATCGGCAGGCCCCGGGTGTCGCGGGCTCCGCTGACGTATCTGGACAGGTTGTCGTTCAGGCCGATCCAGCGGGTGAGGTTGTCGCGGAGGCCCATCGACTCGGAAAGCACGAACGAGGCGCCGATCGCCGAGATCAGCGCCATCAGCTGGGGCGAGTTCCGCTTGAGCAGGGGTCGGTAGGCGACCCGCTCGAGCAGGAGAGCGACGAGCCCGGAGACGATCATGGCGATGACCATGGCGATGGCGAACATGCGCGCCAGGGCGAAACCCGAGGTGTGCTGCGTCCCGCCCAGGAAGTAGATCGTCCACAGAGTCGCGAAGGTGCCGTACATGAACACCTCGGAGTGGGCGAAGTTGATCAGCTGCAGGACGCCGTACACCATCGTGTAGCCCAAGGCGACCATGGCGTAGACGGCGCCGAGGGCCAGCCCCGTGATGGTCAGCTGGGAGAAGTTGCTGAACAGGAAGTCGAAGTTCAGCGCAAGCGCGTGCAAGGAACCACCTCGGGCCGGGAACGGGGCGGGGCACGGAGTCGCGTGCGGCTCGCACGCGACCCCGTCCCGTCGACGGTCTGAGGACCGGCAGCGCCGGTCTCAGGCTGGACTACTTGATCGGCTGCCCCGGCTGGATCTTGCCGCCGCCGACCTTGTAGGCGTAGATCACGACGGTCGAGACCTCACCGTTGTTGAACTTGATGTGCTTGGTGAGACCGTCGGCGTCGTAGCTGTTCACCCAGTCCAGCAGGTCGGCGCGGGTGTACTTGCCCTCGGCGATGCCGGAGAGCAGCACGTTGGCCGCGTCGTAACCCTCAGCGGAGTAGGTGCCCGGCTCGGCGCCGTTGTTGTCGGCCTTGTACTTCGAGGTGAAGTCGGCGGACGACGGGGCGCAGGGGCAGGTGAGGATCGAGCCGTTGGCCGCAGCCGCGCCGGCGGCCTGGATGAAGCCCGGGTCCAGGGAGCCGTCACCGGACATGAAGGCGCCCTTGTAGCCGTTGGCCCGCAGCTGCTTGACCAGGAGGCCGGCCTCGGCGTAGTAGCCGCCGTAGAACACGGCGTCCGCGCCGGAGCTGGTCACCTTGGTGACCGTCGCGCTGAAGTCGGTCTGCTTCTGCTGCACCTCGTCGGTGCTGGTGACGAGGTTGCCCAGGCCCTTCTTCACGCCGTCGGCCAGACCCTTGCCGTACTCGGACGAGTCGTCGATCACGAAGACCTTCTTCGCGCCGAGCGTGTCCTTGATGTACTTCGCGTCCTGCGGCGCCTGGTCGGCGTCGGTGGCCACCACGCGGTGGAACGTCGTCCAGCCGTGGGTGGTCAGTGCCGGGTCGGTCGCGGAGGCGGAGACGGTCACCAGACCCGCACCGTTGAACGCGTCGCCGGTGGCACCGGACTCGCCCGAGAACGCCGGGCCGACCACGCCGATGATGCTCTTGTCCTGGATGATCTGGGTGGCCAGCTTGGTCGCCTGGTTCGGGTCGCCCTGCGAGTCGAACTTCTGCATGGTGACCTTGCAGTCGGGGTTGGCCTTGTTGTAGTCGTCGAGGGCGACGTTCGCGCCGTTCGAGATGTTGATGCCGAGGTTGGCGTAGTCGCCCGTCTGAGCGCCCAGGAAGGCGATCTTCAGGCCCGAGGGGCAGCTGCTGCCCGAACCGCTCGCGGTCGAGGACGACGAGGTGGTCCCGCAGGCCGTCAGCGCGAGGCCGGCAGCCGCGACCACGGCAAGGGTGCGCAGGGTGTGCTTGGTGTGCAAAATCTCCTCCGTCAGAGCTCGGCCGCGCGGAGCGGCGCTGTCGAGATTGGGGCAAACTAGCACCCCCGAGGGTCCACACTCCTCACCCGTCGCCGGAAAGCCACGTTTTGGGGCCGAACAGAGGGGAATCGGGACCTGGGGCCCGGCGAAGAAACTGGCCCACAGACGACTCTCCCGTCGGCCCTGCCGAGTCGTTTCCAGGCCAGTTTCTCGGCGCCGTCGGTCTCCTCGGGCCCGGTGGCATCGGGACGGTCAGCGGCGGGAGACGCCGTGCTCCACGACGCCCTCGGCGACCTCCCGCATGGAGCGACGCAGGTCCATCGCGGTCTTCTGGATCCAGCGGAAGGCCTCCGGCTCGGTCAGGCCGAGCTCCTGCTGGAGGATGCCCTTCGCCCGGTCCACCGCCTTGCGGGCCGCCAGCTGCTCACCGAGGTCGGCGACCTCGCGCTCGAGCGTCCCGAGCTCGGTGAACCTGCTGACGGCGATCTCGATCGCGGGCACCAGGTCGGTGCGTGTGAACGGCTTGACCAGGTACGCCATCGCGCCGGCATCGCGGGCCCGCTCGACCAGGTCACGCTGGGAGAAGGCCGTCAGGATCACCACCGGGGCGATCCGGGCCCGGGCGATCCGCTCCGCGGCACTGATCCCGTCGAGGACCGGCATCTTCACGTCGAGGATCACCAGGTCGGGGCGCTCCTGCTCGGCCAGCTCGACGGCCGCCGCGCCGTCCGCGGCCTCGCCCACCACGGCGTACCCCTCCTCGGCGAGCATCTCGGCGAGGTCCATCCGGATCAGCGCCTCGTCCTCGGCGATCACGACGCGACGGGCCTCCGGGGTGGTCACCGCGCCAGGCTATCCGGGCGCTCCCGTGCCACGTGGTCCGGTAGGTTTGGCGCCCGTCGCCCCGGTATCCCAACCGGTAGAGGAAGCGGTCTCAAACACCGTCCAGTGTGGGTTCGAATCCCACCCGGGGCACCCGCCGGGCTCGGGGCGGGGACGGTTCATCACGCTGAGTGGTCGAACCAGTTCTTGGCCAGGTGAACTCCGCTGGCCCAGCGCCCACTCACCCACCCAGCGTGATGAAGCGTCCTCGCGCGCAGCCAGGCAGCTCAGGTCCGGCGGTACGCCGGGGCGACCTCGTTGATGGCGTCACCCATCCGGTGGATGCGCAGGGCGTTGGTGGAGCCCGGGATGCCCGGGGGCGAGCCGGCGATGATCACGACCAGGTCGCCCTGCTCCACCCGGCCGATCTCGAGCAGCGCCTCGTCGACCTGGCGGACCATCTCGTCGGTGTGCTCGACCGGGTTGGTCAGGAAGGTCTCGACGCCCCACGAGAGGGACAGCTGGGAGCGCACCTTCGCCTCGGGGCTGAAGGCGAGGACGGGGACGCGGCCGCGGTAGCGGGACGCGCGGCGGGCGGAGTCGCCGGACTGGGTGAAGGCGACGAGGTACTTGGCGTCCACGCGGTCGGCGACCTCGGCTGCGGCCTTCGCGATGACCCCGCCGCGGGTCAGCGGCTGCCAGTCGATGGCGGCCATGTTGGGCAGCTCGTGGTCCTCGGTGGAGGCGATGATCCTGGCCATCGTCTCGACGGTCTGGACGGGGTACTCCCCCACGCTGGTCTCACCGGAGAGCATCACGGCGTCGGCGCCGTCCAGCACCGCGTTGGCGACGTCGCTGGCCTCGGCACGGGTCGGACGCGGGTTGTCGACCATCGACTCGAGCATCTGGGTCGCGACGATCACCGGCTTGGCGTTGCGACGGGCCTTGTCGATGACGCGCTTCTGCAGAAACGGCACGTCCTCGAGCGGGCACTCCACTCCGAGGTCGCCGCGCGCGACCATGAAGGCGTCGAAGGCGTCGACGACCTCGTCGAGGTTGTCGATCGCCTGCGGCTTCTCGATCTTCGCGATCACCGGCAGCAGGACACCCTCCTCGCGCATGATCCGGCGTACGTCCTCGACGTCGGCGCCCGAGCGCACGAAGGACAGCGCGATGTAGTCGACGGACGTCCGCAACGCCCAGCGCAGGTCCTCGATGTCCTTCTCCGACAGGGCCGGCACGCTGACGGCGACGCCGGGGAGGTTGAGTCCCTTGTGGTCGCTGACCCTGCCGCCGACCTCGACCCGGGTCGTCACGTCCTCGTCCTCGACCTTGACCACGCGCAGCCGGAGCTTGCCGTCGTCGACCAGGATCGGGTCGCCCTCGGCGACGTCGCCCGGCAGCCCGTGGTACGTCGTACCGCAGACCGAGGCGTCGCCCTCGACGTCTCGGGTGGTGATCACGAACTCGTCGCCCTCGGCGAGCTTCGCCTTGCCGCCGGCGAAGGTCTCCAGCCGGATCTTCGGCCCCTGCAGGTCCGCGATGATCCCGACGCCGTGCCCGGTCGCGTCCGAGGCCTGCCGCACCAGGTCGTAGCGACGCCGGTGGTCGGCGTGGTTGCCGTGGCTCATGTTCAGACGGGCGACGTCCATGCCGGCCTCGACCAGGCGGCGGATCATCTCGGGACTGTCCGTGGCGGGGCCGAGCGTGCAGACGATCTTGGCTCTTCGCACGCCCTTCAACCTAGCTGGTGTTGGATCGTTCCAAGGCCTTCTCACCGAACCCGGACAAACCCTCCATCGCCGGCAGAGGCTTCACACCACGAGCGGACGCTCCGTGGGTGGGATGGGGCTCGGCAGGCTGGTCTCCCCGGTCAGGTACCGATCCACCGCCGCGGCGGCCGCCCTGCCCTCCGCGATCGCCCAGACGATGAGCGACTGGCCACGCCCGGCGTCGCCGGCCACGAACACGCCGTCCACGCTCGAGGCGTACGCCGCGTCGCGCGCGACGTTGCCACGCTCGTCGAGCTCGACCCCGAGCTGCTCGACCAACCCCTCGCGCTGGGGCCCGGTGAAGCCCATCGCCAGCAGCACCAGCTGGGCCGGGATCTCGCGCTCGGTGCCCTCGACCGGCTGGAACTTCGCGTCGACCTCCACCAGCCGGAGTCCGGTCACCTGCCCGTGCTCGTCGCCGAGGAGCTCCTGGGTGGACACGGCGTACACCCGGTCGCCGGCCTCCTCGTGCGCCGAGGAGACCCGGAAGATCATCGGGTAGGTCGGCCACGGCTGGTGCACCGGACGGTCCTCTGGTGGCTGGGCCAGGATCTCGAGCTGGGTCACCGTGCGGGCGCCCTGCCGGATCGCGGTGCCGAGGCAGTCGGCGCCGGTGTCGCCGCCGCCGATGATGACCACGTCCTTGCCCTCGGCCGAGATCTGGCCGGGCACCGCTTCCCCGAGCGAGGCACGGTTGGACTGCGGGAGGTACTCCATGGCCTGATGGATGCCGCTCAGCGCGCGGCCCGGGACCGGCAGGTCGCGCGGGATGGTGGAGCCGACGGCGAGCACCACCGCGTCGTAGCGGTCCCGCAGCCGCTCGCCGGTCAGCCCCGAGCCCTCGGCGCCGACCTCGACGCCGGCCCGGAAGACCGTGCCCTCGCGACGCATCTGGTCGATCCGGCGGTCCAGGACCGCCTTCTCCATCTTGAACTCCGGGATGCCATAGCGCAGCAGGCCGCCGATCTTGTCGGCGCGCTCGTAGACCGCCACCGTGTGCCCGGCCCGGGTCAGCTGCTGGGCGGCGGCAAGACCCGCGGGTCCGGAGCCGACCACCGCCACGGTGCGGCCGGACAGCCACTCGGGCGGGAGCGGCCGGACGTAGCCGGAGTCCCAGGCCCGGTCGATGATCGAGACCTCGACGTTCTTGATGGTCACGGGCTCCTGGTTGATCCCCAGCACGCACGCCGTCTCGCAGGGCGCCGGGCACAGCCGCCCGGTGAACTCCGGGAAGTTGTTGGTCGCGTGCAAGCGGTCCATCGCGCCGTCCCAGTCGGCGCGGTGGACCAGGTCGTTCCACTCCGGGATCAGGTTGCCGAGCGGGCAGCCCTGGTGGCAGAAGGGGATGCCACAGTCCATGCAGCGCGACGCTTGGGTCGAGATGATCGGCAGCAGCGCCCGCCCGGGTCCGCCGGGGTAGACCTCCTGCCAGTCGTGGATGCGCTCCTCGACGGGACGGCGTTCGGCGACCCGGCGCTCGTACCGCAGGAATCCGCGTGGGTCAGCCATGAGTAGACACAGCCTCCTCCATGATCCGATCGACGCGTGGCGCCCAGCTCTCGGTCTGAGGTCGGATAGCCCTACCCATGGAGCACCTCCATGATCCGCCGGTCGACGGCATCGCCGTCGAGCCCCTCCTGCTCGGCGTGGGCGCGCGCCTCGAGCACGCGCCGGTAGTCGCGCGGCATCACCTCGGTCAGCCTGGTCACACTGCCGGGCCAGTCGGCCAAGAGAGCGGCTGCCACTTCGGAGCCGGTCTCCTCCTGGTGGCGCACCACCAGCACCCGGAGCTCCTCGCCCACGTCGTCGGGCACCGGGCCGAGCTCGACGAGCTCGGGATTGACCCGCTGCTCCTGCAGGTCGAGGACGTACGCCGTGCCGCCGCTCATGCCGGCGGCGAAGTTGCGGCCGGTCGCACCCAGCACGAGCACGCGACCGCCGGTCATGTACTCACAGGCGTGGTCGCCGACCCCCTCGACCACCGCGGTCACGCCGGAGTTGCGCACGCAGAACCGCTCCCCCACCCCGCCCCGGACGAAGATCTCGCCCGAGGTGGCGCCGTAGCAGATCACGTTGCCGGCGATGATCTGCTCCTCGGCCGTGAACGCCGCGGCCCGGTCGGGACGGATCACGATCCGCCCGCCGGAGAGCCCCTTGCCGACGTAGTCGTTGGCGTCGCCCTCGAGTCGGAGCGTGACACCACGCGGCAGGAACGCGCCGAAGGACTGGCCGGCCGATCCGACCAGGGTCAGGTCGACGGTGTCCGGAGGCAGCCCGTCGGCGCCGTACCGCTTGGTGACCTCGTGCCCGAGCATCGTGCCGACGGTCCGGTTCACGTTGCGTACGGCGAGCTGGGCGCGCACCGGCTCGGCGTTCTCGAGCGCCGGCCGGGCGATCCGGATCAGCTCGTTGTCCAGCGCCTTCTCGAGACCGTGGTCCTGGGCCTTCGTGCAGCGGAGGTCCTGGCCGGCGAACTGCTCCCCGACCTCCGCGACGTGCAGGATCGGGGACAGGTCGAGGCCGGCGGCCTTCCAGTGGTCGACGGCCCGCGTGACGTCGAGGGCGTGCACCTGGCCGATGGCCTCCTCGAGGGTGCGGAAGCCGAGCCGGGCGAGGATTTCGCGCACCTCCTCGGCGACGTACTCGAAGAACGTCACCACGAACTCGGGCCGGCCGGTGAACCGCTCGCGCAGCACCGGGTTCTGCGTCGCGACGCCCACCGGGCAGGTGTCGAGGTGGCAGACCCGCATCATGATGCAGCCGCTGACCACCAGCGGTGCGGTCGCGAAGCCGAACTCCTCGGCGCCGAGCAACGCGGCGATCACGACGTCGCGGCCGGTCTTCAGCTGGCCGTCGGTCTGGACCACGATCCGGTCGCGCAGGCCGTTCACCAGCAGCGTCTGCTGGGTCTCGGCGAGGCCGAGCTCCCACGGCCCGCCGGCGTGCTTGAGCGACGTCAGCGGAGACGCGCCGGTGCCTCCGTCGTGCCCGCTGATCAGGACGACGTCGGCGTGTGCCTTCGAGACTCCGGCCGCGACGGTGCCCACCCCGACCTCGGCGACCAGCTTGACGTGCACCCGAGCCGACGGGTTGGAGTTCTTGAGGTCGTGGATCAGCTGCGCGAGGTCCTCGATCGAGTAGATGTCGTGGTGCGGCGGCGGGCTGATCAGACCCACCCCGGGCGTCGAGTACCGCGTCTTGGCGACCCACGGGTAGACCTTGTGACCGGGCAGCTGACCGCCCTCGCCGGGCTTGGCGCCCTGAGCCATCTTGATCTGGAGGTCGTCGGCGTTGGTCAGGTAGTCGCTGGTCACGCCGAACCGCCCGGAGGCGACCTGCTTGATCGCGCTGCGACGTTCGGGATCGCGCAGCCGGTCGGCGTCCTCGCCACCCTCGCCGGTGTTGGACTTCGCGCCGATCCTGTTCATCGCGATCGCCAGCGTCTCGTGGGCCTCGCGGCTGATCGAGCCGTACGACATCGCCCCGGTGGAGAACCGCCGGACGATCTCGGAGACCGGCTCGACCTCCTCGATCGGGATCGACCGCCGGCCCGCGTCCTCGGCGTCCTTGAAGCGGAACAGCCCCCGCAGCGTCATCAGCCGCTCGGACTGCTGGTCGACGCGGGCGGTGTACTGCTTGAAGACGTCGTAGCGCTGCGCCCGGGTGGCGTGCTGGAGCCGGAAGACCGTCTCCGGGTCGAACAGATGCGGCTCGCCCTCGCGCCGCCACTGGTACTCGCCACCGACCGGGACCTCGCGGTGGGCGGGGCTGATCCCGCCGCGGGGGTACGCCGTACGGTGCCGGCGGGCGACCTCCTCGGCGATCACGTCGAGCTCGACGCCACCGAGCTTGGACGTGGTGCCGGTGAAGTAGCGGTCCACCAGCGTCTGCGAGAGCCCGACAGCCTCGAAGATCTGGGCGCCGGTGTAGGAGGCGACCGTGGAGACGCCCATCTTGGACATCACCTTGAGGACACCCTTGCCGAGGCCCTTGATCAGGTTCTTCACCGCGACCTCGGGCTCGACCGTCACGTAGTAGCCGTCGCGGGCGAGGTCCTCGACCGTCTCCATCGCGAGGTACGGGTTGACCGCGGCCGCGCCGTACCCGATCAGGAGGGCGACGTGATGCACCTCGCGGACGTCGCCCGCCTCGACCAGGAGGCCGACCTGGGTGCGGGTCTTCTCCCGGACCAGATGGTGGTGGACGGCGCCGGTCAGCAGCAGCGACGGGATCGGCGCGAGCTCGGCGGTGCAGTGGCGGTCGGAGAGCACGATCACCCGGGCGCCGTCGGCGATCGCGGACGACACCTCGGCGCAGATCTCGTCGAGGCGGCGGGCCATCGCCCGGCCGCCGCCCTCGACCTCGTACAGACCGCGGCTGACGTGGGTGATGAAGCCCGGCATGTCCCCGTCGCGGTTGATGTGCCGGATCTTGGCCAGGTCGTCGTTGTCGAAGACCGGGAACGGCAGCACGACCTGGCGGCACGACGCGGGGGTCGGCTCGAGCAGGTTGGCCTCCGGGCCGATGGTGCCGGCCAGCGAGGTCACCAGCTCCTCACGGATCGCGTCCAACGGTGGGTTCGTGACCTGCGCGAACATCTGCGCGAAGTAGTCGAAGAGCAGCCGCGGCTTGTCGCTGAGCGCCGCGATGGGCGTGTCGGTCCCCATCGAGCCGATCGGCTCGGCACCGGTGTTAGCGACCGGCGTGAGCAGGACCCGCAGCTCCTCCTGCGTGTAGCCGAACACCTGCTGGCGCCGGGTGACGGAGGCGTGGGTGTGGACGACGTGCTCACGCTCGGGAAGGTCGTCCAGGTGGATCAGACCCGCGTGGAGCCACTCGTCGTACGGGTGCTCGGCGGCGAGCTCGCCCTTGATCTCGTCGTCCTCGATGATCCGGTGCTCGTCGACGTCGACGAGGAACATCCGGCCCGGCTGGAGCCGGCCCTTGCGGACGATCGTCGCCGGGTCGAGGTCGAGGACACCGACCTCGGAGGCGAGGACCACGAGCCCGTCGTCGGTGACCCAGTAGCGGCTGGGCCGCAGCCCGTTGCGGTCGAGGACGGCGCCGATCTGGGAGCCGTCGGTGAAGACGACGCAGGCGGGTCCGTCCCACGGCTCCATCAGCGAGGCGTGGAACTCGTAGAAGGCCCGGCGCTGCGGGTCCATCTCCCGATGGTTCTCCCAGGCCTCGGGGATCATCATCAGCACGGCGTGCGGCAGGCTCCGACCGCCCATGTGCAGCAGCTCGAGGACCTCGTCGAAGCTGGCCGAGTCGGACGCCCCCGGCGTACAGATCGGGAACAGCCGCTCCAGCTCGCCCGGGATCAGGTCGCTGTCGAGCAGGGCCTCGCGGGCGCGCATCCAGTTGCGGTTGCCCATCACCGTGTTGATCTCGCCGTTGTGGGCGATGAACCGGAACGGATGGGCGAGCGGCCAGCTCGGGAACGTGTTGGTCGAGAAGCGCGAGTGGACGACGGCCAGCGCGGTCGCGACGCGCTCGTCGTTGAGGTCGGGGTAGAAGGTGTCGAGCTGCGCCGTGGTGAGCATGCCCTTGTAGAGCAGGGTGCGGCCGCTGAGCGAGCCGAAGTACACGTCGGTCTCGCGCTCGGCGCGCTTGCGCAGGCAGAACGCCATCCGCTCCAGGGCCATCCCGGTGATGCGCAGGCCGCTCGCCTGGACGAAGAGCTGGCTGAACAGCGGCATCACGCCCACCGCCGTCGCCCCCAGGCCACGCGGGTCGACCGGTACGTCGCGCCAGCCGAGGACGGTCAGCCCCTCCTCGTCCGCGAGCTCCTCGATCCGTGCCTTGGTCTTGGCCACCTCGTCCGCGTCTCCGTCGAGAAACGCTGTGCCGACGGCGTACGCGCCGAGAGGCGGGAGGTCGAAGTCGACTACCTGGCGCAGGAACGCGTCGGGGACCTGGATCAGGATGCCGGCCCCGTCACCCGAGGTGGCCTCCGCGCCGGCCGCACCGCGGTGGTCGAGGTTGCGGAGCGCGGTGAGCGCCTGCTGGACGATGTCGTGGCTGGCCTCGCCGGTCAGGGTCGCGACGAACGCGACCCCGCACGCGTCGTGCTCGAAGCGTGGGTCGTAGAGGCCCTGGGCGGGTGGCCCGGTGTGGAGCGTCCGCATCTGTGCTCCCGTCGTCGGTGCCCGCTCGTTCGGGGGTGGGAGCGGGCAGTCGGGCGAGGCGTGCAGGGGACGGCGTTGGCCCAAGCGCGCTCAGGATAACCAGACGTCTGGATGGATATGCGGACCTTCTTGCCCTGTGGACGCGCGCCGTCCTGGGGTGCCGCAGACGTCGGGATACCCGGTTCACCGGGTATCCCGTCACTTCGCGGCCGGTGCAGTGCCTGAGAGGTGACGGGAGTGACCGTCGATGTCGCCGGGTCTCGACACGCTCGACCTGGCCGCGCCCACGCGCCGCACTCGTTCCTCGCGCGCCGCTGCGCGGCTCAGACGTCCTCGGAGCCGCGCTCGAAGGCCGAGGTGCCGCCCTCCTCCACGGGGACCCACCCGTCGTCGGTGCGGCGCTCGACCCGGAGGACGACCAGGCCCGACCCCTCGCCCCGCACCTCCCCCGCCCAGGTGAGCGCCTCGCCGTCCGTGGGCAGGTCGCGCTCCCCCACCGTCCGGCCGTCCGCGTCGAGCAGCCGGTAGGTGAAGCGGGTCTGGGACTCGTCGCTCATGCCTCCCCGTTCCCCCTCCCGGCCGATCAACACCCGGCGACGTCAACCGCCGCGTGAACCGTCGGCAGGACGGGTCTCCACGTCCGGATCCGGGTCGAGCACCGGCGACCCCGCCGCCGGGGCCTCGGCCGGCTCGAGCTCCCCTTCAGAGGTATCGGCGCCGGCTTCCGCAGCCCGATCGGCGGCGAGCCGCTTCTCCGTGTAGAGCTCGGCGTCGCGGCCGGGGCGCTTGCGGCCCACGATGAAGAAGTACGCCGCGGACAGCACGAACAGCGCGATGGAGGTCCAGACGTTCAGCCGGAGCCCGAGCACGTGCTGATACTCGACGTCGTCGATCCGGAGCATCTCGATCCAGCCGCGGCCGGCGGTGTAGGCCATCACGTAGAGAGCCAGCACGCGTCCGTGGCCGAGCTTCCACCTCCGGTCGGCCCAGAGCACGAAGCCGAAGGCGCCGAGGTCCCAGATGCACTCGTAGAGGAAGGTCGGCTGGAACGTCGAGTACTGCTCGTAACCGGGTGGCCGGTTGCCGGGGTCGATCTTCAGCGCCCAGGGCTGGGTCGACGGCTTGCCGAACAGCTCCTGGTTGAACCAGTTCCCCCAGCGGCCCATCGCCTGCGCGACCAGGACGCCGGGAGCCAACGCGTCGAGCACCGGCGGCACGCGGATGCCCTTCAACCTCGCTCCGATCCAGACCCCCACGGCGCCGAGGGCGATGGCGCCCCAGATGCCGAGGCCGCCGCGCCACACGTAGAGCGCCTCGATGGGCGTCCGCCCGGCGCCGAAGTAGAGGTCGTGGTCGGTGATCACGTGGTAGAGCCGCCCGCCGACGACGCCGAACGGCACTGCCCACAACGCCAGGTCTGTGACCTCACCGCGGGTGCCGCCGCGGTTGACCCAGCGGCGCTCGCCGATCCAGATCGCGGCGATGATGCCGGCGATGATGCACAGCGCGTAGCCGCGGAGCGGGACCGGCCCGATGTACCACACGCCCTCGGACGGACTCGGGATGAAGAGGGGCGAGAGGGATGCGGTCACGGCTGGTACCTCACGAGAGCAGCTGGTGGATGTCGTGGGCGAACTCGGGGGCGGTCGTGCCCATCGTCCAGACCACGGGGACCGAGTTCTTCCCGTCGACGGCGAGGACCTGGGTGCCGTGGGTGACGTCGTACCCGCCGGAGGGCAGCCGGCGTCCCTTGTCGACCGGAACCCCGACGTCGATGGCGACCTTCTTGATCGTGGCCAGCGGCCCGGTGACGCCGACGAACGACGAGGAGAAGTGGTCGAGCCAGCGGCGGATCACCGGGCCGGTGTCTCGCGCCGGGTCGGTCGTCACGAAGACCACCTGCACGCTGTCGCGGTCGGACTCGTCGAGCTGGAGCATCGCCGAAGCCAGGGTGGCCATCGTGGTCGGGCACTCGTCGGGGCAGTGGGTGTAGCCGAAGAAGACCAGCGTGAGCCGCCTGTCGGTGCTGGTGGCCAGCGAGAAAGGATGCCCATCGGTGTCGGTCAGCTCGGTGGCCGGCGCGTGGTACGGCCGGTGGAGCACGGCGCCCGCGAACGTGTCGGCCTCGCTGCTCGCGCAGGCGGTCATAGCAGAGCCCAGCGCGAGCGCGAGCCCGAGCAGGAGGGTCCTACTCACGGCGTACCCCTCGGGCGAGGTCGTCGGTCAGCGCCGCCAGGGCTCTCAACCCGCCGGCCGTGTCGTCGTGATCGAGCAGGCAGCGGACGAGCGCGGAGCCCACGATCACCCCGTCGGCGTACGCCGCGACCTCGGCCGCCTGGTCACCGTTGCTGACGCCGATCCCGACCGCGACCGGCAGATCGCGACCCTGGTCGAGCACGGCGGCCTTCGTCCGGGCGACGAGCGGCCCCGCCACCTCGCTGGTCGTCGCCCGCGCCCCGGTCACGCCCATCACCGCGGCCGCGTAGACGAATCCGCGGCTCGCGACCGTGGTCATCGCGACCCGCTCGTCGGTCGACGAGGGCGCCACCAGGAAGACCTTGTCGAGGTCGTGCGCGTCGGCCGCGGCGATCCACGCGCCACCGCTGTCGGGGGTCAGGTCGGGCGTGATCAGCCCGGCGCCGCCGGCGTTCGCGAGGTCGGCGGCGAACCGCTCGACGCCGTAGTGGTCGACCGGGTTCCAGTACGTCATCACCAGGGCCGGCGTGCCGGTCGCCGCGACCGCCTCGACGGTGCTGAGCACGTCGCGGGTGCGGACGCCGCCGTCGAGCGCACGCTGGGCGGCGGCCTGGATGGTCGGCCCGTCCATGACCGGGTCGCTGTACGGCAGACCGATCTCGATCACGTCGCAGCCGGAGTCGACCAGCGCCTTCATCGCCTCGATGCCGGCGTCGACGGTCGGGAAGCCGGCCGGAAGGTAACCGACCAGGGCCGCCCGCTCGTCGGCCCGCGCCTTCTCGAACGCGGTCGAGGCGCTCACTGGATCGGCTCCGCGGCGCCGCCGGGATCGGCGTCGCCGAGGTGGAACCACTCGATCGCGGTGTCCATGTCCTTGTCGCCACGGCCGGAGAGGTTGATCAGCATGATGTCGTCGGGTCCATAGCCCTTCGCCACCTGCAGGGCGCCCGCCACCGCGTGGGCCGACTCGACGGCCGGGATGATCCCCTCGGTGCGGCTCAGAAGGGCGAGGGCGTCCATCGCCTCGGCGTCCGTCACTGGGGTGTACGTCGCCCTGCCGGACGCCGCCAGGTGGGCATGCTGCGGACCCACTCCGGGGTAGTCGAGCCCCGCCGAGATCGAGTGCGACTCGATGGTCTGGCCGTCCTCGTCCTGCAGGACGTAGGTGCGGGCGCCGTGCAGCACACCCGCGTCCCCCGCCTTGATGGTGGCGGCATGCCGACCCGTCTCGAACCCGTCTCCCCCGGCCTCGAAGCCGAAGATCTCGACGTCGTCGTCGAGGAAGGCGGTGAACAGGCCGATGGCGTTGGAGCCGCCGCCCACGCACGCGGCGATGCCGCGCGGCAGCACGCCGTACCGCTCCAGGCACTGGGCCCGCGCCTCGTCGCCGATGCCGCGGGTGAAGTCGCGGACCATGCTCGGGAAGGGGTGCGGCCCTGCCGCCGTCCCGAAGAGGTACGCCGTGTGGCCGACCGTCGCGACCCAGTCGCGGAGCGCCTCGTTGATGGCGTCCTTGAGGGTCGCGCTGCCGGAGTCGACCGGGACCACCGTGGTGCCGAGCAGCTGCATCCGGGCGACGTTCAGCGCCTGGCGCTTGACGTCGACCGAGCCCATGTAGACGGTGCAGTCGAGGCCGAAGTACGCCGCCGCGGTCGCGCTGGCGACGCCGTGCTGCCCGGCGCCGGTCTCGGCGATCACCCGGGTCTTGCCCATCCGTCGCGTGAGCAGCGCCTGCCCGAGCACGTTGCGGATCTTGTGGGCGCCGGTGTGGTTGAGGTCCTCGCGCTTGAGCAGGATGCGGCAGCCGACCTGCTCCGAGAGCCGCGTCGCCTCGTAGAGGAGGCTCGGCAGCCCGGCGTACTCACGGCAGATGGTGGCGAACTCCGCGGTGAACGCCGGGTCGGCCATCGCGTCGTGCCAGGCCTCGGTCAGCTCGTCGAGCGGCGCGACCAGCGCCTCCGGCATGAAGCGTCCGCCCCAACCGGTCTCGCCGCCGAACCAGCCTCGCTCGTCCGCCTCCCAGGACGTCGTCACGCGGTCACCCCCGTCATGGCGCGGACCGCAGCTTCGGGGTCACCGTCCCTGACCAAGGACTCGCCGACCAGCACGACGTCGGCGCCGTCGGCGACGAACCGGCGTACGTCGTCGGCGCCGGAGATGCCGCTCTCGGCGACCAGCACGACGTCGTCGGGCAGCAGCGGGGCGAGCTTGCCGAAGGTCGCCGGGTCGACCTCGAGGGTCTTCAGGTTCCGGGCGTTGACTCCGACGAGCCCGGCACCGAGATCGACGGCCCGCTCGGCCTCGGGCTCGTCGTGCACCTCGACCAGCGGCGTCAGGCCCAGCTCGCGCGCCGTGTCGTGCAGCCGCTCCAGCAGGTCTCCGGGAAGGGCGGCGACGATCAGCAGCGCAAGGTCGGCACCGTGGGCTCGAGCCTCGAGCAGCTGGTAGCCGTCGACCACGAAGTCCTTGCGGAGCACCGGGAGGCCTACGGTCGCGCGGACCGTGTCGAGGTCGGCGAGGCTGCCACCGAACCTGCGCTCCTCGGTGAGCACACTCACCGCCGCTGCTCCGCCGCGCTCGTACGACGCCGCGAGCTCACCCGGGTCGGGGATCTCCGCCAGGTCGCCCTTGCTCGGGCTGCGACGCTTCACCTCCGCGATCACCGAGGAGCCGGCGGCACGGAAGTCGGGCATCGGGTCGCGGGGCGGTGGTACGTCGAGCAGCCGGGCCCGGAGGTCGGACTCGGAGGTCTCGGCCTGCCGCCGCGCGAGGTCCTCGCGCACGCCCACGACGATGTCGTCGAGCACGGACATGACGGGGCCCTCCACTGCCTCCAGTACTGCGCGGGATCGCCGTCAAGCCTCTCACGCGCGGACAACCGCTCCGCCACCCGCCCGGTCCGCGACTGTTGACCCGGGCGGCACCGGCCCGGGTAGGGTCGCGCAACACCCAGGCACACCCTGGGGACACCCAGGCCGCCCGCCGGCGGCCCTCGGAAGGGGACACCATGAGCTACGACGCGCCTCCACCGCCACCGCCCTCGCAGTACGGCGGCAATCCCTACGGCGGCGGGCCGTACGGTGGCCCGCCTCCGGGCGGCCGCGGCAAGGCCACGGCATCGCTGGTGTGCGGCATCGTCGGCCTGCTGGTGTGCGGCCTCATCCTGGGCATCGTGGCGGTCGTCCTCGGCCGGCAGGCACAGTCGGAGGGTCAACGGGGTGGCCCGGCGAAGGCGGGCGAGGTCCTCGGCTACATCGACATCGCGCTGTGGGTCGTGGTCATCATCATCTACGTCGCCACCCGCTGACGGGCCGGCCCATCTCGTCCGGTCGCTCAGCAATGAGGCTGCGCCGGAGCGTCAGGGAGCCAGCCAGCTGCCGGGCAGGTTGCGGGCGACGGTGAACGCGACCAGGAGCGTCCACAGGCCGATCCGCACGGGCCTGGACAGCACCGGGAAGACCCGCATCTCGCTGCCGCTCCACGCGGCGTAGCTCCACCGGGCGAAGAACACCAGCGCGAACGGGATGGCCAGCACCATCAGCAGGTTGCTCGAGGCGGCCTGCTCGAGGTGGCCGTTGCCGAGGTCGTTGACGCCGCGCAGACCGCCGCAGGCGGGGCAGTAGATGCCGGTGAGCGCGTACAGCGGGCACACGCCCCACGAGTGGGTGACGTGCGGATCGCGGACGTGCAGGCCCACCGTCCCGGCCGCGACCGCCGCGGCGCTGAGCACCGGCCCCCGGATGCGCTCCCAGCGGGGGCGGCGAGTCAGGTGCTCGGCCGTGAGCGTCATCAGTGGCCCGGGCCGTTGAGCCCCATCTTGGCCATGACCACGAACACGACGAACGAGGCCGCACCGATCGCGACACCGACCCAGAAAATCGCATAGTTGATGGGGTTGAACATCAACCCGATCCCGGCCACCACGAAACCGAGCATCGCGACCGCCACCGCGGCCCAGGCGGCCGGGGTGTTGCCGTGGTTGTCAGACATGCAGGGCTCCTCGAGGGGTCCTCGGCGGTTCGGGTGACCGCATTCTAGGGGTCGGTGGTGTCGGTCGGATCGCGCCCCTGGTCGATGGCGCGCCACAGATCGACGTTCTCCTGGTCGGCGGGATCGGGGGCCGCGGTGGTCGCCGTCGGGGCGTCGTACCGCTTGCCCATCTCGGGCCAGTCCGGCACGTAGCGGACCGCGATCGCCGCCGAGAAGAGCGCGAGGACCGCGGCGACCAGCGCGACGTACCACCAGGCGGTGGTGTGGACGCCCGCGGGCGTGCGGCCCAGGTCGACCGTCGCGTTCCGAGCCGAGTCGAGGGCCGAGGAGCGGCCGACGACCGCGGTCGTGACGAGTCCGACGGCGACCAGCGCACTCAGCGCGGCGACGGCGCGCCGCAACCGGCCGCGGGTGACCAGCAGCACGCCCCAGCAGGCCAACCCGACCAGGCCGAGGGCCGCGGCGAGCGGCACGTGGCCACCGGACTTGTCGACGAGCGTGCTGCCCGCCTGACCGTCGGGCGCGCCCCACGGCTTGCCGCCGGCGAGGGCGGCGAGGCCGGTGCCGGCGACACCGAGCACGACCGCCGGACCGAACCAGCGGCGGCGTTCAGTCCTTCGACCGGTCATCGGTCTCCCAGACCAGGCCGTCGTCGAAACACGTGCGGGTGCCGGTATGACAGGCGGGACCCTCCTGGTCGACCTGCAGCAGGACGGTGTCGCCGTCGCAGTCGAGGCTGACCCGGCGTACCCACTGGCGGTTGCCGGAGGTCTCGCCCTTGGTCCAGTATTCCCTGCGGCTACGGCTCCAGTACGTCGCGCGGCCGGTGGCGAGCGTCCGGGCCAGCGCCTCGTCGTCCATCCACCCGAGCATCAGCACCTCGCCGGTGTCGTGCTGCTGGGCGATCGCCGGGACCAGCCCGGCGCCGTCGCGTTTCAGGCGCGCGGCGACGGTGGGGTCCAGGTCCATGCGGCCAGTCTTCCATCCGGTCAGGAACCGGCCGCGCGCGTGGTCGAAGGTAAAGAATTGCCGGAGTCTCCTACGCGCTTCGACCACCCGATTCGCGTCGAAAACGGTCATCGACGAGGAATTCCACGCTCCGCATGGCCATTCACGGACACATCGGCGACCTGGCGGCCTCTGTCCGGACCTCGGCGCAGCCTCGGTGCCTCGGTCAAGTTTCCGAAAACTCTCCGCGGCGTTCTGCAACCGTTCGCTACCTTGACGGGACGTGGCCACACCCCCCAAGCCCATGGCCACGACGAACGGCGCTCGCGCTCTCCATGCGAGCGCCGTTCTGGGATTTCAGGGGGCCGGACTCATGGCTGCCAATGGCCAGCGCCGGTCAGCGGTGAGCTGGGACCCGTCACACCGACCCGAACCGATCCGGGCTCACCGCCCACCACCACCGCCCCCGACCGACGCCGCACGGCGGTGAGCTGGGACCCATCACACCGACCCGAACCGATCCGGGCTCACCGCCCACCACCACCGCCCCCGACCGACGCCGCACGGCGGTGAGCTGGGACCCGTCACACCGACCCGAACCGATCCGGGCTCACCGCCCACCGCCACCAGCCCGGGCGACAGCCTTCACCGGACCGGGTTGCCCGCCTCGCTCAGCGCCGCCTTCACCTCGGCGACCGAGACGGTGCCGAAGTGGAACACCGTCGCGGCCAGGACGGCGTCGGCGCCGGCGTCCACCGCAGGCGGGAAGTCGGCGGCGGCGCCGGCACCACCGGAGGCGACCACCGGGATCGACACGGCCGCGCGGACCAGCCGGATCAGCTCGAGGTCGAAGCCCGACTCGGTGCCGTCGGCGTCCATGGCGTTGAGCAGGATCTCGCCGGCGCCGAGTTCGGCCCCGCGTGCGGCCCACTCGATCGCGTCGAGACCGCCGGACTTGCGACCACCGTGGGTCGTCACCTCGAAGCCCGAGCTCGGGTCGGGGCCAGACGAGACCACCCGGCGGGCGTCCACCGAGAGCACCAGCACCTGCGACCCGAACCGGCCGGCGATCTCGGCGATCAGCTCCGGCCGGTGGATGGCCGCGGTGTTCACCGCGACCTTGTCGGCGCCGGCCCGCAGCAGCCGGTCCACGTCCTCGACGGAAGACACTCCTCCACCGACGGTCAGCGGGATGAACACCTCCTCCGCCGTGCGCGAGACGATCTCCGAGGTGGTCGCACGACCTTCGTGAGAAGCCGAGATGTCGAGGAACGTGAGCTCGTCGGCTCCCTCCGCGTCGTACCGCCGCGCCAGCTCGACCGGATCGCCGGCGTCGCGGAGGTTCTCGAAGTTCACGCCCTTGACCACGCGCCCCGCGTCGACGTCGAGGCACGGGATCACCCGCACGGCCAGGCTCATCCCGGCCCCCGTGTCAGAGCGAGGGCGTCGCCCAGCGTGAACCGCCCCTCGTACAGCGCCGTCCCGATGATCGCGCCCTCGACCCCGTCGCCCACCAGACCGGACAACGCCTGGAGGTCGGCCAGCTCGGTGATGCCGCCGCTGGCCACGACCGGGCGGTCGGTGACGGCACAGACGTCGCGGAGGAGCTGGAGGTTGGGGCCCTGGAGCATGCCGTCCTTGTTCACGTCGGTGACGACGTAGCGCGCACAGCCCTCGGCGTCGAGCCGCGACAGCACGTCGTAGAGGTCGCCGCCCTCGCGCGTCCAGCCGCGCGCGGCGAGCGTCCGTCCTCGTACGTCGAGCCCGACCGCGACCCGGTCGCCCCACTCGGCGATCGCCGCCGAGCACCACGCGGGCTGCTCGAGCGCGGCGGTGCCGATGTTCACGCGGCGGCACCCGGTGGCCATCGCCGCAGCCAGTGACTCGTCGTCGCGGATGCCGCCGCTGAGCTCCACCCGTACGTCGACCCGACCCACGATGGAGGCGAGCAGCTCCCGGTTGTGGCCACGACCGAAGGCCGCGTCGAGGTCGACCAGGTGGATCCACTCGGCGCCCTCCTCCTGCCAGCGCAGCGCGGCCTCGACCGGGTCCCCGAACCTCTTCTCCGACCCGGCCACGCCCTGCACCAGCTGCACGGCCTGGCCGCCGGCGACGTCGACGGCCGGCAGCAGCTCGAGGTGGGTGGACATGGCGTGTGACCCTAGTGGCGGTGCCGACGCGGTCGGGCACCCGTCTCGCGGCGTACGGCGGTGACGACGTCGCCGATCTCGACCGGCCCGGTGGTGTCGACCACGACGGTCCGTGGAGTCCCGAGCGACTCCGGGTGGTCGGCCGCGTCACGGATCCGGGCGAGGGTGGCGTCGTCCGGCGGCAGGTGCGGCCACGACCGCGGGCGCGCGACGTACCGTTCGACGGCCACGACGGCGGGGACCTGGCAGCGCACCTCGACCGTCTGCTCCCACCAGCGCTTCAGGAGGTCACGGACGCGCTCCGTGTCGCGGCGTGGCGCGATCCAGATGTCCACCACGGCCTCGCCCTCGAACGCCTCGAGCCGGCGCACGAGCTCGGCCTCCGCGTCGTACCGGAGCCACTCGCGCGGGGTGTCCTCGGCCTCCGCGGCGAACTCCTCCTTGATCGCGTCGAGCGAGACCAGCGGCTGACCGAGCCGCTCGGCGAGCACCGTGGCGAGGCTGGTCTTCCCGGCGCCCGGTACGCCGGTCACGACGACGAGCGGCATCCGGTCGGGGCTCACAGGGTCCCGACCCAGTTGCGGAGGAGCCGGGCTCCGGCGTCGCCGGACTTCTCGGGGTGGAACTGGGTGGCGCACAGCGGGTCGTTCTCGACGGCGGCTACGAACCGGTCGCCGCCGTGCTCCGACCAGGTGACCAGCGGCGCGCGGGTCCGGCCGTCCGTGCGCAGGTCCCAGGAGCGGGCGGCGTAGGAGTGCACGAAGTAGAAGCGCTCCTTGTCGACGCCGGAGAACAGGGTGGAGCCGTCGGGGACCTCGACCGTGTTCCAGCCCATGTGCGGAACGATCGGAGCCTGCAGGCGCTCGACCACCCCGGGCCACTCGTCGCAGCCTTCGGTCTCGACGCCGTGCTCGACCCCGCGCTCGAAGAGCACCTGCATGCCGACACAGATGCCGAGCACCGGTCGTCCACCGGCGAGACGACGTCCGATCGCGCGCGGCCCGTCGACCGCACGGAGCCCCGCCATGCACGCGGCGAAGGCACCGACCCCGGGGACGACGAGCCCGTCGGCGTTCTCGGCGGTCTGCCGGTCGGAGGTGAGCTCGACCTCGGCGCCGGCCCGCTCGAGGGCGCGGACGGCCGAGCGGAGGTTGCCGGAGCCGTAGTCGAGAACCACGACCTTCTTGCTCAGAGGGTCCCCTTCGTGGAGGGGACGCCGGTCTCGCGCGGGTCGATCGCGACGGCGTCGCGGAACGCCCGGGCGAGGGCCTTGAACTGGGCCTCTACGAGGTGGTGCGGGTCGCGGCCGGACAGCACCCGCACATGCAGGGCGATCTGGGCGTGGAACGCCAGGGTCTCGAAGACATGGCGGGTGAGGGAACCGGCGTACGCCGCGCCCGACTCGCCGCCGATCACGACGTACGCCTGTCCGTCGGGCTCGCCGACGTGGACGCAGTAGGGGCGTCCGGACACGTCGACCGCGCACTGGACCAGCGCCTCGTCGAGCGGCACCATCGCGTCACCGAACCGACGGATCCCCTGCTTGTCGCCGAGCGCCTCCCGCAGCGCCTGGCCCAGCACGATCGCGGTGTCCTCGACGGAGTGGTGGGCATCGATGTGGGTGTCGCCGTCGGTGGTGACGGTGAGGTCGACCAGGGCATGGCGCGCGAACGACGACAGCATGTGGTCGTAGAAGCCGACACCCGTCGAGACGTCGGCGCGACCCGATCCGTCGAGGTCGACCTCGACGTGGACCTTCGACTCCTTGGTCTGCCGGTCGAGGCTGGCGGTGCGGCTCATGTGTAGGACTCTTTCATTCCGTCTTCATCACAGTGGTCAGTGCTTCCCGGAATGCTGCCATCTCGGCGGCCGTGCCGATCGAGACCCGCAGCCAGCCGTCGGGCCCGACCTCCCGGATCAGGACGCCGCGGTCGAGCAGGCCCTGCCAGACGGCGTGCCGGTCGGGGAACGTCCCGAACAGCACGAAGTTGGCGTCACTGTCAGCGACGTCGAAGCCCTGGGCGCGGAGCCAGGCCACCGTCTCGTCGCGCTCCTCGCGGAGCCGGTCGACGGCTGCGAGCAGCTCGTCGGCGTGGCGCAGCGCAGCCCCCGCGACGGCCTGGGTGATCGCCGACAGGTGGTAGGGCAGCCGGACCACCCGCAACGCGTCGCACACCTCGGGGGCGGCCGCCAGATATCCGACGCGGGCACCGGCGAGCGCGAACGCCTTGCTCATGGTGCGGGTCACGACCAGGTTCGGGTACGCCGGGAGCAGCTCCAGCGCGCTGGGCGTTCCTGCGCGCCGGAACTCGGCGTACGCCTCGTCGACGACCAGCACGCCCTGGTCGAGCTCCTCGCAGAGCAGGCCGATCACGTCGTGCGGCAAGGCGGTGCCGGTCGGGTTGTTCGGCGACGGCAGGAGTACGACGTGTGGTCGCCGCTCCCGGACCAGCGCGACGGCGCGGCCGGGGTCGAGGGTGAAGTCCTGCTCGCGGTGACCGACCTCCCAGCCGGTGTGGGTGTCGCGGGCGTACTCGGGATACATCGAGTACGTCGGCGCGAAGCTCAGCGCCAGACGCCCGGGTCCGCCGAACGCCTGCAGCAGGTGGAGCATCACCTCGTTCGAACCGTTCGCGGCCCAGACCTGGGCCGGCGTGACGCCGTGCCCGAGGTAGGCCGCCAGCGCTTCCCGCAGGGCGAGGAACTCGCGGTCGGGGTAGCGGTTCAGGCCACGGGCGGCCTCGGCCACCGAGCGCTCGATGTCGGCCACCACCGACGGCCCCGGCGGGTAGGGGTTCTCGTTGACGTTGAGCAGGACCGGGACGTCGAGCTGTGGGGCGCCGTAGGGCTCGATGCCGCACAGCTCCTCCCGCACCGGCAGGGAAGGCGTCATCGGCTGAACCTGACCCGGACCGCCTCGCCGTGGCCGGGCAGGTCCTCCGCGTCGGCCAGCGTCACGACGTGGTCGGCCACCTCGGCCAGCGCCTCGCGGCTGTAGTCGACCACGTGCACCGCCTTCAGGAACGACCGCACCGACAACCCCGACGAGTGGCAGGCGCAGCCGCCGGTGGGCAGCACATGGTTGGAGCCCGCGCAGTAGTCGCCGAGCGACACCGGCGCGAACGGCCCGACGAAGATCGCGCCGGCGTTGCGCACCCGGGCCGCAACCGCCGCCGCGTCGGCGGTCTGGATCTCGAGGTGCTCGGCCGCGTAGGCGTCGACGACCTCGAGTCCCTGCTGGAGGTCGTCGACCAGCACCATCCCGGACTGCTGCCCGCCCAGAGCGGTCCGGATCCGGTCGGTGTGCCGGGTGGCCAGCACCTGCTTCTCGAGCTCCGCCTCCACGTCGTCGGCGAGTCGCAGCGAGTCGGTGACCAGGACGCTGGCCGCCTGCGGGTCGTGCTCGGCCTGGCTGACCAGGTCGGCGGCGACGTACGCCGCGTCGGCGCCGTCGTCGGCGAGGATCGCGATCTCGGTCGGCCCGGCCTCGGCGTCGATGCCGACCCTTCCCTTGAGCAGTCGCTTCGCCGCGACCGTGTAGATGTTCCCCGGACCTGTGACCAGGTCGACCCGCTCGCACTCGCCCGCGCCGTAGGCGAACATCGCGATCGCCTGCGCGCCGCCGACGGCGTACACCTCGTCGACCCCGAGCAGTGCGCACGCCGCGAGGATGGTCGGCTCGGGCAGGCCGTCGTGGTCCTTGCGAGGTGAGCTGGCCAGCGCGATCGAGGACACTCCGGCGACCTGCGCCGGGACGACGTTCATCACCACGCTCGAGACCAGCGGCGCAAGCCCGCCCGGCGCGTAGAGCCCCACCCGGCGGACCGGCACCATCCGGTGGGTGACCGTCGCCCCCTCACCGAGCGACGTGGTGACGTCATGCTCGAGCTCGGCCTCACAGGTACGTCGCAGCCGCGCGATCGACTCCTCCAGCCCGGACCGCACGGCCGGGTCCAGCTCCGCGAGTGCCCGGTCGAGAGCCTCCCTCGGGACGCGCAACTGCTCGGGCGCGACCCCGTCGAACCGCAGGGACAGCTCCCGGATCGCCTCCGCCCCGCCGGTCCGGACGGCCTCGCAGATCGGGCGCACCGCCTCGACGGCGGCGTCGACGTCGAGCTCCGCGCGCGGCACCGCGTCGCGGTAGTCCGACGACGTGCTGCCCCGCAGGTCGATGCGTCTGATCACCCGAAAAGTCTAGGCGTGACGCGCCGCTCCTTCGGCCACGGCCTCTCTGGGTGGACGGCTACCGTGAACCCATGAGCGACACGCTCCCGATGTTCCCCCTGAACACGGTGCTGTTCCCCGGCATGAGCGTGCCGCTGCGGGTCTTCGAGGACCGGTACCGCGCCCTGGTGCACCACCTGCTGCGGGTCGAGGACCCGACCGAGCGGGTGTTCGGCTCGGTGGGCATCCGCGAGGGGTACGAGGTCGGCGAGCACGGCGCCCAGTGGGTGTTCCGGGTCGGGTGCCGGGTGAAGATGACCGAGGTCGAGGCCCACGCCGACGGCACCTTCGAGCTGGTCGCGGTCGGGCTCGACCGGATCGAGCTGGAGCACCTGGACACCAGTGGTGCCTACCCCGTCGGCCGGGTGGTCCCGCTGGCGGAGCACGAGGTCTCCGTCCCCGACGCCGTCGCCGAGGCCGCGCGGGTCACCTTCGCGGCGTACCGCGAGGCCCTGCTCGAGATCGACCGGGAGCCGCCGGCCGCCGAGCTGCCACGCGACCCGGCGTACCTCTCCTGGGCGCTGGCCGCGCTCGCCCCGCTGACCCTCGCGCAGCGCCAGGCGCTGCTCGAGGCCGAGGACGCCGACGCCCGCCTGCGGATGGCCACCGACGCGCTCCGCGCGGAGCTGCGCACGATGCGCGTCATCCCGTCGCTGCCGGCCACCGAGATCGCCCGGACCCGCTGGTCGCCTAATTGAGACGCGCAGCTGACTGCGAGGAACGAGCGGTCAGCGTGGGCGGTTTCGAGACGCTCGCAGAGCTCGCTCCTCCACCACCAGAAGCAGAGCTCGCTCCTCAACCACCGGAACGAGAGCTCGTTCCTCGCGCGCCGCTGCGCGGCTCAGTTCGTCGAGATCTTGAACGAGAATTTGAACACGTCACCGTCGGTCCACGACGACGCGCCGACGGACCGCAGCGGCGTGACGTTGTCGAGGGTCTCCTGGTCCCCCGCGGCGGCCTTCTTGATCGACGGCTCCAGCGCGTCGATGTCGACGTAGAACAGTGAGCTCGCGTTGCCCGCGTCGGGCACCACGGAGGTGAAGGCGTCGCTGTCGCCCAGACCGCCGCCGTCGAGCACGTGCTGGCGGTAGTCCGCGGAGGGCCCGATCGCCACCAGGCCGTCTCCCGAGTCGGAGCCGAGGAACGGCAGGTCGCCGGTCTTGGCCCGGATCTTGTCCAGCACCTGCTCGATCGCGGCCGGGTCGCCCTTGACCGTCACGGCGATCGGGAGCCCGCTGCCGTCGGCGGAGTTCTCGGCGGCCTCGAGGTCGAAGTCGTCGCCGATCGAGACGGAGACTCCCGAGCCGAGCAGGGTCTCGAGGTCGCCGGGCACGTCGAGCCCGGTCTCGGCCGACAGCTCCCGCATCGCGTCCTCCTTCGACATGCCGCTGCCGAACATGGAGGTCACCTGGTCGAGATAGCGGTCGAGCCAGCCCTGCGGGAAGCTGAGGCCGGCGGCCGCGGCGGTGTCGTCCGGAAGCCGCTGGACGAGCGCACCACCGGTGGTGCCGGTGAGGTCGGAGAGCTGCGGCGCACGTCCGTCGGCGGCCACGGCGAACTCGAGGCCGTCGCCGGTGAACCGCAGCGTGGCGGCCGCGCCCTTGAACCCGGACAGCGCCTGGGTGAGCGGGTTGTCACCGCCTGGCGTCGTCAGCTGGTAGGCGCTGGACTGCGCCAGCCCGGAGCTGCTGCCGAAGGTGTTCAGGTCCGGGGCGAGGAAGGAGCCCTGCAGCTGCTCGGCGAGGACACGCCCGGCGTCCGGTGAGGCGTAGGCGTTGAGCACTCCGGCCTCGCCGACCGCCTTGGTCCACTTCTGGTACGTCGCGTCATCGGCCAGCGTGCCCTTGCCGGCAGCGGCGGACACCTCGTCGGCCACCTTCTGCGACTGCGCGACCACGGCCCAACCGTCATGGATGACGAAGCCCGCCGTGTCCTCCTGGTGGTCGCACGCGTCGATCGCCGCGATCGCGTCGCGGGCCTTCCCCTCGTCGGTCACCTGCACGACGACGACCATGTCGGGACTGCTGCCGCCGTCGTCCACGGCTGCCACGGCCGCGCGCTCGCCCAGCCACGGCTCGATGTCGTGGTCATAGGTGAGATTCGTGCAACCGGTGTCCGAGAGCATCGACTCACCGACCTTGCGCCGGATGTCGTCGACGCTGTTGACACCGACCTCGTTCTTGAAGGCGGGGAACTTGTTCAGCGTCCGGAACGCGTCGATCTTCTGTCCCCCGGCGGGGTCGAGGTCGATGCTCAGGTAGGCCACGGTCGACGCCGGCAGCGCCTCGGCGGGCTGGGCGCCCTGCTGGAAGAAGTTCAGCGCCGCCCAAGCACCCGCGCCGAGGCCCAGCAGCGCCACGACGCCGCCGCCGATCCACCATGCGCGACGGCGACGGCGTGGCCGCGGAGCGTCCGTTGCGGTCGGCTGCTCGGGGGGCAGGGGGTCGCCACTGCCGTACTCGAGATACTCGGGCGTGCCGCCAGGCGGCTGGTGCTCGGACATGGCGTCAACTTCCCCGTGAGAAACGCGTGGTACGACGTGTGCGGCGGGCAGCCTACCCGTGCCGAGGCCCCGGGACGTCGGCTTCGGGACGATCGCTCGCGCCCGTGTCGTCGCCGCGGTGGTGGGCGAACGATCCCGGTAGCGCGAAGTAGACCAGCGCGAGCACGAACAGCGACGTCATCGGCCATGCCAGGTAGGGGCTCTTCCCCGACACCTGCAGCTGGCCGGGGACCGATGCGCGCCCGGCCGTGTGCGCGGCGACCGCGGCCGGGTCGGCGGGACCGAGGAGGGTCCCGACCCGCCACATCAGCGCCGCGGCGAGCGCGGATCCGACCACGACGAGCGCCAGGACCAGCAGCTCGCGACCGCGCGTCAGCAGGGTCACGGCGAGGGCCACCAGGGCGCTGGTGACGGCGGCCACCAGCGCGTACAGGCCGGTGCCGGTGAACACGCGGCGGAGCGAGGCGTAGCTGTCGTAGAGCACCTGGTGGTGGTCGATGACCTGACCGGGCGGGGTCCAGACCCACTGCCAGACGACGCCGGCGACCGCACCCAGCACGGCGTACGTCAGCAGGATGAGGAGCGCGGGCCGCACCGGGCCGCCCGAGGCGAGGAGCCCGGGCCTCCTCGATGGGTGGGGGTCGTTCATCCGCTCAGGCATCCCGGGCCGAGGAGCTGCTTGAGGTCGGCGAACAGCGGTGCGCCGGCGGCCACCCGGAAGGTGTCGTCGACCCGGAGCACCTTGGTGCCGTCCCGGCCGCGCAGGCGCAGGTGCACCTCGGTGACGCCGGGGTGGGTGCGGAGCACCTCCTTGAGCTGGTCGACCACCGGTGGCGTGCACCGGGTGATCGGCAGGCTCACCACGACCGGGCCCGACGGACCGTCCTCGAGGTCGGGAACGGTGACCTCCTCGCCGCGGATCTCCGGCTGGTCCTTGCTCCGGGAGAGCTTGCCGCGCACGGTGACGATGGCGTCCTCGGCGAGCAGACCGCCGGCGAGCTGATAGGTGCCGGGGAACATCAGCACGTCGATCGCGCCGTCGAGGTCCTCGATGGTGACGACCGCCCAGGTGTCGCCCTTGCGGGTGATCTTCCGCTGGACCGCGGTGATCAGGCCGGTCACCTGGATCGGACTGCCGTCGGGACGCTCCTCGTCGAGCAGGAGCTGCCCGATGCTGCAGTCGGAGGCCCCGGCCAGGACCTGCTCGAGCCCCATCAGCGGATGGTCGGAGACGTAGAGCCCGAGCATCTCGCGCTCGTGCCCGAGCAGGGTCATCTTGTCCCACTCGTCGATGTCGGGGACGGCGACGGTCATGTCGAAGATCGGCACGGAGTCGGCCCCGCCCATCAGGTCGTCGAAGAGGGAGTCCTGGCCGCCGCCGGAGTCCTTCTTGATCGACGCGTAGCGGTCGACGGCCTGCTCGTGGATCGCCACCAGCGCACGCCGCTTGTGCTTCATCTCGTCGAAGGCGCCGGCCTTGATCAGCGACTCGATCACCCGCTTGTTGCAGGCCAGCGGGTCGACCTTGTCGAGAAAGTCGTTGAAGTGCTCGTAGCGGCCCCGCGCCACCCGCGCCTCGACGATCTTGTCGACGACGTTCGCGCCGACGTTGCGGATGGCGGTGAGGCCGAAGCGGATGTCGGTGCCGACCGGGGTGAAGGTGGCGTCGGACTCGTTGACGTCGGGCGGGAGCACCTGGATCTTCATCCGGCGGCACTCGTTGAGGTAGATCGCCATCTTGTCCTTGTCGTCCTTGACGGACGTCAGGAGCGCGGCCATGTACTCGGCGGGGTAGTTCGCCTTGAGGTACGCCGTCCAGTAGGAGACCAGGCCGTACGCCGCGGCGTGCGCCTTGTTGAAGGCGTAGTCGCTGAACGGCACCAGGACCTCCCAGAGCGTCTTGATCGCGCTCTTGGAGTAGCCGTTGGCGAGCATGCCGGCCTCGAACGGCACGTACTCGGCGTCGAGGATCTCCTTCTTCTTCTTGCCCATCGCCTTGCGCAGCAGGTCTGCCTGGCCGAGCGAGTATCCGGCGACCTTGCGGACGATCGCGAGCACGTGCTCCTGGTAGACGGTCAGGCCGTAGGTCTCGCCGAGGATCTCCTCGAGCGGCTCCGCGAGCTCGGGGTGGATCGGCTCGATCGGCTCCCGACCGGTCTTGCGCCGCGCGTACTTGTTGTGGGAGTCCATGCCCATCGGGCCGGGCCGGTAGAGCGCACCGACCGCGCAGATGTCGGCGAACTGGTCGGGCCGCATCGACCGGAGCAGGGCCCGCATCGGCCCGCCGTCCAGCTGGAAGACTCCGAGCGTGTCGCCGCGCTGCATGAGGGCGTACGTCGCGGGGTCGTCGAGGGCGAGGTCCTCCAGGACGACCGTCTCACCGCGGTTGCGCTCGATGTTCGCGACGGTGTCGTCGAGGACCGTGAGGTTGCGCAGCCCCAGGAAGTCCATCTTGATGAGCCCGAGGTGCTCGCACATCGGGTAGTCGAACTGGGTGATGATCGCGCCGTCCTGCGGCCGCCGGATCAGCGGAATGATGTCGAGCAGGGGCTCGCTCGACATGATCACCCCGGCGGCATGGACGCCCCACTGCCGCTTCAGCCCCTCGAGCCCGATCGCGGTGTCGACGACGGTCTTGACGTCGTGGTCGGACTCGTACAGCGAGCGGAACTCCGCGCCCTCGCCGTACCGCTTGTGCTCGCGGTCGAAGATGTCCTTGAGCGGGATGTCCTTGCCCATCACCGCCGCGGGCATCGCCTTGGTGATCCGGTCGCCCATCGCGAAGGGATAACCGAGGATGCGGCTGGAGTCCTTGACGGCCTGCTTGGCCTTGATCGTGCCGTAGGTGACGATCATCGAGACGCGGTCCTCGCCGTACTTCTCGGTGACGTAGCGGATCACCTCGCCGCGCCGACGCTCGTCGAAGTCGATGTCGAAGTCGGGCATCGAGACGCGCTCGGGGTTGAGAAAGCGCTCGAACAGCAGGCCGTGCTCGAGCGGGTCGAGGTCGGTGATGCGCATCGCGTAGGCGCACATCGAGCCCGCCCCCGAGCCGCGGCCCGGGCCGACGCGGATGCCGTTGTCCTTGGCCCAGTTGATGAAGTCGGCGACCACCAGGAAGTAGCCCGGGAAGCCCATCTGGAGGATGACGTCCATCTCGAAGTCGGCGCGCTCGCGGACGGGGGTGGAGATGCCGCCGGGGTAGCGGCGCCTGAGACCGGTCTCGACCTCCTGGCGGAACCACGACTCCTCGGTGTGGCCCTCGGGCACCGGGAAGCGCGGCATGTAGGTGCCGTTGCCCTCGGTGAAGCTCACCTCGCAGCGCTCGGCGATCAGGAGGGTGTTGTCGCACGCCTCCTTCAGGCCGTGCTTGCCCTCCCACAGCTCGCGCATCTCGGCCGCGGACTTGATGTAGTAGCCGTCGCCGTCGAGCTTGAAGCGCTTGGGGTCGCTCATCACCGACCCGGACGAGACGCACAGCAGGTGCTCGTGGGCCGGCGCGTCCTCGCGCATGACGTAGTGGGAGTCGTTGGTCGCGATCACCGGGATCGCGAGGTCGCGGCTGAGCTGGAGCAGGCCGTCGCGCACCCGCTTCTCGATGACCAGGTCGTGGTCCATCAGCTCGATGAAGTAGTTGTCGCGACCGAGGATGTCCTGGAACTCGGCAGCCGCGTCGCGGGCCTTGCCGTAGTCGCCGATGCGCAGCCAGGTCTGGACCTCGCCGGACGGGCACCCGGTCGTTCCGATCAGCCCCGCGGCGTACTCGGCCAGGAGCTCGCGGTCGGCGCGCGGCTGGTAGTAGTAGCCCTCCATGCTGGCCCGGCTGGAGAGCCGGAACAGGTTGTGCATGCCGGCGGTGCTCTCGGCCAGCAGGGTCATGTGGGTGTAGGCACCGGACCCGCTGACGTCGTCGTCGCCGCCGTCGTTCCACCGGACGCGCTTCTTCTCGAAGCGGCTGGTGTTGGGGGCCAGGTAGGCCTCCATGCCGATCAGCGGCTTGATGCCGGCCGCCTGGGCCTTGCTGTAGAAGTCGTAGGCGCCGAAGACGTTGCCGTGGTCGGTCATCGCGATCGCGCTCATGCCGAGCTCGGAGGTACGCCGGAAGAGGTCGTCGAGGCGGGCCGCGCCGTCGAGCATGGAGTACTCGGTGTGGACGTGGAGGTGGACGAAGTCTCCACGAGCGGCGGCGGATGCGGACCCGGACGACATGGGTGGGGAGGCTCTCCTCAGCGGCAGCTGTGCGGTCAGGTTCAGGCGGTCGGGCAGGCTGACGCTCGGCCTGGACGGACCAGCTGGGGGAAGGACGCCAGCCTACGCGACCACGTGAGTGATCCTGGCAGGGCGCACCGACAGCCACGCCCTCACGGACGCGCGGGCGCGTGACCGGGTCAGGCGTAGTTCTGGAGGCGGCGGAGGATGTCCAGGCTGGGGTAGTGCTCGCCGCTGACCCTTTCCATCAGGATGCTGGCGTACTCGTCGGTCTCGTCGTCCCGGATGATCTGCTCGATCAGGTCGAGATGGGTCGTGGACGGGTACGGGTCGTCGCGGACCTTGTCGAGGAGCAAGTCGAGGATCTGCCGGTGCAGGTCGTCCTCCCCACCGTTGTCCCCGCCGTTGCCACGGCTGTCGCTTCGACTGCGGTCCCTGCGCCGCTCGCGTGCCATGTCGCTCCTCCCATCGATCCCCGCCGACGTGCCTCGACTCCCATGAGTCGCGTTCGAGCCGTACCCACGTGCGTCGTACCGAAACGAGCCGGCGAGTGGTCAGGATTCGAGAAGCGCCCCTTGCGGGACGCTGCCTAGGCTCGTGCTCACCCAAGACCGAGAAGCTGCAGGAGGAGAGGACATGGCGACGAAGGCCACCACCGAGAGCACGAACGCCGCCGGCTGGACCGACGAGGAGCGGGCCGCGATGAAGGAGCACGCGGCGGAGATCAAGCGCGCCGGCGGCAAGGGCGCCGCGAAGGCGGCCGACGAGGCTCAGGCCTGCCTCGACAAGATCGCGGAGATGCCCGAAGCCGACCGCATCCTCGCCGAGCGCGTCCACGCCATCGTCACAGAGACGGCGCCGGAGCTGACGGTCAGGACCTACTACGGGATGCCGGCGTACGCCCAGGACGGGAAGGTGCTCTGCTGGTTCAAGGCCGCGGCGAAGTTCAAGACCCGCTACGCCACCATGGGCTTCAGCGACATCGCCGACCTGGACGACGGGAACGTCTGGCCGACGGAGTTCGCGATCACCCAGCTCACGAAGGCGGACGAGAAGAGGGTCGCGGACCTGGTGAAGCGGGCCGTGGGCTGAGGCCCGGTGGGCGCTCCACTGCCCCGCAGCGGACTCGAGGATCCGACGTACCGCGTACGTCGGATCTTCGAGCTTCCCGCCACGGTCCGAGACGGTCACTCGTCTCCCGGGTCCTCCTGGCTCCCGGGGTCGTCACTCGGGGGCGCCGAAGGGTGGTCGTCCGGCTCGGGGGCCGGGCTCTCCTCGGTGGGCTTGTCGCTCGGTGTCTCCATGCCCGGCCGGTACCCGGTGCCGCCCCCGGACAACCGCGGCGCGCGCCAGGTCGGTCACGAGGTCGGTGGTCGCCATGCCATCCGGATGTCCGGCGCCTTCTCCTCGTTGCCGGAGCCGTCGGTGCGCTCGACCTCGACCAGGCCGCGGCGTTCGTACAGCCGCCGGGCTCCGACGTTCGACTCGAACACCCACAGCTCGTAGCCGTCGGGGTGCGTGGCCTCGACGACGTCGAGCAGCAGAGACCCGATGCCCTGACCCTTGAGGTCGGGGCGGATGTAGAGAGAGTCGAGGAAGTTCGGCGTGCAGGTGGCGAAGCCGAGCAGCTCGTCGCCGCGTTCGGCCACCCACATGGTCACGTCGTCCTCGCTGACCCGGCGTGCGACATAGGCGCGGTCCTCGGCATTGGTGTGCAGGGCCGGCGGCATCTGGGGGACGGCGTGGATCCGGGCCAGCGTGTAGAGGTCGGCGATGGCGACGGCGTCATCGGGACCGGCCTGCCGCACGTTCGCGACCTCGGACTCAGTGTGCGTCACGGATGACCTCCAGGGCGTGCGCGAGGTCGTCCGGGTACGGCGACTCGTACTCGACGTAGGCGCCCGAGTCCGGGTGCTCGAACCCGAGGCGCACGGCGTGCAGCCACTGCCGCTCGAGCCCCACCCGTCGGGCGAGCGTGGGGTCGGCGCCATAGGTCAGATCGCCGACGCACGGGTGCTTGAGGGCGCTCATGTGCACGCGGATCTGATGGGTCCGCCCGGTCTCGAGGTGCACCTCGATCAGCGAGGCGAACCGGTGTGCCTCGAGCGTCTCGTAATGGGTCACGCTGTGCCGGCCGTCGGCCATCACCGCGAACTTGTAGTCGGCCTTCGGGTGACGGCCGATCGGCGCGTCGATGGTGCCCGTCAGCGGATCGGGATGCCCCTGCACGAGCGCGTGGTAGACCTTGTCGACGGTGCGGTGCCGGAAGGCGTTCTTGAGCACGGAGTAGGCGCGCTCCCCCTTGCAGATCACCATCACCCCCGACGTCCCGACGTCGAGCCGCTGCACGATGCCCTGCCGCTCGGACGCGCCACTGGTCGCGATCCGGAAGCCGGCCGCCGCGAGATGACCGACCACCGTCGGACCGGACCAGCCGGGTGACGGGTGCACGGCGATCCCGACCGGCTTGTCCAGGACCACGATCGAGTCGTCGTCGTGGATGATCCGGATGCCCTCCACCAGCTCGGGCTCGACCTCGAGCGGGTCGGCGACGGAGGGCAGCGTCGCCTCGAGCACGGCGCCGGGGTGGACGCGGTCGCTCTTGCCGGCCAGGTCGCCGTCCACGCGCACGTGACCGTCGGTGATCAACGACGCGGCCCGGGTCCGCGAGAGCCCGAACATCCGCGCCATGGCGGCGTCGACCCGCTCTCCCGCAAGTCCCTCGGGGACGAAGACGACCCGCTGCTCCGCGCCGTCGGACACGCTCACGACCGCGAGTGGCGGGCGCCGGTGATGCCGATGCCCCGCCAGGTCTGGATGATGATCAGGACGACCGCAGCGTCTATCAGCATGTCGGCGACGTTGAACACCGGCCAGTGCGGCAGCTCGAGGAAGTCGACTACATGCCCGCGCAGGAAGCTGGGCTCACGGAAGATCCGGTCGGTCAGGTTGCCGCAGACCCCGGCGAGGAGCATCCCGAGCGCGATCGCCCAGATGCGGTCGCCGAGCCTCCGCCCGAACCGGATCACGACTCCGGCGGCGATCACCGCGATCGCCGTCAGGATCAGCGTGTACGACGTCCCGGTGCTGAAGGCCGCACCCGGGTTACGGACCAGGTCGAGTCGCAGCAGGTCGCCCACGACCTCCACCGGGTCGTTCGGGTCGAGGTGGGCGACCGCGAGCAGCTTGGTCCCCAGGTCGACGGCGTACGCCGCGAGCGCGACGAGGACGAAGAGGAGCCGGTGCCGCGTGCTGGGTGTGGTCGGGTGCTCGGCGGGATCGGTGGAACTCAGCGACGTTCCTCGCGTTGCTTGCATGTCAGGCACAGTGTGGCACGGGGGAACGCCATGGACCGGCCCTTGCCGATGGGGTTGCCGCAGGACTCACAGATGCCGTAGGTCCCGTCGGCGATGCGGGCCAGGGCCCGCTCGATCTGCGCGAGCTTCTCGCGTTCGTTGTTGACCAGCGTCAGCTCCTGGTCACGCTCGAAGCTGGTCGCGCCCATGTCGGCCTGGTCGTGTCCGGCGCCGTCACCGGCGTCGCGCATCAACCCGGCCAGCTCCTCCTCCTGGGCGGCCAGTGTGCGGATCACGCGGGCGCGGTCGTCGTTCAGGTCCGAGATGACCTCGTCGATCTCGGCCTTGGTCCACGGCTTCTCCCGGGGCAGGACCGGCAGGCTGGCCGGGTTGACGGCACCCCTGCGCCGCCCGGCCGTGGCCTTCTTGGTGGGCGGGGCAGCCTTCTTCGCGACGGTCTGAGGGGGCGGCGGCGCGGACTTCGTGGCAGCCTTCTTGGCGGGCGCGGTCCTCGTCGCAGCCGCCTTCTTGGCGGGCGGGGCCGTCTTCGCCGCGGTCTTCCTGGCCGGAGCAGCCGTCGTCGGAGCCTTCTTCGCGGGAGCCTTCGTGGCCGAGGCCTTCTTCGCGGGAGCCTTCTTCGCGGGGACGGCCTTGGTGGCCGCTGGGGCCTTCTTTCCGGCCGCCTTCTTCGCCGCTGCCTTCTTCATGGGTGCCTTCTTGGCGGGTGCTGCCTTCGTCGCGGCGGTCTTCCTCGCCGGTGTCGCCTTCGTCGCCGCGGTCTTCTTCGCCGCGGTCTTCTTCGCCGCAGTCTTCTTCGCCGGGACCTTCGTCGCCGCAGCCTTCTTCGCGGGAGCAGCCTTCTTGGGAGCCGTCTTCTTCGCCGGAGCGGCAGATCCGTTGGCCTCGGCGTTGCTGGAGCCCGAGCCGGAGCCCCGGCGCGACACCGCCTTGCGCGCGGCGGAGGCGGCCTTGCCGGCCAGCGACCGGGTCGTGCTGCGAGCCATGGGAACCTTCCGGGCCGTGGAGCGCGTCAGCGGACGGATGAAGCGGTCCGCGGGGCGCCCGTGGGTGTCACCGTGCGTCGGGAGGGTATAGCCCCGGGACGGCACACTCAAAGCAGGCACGCCCGCGGGAGGCCGGCCCGGCGTCGGGCCCGGCGTGACGGGCCACGTCGTTCCGCCGTCGACCCACCCTTCGGGGGGAGAACGACGGACGGCCGGCACCGGTGGGTGTGCCGACCGTCCGAGAAGCCTGGGACGTGTGTGGTCAGACCTCGTCGTCGCCGAGGACGGAGCGGAGCCGCTTCGGCTGGGCGAGGCCGGAGTCGTGCGTCGTCGGGTCGGCCGAGCCGGAGGTCTCGAGGGCCTCGAGCTGCTGGCTGAAGTAGGTCTTCAGACGCGAGCGGTACTCCCGCTCGAAGGCCCGCAGGTTGTCGACCTCGTGGGAGAGGGCGTCGCGCTCGCGCTCGAGGTCGCCGAACAGCTGGGCGCGACGCTCGGCGGTCTCGGCGTCCAGCGACTGGGCGCGGCCACGGGCGTCCGCCTCGAGCTTGTCGGCGTTCGACTTCGACTCGCCCTCGAGGCGCTCGGCCTTGGTGCGCGCCTCGCCGACGATCTTGTCGGCCTCGCTCTTCGCGTCCTCGACGAGCTGGTCTGCGTTGCGGCTGGCCAGCTCGAGCAGACGGGCGGCGGCGTTGGAGGCGTCGCCCACGGTCTCGACCCGGATGGTCTCGATCCCGCCGGCGACGGCGCCGACGGCGGGTGTCGGCTGGGTCGGGACCGGTTCCGGCTCGGGCATCGCGGCCACGGGTTCCGGGGCCGGTGGCTCCGGCATCGGGGCCGGCGCCGAGTCGACGGCACCGCTCTGCGCCGCGGAGAGCTTCGCGCGGAGGTCGTCGTTCTCGCGGGTCAGCCGAGCGAGTTCGGCCTCCACCTCGTCGAGGAACTGGTCCACCTCGCCCATGTCGTAGCCCTCGCGGAGCCGGACAGGAGTAAAGCGCTTGTTGCTCACGTCCTCAGGCGTCAGCGGCATGACCTCACCCAATTCCTAGTTTCGCGGTACTGACAAGTCTTCGGTCGAACAATAGCCCCTCCCCAGCCGGGCGGGAGACTCCTGGCGTGACCAGGTCGCCGGGGACCTACCCAGCGGTCGCCGGGAGCGTCACTGCAGGTCGCAGCGGCTATCGGATCGCGCGGGGGTCGGGCTCAGCTCTGGTTGAAGAAGCCGCCCTCGGCGATCCGTTGCTTCTCCTCCGCCGCCACCGAGACATTCGGCGGGGAGAGCAGGAAGACCTTGGCCGTCACCCGCTCGATGCTGCCGCGGGTGGCGAAGACCAGTCCGGCGGCGAAGTCGACGAGCCGCTTGGCGTCGGCGTCGTCCATCTCCGAGAGGTTCATGATCACGGGTACGCCGTCGCGGAAGTTCTCGCCGATCGTGCGCGCCTCGTTGTAGGTCCGCGGGTGCAGGGTCGTGATCCGCGACATCTCGGACACGACGGCCGGGGCAGGGGTCGACGGGTGGGAACGGCGGCGCTGGGAGATGTCGGCGACCGGAGCGGGCTGGGCCTTGGCGGGCACGGAGGACCGCCGCGGCTGGCGCTCGGCGTCGGCGTACCCCTGCTCGTCGTACTCGTCGTCGTAGACGCCGGTGTCCTCGAGCAGGCCGAGGTACTCGCCGATCTTGCGCATCGCGCCGCTCATGGATTCCATCCTCCAGGTTCCCGGTGACCCTGCCTGCCGACCCTGCTGATCACATCTCTCGACAACGGGGCCCCTGTCGTAGTCGTGACGCTACTTGATCGACGGACGCGCACCGAGGATTGCGGACCCGACACGCACGTGTGTCGCCCCCGCCTCGATGGCCGCCTCGAAGTCGTTGCTCATCCCCGCCGAGAGCCAGGTCGCCTGCGGCCGGTCCGCCAGGAACGTCGCCCGCACCTCCGCCAGGCGTTCGAAGGCCGCCTTCGGTTTCTCGTCCAGGGGAGCGATCGCCATCAGTCCTCTCAGCGTCAGCATCCCCGCGGCCTCGACCGCGTCGGCCAGCGCGGGGAGGTCGGCGGCGTCCGCACCCGACCGGCCGTGGCGTCCCGGGGGGTCGAGGCTCACCTGGAGGAGTACGTCGACCTCGTGGGAGCGCTCGTGGGCACCTCGGTTGAGCGCATTCACCAGCTTGACCCGGTCGACCGACTCGACGACGTCGGCGTACGACGCGACCGCGGCGGCCTTGTTGCTCTGGAGCCCACCGATGAAGTGCCAGCGGAGGCCGAGGTCGCCGCACTCGGCGAGCTTGTCGCCGGCCTCCGGGTGGCGGTTCTCCCCGACGTCGGTCACGCCGAGCTCGGCGAGCAGCCGGACGTCGGAGGCGGGGAAGAACTTGGTGACGACGACCAGGGTCACGTCTTCGGCGTCTCGGCCGGCGGTGCTCGCCGCGGTGGCGATGCGCCGGCGTACGTCGTCGAGGCCGGCCGCGATGTCGTCGCGACGAGTCACGTCAGCCTCCGGATCAGGCCGGCCTGCCGGCCGGAGAGCTTGCCCTCGCGACGGTAGGAGAACAGGTCGGGCGACTCGAACGTGCACCGGGAGAGGTCGACGATCTCGACGCCCTCACGCTCGAGCTGCGCACGGACCCCGGCGCCGATGTCGAGGGACGGCGTGCCCCACGACGTGGTGGCGCGGGTGGCGGGCTCGACGTCGGCGACCTCGTCCTGCAACGCCGACGGCACCTCGTAACAGCGTCCGCAGACGTGTGGTCCGAGCCAGGCCGTCACGGTCGCTGCGCCGAGGTCGCGCATCGCGGCCAGGGTCGCGGGGACGATTCCGGCCGCGATCCCGGGGCGTCCGCAGTGACAGGCTCCGATCACGCCGACGTCGTGGTCCGCGAGAAGCACCGGCGCACAGTCGGCGGCACGCACGCTCAGCGTGATCCCCGGTTCGGCGGTGACCAACCCGTCGCCGATGCCGTGCAGATGACCGTGCACGTCGTGGCGGGGGCCCTCGGGACCGACGACCACGACGTCGTCGCCGTGCACCTGGCCGAGCTCGGCGAGCCGGTCGACACCGCCGTCGCGCGCGAAGTCGTCCATCAGCAGCCGGTGGTTCTCCGCCATGGCTTCAGGGTCGTCGCCGCCGGACCAGCCGAGGTTGAGTGAGTCGAACGGCGCGCCACTGACCCCGCCGTGCCGGTCGGTGAAGGCCAGCTCGACGGGGCCGGAGGTCAGGCGTGCGGCGTACAACTCCTCGATGATGACAGGCCGGGCCCGGGCTACTTCAGGAAGTCGGGGACGTCGAGGTCGTCGTCGTCGAACTCCAGCTGCGGCCGCTGGGGCTGCTGCCGGGCGCCGGCGTTCACGGTCTCGCGCTCGCTCTCGCGGTGGGTCTCGCTCGGATACTCGGCCGGGGCGGGCGCCCCCGCCTTCTTCGCCGCCAGCGCCTGTGCCGCCTGCCGGGTCTGCTCCTGGGTCTGCTGAGGCTGGCTGCGACGCAGCCCGGACTCGTGCTCCCGGCGCTTCGGCATGCCGCCGTCGAACCCGGCTGCGATCACGGTGACCCGGACCTCGTCGCCGAGCGCGTCGTCGATCGTCGCCCCGAAGATGATGTTGGCATCGGGGTGGGCAGCCTGCGAGACCAGGGCCGCTGCCTCGTTGATCTCGAACAGGCCGAGGTCGGAGCCGCCGGCGATCGAGAGCAGCACGCCGTGCGCCCCGTCGATGCTCGCCTCCAGCAGCGGGCTCGAGACCGCCATCTCGGCCGCGGACACCGACCGGTCGTCGCCACGGGCCGAGCCGATGCCCATCAGCGCCGACCCGGCGTTCGCCATCACCGACTTGACGTCGGCGAAGTCGAGGTTGATCAACCCGGGCGTGGTGATCAGGTCGGTGATGCCGCTGACACCTTGCAGCAGCACCTGGTCGGCCTGCTTGAACGCGTCGAGGACGCTGACGCTCCGGTCGCTGATCGAGAGCAGCCGGTCGTTCGGGATCACGATCAGGGTGTCGACCTCCTCGCGGAGCTTGGCGATGCCCTCCTCCGCGGAGTTGGCCCGGCGACGACCCTCGAAGGCGAACGGCCGCGTCACCACGCCGATCGTCAGGGCGCCCAGGCTGCGCGCGATCCGGGCCACGACCGGGGCGCCGCCGGTGCCGGTGCCACCACCTTCGCCCGCGGTCACGAAGACCATGTCGGCGCCCTTGATGACCTCCTCGATCTCGTCCGCGTGGTCCTCGGCGGCCTTCTCGCCGACCTCGGGGTTGGCGCCCGCGCCGAGACCACGGGTGAGCTCGCGCCCGATGTCGAGCTTGACGTCGGCGTCGCTCATCAGGAGCGCCTGGGCGTCGGTGTTGATCGCGATGAACTCGACGCCCTTGAGCCCCACCTCGATCATCCGGTTGACGGCGTTGACCCCGCCGCCACCGATGCCGACCACCTTGATGATGGCCAGGTAGTTCTGCGCTGCTGCCACGGTTCAAGCCTCCGGTGATCGCACCCGGCCGGCGGCCGGACGACTGCTTCGTCCCGTCCGCCGGGTACGACGAACGGCTGGGAATGTCCTGGGGAAGTCCACGGGGCTGCGTGTCCCTCAACCGTCACCCTCAAGTGGAGGGTTATAGTTATGTCAACCTCGTGTTGCCGACGACGTTAGGGACTCGTCGTGGTGGATCGGCGCAGACACGCCGGGGGTCCGGACGGTTCATCGCGTCGGGTGGGCGAAGGGGCACTGGGCCAGGTGAGTTCCGCTGGCCCAGCGGCCGCTCACCCACCCAGCGTGATGAACCGTCCACCCCCAGCCAGCGACGCGGTCGATCAGCCGCCGCTGGTGACCGGCTGTCCCGGGACGCTGACGTCGTAGGTGCGGGCCGGGTGGGCGAGCAGCCGGACGAGCACCTCGGCCTTCAGCGCCGATTGGGCGTCGCTGCCCCAGAGCACCGTGGCGCCGCTGCGCATCGTCAGCGTCACCTGGTCCAGGCTGCGGACTCCGGCGTGGTCGACGCGGGCGGCCAGTCCGGGCGGCAGGGCGGCGATCACCCGGGCGGCCTCGGCGAGGGCGTCACTGCTGATCGTCGCCGGCGAGACGACGCGGGGCATGTGGGCCGGCGGCCGGGGGTAGGTACGGAACAGCACGCCGTCGGCATCCATCGCCTGGTAGCGCCCGCCGATCTGGACCACCGCGACCGGCCGGCGTTCGGTGACCTTGATCAGGACGCCGTCGGGCCAGTCGCGGGAGACGTCGACGTGCTTGACCGGTGCCAGGCCGGCGACCCGGGTGCGGATCGCGCCCAGGTCGAGCTCGGCCAGGTGCGCGCCGACCGGGACCTTGGCGGCGGCGAGGACCTGCTCCTGCGAGAGGAGCGACTCGCCCTGCACGTCGACATGCTTGACGGTCAGCGTGGAGCTGAAGAACACCAGCCAGACGCCGGCGACCGACAGCACGACCAGGAGCACGGACCCGATCACGTAGCGCCAGACGAGCCAGCGACGCAGCCACTGCCGGCGTACGAAACGCCGACGTGACCGGTTCGCCGGGTCACGCCGCTCGCTCCCTCTGAGAGGGGTGCGCTGCAACGTGATCACGAGACCTCCGGCGAGGACGACAGCAGGGCCAGCACCTGCGGACCGACCTCGGTGACGCTACCGGCGCCGAGGGTCAGAACCAGGTCACCGGGCCGGGCGAGCCGGACAAGTTCTGCCGCCACCCCGGCCAAGGCGGGCACGTAGTGCACCTGCTCGGGCGACAGCGGCACGGCGTCCGCCACCAGCCGACCGGTCACCCCTGGGTCCGGCTCCTCGCGCGCGACGTACACGTCGAGGACGACGACCTCGTCGGCGGCACCGAGCGACTCCCCCATCGCGCGCCCGAACGTCCGGGTCCGGGAGACCAGATGGGGCTGGAACGCCACGACCAGCCGGCCGTCACCGGCCAGGGCGCGCGCGGCCTCGAGGTCACCGGTGATCTCGGCCGGGTGGTGCGCGTAGGAGTCGTAGACCCGCACGCCGCCGCTCTCGCCCTTGAGCTCCATACGTCGCCCCGTGCCGGTGAACTCCCCGAGGCCGCGAGCCAGCGCGTCGAAGCCGAACCCGAGCCGCAGCCCGACGGCGAGAGCCCCCGCAGCGTCGAGCGCGTAGTGCCGACCGGGAACCTGGAGCCGCACCCGGCCGAGGACGTCGCCCGCCTCGACGACGTCGAACGTCGAGACGGTCGCGGTGACCTCCAGGTCCGCCAGGCGCAGGTCGCACCCGCTCGTCTCGCCGACGGTCACCACCTCCAGGCCGTGCTCGCGACCGACGTCGGCCAGCGCGGCCGCACCACTGTCGTCGGCGCACAGCACCAGCAGCCCGCCGTCGGTGATCGTTGCGACGAAGTCGGCGAACGCTGCGGAGTAGGCCTCCTCGGTGCCCCACACGTCGAGGTGGTCGGCGTCCACGTTCGTGACCAGGGCGGCATCGGGTCGGTAGACCAGGAAGGCCCCGTCGCTCTCGTCGGCCTCCGCCACGAACAGGTCACCGGGCCCGGCCTCGGCGTTGTGACCGGTCGCGGCGAGCACCCCGCCGACCGCGTACGTCGGCTCCGCACCGGCGGCGCGCAGCGCCATCGTCAGCATCGAGGTCGCAGTGGTCTTGCCGTGGGTCCCGGCGACCGCGACCACCCGATGGCCGGCCATCGCCGCCTTGAGCCCCGCCGAGCGGGGCAGCATCCGCAGCCCCCGGGACCGTCCTTCGAGCACCTCGGGGTTGTCGTCGCGTGCGGCGGTGGTGACCACGAGAGTGTCGGCGTCACCGACGTGTGCGGCGTCGTACGACAGGTGCAGCGGTACGCCGAGCTCGCGCAACCCGGGCAGGAACGGCGTGTCCTGGTCGTCGCTGCCGGTCACCGGCACACCCTGCTGCGCCATGATCCGGGCGATCGCGGACAGCCCCGCTCCACCCACTCCGACGAAGTGCACCCGCCCGAGCTCGGAC
>NZ_DASXWU010000103.1:0-76556 GCF_036503465.1 Nocardioides sp.
TCCACGGCTCACCCTTCCAGGACGTGGCGTGCGCGGGCTGGTTCTCCATGCCCTCCCACCACACGTCGCCGTCCTCGGCGAGCGCCACGTTGGTGAACACCGAGTTGCCGCGCTCGAGGGTGCGGATCGCGTTCGGGTTCGTGGTCTCGTTGGTGCCGGGCGCGACGCCGAAGAACCCGAACTCCGGGTTGACGGCGTAGAGCCGGCCGTCCTCCCCGATCCGCATCCAGGCGATGTCGTCGCCGAGCGTCTCGACCTTCCAGTCCGGGATGGTCGGCGCGAGCATGGCGAGGTTCGTCTTGCCGCACGCGCTCGGGAACGCCGCGGCGACGTACTTGGTAACGCCCTGCGGGCTGGTCAGCTTGAGGATCAGCATGTGCTCGGCGAGCCAGCCCTCGTCGCGCGCCATCACGCTGGCGATCCGCAGGGCGTAGCACTTCTTCCCCAGCAGCGAGTTGCCGCCGTAGCCGGAGCCGTAGCTCCAGATCATCCGCTCCTCGGGGAAGTGCGAGATGTACTTCGTGTCGTTGCACGGCCACGGGACGTCGTCCTGGCCGGGCTCGAGCGGCGCGCCGACCGAGTGCAGCGCCGGCACCCAGTGGAAGGCCTTGCCCTTGGCGTCCAGGTCCTCCATCGCGCGGAGGATCTCGCTGCCCATCCGGGCCATCACGCGCATCGAGGCGACGACGTACGCCGAGTCGGTGATCTCCACGCCGAACATCGGCTTCTCGGCCTCGAGGTGGCCCATCACGAACGGGATGACGTACATCGTCCGGCCCTTCATGCAGCCCGCGTAGAGCTCGCGCATGGTGGCCTTCATCTCGTCGGGGTCCATCCAGTTGTTCGTCGGCCCCGCGTCCTTCTCCTCGCGGGAGCAGATGAAGGTGCGGCCCTCGACCCGAGCGACGTCGGAGGGGTCGGTGCGGGCCCAGAACGAGTTGGGCTTCTTGGCCGGGTCGAGCTTGACGAACGTGCCGCTCGCGACGAGGGCGTCGGTGAGCTCGGTCCACTCCTCGTCGGAGCCGGTGCACCAGTGGATGCGGTCGGGGGTCGTCATCGAGGCGACCTCGGTGACGAACTCGACGATGCCGCGGTGCGTCGTCGGGAGGGACCTCGAGTCGCCGTGCTCGTCGTGGTCGTCGTGGGTGGTGGGCCGGGTCTGCGTGTCAGCAGTCATCTGCGGTGCTGTTCCTTCCGTACGTCGCGGTGGTCACCGTGCCCTGCCCGAGCAGGTCCGAGAAGGACCACCGGTCCGTCGTGTCGACGGGGTGAACGTGAAGTGCTGCGATCGGCCGGCGTCGTTGTCGCCCGACGGCGTTGTGCTGTTGTCGTGCTCTGGACGTTACCGGTGTCAGGAGTCCTGACATATTGGATCGATCCAGCACCCGTGGCCGAGGTCACAGGTCTTGACGTACCCGATCTCGGCGTACTCACGCCGGTCCGCGCGTGGAGGCTCAGGGGTGCGGGTACCGCGTCCGGGACGAGAGGACACGGGTGTGAGCGAGAGGATCGACGACGACCTGTGGGAGCAGTTCCACGAGGTCGTGAACATGACGTCGCGCGAGCTCGAGGACTGGCTCCGCGAGAGCGAGGCGCTGCCCGACACCGAGCCGTTGCCGGACCAGGCGGGTTCCCCGGCAGGGCGGCAGGTGCTGGCGGTGCTGGGCAAGTGGCGCGGAGACCTGACGCCGGACGACGCGGACGTGATGCGCGCGGTCGTGGACCGGGTGCGCATGCAGCGGGGGGGAGCCGACGGCCGGCTCCACGGCCTGGCGGCACAGTCTGATGGGGCTGGGCCACGACCCGCTCAAGCCGGCCGGCGGCGCCGACCGCTCTCAGCGGTACGGCGAGTAGCGGATCTCGGCGAGCGCCCGGTCGAGGCTGAACGCGCCCGACTGGTGTGCCAGCCAGGGACGACTGACCCACAGGTAGCCGTCCACGAGCTTCTCGGCGGCCGCGGTCCGGCGGTCCGACAGCCCCCACTCGGGGGCGCCCACATCGGTGGTCGGCGGGATGCCGAGCGCCACGCAGTGCGTCTGGTCCGCCGACGCGCAGGGCTCTGCATAGCCGAGCGGCTTGCTCGGGTGGTGCTGGTGGTACCAGGCGCCGGTGAACGCGTGCCCGTTGTCGGAGGTGTCGATCACGAAGTGCCGGTGCGGGATCCCGTCCTGGGCGAGGGCGGACACGATGCTCGCGCCGAAGTCGATCTGGCGCCCGACGGAGTCGAAGTGGGAGGTGTCGAGGGCGAAGCCGCGGGCGTACTGGACGTCGGCGGCCCGGAGCATCCGCACGGCGTCCGCGGGACGGTCGCGGAACCAGTCCGCCGACCCCATCTCGACGTACACCGAGACGTTGGGCTGCGCCGACAAGGTGCGCGCCGCGTAGCTGAGCAGGCCTGCCGGGACCGAGGAGCCACGCGGGACGCAGCGCAGGAACGGCCCGTCGGGCTGGAGGATCACCGCCGCGTGCGTGTCACCGAGGGTCTGCGCCACGATGTCGACATAGCGCCGGTAGGACCTGCGCTCGGCCTTGGTGGGCAGCCGCTGGCAGGCCTCGCTCTCCCACGGCACCATCCGGAACAGGGTCAGCTGGACGAGCACGTCGGGGTCGCCGCCGGTGGCGTTGGCGACGTACTGGCGCACCTTCTCGGCGATCTCGGAGTCGGGGATCCAGGCACCGAAGAACTTCGCCTTCGGCGCCAGCGCGATCGTCGCGAGCTTCTGCTTCCGGGTGCCGGAGGCGTTGACGTAGGGCTGCCAGGCGGGGTCGGCGGGGCCACGGAAGACGCCCCACGCCCGGCCGGCCAGCGGGTTGCCCGGGTTGGCGGTCGGCGCGGGTGGCATCGGCACGGTGAGCGCACTGCTGCTGGACCTCGAGGCCGCGGCCGCGGCGTCCCCGGCACCCGGGACGCCGGTGACCAGGCCGAGACCGGCCAGGGCGAGCAGGGACGCGACGGTACGGCGGGACGGGCGCTTCACGCGGGGACGGTAGGTCGGCCTCGTCGCGTGCGTCCCGGAGTCGGCGAAGGACGGCCCGTTCGGTCGGCGTACCCCCTCCGGACGGACCAGTCCGCACTGGTCACCGGCGGTCGCCACCGATTCGGCGCCCCCTGGCAGGTCGGCTATCCTCGACCAGTCCTCGTCGCCGCTTCGCGTAGAAGCAGCGTGACCGGGACGCTGCGCCCGTAGCTCAACGGATAGAGCATCTGACTACGGATCAGAAGGTTGGGGTTTCGAATACCTCCGGGCGCGCAGCTGGACCCCGGTCGACCGATAGGTCCCCGGGGTCCTTCTCGTGGGGGCGGTGCGAGACGTCATACGGACGGTGCCATCCATGGCACTACCCGGATGACGTCCCGAGTGCCTCGCGCCCTTGACCCGGGCGGATCGCGGCGTCAAACTCCTTGTTGTTCCATAACACGCACAACTCTGCGTCATACGCAACAAGGAGTCTCCCGTGGCAGACGTCCCCGGAACGGCGCGCTGCGTCGTCATCGGTGCCGGCATCGTCGGCAACAGCCTGGTCCACCACCTGGCCCGTCTGGGCTGGCGCGACATCGTGCAGATCGACCAGGGGCCGCTGCCCAACCCCGGCGGGTCGACCGGTCACGCGTCGAACTTCATCTTCCTCACCGACCACTCGAGGGAGATCACCGATCTGACCCTCGACTCGGTCGAGCAGTACAAGGAGCTCGGCGTCTTCACCGAGTGCGGCGGCTTCGAGGTCGCCCGCACCGAGGAGCGGATGGAGGAGCTTCGCCGGCGGATGTCCTCGGCGAAGGCCTGGGGCATCGAGGCCGAGATCGTCGGTCCGGAGTTCGTCCAGGAGAAGGTGCCGTTCCTCGACAAGGACCAGATCATCGGCGCCTTCTGGCAGCCCGGCGTCGGCGTCGTCGACTCGTTGCGCGCCGGCACGATCATGCGCGAGGGCGCCGTCGCCTCCGGCGCACTGACCACGGTGCCGAACGTCGAGGTCGTCGGCCTCGACGTCGTGGACGGCCGGATCAAGCGGGTGCGCACCGACAAGGGCGACATCGAGGCCGAGTACGTCGTCATCGCGTGTGGCGTGTGGAGCCCGAAGATCGGCGACATGGCCGGGGTGAGCATCCCGCTGACGCCCGCCGTGCACCAGATGATCAGTGTCGGTCCCTGCCCCCAGCTGGCCGGGAAGGAGGGAGAGATCTCCTTCCCGATCGTGCGCGACATGGACACCTTCTGCTACGAGCGCCAGCACGGCGCCGACATGGAGGTCGGCTCCTACGCGCACCGGGCGATCCTGATGGAGCCCGAGGACATCCCAACGATCGAGCAGTCGAAGCTGTCGCCGACCGAGCTGCCCTTCACCGAGGAGGACTTCGACCCGCAGCTCGAGCAGGCCTACGAGCTGATGCCCGAGCTGCTCGGCGCCGACGGTGCCGAGATCCGCTACGCCATCAACGGCCTGTTGTCGCTCACCTGCGACGGCGCGCCGATCCTCGGCGAGAGCCATGTGAAGGGTCTCTGGACGGCGTCGGCGGTCTGGATCAAGGAGGGTCCGGGCGTCGGCCGCGCGGTCGCGGAGTGGATGACCCACGGCTTCTCCGAGATCGACCTCGCCCACAGCGACATCGCGCGCTTCCAGGAGCACCAGAAGCGCCGCGAGCACACCCGGCTACGCACCACCGAGTCGTTCATCAAGACCTACGGCATCATCCACCCCGCCGAGCAGTACGAGTCCGACCGCAACCAGCGCAAGTCGCCGATGTACGACAGCCAGCAGAAGCTCGGTGCGTTCTTCTTCGAGACCGCCGGTTGGGAGCGGCCGCACTGGTACGAGTCGAACGCCGGCCTCGTCGAGCTGTACGGCGAGGCCGTGATGCCGCGCCAGCACGAGTGGGACTCGCGCTGGTGGAGCCCGATCATCAACGCCGAGCACCTGCGCATGCGCGAGGCGGCGGGCGTCATCGACCTGACGGCGTTCCAGGTCTTCGACATCGAGGGGCCGGGCGCGCTGGAGAGCGTGCAGCAGACGTGCGTCGCGCAGTGCGACGTCGCGGTCGGCAAGGTCATCTACACGCCCGTGCTCGACGCCAACGGCGGCTTCCGCTCCGACCTGACCGTGATGCGGCTCGGCTCTCCCGAGTCCGGCGGAGACCACTTCCGTGTCGTCACCGGCGGCGCGCACGGCCCGGCCGACCGGCAGTGGTTCACCGACCACCTGGTCGGTGAGGCCACGCTCACCGACCGCACCGACGAGATCACGACGATCGGCCTCTGGGGCCCGAAGGCGCGCGACATCCTCGCCTCGCTCACCGACGCCGACGTCTCCGGCGAGGGCTTCCCGATGCTCACCTGCCGGGAGATCACGCTGTCGACCTCCGGCGGCGACGTGACGGTGCTGGCCTCGCGCATCTCCTACGTCGGCGAGCTCGGCTGGGAGCTGTACGTCGACTTCGACGACGCGGCCGCGCTCTGGGAGGCGCTGCTCGACACCGGTGACAGCCACGGCACCGTGCCGGTGGGGATCGGCGTCTACGGCACGACCGGCCGGATCGAGAAGGGCTACCGCGCGTACGGCTTCGAGCTCGACGCCGAGCGGAGCATCGTCGAGGCCGGTATGCAGCGGCCCAAGGTGAAGGCCGCCGACTTCGTCGGCAAAGAGGCCTACCTGGCGCAACGTGAGTCTGCACCGAAGACGGTGCTGTGCACGCTGACCGTCGAGGACCACACGTCCGCATCGGGGATGAAGCGGTACATGCTCGGCGGCGAGCCGATCCTGACCCGCGACGGCGGCACGCTCACCGACGGCCACGGCCACCACCCCTACGTCACCACCGCCGGGTCCGCGCCGTCGCTGGGCAAGCACGTGCTGCTGGCCTACCTTCCGCCGGAGCAGGCGGTGATCGGCACCGAGCTCGCGGTCTCCTACATGGAGGAGCTCTACCCGGTCACGGTCCGCTCGGTGGACGCGACCCCCCTGCTCGACCCGAGCAACGAGCGGATGCGCTGATGGTGCAGCCGCTAGGGGTGCTGGTCTGCGTGAAGCGGGTCCCCGACATCACCGAGGAGGTCGTGCTCAGCGAGGACGGCCAGTCGGTGGACGGCCGGCGTTCGGGCTTCACCATGAGTGCGCACGAGGAGTGCGCGGTCGAGCTGGCCGTGCAGATGGTCGGCGCAGGTGGTGGTGAGGCGACCGCGCTCACCATCGGCGACGCGGAGGCGGTCGAGCAGCTGCGCAACGCGCTCGCCGTCGGCTGTACGGCAGCGACCCACGTCGTGGGCGAGCCGTTCGCCTTCGGCCCCGCGGACGTCGCGCGCGAGGTCGCGGCCGTCGTCCGCGACCACGAGGCCGCCGGCCGTGCGCACGACCTGGTGCTGCTCGGCAACGACGCCGCCGACACCGGTGACTTCCAGGTCGGCATCCGGCTCGCCTACGAGCTCGGTCGACCGGTCGTCAACGGCGCGCACACGGTCACGGTCGAGGACTCGTCCGAGGGCGCGGTCGTGGTCGCGGTCGGCGAGGGTCCGGACGGCCAGGAGACCTACCGCGTGCCGCTGCCGGCCGTGGTGACGATCCGCGAGGGCGGCGTGGAACCGCGCTACCCCTCCGTGCCCGGCCGGCTCAAGGCCAAGAAGATCCCGATCGAGGAGCGGCAGCCGGTGTCCGAGCCCCGTGGGCCCGGCCGGGTCCGGATGGTGCTTCCTCCGCCCACCCCGAGCGCGGTCCAGATCCTCGGCGAGGGTCCCGAGGCCGCACCGGCGGTGGTCGACGTCCTCGAGAAGCTGGGAGTGCTGACCCCCGGAAAGGTGGCACCGTGATCCTCACCCTGGTCGAGACCGACCTCGACGGCGCCGCCACCGAGGTCTCGCTCGAGGCCGTGAGCTTCGCACGCGACATCTCGGCGGCGGGCAACGGCGTCCCCGTCGACGCGGTCGTGTTCGGCGACGTGTCGGAGGACCTGCGGGCCGAGCTGTCGGCGTACGGCGTGCGCACGGTGCACCGGGTCGGCGGCGACGACGTCGCGGCGTACTCCGGCGCGGGCTGGGCCTCCGCCATCCTGACCGTGCGCGACGCGGCCGGCTCGGTCGTGATCATGGCCGCCGGCACCGACCGCGGCAACGAGCTGATGGCGCACGTGGCCGCGCGCTCCGGCGCGTCGATGGCCGCCAACGTGCTCTCGTTCTCCGGCCTGACGCCGTTCGTGGTGACTCGTCAGGTCGTCGGCGGCGCGGCCATGGAGGAGATGAACCTCCACCAGCGGCCCGCCGTCTTCACCGTCGCCGGCCATGCCGTCGAGGCCAAGCCCGCCGACGTGTCCGGTGCCGGCGAGCTCGTCGAGCACACGCCGACTATCGCGCCCGAGGACCTGGTAGCACGCGTCGTGTCGACCGCTGAGCCCGAGGCCGACGAGTCCGGCGACCTGACCTCTGCGAAGGTCGTCGTCGGTGCCGGCCGGGGTGTCGGTGGGGCCGACAAGTTCGGCGACGTGGTCGAGCTGACCGAGCTCCTCGGAGCCGCCCTCGGCGTCTCGCGCGTGGTGACCAGCGCCGGATGGCGCCCCCACCACGAGCAGGTCGGCCAGACCGGCAGCCGGATCTCGCCCGACCTGTACGTCCCGTGCGGGATCAGCGGGGCGATCCAGCACTGGGCCGGCTGCTCCTCGGCCAAGACGATCCTGGCGATCAACTCCGACGCGGAGGCGCCGATGGTGACGCGCGCGACGTACGCCGTGATCGGTGACCTGCACGAGATCGTGCCGGCCATCAACGCCGAGATCCGCAAGCGCGGTTACGGAGCCTGACGCCGTCAGTACCGGACTTCCAGAGGCTCGCGCGACGGGTCGTCAGTAGAAGATCGCAGGCACCGGGTGACTCGAATCCTCCACGCAGAGCCTGGCGACCGGCCGCGGTGTCAGCGCGCGGGGCCCGGTCGTTCGAGCTGCCAGACACCAGGTCTGGACTTCGTCATCAGCCCCTCGTCGATGAGTGCCACGCGCGCGCGCCGAGCGGCGTACCTCCAGCGCAGCTCGCCCTCGGGGGTCGTCTCGCTGTCCTCGGGCAGCAGCCGGCCCTCGGTCAGGGTCTCCAGCTCCTGGAACACCTCGTCGGCCTCCAGCTCCCCGCCCGCGCGTTCAAGCACGGTGATGATGAGGGGCTTGAACGCCTCGGGGGGAGTCCAGCGCCGGTTCACGACCTTCGCCGGGGGCGTCGACGGGCGAGTCGGCGTCGTCGGCCGTCGCTTGGGCTTCGGCGGTGGGGTGGCCTTCTTCGGTGGCGGCGGTGGCAGGCCGTGCAGACATTGGGACCTGGGCAGGTCACACAGCTCGCAGTAGTCGTCGGATGCATCCATCACGACCAACCTAGCCAAGCCGCGGGACCATCCGTCCTCAGGTCAGCAGTTCCTCGGGCACTGCGGCCAGGGCGGCCTCGATGGCCGCGACGAGCTCGCGCGCCGAGGTCGCGGTGAGCTCGAGAGCCACCCGGGCACCCGGCCCCGTCGCCGGGTCGGACAGGTCGACGTTGAGCGTGTGCTCGGCCATCGCGTGGACCGGGTGGTCGTAGTAGACCGTGGCGTCCGTGACGTGGAACCACCCGCTCCCCGGCCCCTTGGCGCTGCCGTCGATGTGTGCCGTCTCCGTGGTGTAGGTGCACATGTCGGTCTCCTCAGCTCAGGTGGGTGCCGAAGAACGCCGCGATGCGCTCCCAGCCGTCGTTGGCCGCCACCACGCGGTACGACGGGCGGTCGACCGCGAAGAACCCGTGGCCCGCGTCGTCGTACCGGTGGAACTCGTAGGTCGATCCCTGGCCCTGCAGGATCTGCTCGAGCTCGTCGACCTGCTCGGGTGAGGGGAAGGAGTCCTCGTTGCCGAAGAGACCGAGCAGCGGGGCGGCCAGGTCGGGCAGCCGCTCGACCAGGTTCGTGATCGGCCGGTCGGGAGGCGGGGTGCCGGTGACGAAGGCGCCGTAGCAGTCGACGGCGGCCTGGAGGTCGAGGTGGCACGCCGCGAGCACCGCCTGGCGACCCCCGGAGCAGTGGCCGATGACGGCCACCTTGCCGTTGCTGCTGTCGAGACCGCGGAGGTACGCCGCGGCGCCGGCCACGTCGCCCACGAGCCGCTCGTCGGGCACGCCGCCTTGGGCGCGCGCGGTGGCCGCGGCGTCGTCCGGCGCGGCTCCGGGAGCCTCGCGGTGGTAGAGATTCGGACAGACGGCGTCGTAGCCCAGCTCGGCGAACCGACGCACCATCTCCTTGGTGGCCCGGTCGTAGCCGGGCATGTGGTGGATGACGACGACCCCGCCGCGCGGGGCGACGTCCTGCTCGCCCTCGGGCCGCGAGAGGTAGGCCTCGATCTCGGTGCCGTCGGCTCCCGTGATCGTCACGGTCGCGGCGCTCAGCGTGTCACTCATGTCTTGGATGAAAGCACGGAGCCCGCCACCTCGCGGTGGCGGGCTCCGGCGTTCTCGCTGGTCGGGCTCAGGGAATCAGGTGCCCTGCAGCCACTGGTTGACCAGATCCTGGTTGGCGGCGATCCACTTGTCGGCAGCCGCAGGACCGGGCATGCCGTCCTTGGCGATGTACTCGGCGACCTGGTTCTGGTCGTCGTTCGTCCAGTGGAAGTTCTTGATCAGCGTGACCGCCGGCGAGCCGGAGTCGGCGAACTTGGTCGAGATCAGCTTGTTCAGGTGGTACGGCGGGTAGTCGCAGGCCACCTTGGCCGGGTTGGAGTCACAGCCCGGCGTGTACTTCGGCAGGTGCACCCGCACCAGCTTCTCCTCGGAGAAGAACCACTGGGGCTCGTAGAAGTAGGCGAGCAACCAGGTGTGGTTCTTCTCGGCGGACCGGAAGCTCTGGATCAGAGCCGCCTCGCTGCCGCCGACCACCACCTTGTAGTTCAGGTGCAGGTTGGTGACCAGCGCCTGGTCGTTGGTGACGTACGACGGGTCGCCGTCGAGCAGCTGCCCCTTGCCTCCGGACTCGGAGGTCTTGAAGTCGCTGGCGTACTTGTTGAGGTTCTTCCAGTCGGTGATGTCGGGGTGCGCCTTGGCGATCCACGGTGGGACGTACCAGCCGATGATGCCCTGGTTCCCGGTCATTCCGGCGTCCTCGACCACGTGCTGCTGGGTGATGTACTTCTTCACCAGGTCGTCGTGGCCCCAGTTCTCCAAGATGGTGTCGACGGTTCCATTGGCCATCGCGCTCCAGCTGGGCTCCTCGGCGAGCTTGACGTACTTGACGTTGCAGCCCAGCTTGTTCTTGGCCAGCTCACCGACCACGTAGGCGTCGGCGTAGTAGCCGGTCCACGCGTTCATGGCGATGTTGAGATCACCGCAGGTCTTGCCACTGCCCGCCGTGGTCTTGGAGATGTTGCCACCGCCGCAGGCACTCAGGCCGAGTGCGCACGCGGCTGCGAAACTGATCCAGCCTGGCAGCCGGAGGTGTCGTCGTGCCATGCGTCCTTCTTCCTTGTCGATCCCGCCAGGGCGGCGAGATGTCCGGTGAGGCGAGCGGTCAGGTCCGCCCGCGGTTGGCGGCGGCCCGAGCCGTCCGGTCGAGCAGGATGCCGAGCGCGGTGACCGCGATGCCGGCGTTGATGCCCTTGCCGAGCAGGTTGTCCTGCGCGAAGCCCGAGATCGCGAGGTAGCCGAGGCTGCCGGCACCGACCATGCCGCCGATGACCACCATCGACAGCACGTAGAGCAATCCCTGGTTGGCGGCCAGAGCGATCGAGGAGCGGGCCATCGGCAGCTGGACCTTGAAGATCATCTGCCAGGTGGTGATGCCCTGCGAGCGCGCGGCCTCGATGGTCGTCGCGGAGACCCCGCGGATGCCGTCGGCGACGAGCTTGACCGCGATCGGCGCGGCGTAGAGCGTGGCCGCCACGATCGCGGTGAAGCGTGACGGCGAGAACAACGCCAGGGCAGGGATCAGGTACACGAACGACGGGAACGTCTGGAAGGCGTCGAGTATCGGCCGGATGATCCGGTCGGCGGTGCGGCTGCGCCCGATCCAGACGCCCACGATCAGTGCGATGATCATCACCAGGACGGTGGCGACGATGGTCATCGTCAGCGTGGTCATGGAGTCGTTCCAGAGCCCGACGCCCAGGATGACGCCCTCGCACACCAGCGTGGTCAGGAAGGGCTTGAGGCCGCCCACGACCCAGGAGATCGCCAGGAGGACCGGAGCTGTCAGCCACCACGGTGTGCTGGCCAGCAGGTCCTGCAGCGGGTTGAGGAAGCCGTAGCTGATCGCGTTCTTGACCCAGGCGGTGAAGGTGTCGACGTGGTTGACCACGGTGTCGGTCACCGAGTTGATCCCGTTGGAGAGGTGCGTGCCGACGTTCCATGCCGTGGGGAACTGGGCCAGGTCGAGATAGCTGTGGGAGAAGTAGACGCACACCAGCACCGGGACCAGGGTCACGAGGAGCACGATCCGGCGCATCAGCGGCGAGGGCCGTCGCCGTGGCGCGCGGGTGTCCTGGCTCGCCCACCGGGGAAGGTGCTCGAGCACGACGCTGACCAGCATCACGCCCGGGCTCGAGACGGCACCGAGCGACCCCTGCGTGCGTTCGCGGCGCTCGCTCGCCGCCGTGGTGGTGCGGTCGAGCACGATCGCGATCACCACGATCAGCAAGCCGGCGACGGCCCCGTCGCCGACGTTGAGGTTGGCCAGGGCGTAGATGACGTCCTGGCCGAGACCGGGGCCGTTGATCAGCCCGGCGATCACGGCCATCGACAGCGCGGCCAGCGTGCACTGGTTGACCCCGACGATGATGGTGCGTCGGGCCATCGGTAGCTGCACCTTGCGCAGCAGCTGGCCGCGCGTGACGCCCATCGAGCCGGCCGCCTCAATCGTGGTTGCGGACACGGACCTCAGGCCGTGCTCGGTGATCCGGACGAGCGGGGGGATCGCGTAGATGGTGGTGATCACCAGTGCGCAGGTCGCACCCGGACCGAAGATCACGACGGCGATCGGGATGTAGGCCAGCGATGGCATGGTCTGCATCACGTCGAGCACCGGCGTCAGCGTGGCGGACACCCACGGGCGTCGGGCCATCGCGATGCCGACCGGGATGCCGATCACGATGCTGACGACCACCGCCAGGATCGTGATGATGACGGTGTCGACGCTGTCCTGCCAGTAGCCGAGGACGCCGAACAACAAGGTGCCGACCAGCACCAGGCCGGCCGAGCGCAGCCCGGCGACGGCGTAGGCGATCCAGGTGAAGATCGCGACCACGCCCAGCCAGCCGACCTCGGGCACCGGCCGGCCGCCCGACGGGGTGGACAGCCATCCCTGGAGCTCGCCGATGACGTGGTCGTTGACGAACGTCGAGCCGTTGCCGATGACCCCGTGGAAGAACCAGTTGTGCAGGCCGGCCGCCTGGATGTTGTCGCGGATGTGGTTGAACCACTTGTCGAGCCCGTTGAGCTGGACGAACGGGCGGGACAGGGTGTCGTGGTTCTTGAACAGGAAGTAGCCGAGGCCCCACACCACCGCGATCGCGAGCAGGTAGAGACCGGTACGCCGAGTGCCGGTCTCGGCGACGCGAGGCTGCTCCTCCTTGGAGGTCGGCGCAGGAGGGGCAGGTGTCGCCTCGAGCGTGGTCACGAGCCTTGCTCCTCCGCGACCACGACGCGGAGGATGTCCTCGTCGTCGACCACGCCCACCACCCGGTCACCGTCGACCACGCGGACCGGGCCGTCGGCCGCGAGCACGGCACGGGCCGCCTCGCGGACGATCGTGTCGGACGGCAACGCGGGGGCGCCCTCGCCCTCGCCGGGCTGGGCCTCGCGCATCACCCAGCGCAGCGTCAGGACGTGGGACTTCGGGACGTCGGAGACGAAGTCCTTCACGTAGTCGTCGGCGGGTGCTCCGACCACCTCGTCGGGTCGTCCGACCTGGACGACCTCGCCGTCGCGCATGATCAGGATCCGGTCGCCGAGCTTGAGCGCCTCTGCGAGGTCGTGGGTGATGAACACCATCGTCTTGCCGACCTCGTGGTGCAGCCGGATCACCTCGTTCTGCATGTCGCGACGGATCAGCGGGTCGAGCGCGGAGAACGGCTCGTCGAACAGGAGCACGTCGGGATCGGAGGCCAGCGCCCTGGCCAGCCCCACGCGCTGCTGCATGCCTCCCGAGAGCTGGTCGGGATAGGAGCGCTCGTAGCCCGAGAGTCCGACCAGGTCGACCATCTCCTGGGCTCGGCCGCGGCGGTCGGAGCGATCCTCGCCCCTGACCTCGAGGCCGAATGCGACGTTCTCGATCACCTGGCGGTGCGGCAGGAGGCCGAAGTGCTGGAAGACCATGCCGACGCGCTTGCGACGTAGGTCGCGCAGGGACTTCTCGTCGGCGGAGGTGACGTCGTCGCCGCCGAGGTGCACGCTGCCCGCCGTCGGCTCGATCAGCCGGGTCAGCATCCGCACCAGCGTCGACTTGCCGGACCCCGACAGGCCCATCACGACGAACACCTCGCCCGGTGCGACCTCGAACGAGACGTCCTTGACCGCCATCACGCAGCCGGTCTTGGTCTGCAGCTCCTTGCGCGTCAGATCAGCGTCCGGCGTGCCGATGATCTTGCCGGCACCGGAGCCGAAGATCTTCCAGAGCCCGTCGACCTTGAGGGCGGCATCGCCGCCGTCGGCGGCCGTGGCCCGGGCGGACGTCGGGTCGATGGTGGGTGCGGTCATCGGGTGACCTCCTGGTTGTCGGCGGGGTCCTTCCGGTCGTCCCCGGGGGGATGGAGCGGCATGCCGTCGCGATACCGGTAGTAGGGGACGTCGAGCGCGGGTAGAGGCGTGTTGCCCAGGATGAGGTCCGCCGACTTCTCGGCGACCATCATCACGGGGGCATAGATGTTGCCGTTGGTGACGAACGGGAAGACCGACGCGTCGACCACGTGCAGGCCCTCGACGCCGTGGACGCCCATGGTGGTCGGGTCGACGACCGCTTCGTCCTCGATCCCCATCTTCGCGGTGCACGACGGGTGCAGGGCGGTCTCGGCGTCGCGGGCGACCCACGCGAGGATCTCCTCGTCGCTCTCCACCGACGGGCCGGGGGAGATCTCGCCGGCGTTGTACGCCGCGAGGCCGGGCTGGGTGAGGATGTTCCGCGCCACCCGGATCGCCTCGACCCATTCCCGGCGGTCGGTCGGCGTGGACAGGTAGTTGAAGAGCATCGAGGGGTGCTCGCGCGGGTCGGTCGAGCGGATCTTCACGTGGCCGCGGGTGTCGGCGTACATCGGGCCGACGTGCACCTGGTAGCCGTGGCCCTCCGCGGGCACGCTCCCGTCGTACCGGATCGCTACGGGCAGGAAGTGGAACATCAGGTTGGGGTAGTCGACGACGTCGTTGCTGCGGACGAAGCCGCCACCCTCGAAGTGGTTGGTCGCGCCGAGCCCCCGGCGGTGGAACAGCCACTGGTAGCCGATCCCCGGACGGGCCCGCCAGCGCAGGCCGGGCGCGATGGAGACCGGCTGCTTCGAGGCGTACTGGACGTAGACCTCGAGGTGGTCCTGGAGGTTCTGGCCCACGCCGGGAACGTCCGCCACCACGCGGATGCCGAGGCTGCGGAGCTCGTCGGGGTTCCCGACCCCGGACAGCTGCAGAAGCTGGGGAGTGTTGATCGCGCCGCCGCAGAGGATCACCTGGCCGGCGTCGGCGGTACGCCGTACCCGCCCGCCGCGCAGGTAGTCGACACCGACGGCGCGGGTCCCCTGGAACTTGATGCCGGTGACGAAGGAGAGGGTGTGGACGGTGAGGTTCTTCCGGTCCATCACCGGGTGGAGGTACGCCCGGGCGGCCGACAGCCTGCGGCCGCGGTGCACGTTGCGGTCGAACCTCGCGAACCCCTCCTGCCGGTAGCCGTTCACGTCGTCGGTCAACGGGTAGCCGGCGTCCTGGGCGGCCTGGAAGAACGCGCCGAACAGCGGGTTCTCCGCGGGGCCGCGCTCGAGGACCAGCGGGCCGTCGCCGCCCCGCCAGTCGTTCGCGCCGTTGCTCCCGTCGGGCAGGAGCAACGTCTCCATCCGCTTGAAGTAGGGCAGGCAGTGGGCGTAGTCCCACTCCTTCATCCCCGGCTCGGCCGCCCACCGCTCGTAGTCGAGCGGGTTGCCGCGCTGGAAGATCATGCCGTTGATGCTGCTCGAGCCGCCGAGCACCTTGCCGCGGGCGTGGTAGATGCGCCGCCCGTTCATGTGCGGCTCGGGGTCGGACTCGTACTTCCAGTCGTAGAGCCGGTTGCCGATCGGGATCGTCAGCGCGGCCGGCATGTGGATGAAGGGGTCGATCCGGAAGTCGGAGCGGCCCGCCTCGAGGAGCAGCACGCTGGTCGAGGGGTCGGCGGAGAGCCGGTTGGCCAGGGCGCACCCGGCCGACCCGCCGCCGACGATCACGACGTCGTACGCGGTCATGACGAGCCGCCGAACCAGCGCTGCTCGGTGGGGCGGATGTTGTGCCAGACGTGCTTGGTCTCGCGGTACTCCGCCAGTCCTGCCTCGCCGAGCTCCCGGCCGAAGCCGGACTGCTTGTAGCCGCCCCACTCGGCCTGTGGGACGTAGGGGTGGTAGTCGTTGATCCAGACCGTGCCCATCCGCATCCGGGCGGCGACCCGCTGGGCCTTGCCGGCGTCCTGGGTCCAGACCGCGCCGGCGAGCCCGTAGGTGCTGTCGTTGGCGATCGCCACCGCGTCGTCCTCGGAGGTGAAGGTCTCGACGGTGAGCACCGGTCCGAACGACTCGTTCTGGGTGACGCTCATGCCGCTCGTGCAGCCGTCGAGCACGGTGGGCAGGTAGTAGAAGCCGTCTGCCAGCGCGGGATCGGCGGGCGCCGCGCCGCCGCAGCGCAGCAGGGCCCCCTCGGCGACGCCGGCCGCGACGTACGCCGCCACCTTCTCGCGGTGGGCCGCGCTGATCAGTGCCCCGGTCTCGGCCTTGTCGTCGAAGGGGCCGCCGAGGCGGATCAGCTGCGCCCGCTCGACGAGCGCGTCGACGAACCGGTCGTGCAGCGACTCCTCGACGACCAGACGGGCGCCGGCGGAGCAGACCTGGCCCGAGTGCAGGAACACCGCTGTCAGCGCGTAGTCGAGCGCCACGTCGACATCGGCGTCGGCGAACACGAGGTTGGGATTCTTGCCGCCGAGCTCGAGGGCGACCCGCTTCACGGTCGCGGCAGCGGCGGCCATGATGGCGCGGCCGGTCTGCACGCCGCCGGTGAAGGAGACCAGGTCGACCCGCGGGTCGCTCGCGAGCGGAGCGCCGACCTCGGGGCCTGCGCCGAGCACGAGGTTGCCCACGCCGGCCGGCAGTCCTGCCTCCTCGAGCAGTCGCATCAGGTGGATCGAGGTGTGCGGCGTGAGCTCGCTCGGCTTGAGCACGAACGTGTTGCCCGCGGCCAGGCACGGGGCGACCTTCCAGGACGCCTGCAGCAACGGGTAGTTCCACGGGGCGATCAACCCGCAGACACCGACCGGCTCGTGCACGATCCGGCTGACCACGTCGGCGTTCCCGGTGTCGACGACGCGTCCGGCGTCCTCGGCGGCCACCCGCCCGTAGTAGCGGAGGACACCGACGACGTCCGCGACGTCGTACCGGCTCTCGACCAGGCGTTTGCCGGTGTCCTTCGACTCGGCCAGCGCCACGGCCTCCGCGTCGCGCTCGAGCAGGTCGGCGGTGCGGAGCAGCAGGTCGCCGCGCTCACGTGCGGACGTGTGCGGCCAGGGGCCCTCGTGGAAGGCGCGGTACGCCGCGGCGATGGCGCGTTCGGTGTCGGCCGCGGTGGCCTCGTCGACCTCCGCCACGAGCGTCCCGTCGGCGGGGCAGAGGATGGTGCGCGTGCCACCCGCGGACGCTTCCGCCCAGACCCCGTCCACGTAGAGCTCAGGCATCTGCCGCGCCCACTTCCTCGCACTCGCCGAGTTGCGTGATGTGCAACTCATTGCTTATGTCGCAACAATTCCTATGAACGGAGGATAGGTGACCTGGGCCACACGTCAAGGGGTGTGTCAGGGGAAGGACTAGTGCCGTCGTCCCCAGCCGAGACGGTGGGAGACCTCGAGCGCGGCGGCGACCACCTTGGGCACCTCGTCGGCCAGCCGTTCCTGGTCCAGCCTGAAGGTGGGACCGGAGATGCTCATCGAGGCGATGATGTCGCCGTGGTGGTTGCGGATCGGCGCGGCGGCGGCGGTGAGGCCGTTCTCGAGCTCGTCGATCGCGAGGGCGTAGCCGATCCGGCGTACCTCGGTCAGCTCCTCCTTCAGCCGGCTCCGTGACGTGATCGTCCGGTCGGTGAAGCGCGGCAGGTCGGGGAGGGCGGCCGCGAGGTCCTCGTCGGAGAGCTCGCTGAGCAGGACCTTGCCGTTGCTGGTGGCGTGCAGCGGGATGCGCTGGCCCACCCAGTTGTGCGACTGGAGCGCCGACGACCCGGCCTGCTGGTCGAGGTAGAGCGCGGAGGTGTCCGAGCGGACGGTGATGTTCACCGTCTCGCCGGTGTCGGTCGCGAGCTGCCGCGAGACCGGGCGGGCCTCGGTCACGACGTCGAGCCGGGCGGTGGTCGCGCCGGCCAGCCGGAGGTTCCCGACGCCGAGCCGGTAGCGGCCGCGGTCGTTGACCTGCTCGACCAGGCGGTGCGTCTCCAGGGTCGCCAGGAGACGGAACGCCGTGGACTTGTGGACCCCGAGCCCCGACGCGATCTCGGTGACGCTGGACTCGCCGTCGTGGGCGAGGAGCTCGAGGATGGTGAGTGCGCGGTCGACCGACTGCACCGGCGCCGCACCAGCGCCGTTCCCGGCCGGTGGCTGGATCTCGGCGACGGACATGCGGCGCAGCCTAGGTCAACGGTTGCGCATCGCGCAACCAGACCCGCCACGTGCAACAACTTCCTAGGGCTGACCGGATAGTACGGATCACCAGGCCGCCGCAGACGGTGCCTGGAGCGGCACGGTGATCCGTACTATCCCGAAGCGATGGTCAGCGGAAGACGACCGTCCTGCTGCCGTTGAGCAGGATCCGCGTCTGCGAGTGCCACCGGACAGCGCGGGAGAGCACCTGCGCCTCGACGTCGCGACCGGCGGCCACCAGCTGGTCCGGGCTCAGCGTGTGGTCGACCCGGGTCACGTCCTGCTCGATGATCGGGCCCTCGTCCAGGTCGCCGGTGACGTAGTGCGCCGTCGCCCCGATCAGCTTCACCCCACGCTCGAAGGCCTGGTGGTAGGGCTTGGCGCCCTTGAAGCTCGGCAGGAAAGAGTGGTGGATGTTGATGGCGCGGCCGCTCAACCGTCGGCACAGGTCGTCGGACAGGATCTGCATGTAGCGGGCCAGCACGACCAGGTGGATGCCGAGGTCGTCGACCAGCCGCATCAGCTCGGCCTCGGCCTCGGCCTTGGTGTCGGGCGTGACCGGGATGTGGCGGAAGTCGATGCCGTGCGAGCGCACCAGCGGCTCGGCATCGCGGTGGTTGGACACCACCAGCGGCACCTCGATCTGCAGGTCGCCGGTGGTGGTCCGGAACAGCAGGTCGTTGAGGCAGTGCAGCTGCTTGGAGCACATGATCAGCGTGCGGTACGGCGCATGGGCCGCCCACAGCTCGTAGCTCATCCCGAACCGCTCGGCCACCGGCGCGAAGTCGGACCGCAGCGCCTCGGCGTCGCTCGCCTGCGCGGTCTCGAAGTCGATCCGCATGAAGAAGCGCCCGCTCTCCCGGTCGCCGAACTGCTGGCTCTCGCGGATGTTGCCGCCCTTGTCCAGCAGGAACGAGGAGACCGCGTGCACGATCCCGGGCTGGTCGAGGCAGGACAGGGTGAGGACGTAGTCGCCCAGGGGCTCGATCGTGGAGGTCGTCATCAGTCGCCCAGCTCCTTGCGGCGGCGGGTGACGTAGGCCTCGAGCTCGTCGCGGACCGCGCTGTCGATCGGGGGCGGTTCGTACTCGGCGAGCTTCTGCTTGTAGATCTCGCCGGCTCGGGTCGCGGTGTCCTTCGCGCCGTTGCGCATCCAGCGCTCGTAGTTCTCCGAGGAGGACAGGAAGGGCCGGTAGAAGCAGGTGCGGAAGCGCTCCATGGTGTGCTGGGCGCCCAGGAAGTGGCCGCCGTGGCCGACCTCCTGGTGGGCGTCGAACGCCATCGAGGCCTCGTCGACCTCGAGCGGAGTGAACTCGTGCTGGAGCATCTGCACCAGCTCGACGTCGATCACGAACTTCTCGAAGCCGGCCACGAGGCCGCCCTCGAGCCACCCGGCGGAGTGCATCACCCAGTTGGCACCGGCGAGGAACGTCGGCATCAGGGTCATCAGCGCCTCGTAGCCGGCCTGCGCGTCGGGGACCTGCGACGAGGTCAGCCCGCCGCCGGTGCGGAAGGGCAGGCCGAAGTGCCGGGCGATCTGTCCGGTGCAGAGCAGGCCGATCCCGGACTCCGGCGTACCGAACGTCGGCGAGCCGGACTGCATGTCGATGTTGGAGAGGAACGAGCCGAACACGACGGGCGACCCGGGTCGGATCAGCTGTGAGAGAGCGATGCCGGAGAGCGCCTCGGTGATCTGCTGGACGAGAGCCGCCGGGATCGTCACCGGCGACATCGCGCCCATCAGGATGAACGGCGTGAGCACCACGGCCTGGTTGGCGGCGGAGTACTCGAACTGCGCCTCGAGCATCCGGTCGTCCCACCGCAGCGGGCTGTTGCAGTTGATCAGCGAGATGGTCGCCGGGGTCTGCTCGATCGACGCGCGCGAGCCGAAGAGGATCTCGGTCATCGCGATGGTGTCGGCGGCGTTCGTGCCGCTGACGACGTTGCCCATGTAGATCTTGTCGGTCAGCGTCTGCAGGGCGTAGGTCATGTCGAGGTGGCGGCTGTCGAGTGGGGTGTCGTTCGGCTCGGTGACGACACCCCCGGCGCTGTCGAGCGCCGAGAAGCTCTGGGCGAGCCGGCTGAAGTTGCGGAAGTCCTCGATGGTGCCGTCTCGGCGTACCTCCCCCTCGCGCACGAACGGCGGGCCGTAGACCGCGCCGAAGACCATCGCGTCACCGCCGATGTGCACGCTGTTCTCGGGGTTGCGGGCCTGCAGGTCGAACTCGCTCGGTGCCTTGGCCACCTGCTCGAGCACGAAGTCGGGGTCGAGGAAGACCGTGCGCTCCTCGACCTTCTGCCCCGCCTTCCGGAACAGGTCGAGGGCGCGGTCGTCCATGAACTCGACGCCGATCTCCGACATCAGCCGACGCCAGCCCCGGTCGAGGGTCGCCATCGCATCCTCGGAGAGCACCTCATAACGGGGCATCCGGTTGCGGAACATCGGTCCTCCTGTCTAACCTCATGATGTGGGACCACAGTTCCACATCATGGAACCTTCCCGAAAGACCCCCCTCCCAGAAATCCGTGGAGACAAATGACCGAGCCGAGCAGCGGGACGCAGGCTCTCGACCGCGCCGTCCAGCTCGCGTCGATGGTGGTCCAAGCCGACGAGCCGCTCTCCTTCGCCGAGCTCCAGGAGGCGAGCGGGCTCGCGAAGTCCACGACCTCGCGGATGCTGACCGCCCTCGAGCGCGGCGGCCTGCTGGAGCGTGACGAGAGCGGCGGGTACGTCGCCGGCCGTCTGTTCTGGCTGTACGCCGCCCGGCACGACCCGTGGGAGGAGCTGGTCCGGATCGCCCGTCCGGTGATGGAGCGGGTCGGCAGCGACACCCAGGAGAGCGTGCACCTGTCGGTGATGCGGGGCGACAAGGTCGTGCAGGTCGCTCAGGTCGACTCTCGTTACCTCCTCGGCACCCGCGACTGGACGCAGGTCGACGTACCCACGCACACCTCGGCCCTCGGCAAGGTCTTCTATGCCTGGGGCCTGCTCGACCTGCCGCGCGACGGCCTCGAGCGACTCACGCCGAGGACGCTGACCACACCGCCCGAGCTCCAGCGCGACGGTGCCACCGCGCGCCGGCGCGGCTATGCGGTGACGGTCGACGAGCTCGAGGTCGGCCTCACCGGTATCGCCGCCCCGGTCCGCGGAGCGCACGACGCCGTGGTGGCCGCACTCGGCATCTCGGGACCCACCAGCCGCCTCGACCACAGGGTCGAGGAGCTCGGCCGCAACCTCGTCACGCGCGCTGCCGAGGTCACCGCGGTCCTGCACGGCAGTCCCCACCATCTGAAGAAGGAAGGTGTTGCATGAGCAGTCCGGAGGAGATCCTGCAGGGTCTCTACGACGAGACCCTGGTGGGCAACGGCCCGCGCGTCCTCGAGCTCACCGAGGAGGGTCTCACGCTCGGCATGGAGCCGCAGACGCTGCTCTTCGACGCGCTCATCCCGTCGCTGGAGGAGGTCGGCGCCCGTTTCGAGCGCGGCGACTTCTTCGTGCCCGAGATGTTGATCGCCGGACGGGCGATGGCCGGCGCGATGGAGCGCCTGCGTCCGCTGCTGGCCGAGACCGGCGTCGAGACGATCGGCAAGTTCCTGATGGGCACGGTCAAGGGCGACGTCCACGACATCGGCAAGAACCTCGTCAACATCATGCTCGAGGGCGCCGGCTTCGAAGTGATCGACCTCGGCGTGCAGGTGGCACCGGAGAAGTTCGTGGAGCAGATCCAGGAGCACCACCCCGACATCGTCGGCTTCTCGGCGTTCCTGACCACGACCATGCCGATGTTCAAGGCCAACATCAACGCGCTGGAGAAGGCCGGCCTCCGCGACTCGGTCGTGGTCAGGGTGGGGGGAGCCCCGGTCACCCAGGAGTACGCCGACGCGGTCGGCGCCGACGGGTACGCAGCGGACGCCTCGGCCACGGTCAAGCGCGCCAAGGACCTGCTCAAGCAGCGCCGCGCCAAGGTCAACGCATGAGCGCCTCGTCGACCGCGCCCGCCGAGCCGAAGGAGACCCGGCTCCGCAGCGCGACCAAGGAGGTCGTGATCGGGCACGGCCACCGCTTCTGCATCATCGGCGAGCGGATCAACCCCACCGGTCGCCGGATCTTCCAGGAGCAGCTGCGGGCCGGCGACCTGTCCGCGATCGAGCGCGACGTCAAGGCCCAGGTCGAGGGCGGCGCCGACGTCCTCGACGTGAACATGGGTGTGCCGCTGACCGACGAGCCGGAGCTGCTCGCCAAGGCGATCACGATCGTGCAGGAGCTCACCGACCTGCCGATCTGCATCGACTCGTCCGTCGTCGAGGCCCTCGAGGCCGGCCTCGCCGCGTACCAGGGTCGTGCGCTGGTCAACTCGATGACCGCCGAGGACGACCGCCTCGCCGCGATCCTGCCCCTGGTCAAGAAGTACGACGCCGCGATCATCGCGTTGCCCAACGACCACGACGAGATCCCGATGGAGGCCGACAAGCGCCTCGTCCTGACCGAGAAGATCATCCGCGTCGCCACCGAGGAGTACGGCGTCGCAGCGGCCGACATCGTGATCGACCCACTGGCGATGCCGATCGGCGCCGACACGACCACCTCGCTGGTGACGATGGAGACGATGCGGCGCATCCGCGACCGGTTCGGGGTGAACATGACCTGCGGCGCCTCCAACGTGTCGTTCGGCATGCCCGACCGCCACACGCTGAACTCGGTCTGGCTGCCGATGGCGATGACCTCCGGACTGACCAGCGCGATCATGGACGCCCGCACGCCGCAGATCGTCGAGGCCGTGAAGGCGGCCGACGTGTTCCTCGATCACGACGACTGGGGCATGTCCTGGATCTCCGCCCACCGCGCCAAGCAGACGGCGTCCGCGTGAGCGGTGGTGCGTGAGGACGGTATGAGCCAGAGCGAGCGCGAGGAGCCGGAGTTCTCGCTCGACGCCGTACGCCGGGAGGGGCTGCTCGCGCCGTCCGGTGCGGAGCCGGTCGTCCACGACGGGACGGGGCGGGTGCAGCTCTCGTTCACCGTCGAGGACAAGGAGGCGCCGCCCGCCCAGCGCCAGGTGCGCGTCCCGCCGGGCGTCAGCGTCTTCGACTCCGCGTCGTGGAACGGCATCGCCATCGACTCCACCTGCGGCGGTCACGGCACCTGCCACAAGTGCAAGGTGCGCGTCTCGCCCGCGACGGCGGCGACGCTTCACGACCAGCGAACGTTCACGCCCGCCGAGCTGGACGCGGGCTGGCGGCTTGCCTGCCTGGTGCGGGCCACCCGCGACCACGAGGTCGTCGTACCCCCGCTGACGACCAGGCCGAAGGCCGCGACCGTCGGTGTCGGCCGGCAGGTGATCCTGCGGCCCGCCGTGCAGAAGCGGTACGTCGAGCTCGCAGAGCCGACCCTGGAGGACCAGCGTCCCGACCTGGTGCGTCTGCTCGACGCGATCGACGACCTCGAGCCGGTGCCCGACCTCCATGCCCTGCGCCGCCTGCCGTCGGTGCTCCGGCAGGCCGACTTCAAGGTGACAGCCGTGGTCGTCGACGAGGCGTTGGTCGACGTCGAGGCCGGCGACACCACGAACGTCCGCTACGCGATCGCCTTCGACCTCGGCACGACCACCGTGGTCGCGACGCTGCTCGACCTGGTCACCGGGACGCCGGTCGCGGTGGCGTCGATGCTGAACAAGCAGCAGCCGTTCGGCGGCGACGTGATCTCCAGGATCAGCGCGACGATGCTCGACCCCGCCGCGCTCGGCCGGCTGCAGGATGCCGCCGGGCAGACCCTGGCGACCCTCGCCGAGCAGGTCTGCCGCGAGGGCGGTGTCGACCCGCAGCACGTCTACGAGGCGGCACTGGCCGGCAACGCCACGATGACCGCTCTGGCGCTCGGCATCGACCCCGAGCCGCTCGGGGTGGCGCCGTTCGTGCAGAGCACCGCCACGCCGCCGTCCGTCCGCGCGGACGAGATCGGGCTCTCGCTCCATGCCGGCGCACGGGTCGCGATCTTCCCGGCGTTGGGCGCGTACGTCGGCGGCGACATCGTCGCGGGGATGCTCGCGACCGGGATGGACCGTGACAAGCGGGTGCGGCTGTTCATCGACGTCGGCACCAACTGCGAGATCGTGCTCAGCGACGGCGAGCGGATCCTGTCCACCGCGGCGCCGGCGGGTCCGGCGTTCGAGGGCGGTGCGATCCGCTGCGGCATGCGGGCGGCCGACGGCGCGATCGAGGTCGTGAAGCTGGCGCCGGACGACCCGGACGTGCAGATCGGGGTGATCGGCGACGTCACGCCACGCGGCCTGTGCGGGTCGGGTCTGGTCGACGCGGTGGCCGAGCTGGTCAAGGTGGGTCTGCTCGACGGGAGCGGACGGTTCGTGTCCGACGAGGTGGCCAAGGAGGTCGCGCCCGGACTCTCCGACCGGCTCACGTTCATCGGGAAGGAGCGGGTCTTCGTGCTCCATCGTGAGCGCCCGGACTCCGATCCGGCCGAGGGCGTGGTGCTGTCGCAGCGCGACGTGCGCGAGCTCCAGTTCGCCAAGGCCGCGATCTCGACGGGCTGGACGCTGCTGATGGAGGAGCTCGGGCTCGAGCACCGCGACGTGCAGCAGGTGCTGCTCGCCGGCTCGTTCGGCAGCTACCTCTCGGCCGCGTCCGCGGTGCGGATCGGCTTGGTGCCGAAGCTGCCGGTGCTGCGGATCGTCGCGGCCGGCAACGTCGCCGGCGAGGGCGCGAAGATGGCGCTGCTGTCGATCCGCGAGCGCGCCGGGGCCGTGGCCCTGCTCGAGGAGGTGACGTATGTCGAGCTCTCCGACCGGTCGGACTTCAACGACCGGTTCGTCGACCTCCTTGCGTTCCCGAGCTGACGGGTCGGGCCGCCGTGTCGCCCTCGTCGCGTGCGGCGCCCTGGCCCAGCCCGCGGCCGCGGTCGTCGCCCGTCGCGGCTGGCCGGTCGACGTACACCCGTTGCCGCCGCTGCTGCACAACTCGCCGCACCTGATCGCCGACGAGGTACGCCGGCTCGCCACCGAGCTCTCGGCGTCCTACGACTCCGTGGCGGTCGGGTACGCCGACTGCGGCACCTATGGCGCACTCGACTCGGTCTGCGAGGAGCTCGGCCTGCGCCGGCTGCCGGGGCTGCACTGCTACGACCTGTTCGCGGGCGAGTCGTCCCTGGCGGAGCGACTCGACGCGGAGCCGGGCACCTATCTCCTCACCGACTTCCTGGTGCGTTCCTTCGAGCGGACCGTCGTGCGCGAGCTCGGGCTCGATCGCTGGCCGGAGCTGCGCGACGACTACTTCGCCCATTACACGAGGGTCGTCTGGCTGGCCCAGGAGCCGGACGCCGAGCTGCGCACCCTCGCCCAGCGGGCGGCCGACCGGATCGGGCTCCCGCTGACCGTCGTGCCCAACGGCACCGGTCACCTCGAGCAGGTCCTCGCCGACATCCTGGAGCGATAGTCCCTGACAAGGCGGCCCTCTGGGAGCGCTCCCAGAGGACCGTTCTGTCAGGGACTAGCCCCCACCCCATCGAAGACCCGGAGCAGGCGGTCGGCCTTCCAGCGGGACTCGGCGTACTCCTCGGCCACGTCGGAGCGGACGGTGATGCCGCCGCCGGTGCCGAGCTCCCAGCTGCCGTCGCCGGCCGTGGTGAGGGTGCGGATCACGACCCCGAGATCGGCCTGGCCGTCGCCGGCGATCCAGCCGAACGCGCCGGCGTACGGACCGCGGGGGGTGGACTCGACGTCGCGGATGATCTGCATCGTCCGCAGCTTCGGGGCACCGGTCATCGAGCCGGCCGGGAACAGCGCCCGCAGCGCGCCGATCGTGGTGACGTCGTCGCGCAGGTGCCCGCGGACGGTGGAGACCAGCTGGTGCACGGAGGCGTACGACTCGACCTCCATCAGCACGGGCACCTCGACGGTGCCGACCTCGGCGACCATGCCGATGTCGTTGCGGAGCAGGTCGACGATCATCAGGTTCTCCGCGCGGAACCTCGGGTCCGTCGCCAGCTCTGTACGCAGCCGTTCGTCATCGGCGGGGGTCGCGCCGCGCGGGGTCGTGCCCTTGATCGGCTTGGTCTCGAGCACGCCCTGGCGGTCGATCGTCGCGAACCGCTCGGGCGAGGAGCTCAGCAGGTGGTGGCCCCGGTGCCGCAGGAAGCCGGCGTACGGCGCGGGGTTCAGCTCGCGCAGACGGAGGTACGCCGTCACCGGGTCGAGATCGCCGTTCACGCGGAGCCGGTGGGTGAGGTTGACCTCGTAGCTGTTGCCGGCGTGCAGCTGCTCCTGCACCTCGGCGAAGGCCGCGGCGTACTCCTCCGGGACGGCGACCTCGGGCAGGCGTCCGACCGGCGACGTGGTGACCACGACACGGTCCTCCGGATGCTGGAACACCTGCACCTGCCGGGTCCTCATCCACACCGCGTCCGGCATTGCCCCGGCGGGGCGGAGGAGGGCAGGCAGGTCGGGCCGGCACGCGTAGCCGAAGTAGCCGACCCAGTGCACGTCCGGAGAGTCGGCCGCGAGGTGTCCTTCGAGCACGTCGAACACGTCGTCGCCGACCACCTCGGAGTGTCCGGACGCGTGTCGGGTCACCTCGCGCCGTGCTGCGTCGTACGTCAGCGAGACGTCGTCGTCGTCGAGCACTCCCAGGAGCGAGCGCCGACCCGACCACGGCCGGGAGCCACCGCCGTCGAGCCAGAAGCAGCGATCGTGGGTCCGGGCGATCTCCCGGAACTGCGCCGCCGGGTCGCTCACCCGACCCCCTGCCGCTCGAGGGTCAGGAAGTTCGAGACCAGTCGCGCGCCGTGCTCGCTGAGCACCGACTCCGGGTGGAACTGGACGCCGGCCAGCGGGAGGCTCCGGTGGCGCACACCCATCACGATGTCTCCTCCGTCCGCTCCCGGACAGGTCGCGGTCACCACGAGAGCGTCGGGTACCTGCGTCGCGGCCAGCGAGTGGTAACGGACCACGGCGTACGGGGAGGGGATGCCGGCGAAGAGCCCCTCGCCGTCGTGGATGACCTCGGCGACGTCCCCATGGGCGGGCGTGACGCGCTCGACCAGCCCGCCGTACGTCGTGACCAGGCCCTGCATGCCGAGGCAGACGCCGAGCACCGGCACCGTCCCGGCCAGGAGCACGTCGCGTCCGACCGAGAAGTCCGCCGGATCGGCGGGGTGACCCGGGCCTGGCGAGAGCACGACCCGGTCGAAGGAGAGGACGTGCTCCGCCGTGGTGGCGTCGTGCTGGACGACCTCGGGGAGCAGGCCGGTGACGCTCGCGACCAGGTGCACCAGGTTCTGCGTGTAGGAGTCGTGATGGTCGACGACGACGACCCGCGGTGCCCCCTCCGCGCCTCTCCCCACGCGCGCAACCTACGCCCTTGACGAGGCGGACGAACAGGAGGATCGTTGCTATACACGCATCACGATGCGGATGACGCAACAAACGGGAGGGTGGAGGGTCCGGATGGCGCTGTCCGCCTTCGACCTGTACTCGGTCGGCATCGGCCCGTCCTCGTCCCACACCGTCGGGCCGATGCGCGCCGCGAAGCGCTTCGCCGACGGGCTGGCAGAGTCGGGCCGGCTGGGCGACGTACGCCGCATCCGCGCCGAGCTGTTCGGTTCGCTCGGGGCCACCGGGCACGGCCACGGCTCGCCCAAGGCGGTCGTCCTGGGCCTCGAGGGCGAGGACCCGGCGACCACGGACACCGACCGGGCCGAGGGGCGGCTCGACGAGATCCGTGCCTCGGGTTCGCTGATGCTCGAGGGCACCACCGCGGTCGCCTTCGACGTCGACGAGGACCTGGTGATGCACCGGCGGCGGAGCCTGCCGGCCCACCCGAACGGCATGACCTTCGCGGCGTACGACGCGGCCGACGCGGAGATCTGCGCCCGCACCTACTACTCGGTCGGCGGCGGGTTCGTCGTCGACGAGGAGGCCACCGGTGCCGACCGGGTCGTGGCCGACGAGACGCCCCTGCGGTTCCCGTTCACGACCGCGGCCGAGCTGCTCGCGATCTGCGCGCGCGAGGGGCTCTCGGTCAGCGAGGTGATGTTCGCCAACGAGGCGGCCTGGCGCTCCGAGACCGAGATCCGCGACGGGATGCTCCACCTCTGGTCGGTGATGGCGGAGTGCGTGCAGAGCGGCTTCCGGCACGAGGGCGTGCTGCCCGGCGGTCTGCGCGTGCCGCGGCGCGCGCCCGGCCTCCATCGCGACCTGTCGGCGCGGTGGGAGCACGGCGACCCCGACCCGTTGCAGGTCATGGACTGGGTCAACCTCTACGCGCTCGCGGTCAACGAGGAGAACGCCTCCGGCGGCCGGATCGTCACCGCCCCGACCAACGGGGCGGCCGGGATCATCCCCGCCGTGCTGCACTACTACGTGAAGTTCGTCCCGGGCGCGGACGACGACGGCATCGTCCGCTACCTGCTCACCGCCGCCGCCGTCGGCATCCTCTTCAAGACGAACGCGTCCATCTCCGGCGCCGAGGTCGGCTGCCAGGGCGAGGTCGGGTCGGCCTGCTCGATGGCCGCCGGCGGCCTGGCCGAGGTGCTCGGTGGCACTCCCGCCCAGGTCGAGAACGCCGCGGAGGTCGGGATCGAGCACAACCTCGGGCTGACCTGCGACCCGGTCGGCGGACTCGTCCAGATCCCGTGCATCGAGCGGAACGCGATCGCGTCGGTGAAGGCGATCAACGCTGCGCGGCTGGCCATCAACGGCGACGGCAGCCACAAGGTCAGCCTGGACAAGGCGATCAAGACCATGCGCGACACCGGCCGTGACATGAAGACCAAGTACAAGGAGACCGCGCGCGGCGGTCTCGCCGTCAACGTCATCGAGTGCTGACGTCCCGCTCGCGACCCGGATGGAGGAACCCGTGCCCCTCGCGACACGGATCGACGGCAAGCGTGTAGCCGCCGGAGTCAAGGAGGACCTCGCCGGCCGGGTCCGCCTGCTGCACGACCGCGGCGTACGTCCGGGGCTCGGCACGATCATCGTCGGCGACGACCCGGGCAGCCATGCGTACGTCGCCGGCAAGCACCGCGACTGCGCCGAGGTCGGCATCGCGTCGATCCGGGTCGAGCTGCCGGCGAGCGCGTCCCAGGCCGAGGTCGAGGCGGCCGTGCTGGCCCTGAACGACGACCCCTCGTGCACCGGCTTCATCGTCCAGCTGCCTCTTCCGGCGCACCTGGACATGCACCGCGTGCTCCAGCTGATCGACCCGGACAAGGACGCCGACGGGCTCCACCCCACCAACCTCGGCAAGCTCGTGCTCGGGATCGACGGGCCATTGCCGTGCACGCCGCGCGGGATCATCGAGCTGCTCCGGCAGCACGACGTACCCATCACCGGTGCTCGGTTCTGTGTGATCGGCTGCGGCATCACCGTGGGTCGGCCGCTCGGCCTGATGCTGACCCGGCCGACCGAGCACGCGACCGTCACGCTGTGTCACGAGGCCACCGTCGACGTCGCGGAGCACGCCCGCGCGTCGGACGTCGTGGTCGCCGCCGCCGGCGTCGCCCACCTGGTGCGTCCCGACTGGATCAGCCCCGGCGCCACGGTGATGTCCGTCGGCATCACCCGCACCATCGAGGGCATCCTCGGCGACGTTCACCCCGAGGTCGACTCCGTCGCCGGGAAGATCAGTCCGGCCACCGGCGGCGTCGGCCCGATGACCCGCGCGATGCTGCTGACCAACATCGTCGAGATCGCCGAGCGGTCGCTGAGCTGACGGGGATCTCCGAGTCCCACTGGTCACGGCCGCCGCGGCGGACGGCCACTGTTGTCACTTCTCAGGGGTTGCGGAGGCCGAGAAGTGACGGGATCCCCGGCCCACCGGGGATCCCGACGAGACCCGGGCTCAGCGGCGAGCGGTGAGCTGCCCGAGCAGGTCCCGGCGCCACTTCTCGGTCTCGGCGACCTGGTTGAAGGTGAAGACGTGCACGCCCTCGAGCCCGAGCTCCGGGGCGGCGAGCTCGGCGGCGCACTTCTGCAGGAACTTCTCGCCTGTGAAGCCGCCGGGCGCAGCGAGGCGGGCGAAGGTGCCCTTGTGCTTGACCAGGAACCGGGTCGACTCCCCCACGCCGATCTTGCCGGCCATCGCCAGCAGCTTGGTCCGGTCGACCGGCCCGGGTACGCCGAGGAGCAGCGGCAGCGTGATCCCTCGGGCGCGCATGCGGCGTACCCAAGTGGCGAGCACTGCCGGGTCGAAGGTCAGGTTGCTCACCACGTGGGTGGCGTAGCGACGCTTGTCCCACATCGACTGGATGGTCAGGTCGTCGGTGATCGTGGGGTGTGACTCGGGGTAGCCGGTGATGCCGACCTGGGTGAACGGATGGTCGATCTCGGCGAGGTCCTGGAGCAGGCTGAGTGCGTCGGGGTAGGCGCCGGGCGGGTCGGCGTCGCCCCCGGGCACGAAGATCCGGGTGATGCCCTTGCCGGCCAGCCGGTCGCAGATCTCGGCCAATTCGACCCGGTCGCGCACCATCCGGGCGGCGAGGTGGGGGATGGCGACGTACCCGTGCCCCGTGAGACGTTCTGCGAGGTCGAGGGTCGGCTCGAGCCCCTTGTTCGGTGAGGCCGTCACCGTGAGGGTGCGCTCGACGGGGACGTGCTCGAGGAGCTTGTCCTCGATCGTGGCCGTCGGCAGCACCTCGTAGCGGGTGTTCTCGAGCAGCCGGACCGTCGTGTCGGAGACCAGCGTTTTGTTGCGCATCATGCGACCTATTCCGTAATACGCACCGTTAGTCGCAGTCTAGGCACAGCGGACGGCTCCCGTCGACGGTAGGCGCCGCTCGATTTTCGAGCCGATGTCCACCCCTTCCGGTGATGACGGACGCGCGGGTCGTCGCGCGAGAATCCGGCGCATGCCCGCCGTCTCCGACAGGTTCGCCCCACCCACCGGACGACCACTCGGGAGGACGGCTCTGGACCTCGTCGGTGGCTTCGTCGTGCTGTGTGCCGCGACGGTGGCGGTCGGCTGGTTGCTCACCCATCCGCTCGCCGGCACGATGCGGCACGAGAACGGCGTGAACCGCTGGTTCGCCGACCAGCGGACCAGCGTGCTGACCCGGATCGCGGACGGCGGGACCCTGATCGGCGAGACGTACGTCGGCGGCATCGCACTGGTCGTTCTCGCTCTGGTCTTCGCCGTGTGGCGGCGTACCTGGTGGCCGCTGGTGTTCGTCGGCGTGCTGGATGCCGGGCTCGGGTTGTTCTACCTCGCCGGCACGACGCTCGATCCGCGCCGGAGACCGCCCGTGCGCATCCTTCAGGCCGGGCTGGTCCAGGACGCCAGCTTCCCGTCCGGCCACACCGGGACGGCGACGGCGATCGGCGGCGTCCTGGCCGCGCTGCTCTGGGCGTACACCAGGGTCGCGAAGCCGTTGCTGGTGCTGCTGGTCGTGGTGCCGGCGTACACCATGCTCGCTCGGCTGTACGTCGGCGCGCACCACGTCAGCGACGTGCTGACCGCGTTCGTGTACGCCGCGCTGTGGTTGCTGCTGTGCGCCCGGATGCTGCTGCCCGGACGGCCCGCGGGCCATCCGGATGACGCGCGACTCAGCGTGGTTCGAACCGCTTCGGGATGATCCCGAGCAGGGTGCCGAGGACGGCGACGAGGAACACCGCGACGCCCAGGCCGGCGGCCCAGTTGATGACGACCGAGAAGATCAGGGTCGCGATACCGGTCACCAGCACCGCCACTCCCGCGATCACGATCTGGCTCACGACGTGCCCCACCGCGACCACCCGGTCCTTGACCCTCGCGCCGAAGAGCCGGCGGTGCAGCATCACCGGCATCATGTTCAGCCCGAGCGCCAGGCCGGCGACCACGACCAGGCCGAGGTAGAGGCCCTTCTGGCTGGGGTCGAGACCCTCGAAGACCCGGGTGAAGGGCAGCGTCAGCAGGAAGCCGGACAGGAGCTGGAGCCCGGTCTGGGTGATCCTCAGCTCCTGGAGCAGCTCGCCCCAGTTACGGTCGAGCCGCTGGTTCTTGGACTCGTTGCGCCCGTCGGATCCCGGTGAGCCGGGCGAACCGGATGACCCGGGTGACGTGGTGGCCATGTCGCCTCCTCGTCGCACCCTAGCGTTCGTTGCGCGCCAGCTGGTCGCTGTTGAGCCGGTTCCGGTCCGGCTGGAAGCCGTGGTCGATGCCCCACAGGATCGCCCGCGACCGTGAGGTGACGCCGATCTTGCGATAGGCCGAGCGGATGTAGGACTTGATCGAGTTGATCGACAGCATCGTCGTCTCGACGATGTCGTTGTTCGAGAAACCCTGCGTGATCAGCGACAACACCTCGGACTCCCGGGCCGTCAGGCCCTCCTCGCGCCCCGGCCAGTCTCCGCCGACCAGCGGACCGTGGCCGGAGTCCTGGAGCCGCACCGGCTTGCCGGCGTGGATGCGCTCGAGGGCGTCGACCAGGTCGGACGCGGCGAGCCGCTTGCTGACGTACGCCGAGATGCCGGGCACCCTCGCCACCGCCACCGACGGGTCGTCGGCGCTCCAGGTGTAGACGACGACCTTGGCGATCCGCGGGTCCTTCACCAGCCGGGCGATCCGCTCCCGGTCACGGAAGCTCTGCGCGAAGGTGTCGAACAGCGCGATGTCCACGCTGGCGGTCGGATGGGCGTTGGCGTCGACCTCCACGACCTGGATCCGGTCGGCGTACGAGCGCAGCATCGACGCGAGGCCGTGGACGACGACCTCGTAGTCGTTGACGATCGCGAGTCGGATGGTCACCGCGGACGAGTATGGGCCCGACCACGCCACACGTGCTCACCTGTAGGGGTGTATGCAAGGCCCCGCACTCCGGGAACCGTTGTGGTCGACCCACCTCTCGGTGGCCAGAAGTAGGGAGTGTGTTTCCACATGGCGATCCTCGGATTGATTCTGCTGATCATCGGTCTGATCATCGGCCTCGGCTGGCTCTGGATCCTCGGTCTGATCCTGCTGATCGTCGGGCTGGTCATGAACTTCGTCCCCGTGGGTGGCACCCGGCGTCGCTGGTACTGACCCCCCGGTCCATCCGATCCCACTGCGACCCCCGCAACCGAGAGGCGGGGGTCGTGGTGTGTCCGGAGCGCGGAACGAGCGTCGCCGGTCCGTCCTAGAGTCGGCGCGTGAGCCTCCACCTGCACCGAGCGGTCCGCGCCGACGCGCTGGCCGACGGGCTGGGCCGGCTCCTGGCGATTCCGCTGCCTGACCCGTTCGCGAGCGAGCTGGTCGTCGTGCCGGCGCGTGGGATGGAGCGGTGGCTGAGCCAGCGCCTCTCGCACGTGCTCGGCGCCGGACCGTCCGGCGACGGCGTCTGTGCCGCCGTGGCGTTCCGGTCGCCCGGCTCACTGGTCGCCGAGCTGCGATCGAGCGAGAGCAGGGGCACGCAGGACGAGGACCCGTGGGCGCCGGACGCTCTCACCTGGCCGTTGCTCGAGGTGCTCGACGCCTGTCTCGACGAGCCATGGGCCGAGACGCTCGCGCGTCACCTCGGTCACGGTCAGTCCGGCGAGGAGGCCGACCTCCGGCTCGGCCGCCGCTTCTCGGTCGCCCGTCGGCTCGCCGGGCTGTTCGCGTCGTACGCCGGGCAGCGGCCGTCGCTGGTCGCCGCCTGGTCGGCAGGCGACGACACCGACGGCAACGGTCGGCCGATCCCCCGCGACCTGGCCTGGCAGCCCCAGCTCTGGCGGCGGCTGGTCGAGCGGGTCGACGCCCCGTCACCCCTCGCGCGCCACCGGCACACGGTCGAGCTGCTGCGGGAGGACCCGGAGGCGTTCGACCTCCCGATCCGGCTCTCCCTGTTCGGCCACACCCGGCTGTCGGTGACGGAGATCGAGCTGCTGACCGCGCTCGGGGGCGGACGCGACGTCCACATCTGGCTGCCACACCCGTCGCCGGCCCTGTGGGACGCGCTCGCCGGTCGTGCCGGCGCGGTCGAACGGTCCGCCGACGACAGCCACCAGGTGGTGCGCCATCCACTGCTGTCGAGCCTGGGCCGCGACACCCGGGAGCTCCAGCGTGCGCTGGCTGCCGCCGAGCCCGCGAGCGACGCCGAGGAGCCGGGGCCGGTCACCCCGGACACCCTGCTCGGATGGCTGCAGGCCGACCTCGCCGCCGATGAGGCGCGGCCGTCCGGGCGCACGCTGGCTCCGGACGACCGGTCGGTCCAGGTGCACGCCTGCCACGGGGTCGCGCGGCAGGTCGACGTGCTCCGCGAGGTGCTGCTCGGCCTCCTCGCCGACGATCCCACGCTCGAGCCGCGCGACGTGCTGGTGATGTGCCCGGACGTCGACACCTACGCGCCGCTGGTCGAGGCGGGCTTCGGGCTCGGGGACGTCGTCGGTGCCGCCGGACACCCGGCGCACCGGCTGCGGGTGCGGCTCGCCGACCGTTCGCCGGTCCAGACCAACCCGCTGCTCGCGGTCGGGCGCGCCCTGCTCGACATCGCCGGCGGCCGCGCGCCCGCGACGCAGGTGCTCGACCTCGCGCGCGCCGAGCCGGTGCGGCGCAGGTTCGGCTTCAGCGACGACGACCTGGAGCAGCTCGACACCTGGGCGCGTGAGTCCGGGGTCCGGTGGGCCTTCGACGCCGAGCACCGCGCCGACTTCGGCCTCTCGTCGTACGTCGCGAACACCTGGGAGTTCGGGCTGGACCGACTCCTCACCGGCGTCGCGCTCTCCGACGACTCCTCCGCGTGGCTCGACCGCGCGCTGCCGCTCGACGACGTCGGCAGCGCCCAGGTCGACCTGGTCGGCCGCCTGACCGAGTACGTCGACCGGTTGCGGATCGCGACCGACCGGCTCACCGGCAGGCATCCCCTCGAGCACTGGCTGGCCGCGCTCGACGACGGCGTGGCCTCCCTGACCGCGGTGTCGTCCCTCGACGGCTGGCAGCCCGGCCAGGTTCAGCGGGAGCTTGGTCGCGTGCGGCGCGCGGCCGCCGGTCTCGGGGACGTCGACCTGAGGCTGCCCGACGTGCGCGCGCTGCTGTCCGACCGGCTGGCCGGCCGACCCACCCGCGCCAACTTCCGCACCGGCACCCTGACGGTCTGCACGATGGTGCCGATGCGGTCGGTCCCGCACCGCGTCGTCTGCCTGCTCGGGCTCGACGACGGGGTGTTCCCCCGGCAGGGGTCGGTCGACGGTGACGACGCGCTCGCCCGCGACCCGATGACCGGCGAGCGTGACGCCCGTAGCGAGGACCGCCAGCTGTTGCTCGACGCGATCCTGGCGGCGACGCAGACGCTGGTGATCACCTACACCGGAGCCAACGAGTTCTCCGGACAGCCGCGGCCACCCGCTGTACCCCTCGGTGAGGTGCTCGACGCCCTCGACACGACAGCATCCACGGCCGACGGCCGCGCGGTCTCCGAGGCCGTCATCGTGCGCCACCCGCTGCAGCCGTTCGACGCACGCAACGTGTCACCGGGTGGGCTGGTTCCGGGGACGACGTTCTCCTTCGACGCCGCGGCGGCCGACGGGGCCCGCGCGGCGACCGGGCCGCGCACGCCGGCGGTGCCGTTCCTCGACGGTCCCCTCGTCGGCACCGACGCGGACGATGTGTCGCTGGCCGACCTGGTGCGCTTCTGGACCGACCCGGTCAAGGGGTTCCTGGGGCGTGACGGCGCCGACGTCGCGCTGCCCGCCGACGAGGACCAGCCCGAGGCCGCGCTCCCGGTCGAGATCGACAGCCTCGCCCAGTGGGCCGTCGGCGACCGGGTGCTCACCGACCTCCTCACCGGACTCGACCCCTCGGTGGTGAAGCAGCGCGAGTGGCGCCGCGGCGAGCTGCCGCCGGGCCAGCTCGGCTGGCGGATGCTCGGCTCCATCCTCGACCGGGCCGGACCGCTGCACATGGCTGCCTCCGAGCTGCGGACGACGAGACCCCGCGCCGTCGATGTCGCGGTGGACCTCGGCGGCGGTCGCCGGCTCGTCGGCACCGTGCCGGAGGTGTACGGCGACCGGTTGGTGCCGGTGACCTACTCCCGGCTCGGCGCGAAGCACCGCATCGCGTCGTGGGTCAACCTGCTCGCGCTCGCCGCGTCCGACGACGACCACAACTGGACGGCGCACACGATCGGCCGGCCACACAGCCGCTCCCGTCACGACGTCGCCACCTCGCTGCTCGGGCCGCTCGACCACACTGCGCGCGACCTGCTCCGTGACCTCGTGTCCCTGCGCGACCACGGACTGCGGGCGCCGCTGCCTCTCCCGCTGAAGGCCTCGCTCGGCTACGCCCGCGCTCGTCGTGCTCATGCCGACGTCCCCGACGCGCTGGTCAAGGCCGGCTACGACTGGAGGGACGGGAAGTTCCCCGGTGAGCAGTCCGAGCCGGCGGTGCTGAAGATCTGGGGCCGCATCGACGAGCCGCCCGAGGTCGCCGACGCCCCGGTGGAGGGCGAGGAGTTCCCGGGCGAGACCGGGCGGTTCGGAGCCCTCGCCATGCGCGTCTGGACCCCCCTCATCGAGGCAGAGCAGGGCAGCTGGTGAAGTCGTTCGACCTGGCTGGCCCGCTCCCGACCGGGACGACGTTGCTCGAGGCGAGTGCCGGCACCGGCAAGACGTTCACCGTCGCCGCCCTCGTCGCCCGGTACGTCGCGGAGCAGGGCGTGCCGCTAGACCAGCTGCTGGTGATCACCTTCGGACGCGCGGCCAGCCAGGAGCTGCGCGAGCGGGTGCGTGACCAGCTCGTCCAGGCCGAGCGCGCTCTCGCCGACCCCGCGTCGGCCGACCGCGACCACCCCGTGGTCGCCACGCTCCTGGAGCGCGATGTCGAGCTCCGTCACCGGCGCCTGCGCGACGCGCTCGCGTCGTTCGACTCGGCGACGATCGCGACGACCCACCAGTTCTGCCAGACAGTCCTCCGCTCCCTGGGCGTCGCCGGCGACACCGACACCGGGGCGGCACTCGTGGAGTCGCTCGACGACCTGGTGACCGAGGTGGTCGACGACGTCTACCTCCGGTGCTTCGGGCAGCTCACCACCGACCCGCCGTTCTCGCGCGCGACGGCGCTGACCCTCGCCCACACCGTGGTCGGCGACGCCCACGCCCGGCTGGCCGCGGTCGACGACCCTTCGACAGGCTCAGGACAACGCCCCGAGTCGGAGGCCGGGCAGCGGGTCGCGTTCGCCACCGAGGTGCGCGACGAGATCGACCGCCGCAAGCGGCGCCTCGGCATCCTGTCCTACGACGACCTCCTCGGCCGGCTCGCCGACGCCCTGATCTCCGACGACGCACCCGCCTGCGAGCGGATGCGGCAGCGCTGGCGGATCGTGCTGGTCGACGAGTTCCAGGACACCGACCCGAAGCAGTGGGAGGTGCTCGACCGGGCCTTCTCCGGTCACGCCACGATGGTGCTGATCGGCGACCCGAAGCAGGCGATCTACGCCTTCCGCGGTGGCGACGTCGTCACCTATCTGGGCGCGGCGGCGACGGCCACCACGCAGGCCACGCTCGACGTCAACCGCCGTAGCGACGCCGACCTCCTGTCCCGGCTGCAGGTGGTGCTGCGCGGCGCCGCACTCGGCGACGAGCGCATCGTGGTCCGCGACGTCACTGCCGCCCATCAGGGATCGCGACTGGTGGGCGCGCCGTCGCCCTCGCCGTTCCGGCTGCGCCAGGTGGAGCGGCGGGGCTTCAAGCTGGCGAAGGGGCTGATCCGGGCCGACGACGCGCGGCGGCACATCGCGACCGATTGCGCCGGTGACATCGCGGCGCTGCTCGCCTCCGACGCGACCTGGGACGGCGAGCCGATCCAGGCCAGGCACGTCGCGGTGCTGGTCGGCGAGTGGTCACAGGCCGAGCTGGTACGCCGTGCGCTCGCCGACCGCGGCGTGCCGGCCGTGGTCGGTGGTGGCACCAAGCTGCTCACCTCTCCGGCCGGCGACGAGTGGCTGTGCCTGCTCGAGGCGCTCGAGCAGCCGCACCGCGCCGGCCGGGTCAGGGCCTGTGCGCTGACGTCGTTCCTGGGCCGCACGCTGACCGAGCTCGATGCCGGCGGCGACGCGCTCACCGACGAGATCGCCGACCGTCTGCGCGGTTGGGCACTGCTGCTGCGCGGTCGGGGCGTGGCCGCCCTGTTCGAGGCGACCGAGGAGCGGGGACTGACCGCCCGGGTGCTGGGCACCGTCGGCGGCGAGCGTCTGCTGACCGACCTGCGGCACGTCGCCCAGACCTTGCACGAGACCTCCCGCCGGGAACACCTCGGGCTGACGGGCCTCCTGGAGTGGCTGCGCTCGGAACGCGAGGCCTCCTCGCAGGAGCGCGTGCGACGGCTCGACAGCGACGCCGCGGCGGTGCAGATCACGACGGTGCACCAGAGCAAGGGGCTCGAGTACCCCGTCGTCCACCTCCCTTTCGTCTCCATGAAGTACGTCTGGCCGGTCGACGTCGCCCGCTACCACGACGCCGACGGCACCCGGATGCTCGACGTCGCCGGCGGCGGTTCCGTGTGGGCGGAGCACGAGCGGGCCCATCTCGGCGAGGAGGCGGGGGAGGAGCTGCGCGACCTCTACGTCGCGCTGACCCGCGCCCAGTCGCAGGTCGTCACCTGGTGGGCGCCGACCCGCAACACCCCCGACGGTGGGCTGCACCGGCTGCTGTTCGGGCGGCAGCCGGGGCAGGCCGACGTGCCCGACAGCCAGGGCGTGAAGGACGACCCGTACGTCACCAAGATCCTGGGGCTCCTCGACGAGCTCGGTGGTCCGTCGCCGGAGCTCTCGGTGATCTCGTCCGGGGCGCCGGCGGCCGTCGCCGACCCGGTCGGTGAGCTTGCGGCGAGGGTCTTCGACCGTGACGTCGACACCGAGTGGCGCCGCACGTCGTACTCCGGCCTGATCCGGGTGCAGGAGCAGCCGACGGGGGTGAGCTCCGAGGCCGAGGTCGAGCCGCGTGACGACGAGTACGACGCGGAGGAGCCGGCAGCCTTCGCGACCGAGACCCATCCGGGAGTCCCGTCGCCGATGGCCGAGCTGCCGTCCGGGGCGAGCCTCGGCAGCCTGGTCCACGGGGTCCTCGAGCTGGCCGACCCCGAGGCGCCCGACCTGCGCGACGAGCTCCTCGCGCAGACGCGCGAGCAGCTGCACTGGTGGCCGGTCGGTGTCGAGCCGGACGAGATCGCCGACGCCCTGTTGCCCTCGCAGCACACCCCGCTCGGTCCGCTGGCGTCCGGGCTCCGGCTGGTCGACATCCCGCTGCGCGACCGGTTGTGCGAGCTCGACTTCGAGTTCCCGCTGACCGGGGGCGACCGGCCCGCAGCCTCCAGAGCCGGCGTACGCCTGGGAGACGTGGCCGGGCTCCTGCGCACGCACCTGGCCACCGACGACCCGCTCGCGTCCTACGCCGACCAACTGGTCGGTCCGCTCGGTGAGCAGGCCCTGCGGGGTTACCTGTCGGGGTCGATCGACGTGGTCCTGCGCGTGCCCGGCGCTCGTGACGCCGACGCCGGCCACCGGTACGTCGTGGTCGACTACAAGACCAACCTGCTCGGCGAGCCGGGCACCCCCGTGACCTCGGCCGACTACGGACGCGCAGAGATGGCAGGGGCGATGCTGCACAGCCACTACCCGCTGCAGGCGCTGCTCTACTCCGTCGTGCTCCACCGCTTCCTGCGGTGGCGGCTCCCGGCGTACGACCCGGAGAGCCACCTCGGCGGCGTGCTCTACCTCTTCCTGCGCGGCATGTGCGGGCGCGAGACACCGGTCGTCGACGGACACGTCGCGGGGATCTTCGACTGGTCACCGCCGGCTGCCCTGGTGTCGGACCTCAGCGACCTGCTCGAGGGTGCAGAGCGGGGGGCGGTGCCGTGATCGAGCCCTTCGCGACAGACGACCCGCGCGACCGTCGCTACGCGCTCGGGATGACCGGTGTGCTCGGGCGCTTCAACGCCGCGGGCGTGGTCGAGGCGGCCGACGTCCATGCGGCCCACCGCATCCGGACGCTCGCCGCCGAGCCCGACGACGACGTGGCCCTGGCCGTCGCCCTTGCCGTGCGGTCGCTGCGGCACGGGTCGGTCTGCCTCGACATGGCCGGGCTCACCTCCGACCCACTGCCCGACGGTCTGGCCTGGCCGGGCCGCGAGTGGCTGGACAAGGTCGCCGCCAGCAGCATTGCCCGGGCCGGCGTGGTGCGTGTCGAGGACGGCGTGCTCTACCTCGATCGCTACTGGCGCGAGGAGTGTCAGGTCCGCGACGACCTGGTCGCCCGGCTCTCCCTGCCGCCGCCGGTGGTGGACGACTCGCGGCTCGAGGTGCTGGCCGCGACCTTCTTCGGCGAGCGGTACGTCGAGCAGCGCGCCGCGGCCCTGGCCGCCGCCAGGCAGTGGACGACCGTGCTGACCGGCGGGCCGGGGACCGGCAAGACCACCGCGGTGGCGGGACTGCTCGCGCTGCTGGCCGACCAGTCCGACCGACCGCTCCGAGTGGCACTGACCGCGCCGACCGGCAAGGCGTCGGCCAGGCTCCAGGAGGCGGTGCGCACGGCGCTCGCGGGGCCGGCGTTCGACGACCACCGCGAAGCAGTGGGCGAGCCTTCCGCCCGTACGCTCCACCGGCTGCTGGGCTGGAAGCGGGGGAGCCGAAACCGTTTCCGCCACGACCGCCGCAACCGGCTGCCGCACGACGTGATCGTGGTCGACGAGACATCGATGGTGTCGCTGACGATGATGGCCCGCCTCGTCGAGGCGGTGCGGTCCGACTGCCGGCTGGTGTTCGTCGGCGACCCCGACCAGCTGGCCTCGGTCGAGGCGGGTGCGGTCCTCGCCGACCTGGTCGACGGGTTGAGCCGTCGCGGCGCCGGCGTGGTCACCGCGCTGGAGACCTCACACCGCTTCGGTCCCGAGATCGGTGGCCTGGCCGAGGCGGTCCGCGCCGGGAACGCCGACCGCGTGGTCGACCTGCTCGCAGCCGGCGGCGGCCACGTCGAGCTGCTCGACGCCTCCGATCCGGCGGTCCTCGCCCGGTTGCGCGAGCGCCTGGTCCGCCATGCACTGCGTCTCCGTGAGGCTGCGTCGTCCGGCGACGCGGCAGGGGCGATCGCGATCCTCGAGCAGCACCGCCTGCTGTGCGCCCACCGCGATGGGCCGTGGGGGGTCGGTCACTGGAACCGTCTGGTCGAGCGGTCGCTTGCCGAGCGCACCGGGCTGCCGATCGGCGGCGGGCACGAGTGGTACGCCGGGCGGCCGCTGCTGCTGACCAGCAACGACTACGGCCTCGACCTGTTCAACGGCGACGCCGGCGTGGTCGTCGCCGGCGGCGACGGGGTCCGAGCCGCGATCGCGATGCCGGGACACCATCGCGACCTGGCCACGTCGCGGCTCACCGACGTCGAGACCATGCACGCGATGACGGTGCACAAGAGCCAGGGCAGCCAGGCCGAGGAGGTCACCGTGCTGCTGCCACCGGACGACTCGCGTCTGCTGACCCGGGAGCTGCTCTACACCGCGGTGACCCGCGCCGAGCGGAAGGTGACCGTGGTGGCCACGCCCGACGCCGTACGCCTGGCGGTGCAGCGACCGGCGCAGCGGGCGAGCGGGCTGGCCGGGCGGCTCGCCCACGGGGCGGAAAACCGGGCCGAGCGTTCGTGACGGGTGGTTAGGGTCGAGGCATGCTGCTGTTGCGGGTGGAGCTGCCGAACGTGCCGGGGTCGCTGGGGCGGCTCGCGACGGCCATCGGTGCTGCGGGTGGGGACATCGAGGCGATCGAGATCGTCGAGAAGGGCCTCGACGGCACGGACGTCGACGACGTCCTGCTCGAGGTGGTCGAGGGCGCGATGCCCGACTCGGTGGTGTCGGCCTGCAACGCCGTGGAGGGCGTCCGAGTGCTGTGGATCAGCCGCTACCTCGCCGGGGGCAACCTGTTCCCCGACCTCGAGGTCGTCGAGTCGCTGACGGCCGACCCCGACATCGCGCTCGACCGGCTGGTGGAGGCCCTGCCGGTGGCGTTCCGCTGCGAGTGGGCGGCGCGGATCGCCCTCACCGACGGCGGCCCGGAGATCGAGTGCGCGAGCCAGGGCGCGCCGCCCTCGATCGACCTCAAGCCAGGTTTCGGCGTGGAGCGGCAGACCGTCGGTGACGACCTGCTCGCGATCGCGCCGGTCGGGCACGGCCGGGTCGTGGCGATCGGACGCCGGGGTGGACCGGAGTTCCTCGACTCGGAGCTGGCCCGGCTCGGTCACCTGGTCGGGCTGGCCGCCTCGATCGCGCGGACGTCGTAGGGCGCAGCTGCGTCCGGCAGCAGAGCGATCAACCGCTCAGGCAGCCCGCTCCAGCAGGAACACCGGGATCTCTCGGTCGGTCTTCCTCTGGTACTCCCCGTACGTCGGCCAGGTCTCGACCGCGTAGTCCCACCAGTCCTCGCGCTCGTCGCCCTCGGCGAGGCGTACGGCGTACGTGTGCTTCTCGGCGCCGTCCTGGAGCTCGACCTCGGGGTGGGCGACGAAGTTGTGGTACCACTCCGGATGATCGGGGGCGCCGCCCTTGGAGGCGATCGCGACGTAGGTGCCGTCCCGCTCGACCCGCATCACCGGGTTCTTCCGCAGCTTGCCGCTCCTCGCCCCGACCGAGGTGATCACCACGATCGGGTCGCCGGTGTCGCGGAGCGTGTTCGCCCGAGCGCCTTCAGACGCCTCGAACTCCGCCACCTGGTCGCGGACCCACTGCTGCGCGCTGGGTTCGTAGGTGCCTTCGAGTGCCATGTCCTGTTCAACCAGTGGCACCTCCGCCCCATTCCTCCGGCGCGCCCGCGGTGCTTGACTTCCTGCATGGAGGACATGTGGAGCGTGGTCGCGTCTGAGCGCGGCGCTCTGGCCGACGACCTGGCCGGCCTCGACGACGCGGCCTGGGACACGCGGTCGCTGTGTGAGAAGTGGACGGTCCGGGACGCGGTGGCGCACATGATCGCCACCGCCGAGATGACCCCGCCGAAGTTCGCCGGCAAGATGATCGCCAGCGGCTTCGACTTCCAGAAGATGACCGCCCGGGAGATCGCGGACAAGCGCGAGGCCGACCCGGCGGCCGAGCTGAAGCACCTACGAGCGGTGCGCGACCGGCGTACCGGCCCGCCCGGCCCGACCACGTCGTGGCTCGGCGAGACCATCGTCCACGCCGAGGACGTACGCCGTCCGCTCGGACTCAGCCGCACCTACCCCATGGATGCGGTGGTCGCGGTCGCCGACTTCTACCGGGGCTCGAACATCCTGATCGGGTCGAAGAAGCGGATCGCGGGGGTCACCTTGAAGGCGACGGACACCGACTGGTCGCACGGCACCGGGCCGGCCGCCGAGGGACCGATGCTGTCGCTGCTGCTCGCGATGACCGGGCGCACGAGCGCACTGGCCGACCTCGCCGGGCCCGGCGTCGAGACCCTGCAGTCCCAGTCGTAGGTCACGAATCGTCAACCATTCGAGAACGGTTGGTGACGCTTCCCGCACGACCCTTTGAGATATCTCGGATTCCGATATAAATCGGAAGGAACCGAGCGAAGGGAGTCATCGTGCTGAAGCTCTCCGACCAGGCGCACGAGGTCATCCGCAAGATCCCGACCCGGCCCGCGCTGCCACCGTCCGCCGGCCTCCGGATCGCCGTCGGCAGCACCCGGGTGCTCAGGGTCCGGCCCGCACCGAAGCCGAAGGACGGCGACGTGGTGGCCTAGTACGACGACGCACGGGTCTTCCTGGACCGCACGGCCGCGGCCACGCTCGCCGATCGGGAGCTCGACGTCGCGCTCGGCAACGACGGGCGCTGGCACTTCCAGTGCGCCACCCGTTCCTGACCAGACGAAGGGTTGCCCATGTCCGGTCCTCGGGCCGTGATCGTGGTGATCGCGATCCTCATCATCGTGGCGATCGGCTGGAGGCAGCAGCGCGGTCGCTGACGGCATCCGGCCGGTAGGTTCGCGCTATGAGCGCCATCGACGGTGTCAGCGAGATCTTCGATCCCGAGCAGTGGGACGACGTCCCCGGGTTCACCGATCTCACCGACCTGACCTACCACCGGGCCAAGGCGCACGGCACGGTCCGAGTCGCGTTCGACCGGCCCGACGTCCTCAACGCGTTCCGCCCGCACACCGTCGACGAGCTGCTGCGCGTGCTCGAGCACGCGAGGACCTCGAGCGACGTCGGGTGCGTGCTGCTCACCGGGAACGGGCCGAGCGAGAAGAACGGCAAGTGGGCGTTCTGCACCGGCGGCGACCAGCGCATCCGCGGCAGGTCCGGCTACCAGTACGCCGACGGTGAGACCGCCGACACCGTCGACAAGGCCGAGCTCGGGCGGCTCCACATCCTGGAGTGCCAGCGACTGATCCGCTTCATGCCCAAGGTCGTGATCTGCCTGGTGCCGGGCTGGGCCGCCGGCGGCGGACACTCCCTCCACGTGGTCTGTGACCTGACCGTCGCCAGCCGCGAGCACGCGCGCTTCAAGCAGACCGACGCCGACGTCGGCTCGTTCGACGGCGGCTTCGGGTCGGCGTACCTCGCCCGGCAGGTGGGTCAGAAGCTCGCCCGCGAGATCTTCTTCCTCGGCCAGGAGTACGGCGCGGAGGACGGCGTCCGCATGGGCACCGTCAACCGCGCCGTCCCGCACGCCGAGCTCGAGGCGACCGGGCTGGAGTGGGGCCGTCTCGTCAACGGCAAGAGCCCGACCGCGCAGCGGATGCTCAAGTACTCCTTCAACCTGATCGACGACGGCCTCGTCGGCCAGCAGCTCTTCGCCGGCGAGACCACCCGGCTGGCCTACATGACCGACGAGGCGCAGGAGGGACGCGACCAGTTCCTCGAGAAGCGCGACCCCGACTGGTCGCCGTTTCCCTGGTACTACTGAGCGGACGCGTTTGCGCAGGTCAGAGGCCTGAGGAGGCCTCGTGCGTGGCAGATGCGTGGCAAGAACTGCCGACGCCATTCCTGAAGCTGCCGCTCCGGCCTTGTCCGCGACCTTCTGCTCATCGACCGCCAGGTGCTGCTGGGTCGCCTCGTCGATTCGGCGGAGGCAGCGAAGGCTGCCGACGACCTGGTTGAACAGTTGACCAGCGCTCGGGAAGCCCTCCGCAGGGTCCGCCGGGGCGCCATCCGCGAGCTAACTGCGCGGACGGTCGTCGGCGTTCTGGTGAGCATCGCCTGCCTGACGTGGTCAGATGGTCGGCGTGAAAGTCTTCGGAGCGCACTCAGCAGGCGGCGTCCTGTGGTTTGCGTGCGCCGGCGAAGACGGGTTCCACGACATCGGCGAGGATTTCCGCGTCGCGGTTCCCACGGCGTTGGAGTCCGGGGAGGCGCTGGAGCGCACCCAGGAGGACTTGGCTCGAGTGCTGCGCCGTCACCGCCCGGACGAGGTCTGGCTGGTGGCGCCGGAGTCGTCCTATCGGGCGGGGTACAGCGAGTTCCTGCTCCGCGCGACTGTGGAGACGCTTCTCATCCTCGCGTGCAACGCGGAGGGCATCCCGGTCGAACGGAAGGCCCGTCAGACCATCCGAGGTCTCCTCGCCTTGCCGAGGAAGGGTGGTCTCGCCACCCACAGTGACGTCGTCGGGGAGAGGTTTGCGCCCCATTGGGGTCCGAGCAAGCGCGACCTGGCCGCGATGGTCGCGCTGGCTGCGGTGAAGGAGCTCAGCAATGACTGACGCGGCCCCGCTGCTCGGCGAGTACCTCGACGGGCCGACCTATACATTCCTGAAGACCGTCGGAGCAGGAACCAGCGGGAAGTCCCGGCTCTGGCTAAACGAGGTCCTCGGCATCAAGGTGGTCTCCAAGACCATCGACACGTTCGGACTCATCGGCGGCATCGCGAAGTCAGAGCCACGGTTCCTCGCGAGCTTGAAGCACGACCACCTCGTCCGGATCTGGGAGGCGCAGTTCGACGAGGGGTTCGACCCCTCGCTGAAGGTCGTCACCTTCACCACGACCTACCACGAGGGCCGTAGCGTCGCGACCGCGCTCGAGGAAGGTCACCAGTTCTCGGTCGCGGACGCGATCCGGATCAGCGCCGACGTCCTCGACGCGCTGGCCTACATGCACGAAGACCACCGGCTGCTCCACCGCGATGTAAAGCCTGGGAACGTGATGCTCGACGCTGACCGACGCCGCGGGTACCTCGGCGACCTGGGTAGCGCGGCGGAGCTCGACACCTCCGGCCAGGCGCCGGCCTCGGGATGCACCTTGGCGTACCGGCCACCCGAATTCGCGACCGGAAACGTCACGGTGAGGTCCGACATCTACGGGGTCGGGTTGCTCGCCCTCGAGATGCTCAACGGACCCATCCCCTGGGACGAGCAGAACGGCGATGCCATGGAACGGCGTCTCGCCGAAGGTCGGCGTGCGCTGCCCAACCGGTTCTACGACCCAGCCCCATGGGTGCCGCCTCAGGTGGCACGTGCCGTCCGCCGCCTAGCAGCCATTGCCGCCGACACCCGGCCCGAGAGCGCTGCCGCCGCCCTCCGATCCCTGGCCAGCGCATCATGCGTCGATTGGAAGCGCGCCGACGGGACAGGCCTCGTGGGAACGTGGGATGGCACCTACCCACCCGGGGTGCCGACCCGGCGGGCACGGGTCTTCCGTGTCACCGCGAAGCCCATCGAGTCCGGCAAGTACAAGGGTCTGGTGCAGCTCACCGCTGGCTGGCGCAACGGCGGTTCGGCCGACTGGCGTGGTTACGCGAGTTTGACCCGGCGAGTCGCTGCCGGCGATCCGGGTCCCTTGGCCACGTTCTTCCGCGAGGTCGAGCGCAAGGCCCAGGACGCGCCGACTCGGTGAAGCACGGCGACCTCAGCGGCAGGTAGGCGCAACAGCGTCCGGCTTGCGTTCGCGCGCTGCGTTGGGGTCAGTCGGTAATCCCCGGATCCGTCCGAGTTCTCGTGAGCCGTAAGCAGGTTCGCGCCCACGGCCTCCCACAATGCCGGTCGAACCCCAGGAACAGCACGCATCACACCGGGGTCAGCAAGCGTGTCCGGTCGGCCCCCGTGCCTGCGCCAGACCCGTTCGGCGGCGTCCCCAGCGTCGTCGGCGAGATCAACCAGAGCTGCGTGAAGGAACCGCTGATCGTCCGCGGGTAGCGCAACAACCTCACCGGCAGCCATGATGGTGACGATGAGATCAGACAGACCTCTGACAGACATATATCTAGAGTAGGAACGGGCACCGACATGAACGGCCGGCGACACACCCCGCAGAACGTCGAGGTTTCCCTCGCCGACTGCCCGGAACGTCAGTTCGGGTTCCGCTGGCCGCTGCCGCTCGATATGCGCCTGGACCAGCTGGTCGAAAGGGCCGCTGAGGTTGGCGAGAAGACAAACCGACGCGAGCTTCTCGCTGCGCTGCTACTCAACGCTGACTTCACCGCCGACGAGCTCTCGCTGATGATCCGCAAGTTCCGGCTCGCAACGGTCGGGGACGCTGTTCTCGGAGCAGACGGGGACGTCATCGACTTCCCACACCACCGTCCCGGTCCTCGAACTGCCGGATAGGAGCGTCAGAACTCGATCGCGCCGCCAGAGGTAAGAGCCGACGAGCCCCGCAGGGCCCCGGCCAACCAGGAGAAGTACGCGGAGCACTCAGCCAGTCCCAACTGCCCGGTGGCCCGGCGTAGCCCACCATCGCCTGTCTGAAGCCTATTGGGCCTTGTTGCGTGGCAGGACCTTGGCAAGAACTGCTGCAGCCATTCCCGATGCTGCTGCGCGGGTCGTGTCCTCAGCCGTTGGCCACAGGTGCGCGTAGGTGCTCAGCGTCGTTGTCGCTGACGCGTGACCCATAGCGCGTTGCACGGTGACGACGTCGCATCCGGCGGCGATGAGGCCGCTGGCGAAGTAGTGCCGGAGGTCGTGGAGCTTGTGGGTAAGTCCGGCGTCGGTGCGGGTCGAGCGCCAGCGGTAGTCGACGAGGTTGTCGTGCCAGGGCTTGCCGTCGTCGTCGAACAGCCAGCGGTCAGGCATCCCGGTCGGCGTGTGCTCGCGGACGTGCTCGGAAAGGATCGCGATGAGCTCGTCGGGCAGGTAGATCGTGCGCTCGGACTCGTACTTCGGTCGACGCGCCACGACCGTGATCCCGCCCGCCGCGTTGACGAGGTCCTTCCCGGCCGCGATGTCAGCAGCCTTTGCGCGTTGCAGTTGGCGAGTGACGCGCAGCGTGCGGCCGAGGAAGTCGACGTCCCCGACTTGGACGCCGAGTGCCTCGCCGCGGCGGAGGCCGGCGAAGGCGCACAGCGCGACGTACGCGGTGAAGCCGGGCCGCGAGTGCGGCCGCCGAGGTGGCTCGGCGGCGTTCAGCAGCTTCGCCACATCGGCGTGGGTCGGGATGCGCATTGCCGCTTCTGCCTTCCGCTTCCGCGGCAGGACGACACCGACCGTTGGGTCGCTGGCGATCAGCCGATCCGCAACGGCGGCGCGGAAGACGCCGCGCACGATTGTGAATCTCGTGTCGATCGTCGTCGGTGCGAGCCGGGAGGTCATGTTCTTTACCCACGCCTCGATGTGCGAGCGCCGGATCGATCGGAGCTGCATGTCGCCGAACGTCACGCCTGCCGTGGCGAGGTCCGCGTTCTCGCGCGTCGACGAGAGCCAGACCTGCCTCGGCGCCCAGTCGGCGTAGAAGGCCGCGAACGTCACCTTCCCGGCGGCGGGGTCGATCCAGTCGCCGCGAACGACCTTCGCCTCTTCGGTCGCGATCCAGCGCTTGGCGTCGACCTGCCTCTTGAACGACTTCGTGTGCTGCTTGCCGGCTTCGTCGCGGTACGACCCGCGCCAGGATTGACGTTCCTTCCAGACCCAGCCCATGGCTGTCTCCTTCCGAGAGATCTTCATGATGCGCCCGGCCAGCGACGGCCGACGAGACGTTCAGTGGTGCTGGGGGCGGTTCATCTGCTCGGTGAGCCAGAGGACGACGTCGGCCTTCCAGTAGCGGACGTGGCGGCCGACCTTGAAGCTGCGCGGGCCGGCGCCCGTCACCCGCCAGTAGCGGAGCGTGTTCTCGGGGACGCGGAGCAGCGCGGCGGTCTCGTTGAGCGTGAGCATCTCGTCGCCGAGGTTCTTGCGCGGGTTGGGGACGGAGGGCTGTGCGGTCATGACGGTTCTCCTCGATGGATGCGACCCGGGTGGGTCGCGAGGCGGCGGCTCCGCCTCATCCGTGAGGTGTGCATGGCATTCCAATCGATGATCAGCGATCATCGAGAGATGTCCTCTCGGACCGTCATCGAGGCCGCCCGCCGCGCGGCGGGCCTATCCCAGCGCCGTCTGGCCGAGATCGCGCGGACTCAACAGTCGTCGATCTCGGAGTACGAGCGCCGCCGCAAGTCCCCGACGCTGGACGTGGTCGAGCGACTCCTCGACTCAGCTGACCACGAGCTGGACGCCAGACCGATGGTCTTCTGGGACCTCGTCGAGGATGGCGGGGTCGACTCGTTCTGGGTGCCGGACAAGCTGTGGACGGTGCCCATCCCCAAGTGCTTCGCCAAGGTGCAGGCCCTCAAATTCCTCTTCCCTCCCGACGCCACGCGCGACTGGAAGCGATTCACCCGGACCTGGGACTTGTCAGTGACGAGCGAGCGCATCGACTACTACGAGCTCGTCCTGCAACACGGCCTCCACAACATGATCGAGGCCTCGGTCGACGGAATCCTGCTGCTCCAGGCCTGGGCGGACCTGACCTTGCCCGCCGCGGTACGCAGTGCTTGGCAGCCACTCATCGACGAAGCGACCAGGTCCCAGGACGGGAAGGCCATCGATCCCGGTGGGGCGAGCGAGTGGATGGCCGGGGAACTCAAGCTCGGCTGGCCTCTGCCGAAGCGGTGGCAAGGCGCGATTCCGAGTTCGTAGGCGTCACATCGAGAGCCCGTGGTCGTGGACTGGGGCGACGGCTGGCGGCGGCGGTGGAGCGGGGCGGCGCCGGGCAGCCGTGCCGTAGCGGTCGATCGCGTCGATTGCCTGGCGTCGGGCGCGGGACGGTCCAAGGTCGGCGCGATCGCGGCTGAAGGCGTCGACCCACTGCTGCCGTGCGTCATCGACGGACTCGGCCACGAGGTGGGCGGTGTTGCTCTCGCGGCCGCGGGTCATGGCGACGTACGCCGCGGCCGCTCCCGTTGTGTCGCTCAGCGCAACGTGTGCGCGGTCTACCGTGTCGCCCTGGGCGCCGTGAACGGTCGTCGCGTAGGCGAGCTCGACGTGCCGAGCGGCGTACTCGGCCGGGACCTGTCGCTCGCGCCCGCCGCCGCGCAACAAGAGCCCACCGTTCTCGTCGATGGCGGCGATGGCCCAGGTCTGTCGGTTTGCCACCTTGAGGTCCGGCTCGTTCCGCCGGGTGGCGACCCGATCGCCGACGCCCAGTTGCTCACCGCCAGCGGTCGTGACGACCGGTTCGTCCCGCTCGGCGCTGCGCCGCTCGTCGCGAATCGCGGCATTCAGGTCGGCGACCTGATCCCGGCGATCAGCGACGACGAGGTCACCGGCGGCACCGAGTTCGGCAAGCGTGGCGGTGCGCTCAACGTCAGTGGCGTGGACGACGATCTGTCCGCGGCGGTTCAGCTCGTCGAACACGCTCGCCGGGTCGCCGCCCTTTCGCATCCGCAGACTCAGAGCCGCGTAATCGGGATCAGCGAATCGGTGCGCCTTCTCCAGCGAGATGACCGCGGTTGGGTGAGCCCATGCGATGGCGTGGTCGAGTACGCCGCCGCGGCCGACGGCAGGCAACTGGTGTCGGTCTCCAACGAACGCGACGCGGGCCCTGGCCTCGTCGGCGATCGTCAGGAGTCCTCGGGCCGTGTCCTGATCGAGCATCCCGGCCTCGTCGATCAGCAGGAGATCACCGGGCCGCAGGAGTGCCGCCGGATCAGGTGTCGAGTCCTGTCGTGACCAATGGCCATCGTCGTCCCAGCGCCAGCCGTGCTGGTGGATCAGCCAGGAAGCCGAATGACCGTCCGCGCCGGTCTCGCCTGCGGCCACCTCGGCTGCCTTCAACGTGGGCGTCACGACGACCAGCCGATGCCCGTGTCGCGCGAGGACGGCCTGGGTCGTCCGTAGCGCAGTGGTCTTCCCGGCTCCGGCGGCGCCCTCGACCACGATCAGCTCGCCGTCGCCCACCAGTGTGCCGACGACTGCAGCCTGGGTCGGATCGATCCTGTCTATGGCGCGGGCGCCAATGCGGGCCCGTGTTGCCGGTTGCGTCGAGCGTCGGGAAAGGCGCGAGATCAGGTCTGCCTCGACGTCGAGCACGTGCGGGGACGTGAGCGACCGGACGTGCTCAGGTACGCCGGTTCCAGTCAGCAGACGGTGGCAGCGATCGACAGCGCGCGCGGTGATGTCCTCGGCCAACTCGACCCGCACGGCAGAGTCGGCAAGCAGACAGGTCTGCGCGAGCAGGACTTCGGTCTTCCCGCGGATATCCGCCTCGTTCCACGCCGACCTGTTCGATCCGAGCAAGGAGACGATCAGGGCTGCGGCGGCATCCCGGTCGATCCGCCCGGGCTGCGTGCCCCTGAGCTGCACGGCCCCTGTCGGATCGCGGTAACCGAGCTCCCGCAGCTCGTGGTTCCAGCGCTCGACCAGTTCTCGTCCGTCGCGGGGGACGACCTTGTCTGGACGAGCCTCGGCCCATGCCCGCCGATCCCACGCCTCTCGGAGTCGCGGTCCTGGCTCCTCGCCGGGATGCTCGCTTCGCCATTCGGCCTCGTAGTTGTCGACGTTGCGCCGTATCTGTGAGGTTCTCGCGCTGAACGCGCCGACGTACGACATCAGCTCGCGGATTTCGCTCGTCTCGGGATCGATGGTGAGCCCGCGCACGGCGAGTGCGGACCGGAACTCGGGATCGGTCGCGACTGCCGCGTGTCCGATGCCATTGATGGCCTCGATCGAGTCCCGGAAGCCGACCGAGTGGAGGCCGCGCCAGCCGCCGGCGGCGTACACGCGGGCATTGATCTGGAGGTGGAGATGGCGATGCGGGTCTCCGGTGCGGGAGGTGTAGTGCCGAATCGCGGCGGCCTCGATCTTCTCGACGGGAACCTGCACCTGACGTCCTCGCGGCCCGACACGGGTGGTCGCGTGCGACGCGACCCAACCGACGATCTCGTTCGCCGCCTTGTCCTGGGCGGCGTCCAGCGCGGCCGAGATCTCGGGGTGCAGCGCGGCTGCGAGCGACCAGGTCTTGGGTCCGTTGACGGTGACTTCGACGAACCTCAGCGCGTGTTCGTCCGTGAGCAGCCTTCCCTTCTTGGCGCCGGTGTCGATGTCGATCCCGGCGACCCACTGCTCGTAGGTGTCGCCGTCCATCGAGCCCTTGTGCTCTACGCCGTCCGGGGTGGCGGCGAAGCGCTCGGCGACGCCGCTGCCTTCGGCGAGGTAGTAGTCATCGGCCCGGGATCGGTCCCGCTCGACGTAGGCGCGGGCGGCCTTCGCTGCGCCGCGGTAGAACTTCACTCCGCCGTGCACGCGAATCACCCCCGCACAAACGTCCGTCGACTACCGTCGATAACCACATATCCGCAGGTCACAGGCCATTTTCGGCCTTGATTCCTACGATCCTTCGTAGCATGCGTGCCGACTGAAATGGGGGTGTGGAAAGGGAGGAAAAGTGGGTGGCTGAAGGGGAGGTGATGGTGATTGGTGGAAAGGGATGAAGGCTTGAGAGAGGTGGAGGGATGGGAGTCGGGGAGGCGGAGGTGTGGCGGAGGGCAACGGCCAGCGCGCCGGAACTCCCGTCCTTCGCCGACGCTGGCGAACGGCACCTGGCTACCCCTGCCCTCGGATCTCCCAGCCCGTCACGGGCATGACCCCGAGTACCGTCAACGCTCGAGCGCGCGTCGAGCCTCACCGGCTTGCTGTCGTAGCGCCTTCCTCATCTCATGGCCGGTATGGGCGGCCGTGGGGCCGAACTGATGTTGGCCATCGAGGGTCTGGACTGTAGTGCCGACGCTGTCCTCGCCAGCGAAGGCCATGGCGAGGGTGGTCTCGACCATCGCCTCTTCACTGCGAAACCTGACTGTGATGCTGCTTGGGCGACGCCCCAAGTCGGGTGCGTGCTCGGCGCTCTGATCGAAGCCACGTTCGCCCAGGAAGGCGAATGCCTCAATCGCCTCCGGCTCGAACGTCTTCACTCGCCAGTCCACGGGATCAGTTTGCCGAATGCAGGCACATGGCGCGATCCGGCCCACCGCTCGGCCGAGTACACGGTCCTGTGGCAGCGTATGGCTGTGGTTGACCTCCCCGAGCACGAGGCCCGGTACATCCGGGAATACGTCAACAGTCAGTCGCACGCGGACGACCAAGCTGGACTTGTGCAGAAGATCGGCTCACGGCGAATGCTCGGGCGCGTCCACGACATGTATGACGTGCATTGCGAGAAGACCCGCTGGTGGGTGATCACTCATCCGACGAACCTCTATCTACAGACCGACTTCCCCGAGGTTGAGCAGGCGCTGATCTTTCACCTCGGGCTGGATGTGTTCATGGCGGAGCGCAGCCGTACCGAGATTGATGAGGATCACGAGGAGCATGTCTCGGGCTCCTGGCGCAGGTTCCGCCAGGCCGTAGCCACGATGGATTCAGCGGGAGAGGCTGAGGACTTCCAGTCAGTGGGTATCAAGTGTCGCGATGCGCTGATCGCTCTCGCCAAGGATCATGCTGGCGACGAATGGGTGGGTGAAGTCGCGGAGCCACCGAAGGCTGCGGATTTCAAGGGCTGGTCAACCATCTTCGCTGAGCGGCTGTCCGATGGCCGTGTTCGCTCCTACCTGAAGGCGCTGGCTGAGAAGACTTGGGATCTGACTGTCTGGCTTCAGCACAACAGCAACGCGACCCCAGATGATGCCGACGTCGTGCTTGAAGCGACCGCGAACGTTCTCACAGCCTTCGGACGCCTATTGCGCCGACGCGAGCAGGGTGAGCCTGAGCGCTGTCGGCGGTGCGGTTCGTACCGGCTGGACGAGGACCTTGAGGTCGTGGACGAGCCGGAGGCAGGTGCGTACAGCTCGACGGTCTGTGGAGGATGCGGTTGGCGATCTGATCGTGAGTTCACCAGTTGGGTTGACCATTTCGAAGGCACAGACGGCGTGGGCTATCTGATGCGACCACCTGATGACCCGCCTGACCGTCTCCATCGAGCAGAGCGCGCGGCGGAAGAGGCGGTGCGATCAAAGCGACCATCCCTGAATGGCACGGCGTGAGCGTCCGCCGATCAACTGCGCGTGAGGATCCGGATGCGCGCGGATGCCGCTACAGGGTGCAGGTCCTCGGGGAGTTCGCGATACTGACTGGATGGGGCGCAAAGCGGCAAAGTGGCGCAAGCAGGTGGAGCCGCACTTCGGGTTCCTGGCCCAACTGGGCTTCGGCAAGGTCGACGTCGACGACAGTTCCTTCTGGTCGCTCTGGGTTCAATACCGATCGAAGACCTCCGCGATCCGCATCAGCAAGAGCAACGAATTCATCCGCTCTGAGGTCCACTTGATTCGACTTGTCGACGGCGAAGTGCCCGCATACCCGATCTGGATCACAGATGATCGGATCGACTGGACGCTCCTCGATAATGTCGTGGTGTCTCGGCGGCCCGATCTCGCGGGCGAACTAGCCAAGCAGACCGGCCTCGCAGACCAGGAGCTCGATCAACAGTTGGGGTTTTGGGCGCGGGTGCTTCGTGAAGTGGCGGAGGACTTCCTGGAGGGCGACTTTGCGCCGCTCGATGAGGCAGGTGCGCTAGTCCGAAGTCATGTCGCTGAGAATCCGCAACAGGTTCAGGTCTGGATCCCTAGCGACGCACCAGCGGGGACCGAGGCTGCGGAGCAGGAGAAGGTGCAGGGAACTGTTCCGCCCAACGTCGGCGTATCGGTCCGTCGCTACTGGCGGGGACGCACGTCAAAATCAAAGCCTGGATGACCGCCGCTACGCCGCCGAGTGTGCGCTCGGTCAGCTGGCGTCGTAGCCGTACTCGGTTCGGATCGTGGCGATCCCTGTGACGAGTTGCTGGGCGACCTGCAAGTCAATCGGACCGAGAATTTCGATGACCTGGTCGACTGTGACCGGCGTCCGCCACTTCAACAGCCTCGAGATGTACGACTCGTACTCGTCGTCGGGCGCACCGTAGTCGCGGATGTAGCCCCAGGGGTCCACCTTCGCGAAGAGCTGGGTCATCGCCCAGCGGTAATCCGAATAATCCCAACGCTGCACCACCGATCGAGTATCTCTTGAAGCGCCGTCCTCTGCCGCCCTGCGCGCGCTTGTAGGCGCATGCTCCTGCCTCGGGCCGGATGCTGAGGGCCGCCCAGCCGTCGTCCGCCAGACGTACACTCATGACATGACGTTCAGTGCGGCGGAGTTCTACGAGGCGGGGATGACCCTGCCTCCTGACGTGCGCAAGGACGTCGCTCTCCGGCTGCTCGAGTCGGTCGAGTCCGACGACGCATTCGACGAGGCAGCCGAGAGCTGGCTTCAGACCGAGGCGGCTGCCGCCTACGACGCGCTGAAGGCGGACCCGTCTCGCGCGATTCCCGCCGAGGACGTTCGTACCGAGCTCGAAGCGAAGTGGGCCGCCCGTTCATGACGGGCAGGATCAACTTCACCCCTGAGGCACGGCAGCAACTCCATCACCTCGACGAGTGGATCACCGACAAGGCGTCGGCAGACACCGCTCGGCGCTTCCTGGCGGCGATCCTCGACCACATCGACACCATCCTCGTCTTCCCGCTCGCCGGTCGAGCTCGCGACGACGTGCGACCGGGCATGCGGACGATCACCTTCAAGAAGCGGACCGTCGTCGCTTATGAAGTGGATGAGTCGTCCGGTGAGCTCGTGGTCAACGTCCTCGGTGTCTTCCACGGTGGCCAGGACTGGGAGGCCGCTCTCGGCGAGACCGAGAGCGACCCGGAGGCGGGCCGATGACGCGTCCGTGCGTGGCAAAAGCGTGGCAGGAGAGTCGTCGGAGCCCGTCGACCACCAACGTCGACAATCACGTTTCCGCAGGTCAGCCGCAAAGTGCCGTCGATGACCACCAACACACGCTGAGCGTGCCGCGCTTTCCCTGGTACTACTGACCTTGACGGCCCAGCCGGCTGTGCGTCCCGTACACGACGACCTCCTGACCGTGGACCCGGGTCTGGTGTTCGACAGCCATCCCGAGCTTCTCGGCGACGCGGGGGGAGGGAACGTTGAGCGGGTTGATGATGGCCACGACATGCGACGCACCGATCGGACCCGTCGCCAGCTCCAGGCAGGATTTCGCCGCCTCGCTCGCATATCCCCGACCTTGGTGGGCGCGCATCGTGTGGTAGCCGACCTCGAGGGCGCGCTCCTCGCCGATCGGTTGCCAGGTGAGCCCGCAGTCGCCGACGAAGTCGCCCTCGCGGGTCTCGACGATCCACAGCCCGTGGCCGTGCTCGGCGTAGTTCGCCCGGTTCCAGAGGATCCAGTCCAGGGCCTCTGCGCGGGTCTTGGGTCGCGGGTAGTAGGTCATGACCTCCGGGTCACCCGGCAGGCCGGTCATGAGGCCGACGTCGGATCGTGCCATCTCTCGGAAGCGGAGCCGCGGGGGTCGGACGCGGAAGCACGGTGCCAGCCTGTGGAACCTCGACTCCACGTCCGGGTTGTCGACGATCGAGGATCCGATCATGCTCGGGCCGTGCGAACTCAACAGGCGCAGGTTCTGACGGAGGTGCGGGCCACCGTGGAGCCGTCCCACCATGACGCGGTCGTCGCAGGATTCGCGGACCTGCTGGCGCAACCGCGACCGGACGGACTGCTGCGCACCGAGCTGCTGCAGGTCGAGGACGAGTTCCGAATTCAGACCTTGTGGAGGGACCGCGAGGCGCTCGCGGCGATGCGCGCCGGCACCGAGGAGCCGGCGGCGCCGCGGCTCTTCCGCTCGGTCGGCGCCCAGCCGCAGCTGACCATCCTGGAGGTCAGGGCTCAGACGGCTCCATGACGGCCTGAGAGGGACCGACCGCGCCGGGGACCAGGTCGTCATCGCCCTCCAGCTGTACGACGGCGGTGTCGCCCACGCGCAGCCGGCCCCGGGTCAGGACATCGCACCAGACCCCGAAGAGGCCGCCGTGGTGGCGGGCCAGGGTGCGGAAGATCTCGACGTCGTGCTCGAGCCCGGGCTGCGGTCGGGTGACCATCGTGCAGCGGATGCATCCTTGGATCGGAACGAGCGTCGCCTCCCCGATCCGCACCGGCCGCTCGATCCACGCGTCCTCGGCCCACCCGTCGCCGTCCAGGTCGAGGAGGAGGTTGGGGCGGAACCGGCGCGGGTCCCACGTGCCTCGTGGATGGAGGGCGGCGGCGGCCCGCAACGACGCGGTCGTCAGCACCAGCACGGGGGCTGCGTCGACGTACCGGTCGACCGGCATCGTCCACTCGATCGCCTCGCTGCTGTCGTCGGTCGCGTCGGCGAAGTACTCCGCCCGACCCGCGTCGCTGCCTACCGACCGCACGAGCGAGACCGGGCTTCCGAGCCAGTCGGAGAGCAGGGCGTCGCTGCTCGGGCCGGGCCCGGCCGTGGTCCGGCCGTCCGGCACCCGGATTACCGGCGTTCCGTCCGCGTCGTACGACGCGCGGGCGGCGAGCAGCTCCGGGCGACGACGTGCGGTCAGGATCCGTCCCGTCTGCTGGTCGCGGATCCCCCAGCGGCGGTCTCCGTGGAGCCCGTCGCGCTCCGCGTCGAGCACCTCGACCGGCTCACCCTGGAGCGACTTGACGGGATACCGCCACAGTCCGACCACCTGCATGGCTCCAGGGTGGCGATCCGCGGGCGCGGCGTCGAGGGCCGGGCGAGAGCCGTCAGCACTTCGAAAGATCAGGCACGCGTGAAGCCGGACATCGCCTCGTAGAGCGCGAGTCGCTTGGCCTTCAGCGAGCCGGCTCGGTACTTCTGCTCCCAGCTGTCGTCCTCGGCGAGGAACAGGCTGGCGTCCAGGGCGGACTGGGGCTCGCCGGCGGTGGCCTCGGTGACGCTGCGGAAGTAGTAGTGGTTGAAGATCCGGTTGAACTCCGTGTAGTAGATGTCGGCGGCTCGCCGGTCGCCGCGGACGATGATCATGTTCTCGTCGTTGTCGGTGGTCGAGGCGTTGCTGAAGTTGGCTGACCCGGTGACCACGACCGGGTCGTCGCCGAGCGGGTCGATCAGCATGAACTTCGAGTGCACGTAGCTGACGTGGCTGTTGAGGCCGAGCAGCGCGGCGTTCGTCTCCTTGGCCCACTGGTAGACGGGGTTGTCCAGGTAGGACCCCCATGCCTCGTAGACGTTGTTGCTCGCGTTGATCCGCACGTACGCCGACGGGTGGCTCGGATCGGGACGGTCCCGCTTCTCCAGGAGCATGAAGACGATCGCGTTCTGCGCCGTGTTGTCCTTCAACAGCTCCTTGAACGCCGCGCCGACCCCGAAGGCGAAGCTGATGCAGCCCTCGCGGACCGCGGTGTCGAGGAGGGCGGCGTACGACATGAGGACGTCGGTGCCCTGTCGCGGGCTGAAGACGGGCGTCACCCCGACCGGGGCGTCGTGCAGGTCGGCCGGCACGGGTGAGAGCTGTTCGACCGCGGACCGGTAGGCCGCGTTCTTGGCGAGGACCTCGGTTCGGGTGTCGTCCGCGCGGCCCCCGGGATCGCTCGACAGGAGGTTCCAGTAGCCCTGGAACGCCAACGCGGCGGCGGGGTCGCGGACCCAGTGGCCGACGTTCGTCTGCCCGGCGATGCCGCCCTGGGTCAGGTTCGTCGACCCGGTCCAGACCTGGGTCGGCACCGAGCCCGCGGGGATGTGCACCATGAACTTGTTGTGCGCGATCGCCGACGTTCGCGCCTCCCGCAGGACGACGCGGTCCATCGGAATGCCCGACGACGCGAGGGTCGCGAGGTTCTCCTCGCGCGGGAATGCCGGCTCGGTGGCGCTCCCGTTGTCCTTGGCGTCGACGATCAGGTGTACGTCGACCCCGCGGTCGATCGCGCTCTTCAGCGCCGCCGCGGCAGGCAGGTAGGTGAACTCGTAGAAGCAGCCGAGCAGCCGGTCGCCCGGATCGGTCTGGTCGACGAAGCGGAGGAGCGCGTCGTCGAGGTCACGGCTCAGCCAGCCCAGCGCCTGCTTCCGCCGGTCCGGGTCGAGGTCGGCGATCGGGGTGTCGCCATAGAGGCGCGTGTACGCCTGGCTGCTCGCCACCCCGCGGTTGAAGAACACGTCGTGCCGCTCGCCGTACAGCGGCTCGGTCCGGATCGTCAGCGTCAGCGGCGTCGCCGAGCGGACCAGGTGATCGGGCGTGCCCTCGAGCGGGTGGAAGACGTAGCGGTAGCGGCTGTCCGGCTGGCAGGTGAAGTCGTCCCAGGTGAAGCTCTGCACCGGCTGGTAGTAGGTGCTCACGCTCTCGCCCGGCGTGGGCTCCGGCACCAGTGAGTGGAAGACCTTGAAGCCCTGCATCCACTCGTCCGTCCCGGCCGCGAGGTCGTAGCGGCGTACGGCGAACCCGAGCAGCCCGGCCGCGGTGGTCTCGCTCGCCACCACCGCGAACGAGACGGTGTTGGTGCCGGTGACGGCGTACAGCCTGCCGGCCGCAGCCGTGCGTGACCTGAAGCGCATGGCGCCCTCCCGTGTGTCGTGACGCTACCGGTGGACAGGGGGTACGTCGTCGGCCTCACGGACGATGCCCGGGCCTCGTACGCCGGAGGGAATGGATCGAGACGGGCGATAGTTTCGGCGGGGTGAGCAACCCGCAGCAGGTCCGAGTGGCCCGGTCACACGTCGGCCTGCGCAGCGAGCGGGGGCCGATCCTGCTCGCGGTGATGCTCAGCGTCGGCCTGGTCGCGATCGACTCGACGATCCTGGCGACCGCGGTGCCGGCCGTCGTCTCCGACCTGGGCGGGTTCACGTCGTTCCCCTGGCTGTTCTCGATCTACCTGCTGGCCCAGGCGATCTCGGTGCCGCTGTACGGCAAGCTCGCAGACCTCTACGGGCGCAAGCCCCTGATCCTGCTCGGCGTCGGCCTGTTCGTCGCCGGCTCACTTCTCTGCGGCCTCGCCTGGGGGATGACGGCGCTGATCGTCTTCCGCCTGGTCCAGGGGCTGGGCGCCGGGGCGATCGGACCGATCGGGATGACGATCCTGGGCGACATCTACACGCTCCAGGAGCGCGCGGTCGTCCAGGGGTACGTCGCGAGCGTGTGGGCGATGGCGGCGCTCGTCGGCCCCACCCTCGGTGGCGTCTTCTCCGACTCCATCGGCTGGCGCTGGATCTTCTTCGTGAACCTGCCCCTCGGCGCGGCCGCGGGCTGGGTCCTGTGGCGCCGGTTCGAGGAGAAGGTCGAGCGACGCCGGCACACCATCGACTACCTCGGCTCCGGCCTGCTCGCGCTCGGCGGCACGCTGCTGCTGCTCGCGCTGCTCGAGGGTGGCGTGCAGTGGGCCTGGGACTCCGGGATGAGCATCGCGCTCTTCGCCGGCTCGGCCGTGCTCCTCGTCGGGTTCGTGCTGGTCGAGCGTCGTGCTCGCGAGCCCGTGCTGCCCCTGTGGGTGTTCCGGATGCGGGTCCTCAACGTGACCAATGCCGGCTCCCTGGTCGTCGGCGTGCTGCTGATGGGGCTCTCGTCGTACGTCCCGCTGTACTCCCAACGCGTCCTCGGCACCGGAGCTGTCGTCGCCGGACTGGCGCTGGCCGCGATGACGATCGGATGGCCGATCGCAGCCTCGACGGCGGGACGGCTCTACCTCACGATCGGCTTCCGGGCGACGGTCTCGATCGGCGCCGTGACCGCACTGGCGGGCGCCCTGATCCTGCTCAGCGTCCGCGCGGACAGCTCGGTCTACCACCTGGCCCTGGCGTGCTTCGTGATGGGACTGGGCTTCGGGTTCGTCGCGAGCCCGGGCGTCGTCGCGGCGCAGACGGCGGTGTCGTGGTCGAGCCGGGGGGTGGCCACCAGCGCGAACATGTTCTCGCGGTCGGTCGGCAGTGCGGTCGGCGTCGCGGTCTTCGGCGCGGTGGTGAACAGCTACGTCAGCGGCCACCTCGGCAGCTCCGACCCCGACATCTCCCACGTCTCTCCCGGGATCCTCGAGCCGGCCATCCACGACGTCTTCCTGGTGACCGTCTTCATCGCGCTGGCACTGTTGATCGTGGGTTTCGTGATGCCGACGCGCGTCACCGAGCCGGAGGAGCCGGTGGCCGCCGAGCCGGCCCCGACCCCCGATGCCGTCGCCTGAGAGCCGCCTCAGGTGGCTCCGAGCCCTGGGTCGGTCGGGAGGCGGCCGTGGATGTGGCAGTCCTCGCGGGCGTCACCACCCGGCACGGCGTACGCCGATCGGGTGGTGCCCTCGTGCACGAATCCGGCCGCCTCGGCGACCCGGCAGGACGCCGGGTTCAGGACCGAGTGCTCGAGCTGGACGCGCATCAGGCCGCGTGACTCGAAGGCCCAGCGGGTGACGGCGTCGACCATCTGTCTGGCCACCCCTCGACCGCGTGCCGAGGGCAGCACCCGGTAGCCGATCTTGGCGACGCGGTGGTCGGTGTCGATCGCGAAGAGGCTGACGTTGCCGAGCATCAGGCCGCTGTCGGGATCCACCGCGTGCCAGGTCGCGTGCGATCCGTCGGACCAGTCCGCGCCGTCGCGGCACCAGGCCGCCGCGCTCTCGAGGTCCGGGCACGCGCGGGCGGGGTTCCACAGCTTCACGGCCGGGTCGTTCAGCAGCTCATACGCCGCGGGCGCGTCCTCCTCGACCGGTGGACGCAGCACCAGATCGGGGGTCACCAGGCGTTCCACGGCGACACCCTAGGGCCCGTGACGACGTCCGGCGGTGAGCCCGGATCGGTCGCACGTCACGAAACCGGTGCTACGGCACCGCTCGGAGCAGTGCGCCCGCGTGCGGCGGCAGGGTCAGCCCGTCGGCGTCGATGCTCGCCGCCGTCGGCGTCGTGAACAGCAGCTCGCCTGCTGCAGGAAGAGTCGCCGGCGCCGTCCCGACGTTGACCGCGATCAGAAGGGCATCGCGGCGGAGGGTGAACACCCGCGTCACCTCGTCGGCGGTCGCCGAGAGCGACGAGAACGACGGATCGGTCAGCTCGGGGAGGCTGCGTCGCAGGTCGGCCAGCTGCCGGTAGACCGCGAGCAGACGCGAGTGCCGGTCGCGAGGGAGCTCCGACCAGTCCAGCTTCGAGTGCTCGAACGTCGCCGGGTCCTGCGGGTCGGGCACCTCGGCCGGATCCCAGCCCATCCGTTCGAACTCCTCGATCCGGCCCTCCGCCGTGATCCTTCCGAGTTCGGGCTCGGGGTGGGAGGTGAAGAACTGGAACGGCGTCGAGGCGGCCCACTCCTCGCCCATGAACAGCATCGGCGTGAACGGCCCGCACAGGGTGAGGAGGGCCGCGCACGCCAGCTGGTCGTCGTCCAGCTGCTCGGTCAGCCGGTCGCCACGCGCACGGTTGCCGATCTGGTCGTGGTTCTGGCTGCACACCACCAGCCGCCAGGTCGGCATGTGGGCGGTGTCGACCGGGGCGCCGTGGTCACGCCCGCGGAACGACGACCAGGTGCCGTCGTGGAAGAACCCCTTCTCGCAGACCTTCGCCAGGGACGAGAGCGGCTCGAAGTCCGCGTAGTAGCCGGACGTCTCACGAGTCAGGGCGACGTGCACGGCGTGGTGGAAGTCGTCGCTCCACTGGGCGTCCAGCCCGTAGCCACCCCCCTCGCGCGGCGTCACCAGCCTGGTCTCGTTGAGGTCGGACTCCGCGATCAGCGTGAGCGGTCGCCCGAGGTGCGCCGACAGCGCGGCGGTCTCGATCGCCATCTCCTCGAGGATGTGCACGGGGGAGGAGTCCGCCAGTGCGTGCACGGCGTCCAGCCGGAGCGCGTCCACGTGGTAGTCGGCGAACCACATGTGCACGTTGTCGAGGATGAACCGCCGCACCTCCGCCGATCCTTCGTCGTCGAGGTTCACCAGGTCGCCCCAGGTGCTGCGGCCCTGCTTGAGGTACGGGCCGAAGAGCGGCAGGTAGTTCCCTGACGGGCCGAGGTGGTTGTAGACGACGTCCTGGACCACGCCCAGGCCGGCGGCATGGCAGGTGTCGACGAACCGCTGGTACGCCGGCGGGCCGCCGTACGCCTCCGTCACGGCGAACCAGTCGACGCCGTCGTACCCCCAGTTGTGCGTGCCGTTGAAGGCGTTGACCGGCATCAGCTCGACCAGGTCGACGCCGATCGACCGCAGATGGTCGAGCCTCTCGATCGCCGAGTCGAGGGTGCCGTCCGGCGTGAAGGTGCCGAGATGCAGCTCGTAGAGCAGCGAGCCCGGCAGCTGCCGGCCGGTCCAGGACCGGTCGCTCCAGGCGAAGCCGGAGGGCTCGTAGGTCTGCGAGCGCTGGTGGACGCCCGCCGGCTGGCGCCGCGACCGGGGATCGGGACGCGGCACGTCCGAGTCGTCGATCAGATATCCGTAGTCGAGAGGTCCCTCCGCCGGATCGGGAACGTCACCGTCGGGGACCCACCAGTCGCCCCCCGAGCGGCTCATCTCGACGATCGCATCTCCTACCGACAGTCGGACGCGTCTCGGAGTCGGTGCCCACACGGCGAAGGGCACGTGCCGGCTCGTCCAGAGGCTCATGCGCCCTCCCGGATCAGCAGCCCGACCGGGTAGTCGGCCAGCAGCTCGTGGAGCGGAGCCTCTCCGGCGTACTCGCGTCCCGTGAGCAGGTCCGCCCAGGTGCCGTCCGGGAGCGGCAGCACGGTCTGGCCCCACCCACGTGCCGCGAGCCCCACCGGCAGCCGCGTGGCCACGGTCAGGACACCGCCACGGTCGAACGCGAGCGCGTGCGCGGCGGCCTCTCCGCGGGCGTGGACCGGCCGGTACGTCGTGAACCGGTGCGGCAGGTTGCGCCGCAGGGTCAGTGCGGCCTGGGTGACGAGCAGCTTCGCGTCGCCGCGGTCGTCGAGGCGTGACGTCAGCACCGGCCGGTCTCCGGCCAGCACCCGCGCGAGCACCTCTCGGCGTACCGCATAGTCCACCCGGCGGCGGTTGTCGGGGTCGACGAGGGACTGCTCCCACAGCTCGCTGCCCTGGTAGACGTCGGGCACCCCGGGCATCGTCAGCGCGACCAGCTTGGCCGAGATGCCGTTGCTCCAGCCCGGAGCCACCACGTGCTCGAGGAGGTCGTCCAGGACCGCTTTCACGGCTGGGCTGCGGAACGCGGCATCGACGGCCGCATGGACGGCGTTCTCGTAGGCGGGCTTCGGAGCCGTCCACGACGTCCGGTCTCCCGCCTCGCGCATCGCCTTCTCGGCGTAGGCGTGCAGACGCTCGCGCGACGCGGGCCAGGCGCCGAGGATCGCCTGCCACAGCAGGTTTCCGAACGACGGGTCGGGGACCGGCGCCAAGGACAGGAGCGTCTCGAGCGCGTCGGTCCAGAGCTGCGGGACCTCCGCGAGCACCGCGATCCGTGCGCGCACGTCCTCACCGCGCTTGGTGTCGTGCGTCGACGTCGTGGTCATCGCGTCCGGTCGTTCGCGCTGGCGGGCGGCCATCGCCGCGTGGAACTCCTCGACCGACAACGACCACTCGCCGGGATCGCCGCCGACCTCGGTCAGCGAGGTGAGCCGCGAGGTGCGGTAGAACGCGCAGTCCTCGACACCCTTGGCCATCACCGCGCCGCTGGTCTGCTGGAAACGGAGTGCCGCCGGCTGCGCCGGGTCGGTGAGCACCGGCTCGAGCACGTCGTACGTCGGGACCAGCTCGGGCCGGCGTCGGCGGGCGTCGGAGAACGCCGCTCCGAGGTACGCGCGACCGTCCGGCAGGTACGACCGGTAGACCGGGAAGCAAGCGGTCAGCTCGGCCAGCGCGTCGAGCACGGACGGGTCGTCGCCGGCGCCCGCCTCGCGGGCCACGCGGCGTACCTCCGACCCGAGGATCCCGTCGGCCACGGCCCGCTTCGTGTCGTGGATCAGCTCGTGCCAGTCGAGGGCTGCGCCGCGCAGCCGGGTCTCCAGTGCCGTCAGCGGCTGCTGTCCCGCCGGGGCGGTGAGCACCCGGTCGATCGCGCCGAGCACGTCGTAACCCGTCGTTCCTGCGGTCGCCCAGGTGGCGACCAGGTCCTCGCCCGGCTCGAGGATCTTCTCCACCAGCACGTAGGCACCACCGGTCAGCCCGCGCAGGTCGTCGAGGTACGCCGCGGGGTCGCGGAGACCGTCGGGGTGGTCGACCCGCAGCCCGTCGACGAGACCGTCGTCGAACCAGCGGCGGATCTCGACGTGCGAGGCGTCGAAGACCGGCCGGTCCTCGACCCGCACGCCGGCGAGGGTGTTCACCGCGAAGAAGCGCCGGTAGTTCAGGTCGTTGTCGGCGCGTCGCCAGTCGACGAGCTCGTAGTGCTGCTTCTCCAGGTCGTCGGTGCCGTCCGCGAGGGGGAAAACGTGATCGTGGTAGCGCGCCACCCCCTCACCGGTGTCGACCTCGACCGCGGCGGTGCCGTCGTCGCCGAGGACCGGGATCCGCACCCGACCTCCCCCCGCGTCCCAGTCGATGTCGAACGCGTCGGCACGGTCGGACGAAGGGCCGTGCAACAGGACGTCCCACCACCACGCGTTCTCGCGCGGGGTCGCGATCCCCATGTGGTTGGGCACGATGTCGACGAGCACGCCCATGCCGAGCCGCTTCGCCTCGGCCGAGACCGCGGCGAGCCCGTCGGCTCCACCGCGGTCGGGGTCGATGATCGCGTGGTCGACCACGTCGTAGCCGTGGTCGCTCCCCGGCTCGGCCTTCAGCAGCGGCGAGAGGTAGACCCAGTCGGCGCCGAGGTCGTGCAGGTAGCCCAGGGCGGCGGCCGCGTCGTGCAGTGTGAAGCGCGCGTTGACCTGGAGCCGGTACGTGCTGCTCGGAACCCGCATCGCCCGGTCGTACCCCGGCGGCCCGGAGGTCATCCGGTCGCAGCGCCTCGGTTGTTCTGCTCCTGGGCCGCCACCGACGCTGCAGCCGACGTGTCCGGTGCGGCCGTAGGCGCGGTGTGCTCGCGCAGCACCAGGACGCTGCGCCCGGAGAGGACGCAGGACGTGCCCGCTGCGAGCGGCTCATCGGTGCGCTCGGTCCCGGCGGTGTCGATGGCGACGTCCCACGCCGCGGCGTACTCCTCGGGCGGCAGGGTGAGCGGCACGTCGTCGGCGGCGGCGTTGAAGTACAGCAGGAAGTGGTCGTCGTCGACGTGTCGCCCGCGCGAGTCGGGGCTGGTGATGCCGTGACCGTTGAGGTACATCCCGATCGACCGCGCGTCCGGCGCGTCCCAGTCGTCCGGCTCCATCGGCCGCCCGTCGGGATGCAGCCAGAGGATGTCGTTGAGCCGTTCGCCCTCGCCGCTACCGGTGCGCACCGAGGTGCCGGTGAAGAAGCGACGGCGTCGGAACGTCGCGTGGTCGCGGCGCAGGGTCGCGACGCTCGCGGTGAACTCGACCAGCGGCTCGTCCAGGTCGTCCCAGTGCAGCCACGAGATCGGGCCGTCCTGGGCGTAGGTGTTGTTGTTGCCGTCCTGGGTCCGGCCGGCCTCGTCGCCGTGCAGCATCATCGGCACGCCCTGGCTGAGCAGGAGGGTTGTGAGGATGTTGCGCTGCTGTCGCGCGCGCAGAGCCAGGATCGCCGGGTCGTCGGTGGGGCCCTCGACGCCGCAGTTCCAGGAGCGGTTGTGGCTCTCGCCGTCGTTGTTGTCCTCGCCGTTCGCGTCGTTGTGCTTGTCGTTGTAGGAGACGAGGTCGCGCAGGGTGAAGCCGTCGTGCGCGGTGACGAAGTTGATCGAGGCGACGGGTCGCCGCCCTGACTGTTCGTAGAGGTCGCTCGAGCCGGCCAGCCGGCTGGCGAAGTCGCCCAGGGACGGCTCGCCCCGCCAGAAGTCGCGCACGGTGTCGCGGAACTTCCCGTTCCACTCGGTCCACTGCGGCGGGAAGCCGCCGACCTGGTAGCCGCCGGGCCCGACGTCCCACGGCTCGGCGATCAGCTTCACCTGGCTGACGACCGGGTCCTGCTGGACGAGCTCGAAGAACGTCGACAGCCGGTCGACGTCGTAGAACTCCCGCGCCAGCGCGGCGGCGAGGTCGAAACGGAAGCCGTCGACGCGCATCTCGGTCACCCAGTAGCGCAGCGAGTCCATGATCAGCTGCAGGGAGTGCGGGTGGCGGACGTTCAGGCTGTTTCCGGTGCCGGTGTAGTCCATGTAGTAGCGCAGGTCGTCCTCGACGAGCCGGTAGTACGCCGGGTTGTCGAGACCCTTGAAGCTCAACGTCGGACCGAGGTGGTTGCCCTCGGCGGTGTGGTTGTAGACCACGTCGAGGATCACCTCGATGCCGGCCGCGTGCATCGACCTCACCATCGACTTGAACTCCTGTACCTGCTGGCCGAGCTGGCCGGCCGCGGCGTACTCCGCGTGAGGTGCGAGGAAGCCGAGCGTGTTGTATCCCCAGTAGTTGCGCAGTCCCTTGTCGAGCAGGGTGCTGTCCTGGACGAACTGGTGCACCGGCATCAGCTCGATCGCGGTCACGCCGAGCCGGGTCAGGTGCTCGATGACCGATGGGTGGGCGAGGCCGGCGTACGTCCCGCGCTCCGCCTCCGGCACGTCGGGGTGCAGCTCGGTCAGCCCCTTGACGTGCGCCTCGTAGATCAGCGAGTCGGCGTACGGCGTGTTGAGGCGACGGTCGCCCTCCCAGTCGAAGAACGGGTTGATGACGACGCCGAGCGTCATGTGCGCTCCGGAGTCGTCGTCGTTGCGCGAGTCCGGCTTGCCGAAGTCGTAGCCGAACAGCGACTGGTCCCAGTCGATGTCGCCGACGGTCGCCTTCGCGTAGGGGTCGAGGAGCAGCTTGGCGGGGTTGCAGCGCAGACCCGTGGTCGGGTCGTAGGTGCCGTGCACGCGGTAGCCGTAGCGCTGTCCCGGCTGCACCGACGGCAGGTAGCAGTGGTGGACGAACGCGTCGACCTCGGTCATCGGGAGGCGCGTCTCCTTCCGGGCGTCGTCGAAGAGGCACAGCTCGACCTGCTCGGCCACCTCGCTGAAGACCGCGAAGTTCGTCCCGACGCCGTCGAATGTCGCCCCGAGGGGGTACGCCGTACCCGGCCAGACGTCCACCCGTCGCTCCCTGTCGTCAGGATTTCGTCACCGGCGACCCGTTGTCGGATCAGGGGGAAGCCGGGACAGTTCCGTCATGAACGATACGGCGTACGACTTCACCGGGCTCAGCGCGCTCTTCATCAACTGCACCCTCAAGCGGTCGCCGGAGCCGAGCAACACCCAGGGCCTCGTGGACGCCAGTCGCGCGATCATGGAGAAGCACGGCGTGCACGTCGACGTCGTCCGCGCGATCGACCACGACATCGCGGCCGGGGTCTGGCCGGACATGCGCGAGCACGGCTGGGAGACCGACGCGTGGCCCGAGATCTTCGAGCTGGTGAAGGCCGCACACATCCTGGTGCTGGCCGGGCCCATCTGGCTGGGGGACAACTCCTCGGTGATGAAGCAGGTGCACGAGCGGCTCTACGGCGGGTCGCACCTGCTCAACGAGAAGGGGCAGTACCTCTACTACGGGCGGGTCGGCGGGTGCCTGATCACCGGGAACGAGGACGGGATCAAGCACTGCGCGCACAACGTCCTCTACACGCTGCAGCACATCGGTTACACGATCCCGCCGCAGGCGGACGCCGGCTGGATCGGCGAGGCCGGGCCCGGCCCGTCGTACCTCGACCCCGGGAGCGGCGGCCCGGAGAACGACTTCACCAACCGCAACACCGCCTTCATGACCTGGAACCTGATGCACCTGGCGAAGCTGCTGAACGACGCGGGCGGCGTGCCGGCGTACGGCAACCAGCGCTCGGAGTGGGACGCGGGCTGCCGGTTCGACTACGAGAACCCCGAGTACCGCTGAGGGTCTGTGAGGCGGCTGCCGAGAACAAACTGGCATACAGACCGGAGCGGGGGTCGTCCGTTGACTCCGGTCTCTGTGCCAGTTAGTTGTCGGCCGCTCGCTCAGTAGTCCTGCGGCTGGGTGAAGAAGCGGTTCGGGTCGTACGTCGCGCGCACCCGGGCGAGGCGGGCGGCGTTGGCGCCGAAGTAGGCCCGCGGGTAGTCGGTCAGGGAGCTGTCGGCGTAGTTGACGTAGGCGCCGGTGCCCCAGCTCGGGGTCATCGCGGTGCGGAAGCGGCGCACGTACGACGTCGCGGCGGTCGCCGGACCCGAGTCGTACGTCGCGGTGTACTGCACCGTGGCCGACGCGCCGCGGTGGCCGAACGCCGTCCCGCTCGCGCCGACGTCGTCCACCGCTCCGCCGAGGGCGTCGATCGAGACGCCGGCCTCCTTCAGACCGCTGCTCTGCGCGGCGTCCACCCGGGCGAGCAGTGCGCCCATGTCGACATCGGCGCGGTCGATGACGTGCGAGGTCGCGGCGAACGCCTCGCGGTCGAGGGCGCCGCCGGGACCGGTGTGGCACCGGCCGACCGGGATCGACGAGCAGCCGGCGTAGGTGAGCATCGTGTCGAGGTAGCTCGCGGTGCTGCGGGAGTCGGTGGACGGCGCGGGCACCTGCGACAGCAACGGCCTCAGCGCGGCATCCATGCCGGACGCCGGACCCGTCCAGGTCACCGACATGAACAGGGCCGGCCCGCTCGGGTGGGTGCGCCCGCCGAGCAGCTTGAGGGTGGCCCAGAGCCGAGGGTCCGCGCCCGGGATCGTCCGCAGCCACTGCGGCACCACCTGGTCGGCTGCTGAGAAGGGCCACGCGAGATAGGCCCGGGTGATCGTCGGCGCCGCGAACGTCTTGAAGCGGAACGACGTGACCACGCCGAGGTGCCCGCCTCCGCCGCCGCGGAGCGCCCAGAAGAGGTCAGGCTCCTGGTCGGCGCTCGCGGTGACGACGCGGCCGTCGGCGAGCACGACCTGCATCGCGGTGACCGCGTCACAGGTGAGCCCGTACGCCCGGGTGAGGACGCCGACACCACCGCCCTGGGTCAGGCCGGCGATGCCGACGGTCGGGCACGACCCACCGGCGATCCCGCGGCCGCGCGTGCCCAGCGCGCCGTACACCTGCACGAGTGAGGCGCCGGACCCGACCCTCGCGGTGGTGCCGTCGAGCGAGATCCCGTTCAGCGGGCGGACGTCGACGACCAGCGCACCGTCGCCGGCCGACCACCCTGGGTAGCTGTGGCCGCCCGAGCGGATCGCCACCCGCACGCCGTGTTCCTGGGCGAACGCGAACGCCGTGGCGACGTCCTGTGCGTTCGCCACGGAGAGGACCGCGAGCGGCCGGGCGCCGTCGTACCGAGGGTTCTGGACCAGCCGCAGGGCGTCGTACGTCGAGGAGCCGGGGCGCGCGAGGGTGCCGTCGACGTGCGCGGCCAGGCGTTTCCAGTCGGAGGCGGCTGGTGGCCGCACCGGGGCTGCCGAGGTGGTGGTGGGCCGGACGGGTGGTGCCGGCGTGTCGGCCGGCGGCGAGGCGTTCTGGGGCGCACAGGCCTCGAGGACACCGAACGCGCCGGCGACCCCACCGGCCAGCACCGTGCGTCGCGCGAGCCCGCGTCGGGGATCGACCACGACATCAGCCTAGGGAGCCGATCTCCGCAAGCGCCGCACACGGACGTCCGGGTCGTGCTGAGATGTGTGATCACTCCCCGCTCGGGGACCGATCGGGGAGGGCCGGATGAGAGTCTGGACGAGGTACGCCGCGACGGCGGCGCTGGTGCTGACGGCGACGACGGGCTGCGGCGGTGGGAGTGACTCCGGGGGCGCCGCCCATGCGCGGCCGTTCTCTGAGCAGTCGGTCGGCGCGGTGCTGAAGGCCGCCCGGGCCGACATGCGCAGTCTGAAGGCCGCGCGCATCACCGGGACCACCACGGGGTCGAACGGTCAGCAGGAGATCCTCGACATCCAGGCGGATCGGCGCGGCCACTGCCGAGGAACGATCACCGAGTCGGGCATCGGAGGGGCGACCTTCCTGGCGACGAACGGGAAGGTCTGGCTGAAGGGGGACGTGGCATACCTGGCCGAGCAGATGTCGTCGTACGCACGGGCGGAGTCGATCCTGAGACGGATGCACAACCGGTGGCTGGAGGTCGACGGCGGGGAGATCGGGTCGTGGTGCGACCTCGACCACTACGTCTCGTCGAACGAGAAGCTCATCCGCTCCCACAACCGCGAGGTCAAGGGGGTCGGCGAGGTGGCAGGTGAGAAAGCCGTCCTGGTCGCCTCACACAAGGACGGCAACCAGCTGACCGTGTGGGTCGCGGAGACGTCCCCGCACTACTTCCTCCGGGTGGCCCTGTCCGACCAGGCCGGATCCGATCTCGTGGCGGTGTCGTTCTCGAAGTTCGACGAGCCGCTCGAGGTCGAGGCCCCGCCCCCGTCGCAGGTCCTGCGGATCGGGGGCTCCCGGGCTTAGGTCGGTGAGGCTTGCCTTCCTTGAAACACCGCGGGGTGGCTGGGAAGGATTTGTACAGTGAGCATGGAGATCGGGACCGACGAGAATCCCCAACATTGGCACGACGAGATCGGTGAGGACGTCGGCAACCGCCTGAACTGGCTGCGGGCCGGTGTGCTCGGCGCGAACGACGGGATCGTCTCGGTGGCCGGCATCGTGATGGGCGTCGCGGGTGCGACGTCCGACAGGTCCCCGGTCTTCGTGGCCGGGATCGCGGGACTGGTCGCGGGGGCTCTGAGCATGGCGGCGGGGGAGTACGTCTCGGTCAACGCACAGCGGGACTCGGAGCAGTCGATGCTGGCGATGGAGGCCGAGGAGCTCGAGAAGATGCCCGAGACCGAGATGCGCGAGCTGGCGAAGATGTACGAGCGCAAGGGCCTGAGCCGCGAGACCGCGCGCCGGGTCGCTCAGGAGCTGACCGCGCACGACGCGCTGGCCGCACACGCCGACATCGAGTTCGGGATCGACCCGGAGAAGCTCACGAACCCGTGGCATGCGGCGTTCGCCTCGATGGTGGCGTTCACGGTCGGTGCCTTGCTGCCGCTGCTCGCGATCACGCTGTCGCCGCTCGGCGCCCGGGTCTGGGTCACCGTGGCCACCGTCGTCGCCGCCCTGGCCGTCGCGGGGTTCATCCAGGCGCGGCTCGGCTTCAGCCCGTGGGGCCGGGCGGTGGTCCGCAACGTGGGCGGTGGTGTCCTGGCGATGGTGGTCACCTACGCCGTGGGGTCGGTCGTCGGCACGCACGTCTGAGCCTTCCGCGATGCGGATGTTCGCGGCGGTGGTGCCGCCTCCGGACGTGGTCGAGCACCTGGACGCCTTCCTCGACGTACGCCGTGAGGCCGTGGCGTTCCGCTGGGCGCCGGTGGAGCAGTTCCATGTGACGCTGGCGTTCATGGCCGACGTACCGGACCGGAAGCTGGACGACCTGGTGGAGCGGCTCGGCCGCGCGGCCTCGCGTCGTACGGCGTTCGCGTCGGCGATCGCGGGAGGTGGCGCCTTCCCGAACGTCGGCCGGGCCCGGGTGCTCTGGGCCGGGCTCGAGCTCGACGATGGCGGGCGCACCGAGCTGTCCCGGATGGCCGCCGGGGCACGAGCCGCGGCGAACCGGGCCGGGGTACCGGTCGACGGGCAGAGGTTCCGTCCTCACGTCACCGTCGCGCGCCTCGGCCACCCGGTCGAGGTCACCCCCTGGGTGCGGCTGCTCGACGCCTACCGGAGCCCCTCCTGGAGCGTCGACCACGTGACCCTGATGGCCTCCTACCTCGGCGAGGGACCGCGCAACCGCCCCCGCTACGAGGTGGTGCAGGAGTTCGGTCTGTCCCGATAGTCCCTGACAAGATGGTCGCGGTCTCCGGTCCGGGAGGGACCACCTTGTCAGGGACTACCCCGCCCGGTCTGTGGACAACACCACGCCGGTGAGAGCTGAGATGGGTGGGCCTCTCGGGTGTCGTGCCCTAGGTTCGACGCCGTGAAGATTGCTGTGGCCAAGGAAACCCGGGACGGCGAGGCACGCGTCGCGGTGGTGCCCGAGCTGGTCGGCAAGCTGACCGGGCTGGGGTACGACGTCGCCGTCGAGCCCGGCGCGGGACTGCACGCGCTGATCGCCGACGGGGAGTACGCCGAGGCGGGCGCGACCGTCGACGACGCCGCGTTCGAGGGCGCCGACCTCGTGGTCTCCGTGCAACCGCTGAGTGCCCAGCAGATCCGGGGGCTGGCCCGCGGAACCACGACCATCTCGTTCCTGCCGGTCAACCAGGAGCAGCAGACGGTCGTCGAGCTCCGCGACGCCGGCGTCACGGCGCACGCCGTCGAGCTCATCCCGCGCATCTCGCGGGCGCAGTCCATGGACGGTCTCAGCTCGCAGGCCCTGGTCGCCGGCTACCGCTGCGCGATCGTCGCGGCCGGCATGCTGCGGCGCTTCTTCCCGCTGAACATGACCGCCGCCGGCACCGTCCAGGCCGCCGAGATCGTCGTCCTCGGCGCCGGCGTCGCCGGGCTCCAGGCGATCGCGACGGCCAAGCGGCTCGGTGCCGTCGTCCGCGCGTACGACGTGCGCGCGGCCGCCGCGGAGGAGATCCGGTCGATGGGGGCCAAGGCGATCGAGCTCGATCTCGAGACGCTCGAGGGCGCCGGTGGTTACGCCCGGGAGATGACCGAGGACCGTGCGGACCGCCAGCGCGAGCTGCTCACGCCGTACATCGCGGCCGCCGACGCCCTGATCACCACCGCCGCCGTTCCCGGACGTCCGGCTCCGCTGCTGGTGACGCGCGACATGGTCGAGCAGATGAAGCCGGGCTCGGTCGTGGTCGACCTCGCCTCCGAGAGCGGCGGCAACGTCGAGGGCTCGGTGGCCGGCGAGGTGGTCCGTATCGGCAACGCCCAGGTCTGGGGGGGCCGCAACGTGCCGAGCCAGATGCCGGGGCCGGCGTCCAAGCTGTACGCCCAGAACGTCGTCAACCTGGTCACCCTGATGACCGCCAAGGACGACGAGGGGAGCTCGGTGTTCTCGCCCGACTACGCCGACGAGATCCTCTCCGGCAGCTGCGTGACCCAGGACGGCCGCATCGTGCACGAGCCGACCCGGGAGGCGATCGAGGGGGCGCCGGCGCCCGAGCCCGAGCCTGCGGCGACCTCGGACGACGTACCGGACGAGCCCTCGGCTCCTCAGGACCCACAGCTCGATCTGCCCTACGACCAGGAGGCCGACCAGTGATCCTCGCGACCGGAGTCGTCTGGCTGACGATCTTCGTGCTCAGTGTCTTCGTCGGGATCGAGGTGATCTCCAAGGTGTCCTCGACGCTGCACACACCCTTGATGTCGGGCGCGAACGCCATCCACGGGATCATCCTGCTCGGCGCGATCCTGGTCACCGGCACCACCGACAACAACCTCGCACTCGTCGTCGGGCTGATCGCGATCGTGCTGGCGTCGGTGAACATGGTCGGCGGGTTCGTGGTCACCGACCGGATGCTGCAGATGTTCAGCCGGCGCAAACCGGCGCAGAAGCCCGCACTGCCGCAGAAGGACGAGTCGACGGGTGGGGCCGCCTGATGCCTGTCTGGATCCAGCTGGTGTACCTGGCGTGTGGCATCTGCTTCATCCTCGCCCTCAAGGGCCTGTCCGGGCCGAAGACGGCTCGCAACGGCAACATCCTCGGCGCGATCGCCGCCGTCGTGGCCTGCGTGACGCCGTTCTTCTGGGCCGACCTGCACTTGAAGCACGTGCCGCTGATCATCGTCGCGATCGCGATCGGCACGGTCGGTGGCGTGTACGGCGCCCGCACGGTGCAGATGACCCAGATGCCGCAGATGGTGGCGCTGTTCAACGGCGTCGGCGGCGGGGCCGCGGCCCTCGTCGCGCTGCTCGAGCTGCACGACATCGTCGAGGCGGGCGGCCACGAGAGCTGGTTCAACCTGGCGGCCACGGCGTTCACGATCGCCGTCGGGTCGGTGTCGTTCGCGGGCTCCTGCGTCACGTTCGCGAAGCTCCAGGAGCTGATGACGTCCCGGCCGGTGGTGTTCCCCGGGCTCCCGGTCCTTTTCGGCGGCTCCCTGGTCGCGGCGGTCGTGCTCGCCGTACTCCTCGTGAACGACCCGCAGATGTGGACCGGCATCGTGCTGGCCCTCGTCGGGCTGCTGGTCGGGCTGCTGCTGGTGCTGCCCGTGGGCGGTGCGGACGTCCCGATCGTGATCTCGCTGCTGAACGCGTTCACCGGCCTGACCGTTGCCGCCGGCGGCTACGTGCTCTCCAACGTGCTGCTGCTGATCGGCGGCACGCTGGTGGGCGCCTCCGGTACCTTCCTGACCCTGCTGATGGCCCGGGCGATGGGGCGCTCGGTGACCAACATCCTGTTCGGCGCGCTCAAGGGCGGCTCCACGCTGGGTGCGGGCGAAGCCAGCGACCGGCCGGTGAAGAGCGTCAACCCCGAGGACGCCGCGATCATGCTGGGGTACGCCGACCGCGTGATCATCGTGCCCGGCTACGGCCTGGCGGTGGCCCAGGCGCAGCACACCCTCCGCGAGCTCGTCGACGTCCTCGGCGAGAAGGGCGCGCAGGTCGACTACGCGATCCACCCGGTGGCCGGCCGGATGCCCGGACACATGAACGTGCTCCTCGCCGAGGCACAGGTGCCCTACGAGCAGCTGCGCGAGATGGACCAGATCAACGGCGACTTCAAGGACGCCGACGTGGTCCTCGTGGTCGGCGCGAACGATGTCGTCAACCCGGCCGCGAAGACGACCCCCGGAGCCCCGATCTACGGGATGCCGATCCTGAACGCCGACGAGGCCCGCCAGATCATCTTCATGAAGCGGTCGATGCGCCCCGGGTTCGCCGGCATCGAGAACGAGCTGCTCTTCGACGAGAAGACCTCGCTGCTCTTCGGCGACGCCAAGGACTCGATGGGCAAGCTGCTGAACGCCGTCAAGGCCCTCTGAGCCACGCGGACGTCATACGGACGGAGCCGTCTTTGCCTCCCTCCGTATGACGTTGTGGGCGGTCGCTCGTTGTCAGGGCATGAGTCAGAACGACGACGAGGACCCGATGCTCAAGCCCGATGGGCATCGGTATGAGAAGCCGGAGTCCCGGGAGACCCGGATCAACAAGGAGGTCGCCTACGCCGTCGGAGGCATCGTGGTCATCGTGCTCGCGGTCCTGATCGCGACCGGCACCGTGCCCATCTTCCCGGGGGGCTGATCGCCCTCGGGGACAACGGGAGAGTGGTGTGCCTGAGGACGGGCCATGGACCGTTCTCAGGCACACGACCTCCGCAAAGGCCCCGACCTCACTCCGCGAGGCCGTACAGCCGGTCCCCGGCGTCGCCGAGGCCGGGCACGATGTAGCCCTTGTCGTTCAGCCTCTCGTCCATCGCCGCGGTCACCACCGTGACGGGAACGTCCAGCCCCGCGAGCTCGTCCTCCAGCCGTCGGCACCCCTCGGGCGCCGCCAGCAGGCAGATGGCGGTGATGTCGTCGGCCCCTCGGTTGGTGAGGAACCGGATCGCCGCGGCCAGCGTGCCCCCGGTGGCGAGCATCGGGTCGAGCACGTAGCACTGCCGGCCGGCGAGGTCGTCGGGCAACCGCTCGGCGTACGTCGAGGCCTGCAGCGTCTCCTCGTTGCGCATCATCCCGAGGAACCCGACCTCAGCGGTGGGCAGCAGCTTCATCATCCCCTCGAGCATCCCGAGGCCCGCCCGCAGGATCGGCACCACCATCGGCTGCGGCGAGGAGAGGCGGACGCCCGTGGTCGGCGCGACCGGCGTGGTGATCTCGTACGGCTCGACGCGGACGTCTCGGGTCGCCTCGTAGGCCAGCAGTGTGACCAGCTGGTCGACCAGCCGCCGGAACGTCGGCGAGTCCGTCCGCTCGTCGCGCAGGGCTGTGAGCTTGTGGGCGACGAGCGGGTGGTCGACGA
>NZ_DASXWU010000104.1:0-125045 GCF_036503465.1 Nocardioides sp.
AGTCGTGGCAGCGTGGGCTGAGTGGGCTGAGTGGGTTCGGCGATCGGCTCGGTCTCGACGACCGGGGTGCGGCCGTCGGCGAGCGCGCGGAGGACGGTGGTCAGGTCCGGAACGGCGCCGACGACCCGGGTCCCGACCCCGAGCGGGACCGCCAGCGCCGATCGGTGCAGCCGCCGGTTGAACCCCGCCGCGCGACGAGCACCGGGGTCGAGGTCCTCCAGGATCCGTTGCACGTAGTGGGTCCGGACCGTGAGCAGCCCGTCGCGCCACCAGGTGCTCCGGATCCGGTGCTCGACCTCGTGGAGACCGCCCCAGGGCAGTCCGACCCAGGTGCGCCCGAGCCGCAGCCGGATCCCCAGGTCGTCGGCCACGAGCAGCGGTGTGCGCGCGTCGACGAGCGCGGCCAGGTTCAGCACGCCGATCGCGCCGAGGACCGCGGCGAGGATCCAGTCCAGGACCCCACCCCCGCTCGCGGCGCGGGCGAGGTAGGCCACGCCGACCAGCGACGCGCCGGCGCCGAGCGCGGCGGCCAGCCCGGTGCGGCGGCGTACCTCCACCAGATGCTCGGGCGCGGCGACCGGGTCGCCGATCGCCTCCCGGACGGACTCGTCCGTCACGCTGTGGGTCGTGGCGTCGGTCATGTCAGGCCCCCATCTCCCCGTTCAGGGTGGCGATCACGGCGTCGATCTCATCGGGTTTCACCAGTACGTCGCGCGCCTTCGAGCCCTCCGACGGCCCGACCACGCCACGACTCTCGAGAATGTCCATCAACCGGCCCGCCTTCGCGAAGCCGACGCGGAGCTTGCGTTGCAGCATCGAGGTGGAGCCGAACTGCGTCGACACCACCAGCTCGACCGCCTGGACCACCAGGTCGAGGTCGTCGCCGATGTCGTCGTCGAGCTCCCTCTTGCTCTGCTGCGGGACGGTGACGTCCTCGCGGTACGTCGGCGACAGCTGCTTCTTGCAGTGCGCCGCCACCTGGTGGATCTCCGCCTCGGTGACCCAGGAGCCCTGGACACGCACAGGCTTGGACGCGCCCATCGGCAGGAACAACCCGTCGCCCTGGCCGACCAGCTTCTCCGCGCCGGGCTGGTCGAGGATCACCCGGCTGTCGGCGAGGCTGGACGTCGCGAACGCCAGCCGCGACGGCACGTTCGCCTTGATCAGGCCGGTGACCACGTCGACGCTCGGTCGCTGGGTCGCCAGCACCAGGTGGATGCCCGCGGCCCGGGCCAGCTGGGTGATCCGGACGACCGCGTCCTCGACGTCACGAGGGGCCACCATCATCAGGTCCGCGAGCTCGTCGACGACCACGACCAGATAGGGGTACGGCGCGACCTCGCGCTCGCTGCCCGGCGGCACCTTCACCTTCCCCGCCCGGACGGCCTTGTTGAAGTCGTCGACGTGGCGGAATCCGAAGTTGGCCAGGTCGTCGTAGCGCAGATCCATCTCGCGCACGACCCACGCCAGGGCCTCCGCGGCTTTCTTCGGGCTGGTGATGATCGGGGTGATCAGGTGCGGGATGCCCTCATAGGCGTTCAGCTCGACCCGCTTCGGGTCGACCATGATCATCCGCACCTCGTCGGGGGTCGACCTCATCAGCAGCGAGGTCACCATCGAGTTGATGAAGCTCGACTTGCCGGAGCCGGTCGCTCCGGCCACCAGCAGGTGGGGCATCTTCGCGAGGTTGGCGACCACGAACCCGCCCTCGACGTCCTTGCCGAGGCCGACCACGAGCGGGTGGTGGTCGGAGCGCGAGGTGCCCGACCGGAGGACGTCGCCGAGGGAGACGATCTCCTTGTCGGAGTTGGGGATCTCGATGCCGATCGCGGACTTGCCCGGGATCGGGCTGAGGATCCGCACGTCGGCCGAGGCCACGGCGTACGCGATGTTCTTCGACAGCGCGGTGACCTTCTCGACCTTGACCGCCGGCCCGAGCTCGACCTCGTAGCGGGTCACGGTCGGGCCTCGGGTGTAGCCGGTGACCTGGGCGTCGATCCCGAACTCCTCCAGCACCTGGGTGAGCCGGTCGACCACGCCGTCGCTGGCGCGCGAACGGGCCTTGTGCGGCGAGCCGGGACGCAGCACGTCGTTGCCGGGAAGGCTGTAGACGACGTCGCCGGACAGCTCGAGCTGCTCCATCCGCTCCGGCAGCGGGGTGTGCGGCGGGGCGACCAGGTCCGCGGCCGTGTCGGCCATCGGGTCGGGCATGGCATCGGTGACCGCCCCCGCCTGCGTCGAGTCGCCGCCGGCCTGGGTGTCGTCGACCTCGCCGCGCTTGCGTCGCTTCTTGAGCTCGCGATCCGTCAGCACCGGACTGTCGTACGCCGGGTCCCCCATCTCCGGGTCGTACTCGTCCTCGCCGAACGAGCGACGACGCCGGCTGCGCACGCCGTTCTCGGGGAGGTCGGACTGCTCGACCGGGGTGCGGCCGAGCACCCGGTCGCGGAACGCGGCCAGCTTGGCCGGCACCTGGTAGACCGGGGTCGCGGTCACCACCAGCAGCCCGAAGAAGGCGAGCAGGAGCAGCAGCGGCACCACGACGTAGGCCGTGCGGAGCAGGTCGAGGAGCAGGCTCGACACGACGTACCCGATCGCGCCGCCGGCGTCGCGAAGGTCGGACGAGTCGCCGTTGACGGGGGCCGGGTTCCCGGCGGCGATGTGGACCGTGCCGAGGACACCGAAGGCGAGCGCGACCCAGCCCACGACCTGACGGCCCGCCGGGCCGTTGCGCTCCGGGTCGCGCATGTTCCGCCAGCCGACCCAGACCAGCATCAGCGGCACCAGCCAGCCCACCTTGCCGACCGAGCCGGCGACCACGGTACGAGCGCCCGCCATCAGTCCGCCGGGCAGCTGCCACCAGACGGCGGCCGCGACCACCACGGCGAGGCCGAAGAGGAACAGGCCGAACCCGTCACGCCGGTGCTCGGGCTCCAGATCGTGGGCGGTTCTGCCGATCTTGCGGGCCACGGCCCCGATGGCGTGGGCGATCCCGAGCCACACCGCCGCCACCCCACGGCCGACGACGCCGAACAGGCGCAGGACCGGACCGCGCTTCCTGCGCGTGGACGCGCGGGGTCGCTTCTTCTTGGTCGTACCCCGGGAACGCGCAGAAGGCCGGGCAGACGACTTGGCCCTGCTCCGCGAACCCGGCGGGGAAGACGTACGGGTCGCCATGGTGACGAATCTAGGTCACCGTCACTCCAGTCACACGGACCACACGCCGCGCGCGGAGGGCCGTCTTGCTACCGACGCTCGAGGAGGCCCCGGACGTACTGAGCCTGGCCGAGGTGTGCGTTCACCTCGTTGACCACGCTGACCAGCCGGACGCCGAGGGTCACCGGGGGATCCCACGCCCTGTCAACGACGCGGTCGAGGTCGTCGGGCTGCAACCCGGCGACGTAGTCGGCGGTACGGCGCGACACCGCGTCGTAGTAGCCGGCCAGCAGGTCGCCGCCCACCTTGACCTTCCCGACGTCGGCGGCGCTCATCCCGTACCCGTGCTCACCCTCGTCGAAGGGCAGCCCGAACCGGTCGACCCACCCGTCGGCGGTCCACACCTGCTCGCTGCCGGCTACGCCAGCGACGTGGTCGTCCTCGATCCGGCTGAGGTGCCACACCAGCCAGGCGATGGAGTTGGCCTCGGGATCGGGTCGCCAGGCGAGGTCGTCGTCGCCGAGGCCCCCGACGACGTCGGGGATCTGCTCGCGGACACGGCCCAGGGCGTCGGTCAGGAGTTCGCTCACGTTCATGGGGTCACCTTGGCACGTCTGCCGATGGGCCTGTCATGCTGCCGCGGTGCAGGCGCTCTGGGTCGTCCCGGCGGTGCTCGCCCTCGTGGACTGGTACGCCGTCGGCCGCGGCGACCGGCGTACCGAGACGTGGGCGAAGCCGGCGACGCTCCTCGCCCTGATCCTGGTGGCGCTGGTCCTCGGCGGCACCGGCACCCCCGCCGGACTGTGGCTGCTCGTCGCCCTGGTGCTGGGGCTGGTCGGGGACGTGTCCCTGCTCGGTCGCACCGAGAGCCGCTTCCGGCTCGGGCTGGCGGCGTTCCTGGTCGGGCACCTGGCCTACGTCGTGTCGTTCACGCGGATCGGCCTCGACCCGGCCGGATGGGCGTGGGTGGCATGGCCGGTGCTCTTCGGCTGCCTGCTCGCCACCCGACACGTCGTCCCGGCGACGTTCCTCCGGGGCGGGCAGGCTCTGGCGCTGCCGGTGGCGGCGTACACCGTCGTGATCGGGGCGATGGTGATCCTCGCCTTCGACACCGGCGAAGCCCGGATCGCCACAGGCGCGGCCGTGTTCGCCGTGAGTGACTCGATCCTGGCCGTCGACCGTTTCGTCGCGCCGCGTCCGTGGGCGCCGGTTGCGGTGATGGTGACCTACCACGTGGGCCAGGCCCTGATCGTCGCCGGCGTGCTCGCAGCGACGTGAATCTCCGCCTCCGTCCCGCGCTCGTGACACCCGCGGCGAGCGCCTGTTTCCCGCATGAAGACGGGTCGGCCGGGGTACGGGCCAAGCGGTGGATTGTCCTCCTCGGAAGGAGTTGAGACACATGGTCGCCACACGGCACGAGTCCGAGCTGACCATGCACGACCGCTTGCACATGCCCCGCTCCCGCGGAGCGGCAAGCGGCCTGTTGATCGTCCTCTTGGGCATCTGGGGCGGCCTGGTCCCGTTCGTGGGGCCGGCGTTCGGCTACAGCTTCACCCCGGACATCACCTGGCACTGGACCATGGGGCGCCTCTGGCTCGAGGTGCTGCCCGCGGCCGCCACGGTGCTCGGCGGGCTGGCCGTGATGGGTAGCGCCAGCCGGATCAGCGGGTCGGCCGGAGCGTGGCTGGCCGCAGCGGGTGGCGCCTGGTTCGTCACCGGCCAGTGGTTCAGCATGCTCTGGAACGACGGCGTGATGCAGGCCGGTGCACCGACTGCGACGAGCAACCTCGGGCAGATCGCTGAGTGGATCGGCTTCTTCCTGGGTCTGGGCGTCGTGATCGTCTTCCTGGCGGCGATGGCGCTGGGCCGGATGAGCGTGGTGTCGGTCCGCGACGCCAGGTTCGCCCGCGAGCGCGCGGTGGTTGCCGACACCGAGCGCGACACCGCGATGGGCACGGGCACCGCCACGACCACGACCACGGGTCGCCGCGTCAGGGACGAACGCGACCCGATGTAACACCCCCCGATGTGGACCCACGAGGCATAGGAGGCACCCGCCTCCTATGCCTCGATCACGACCGGGATGATCATCGGCCGCCGGCGGAGCTCGCGGTTGACCCAGCGGCCGACCACTCGGCGTACCACCTGCTGGAGCTGGTAGGTGTCGTCCGTGCCGTCGCGGATCGCCTGGTCGAGAGCGTCGACGATCGGCTGCTTGATGTCGTCGAACGCGCTGTCGTCCTCGGCGAAGCCGCGGGCATGGATCTCGGGGCCGCTGGAGACCTTCCCGCTGACCGAGTCGATCACGACGATCACCGAGACGAACCCCTCCTCGCCGAGGATCCGGCGGTCCTTCAGGTCGGACTCGGTGATGTCGCCGATGTTGGAGCCGTCGACGAAGACGTAGCCGCAGTCGACCTTGCCCGCGATGCTGGCGACCCCGTCGACCAGGTCGACGACGACACCGTCCTCGGCGATCACGACGTTCTCGACGCCGGTCGCCTTCGCGAGGTCGGCGTTCGCCTTCATGTGCCGGAACTCGCCGTGCACGGGCAGCACGTTGCGCGGCCTGACGATGTTGTAGGCGTAGAGCAGCTCGCCGGCGCTGGCGTGCCCGGAGACGTGGACCAGCGCGTTGCCCTTGTGCACGACCTTCGCCCCGAGCCGGGCGAGGCCGTTGATCACCTTGTAGACGGCGTTCTCGTTTCCGGGGATCAGCGAGCTGGCGAGGATGACGGTGTCGCCCTCCTCGATGTGCACGAAGTTGTGGTTGCGCTGTGCGATCCGGCTCAGCGCCGACATCGGCTCGCCCTGGCTCCCCGTCGAGATCAGCACCTGCCGGTCGGGTGGGAGGTCGGCGAGGTCCTTGGCGTCGACCATCACGTCCGGGGGGACGTGGAGGTAGCCGAGGTCCTGAGCGATGCCCATGTTGCGGACCATCGAGCGGCCGACGTACCCGACCTTGCGGCCGTGCCGGACGGCGGTGTCGAGCACCTGCTGCACCCGGTGCACGTGCGAGGCGAAGCAGGCCACGATGATGCGCTGGTCGCTGTCGTGGAAGACCCGGTCGAGAACGGGGGCGATGTTCTGCTCGGACGTCGTGAAGCCGGGCACCTCGGCGTTCGTGGAGTCGGTGAGGAAGAGGTCGACGCCCTCCTCCCCCAGCCTCGCGAACGAGCGGAGGTCGGTGATCCGGCGGTCCAGCGGCAGCTGGTCCATCTTGAAGTCGCCGGTGTGCAGCACCAGACCCGCACCGGTGCGGATGGCCACCGCGAGGGCGTCCGGGATCGAGTGGTTGACCGCCACGAACTCCAGGCCGAACGGACCCAGGCCCAGGCGGACACCGGCCTGCACCTTGTGGTGCACGGTCTCCTGGAGCCGGTGCTCGCGGAGCTTGGAGTCCAGCAGGGCCAGGGTGAGCTCGGAGCCGACCAGCGGGATGTCGCCGCGCTCGCGCAGGAGGTACGGCGTGGCGCCGATGTGGTCCTCGTGCCCGTGCGTCAGCACCAGCGCCTCGACCTGGTCGAGCCGGTCCCGGATCGCGTCGAAGTCGGGGAGGATCAGGTCGACCCCGGGGTGCGACTCCTCGGGGAAGAGCACGCCGCAGTCGACGATCAGCAGCCGGCCGTCGTACTCGAAGACGGTCATGTTGCGGCCGACCTCGCCCAGCCCGCCGAGCGGATAGATCCGTAAGCCCCCCTTCGGCAGTGCGGCCGGCGTGGAGAGCTCAGGATGTGGGTGACTCAAGGGGTCTCCCTCTGGTTGGGGATCACAGCAGCGACGAGGCCTCGAGGCCGGCGCGGAGTGCGTCGACCTCCTCGTCGGTCAACGGGACCAGCGGGCCGCGGACGTTGCGGTTGTCGAGGACGCCGAGGAGCTGCAGGCAGGCCTTGGCGGTGGTGGCGCCGTAGTTCGGGACACCCATGATCGCGTTCGTCGCCGGCAGGAGGCGCTGGTAGGTCTTGAGGGCGGCGGTGGTGTTGCCGTCGAGGAAGTCCTCGATCATCGAGCGGATCTGGCGGCCCCCCGCGTGGCCGACCACGCTGACCACTCCGCTCGCGCCGTGCGCGAGCCAGGCGAGGTTGGCCGCGTCGTCGCCGCTGTAGACGGCGTACCCGAGCTCGAGGAGGCGTACGCCGCGCGCGAAGTCGCCGACCGCGTCCTTGACCGCGACCACGGTGTCGCCCTTGATCCGCGCGTAGGTCTCGAGGTCGATCTGGGTGCCGGTGCGCCCCGGGACGTCGTACAGGACCACCGGCGTGCCCGTCGCGGCGACGACCTGCTGGAAGTGGTGGAGCACGCCGGCTTGGCCCGGCTTGTTGTAGTACGGCGTCACGAGCAGGAGCGCGTCGGCCCCGAGCTTCTCGGCCTGCTGGGCCAGCTCGATGCTGTGCGCGGTGGAGTTGGTGCCGACGCCGGCGATGACGGTCGCCCGGTCGCCGACCGCGTCCTTGACGACGCGCAGGATGTCTCCCGCCTCGGCCGCGGACGTCGTCGGGCTCTCGCCGGTGGTCCCGCTGACCACGACGCCGTCGTGACCGTGCTCGACGAGGTGGTGGGCGATCGCCGCCGTACCGTCGAGATCCACCGATCCGTCGTCGGTGAACGCCGTGGCCATCGCCGTCAGCATCCGCCCGAAAGGCGCCGGGGACGTCATGCGATCAGGCTACCCGTGACCACCGGTCATGCCGTGCACGTGGCCGCGAGCTCCCGCCAGATCGACCGCGCCGGCTGGACGTCGTCGGTCATCCCGTTGGTGAGGACGACCAGGGTGACGCCGTCGGCGCGACGCGTTGCGGCGAGCGCCGAGAACCCTCCGTAGGTCCCCGAGTGGCCCTGCCAGGCAGCGCCGGACTCCGGGATGCGGAACGTGCCCAGCCCGTAGGTGTCCAGGCCGGGTTCCGCGGGTCCGTCGGCGGCGGCCTGGGCGCTGGTCACGGTCATCTGCGCGAGGGTCGGCTCTCCCAGGAAGGCGCCGCGGACGAAGACCGCGTCCAGGAAACGACCGGCCCCGCGCGCGGTACCGGCGAACATGCCGTCTCCGAACGGCAGACCGTACAGGTCCGTAGGGATCCCGATCGCCGGGTGGTCGGCGTTCACGTCGGCGTACGGCCCTCCGTCCTGCCGGCAGTACCCGTGGGCGAGGCGCGAGCGGGCCGACTCGGAACGCTCCGGGGTCAGCAACCCGTCTCCGAGGCCGAGCCGCGCGTCCGATGCCACGAAGCCCGCCCAGGCCGCCATCAGCTCGGCGGGGCCGCCGAGCAGACGAGCGAGCACCTCGGTCAGCACGATGTACCCGCCGTTGGAGTACGCCCAGTGGCGACCCGGCTCGACCGGCTCCCGGTACCCCGGCGCCAGCATCGACCAGGTGAACGGCCGGTCCGGGTCGTAGTCGCTGGTCTCGCCCGGCTTCTCCGGCGGCATCAGCACCTGGACCCCGGGCGACTCGTAGACGTCCGGGTATCCCGCCGTGTGAGCCAGCAGCATCCGCATCGTCACCACATCGGTGCCCGGAATCTCCCGACCGAGCACGGACGCAATCGGGGCGTCCAGGTCGAGGAGACCTCGCTCGGCACGATGGAGGATGAAGGTCGCGAGAAGCAGCTTCCCGACGCTGGCCAGGCAGAACACGGTGTCGTCGGTGACCGGTGTCCCAGCCGCGATGTCCGCCAGCCCGTAGACCCCGCTCCACAGCTCGTCGCCGTCGCGGAGAACCACTGCCTGCGCGCCAGGCACCCCCGCGCCCGCGGCAGCATGGCTCAGGGTCTCGTCCAAGCGGGACGCGTGCACCGGCGCACGCTAGCGCTCCCGCGGCACAACGACCAGGGCGACGCCGCGGGGCCGGCTGGTGGGGACGGCCTCAGCCAGCGGCAGCAGGCTGGTCCGGGGCATCGCCGAGCGTGATCACGACCTTGACGTCGTCGGAAGACGGGGCGTCGAAGGAGCTGGGCGCCTCGTCGAGCGGGACCTGGCGCGTTATCAGGCGGCGCAGCCACGAGACGTCCGCCGCGGCGAGCGCGTCCGCGGCGGCTTGGTAGTGCCGCAGGTTGGCGTTGACCGAGCCCACGACCACGTCGTTCTCGAGCACGAGGCTGCGGTTGAGCCCGCCCGCGTCGACCTCGAGGGTGCGCCCCGTCGGAGAGACCCCGGTCAGGCAGACGATGCCGTACGGCGCGTTCTCGGCCATCGCCTGGAACACGAGCTGGCCGACGCCCGTCGCCTCGATCACGACGTCCGGGCGTGCCTGCTGAGCGATCTCCGTGATCGAGGTGGAGTGGTACGTCGCGCCGAGGTCGCGCACGAGGTCGGGCTTGGGGCCGTCGGTGACCCGGTCGAGGACGTGCACGTCGAGGCCGCGCTGCACCCCGATCATGGCCGCCAGGAGGCCGATCGGCCCGGCGCCGGTGACCAGAGCGGTGTGCGGCTCGAACCAGGCCCGGGCTCCCACCCGGTCGACCTGCTCCCAGGCCTTCGCCACGACGCTGGTGGGCTCCAGCAGCACGCCGGCGAGCCCGAGGTGTCCTGCCACGCCGACGGCGTACTTCTCGGGCACCGTCCACTGCTCGCTGGCGTACCCGTCGACCTCCTTGATGCCCCGTTCGGTGTACTGACCGTTGCGGCACATGTCCCACTCCCCGTGCGCGCAGGCGCCGCAGGGCTGCGGGTCGGGCCGGCGGACGACTCCGACGACGAGGTCGCCGGAGGCGTGGGTGCTTCCCTCCGGCGCCTCCAGGACCCGGCCGAGCGACTCGTGCCCGATCACCAGCCGATCGCGGCCCTCGGGCGCCCATCCGTACTCGCCGCGCACGATCTCCTTGTCGGTGCCGCACACGCCGACCGCGACGCCCTCGACGAGCAGGTCGCCGTCTTCCCGGCTGGGGTCGGGTACCTCGTCCACCTTCACGTCCCCGGCCGCGCCGGGCTTGACCGTCAGTGCCTTCATCCGCCCTCCTGTCACCCCTGACTTACCCGTTCATCAGATCTCGCACACGTCTGAGCGGTCGCGGCCGGAGACGGCTCGACACGGGCGACCGGCTGCGGTCAGGGTGGCCGCATGGCCGAGGACGAGCTGGCGGAGATGGCGAGACGGGTGATCGACGGCAACCGGTACCTGGTGCTCGGCACCGTCGAGGCGGACGGGCTGCCGCGGTTGTCCCCGGTGTACTTCACGCCGGCGCGCTACCGGGACTTCTACTGGGTCTCGTCACCGGACGCGCAGCACTCGCGCAACGTGCGCGAGCGCCCGGAGGTGCGAATCGTGGTCTTCGACTCATCGACCTCGCCGGGCACCAGCGAGGCCGTCTACATGTCGGCGACCGCCCGCGAGCTCGCGGAGCACGAGCTGCCGGAGGTGCTGGACGAGGCGTTCGACCAGTCGAGGGGCGGTCGGCGGTTCGCGCCGGAGGAGCTCAGCGGCGACGGCGACCTGCGGCTGTACGTCGCGACGGCCACGGCGTACGACGTGCACGTGCGCGGAAGCCATCCGACGTACGGGACCGGGATCGATCGGCGGATGGCGACCGATCCGACGACTTTGCCCCCGACAGAAAGGAGTGGCAATGGCGGTTGAGGCCAGGGCCGTCGTGCTGAACGTCGGCAACGCCCGGCGCGCGGCGGAGTTCTGGCCGCAGGCGGTGGGCTACCGCGCCCAGGAGGGCGCCCCCGACTTCCTCGTCCCGCCGGACGGCGACGGGGTGCGAGTCCATCTCGACGAGACGGACCGCACGCACCTCGACCTGTGGGTCGACCGCTCGAGCTCCGACCTGGGGACCGAGGTCGAGCGGCTGGTCGGGTTGGGCGCCACACGGGCCGACTGGACCTATCCCGAGGACGCCGACTTCGTGGTGCTGGCCGACCCCGAGGGGAACCTGTTCTGCGTGATCGCCTGATGCCGGCTCGGGTGTCGGCGGGTCACACGTGCGGCATGACCTCGGAGGCGATCAGGTGGATCTGCTCGAGGTCGTGGATGTCGAGCACCTGGAGGTACATCCGCGTCGCGCCCAGCGCGGCGTACTGCCCGATCGTGTCGACGACCTCCTGCGGTGTGCCGGCGACGGCGTTGGCGCGGAGGTCCTCGGGCGTGCGGCCGATGGAGTCGGCGCGTCGGCGTACCTCCGCCTCGTCGGGTCCGACGCACACGGTGTGGGCGCTGGAGTAGACCAGCGCGTCCGGGTCGCGATCGATCTCCTCACAGGCCGCGCGTACGCGGGCGATCTGCCGCTCGCTCTCGTCCAGGCCGACGAACGGCAGGTTGAACTCGTCGGCGAAGCGCGCGGCCAGGGCCGGCGTCCGCTTCGCGCCCTTGCCGCCGACGATGATCGGCGGGTGCGGCTGCTGGAACGGCTTCGGGAGCCCCGGGGAATCGGTGACGGAGTGGCGCGAGCCGGCGTAGGAGAAGGTCTCGCCGTCGGGGGTGCCCCAGAGCCCGGTCAGGATCGCGAGGGTGTCCTCGAGGTTGTCGAAGCGTTCGGGCGCCGGCGGGAAGGGGATCGCGTACGCCGCGTGCTCGGCGTCGTACCACCCCGCGCCGACCCCGATCTCGACGCGCCCGCCGCTCATCTGGTCGACCTGCGCGACCGAGATGGCGAGCGGGCCGGGGTAGCGGAAGGTCGCCGACGTCAGCAGTGTGCCCAGCCGGATGGTGTCGGTCTCGCGCGCGATCCCGGCCAACGTGACCCACGAGTCGGTCGGGCCCGGATGACCGTCGACGCCCATCGCCAGGTAGTGATCCGAGCGGAAGAACGCCCCGAATCCCAGGCCCTCGGCCAGGCGCGCGATCGTCAGCTGGTCGTCGTACGTCGCACCCTGCTGAGGCTCGAGGAAGATGCGCAGCTCCATGCCGCCACCCTGCCACGCACAGCAGGGTCAGGCCTCGGGGCGGCCGCCGGTGGTGCGGCAGGCGGCGGCGGCGAGCGCGTGCCCGTCGCGCAGCCGGACCTCGGGCGAGACGTCCCGGGCGCGGGCGGCCAGGAAGCCGGCGGCGAACGCGTCTCCGGCGCCGGTCGTGTCCAGCTCCGGCCGGTCCAGCGCAGCGGCGGCCATCGTGGCCGTGGCCTCGCCGTTGCTCCATGCGGCCTCGCCCGATCCGGCGGTGACCACGACCTGGCGCGAGTCGGTCGCGAGCCCCCGCGCGAGGTCCGCGGCGGCACCCGCGCCGCCGACCAGCACCCCCGCCTCCCGCTCGTTGGCGAAGAGGTGTGCGTCCTCGGGCACCATCCGCAGGAACGCCTCCGGCCCCAGCTGCTGGAGCGGTGCCGCGGACGCCGCGCCGACCGACACCGTCATCCCGGCGGCCACCGCGGCGGACAGCGCGTGCAGGGCAGCGTCGCGCGAGTCGCGGAGCAGGGCGTAGCCGGAGACGTGCAGGTGGTCGCCGGCGCGGAACTCGTCGACGGGTACGTCGTGCTCGAGCAGCGACAGGTTGGCACCCGGGTCGGGCACCATCGTCCGCTCCCCAGAAGGAGCGACGAGCACGAGGCAGGTGCCGGTCGGCCGGGTGTGGTCGACCCGGAAGCGGACGTCGACGCCGAGCCGGTGCAGGCTCTCGACCTGCGACTGCCCCGCCGGGTCGTCGCCGATCGCCCCGACGAAGACCGTGCTCTCCCCCACCCGGGTCAGCCAGGCCGCCGTGTTCGCGGCCGAGCCGCCGCCGACGTAGGAGATGACGCCCGGGCTGTCCGACCCCTCCGCCAGCGGTCCGAACAGCCGCGCGACCACGTCGACCATCAGGTCGCCGAGACAGAAGAAGGTCACCGTCACGACTCCGTCGACGAGCTACGTGCGGCGTACGCCGACGCCACCTCGGCGGCCAGCCGCGCGTTCGAACGGACCAGCGCGACGTTCGCGCGCAGCGACTCGCCGCCGCTCTCGCGGTGGAACCAGTCGAGGAGGTACGGCGTGACGTCCTTGCCGTGGACCCCGTCGCGCTCCGCCGCGGCGAGGCCGGTCTCGAGGAGCCGGTCGTGGAGTTCCCGGTCGAGCTCGTCGTCGGCCGAGATCGGGTTGGCGAGGACCAGCCCCAGGCCGGCCGTGCCGACCCCTTCGCGAGCCGCGAGGATCGCAGCGACCTCCCGCGGCGACTCGACGCGCCAGCCGACGTCGTGCCCGGAGTCGTCGAGGTAGAAACCGGGGAAGCGGTCGGTCCGGTATCCCAGCACGCCGACACCCAGCGTCTCGAGCCGCTCGAGCGTGGCGCCGACGTCGAGGATCGACTTCACGCCCGCGCAGACGACGAGCACGCCGGTGCGCGAGAGCGTGGTGAGGTCGGCGGACTCGTCGAACGTGTCCTGGGCGCCGCGATGCACTCCGCCGAGTCCGCCGGTGGCGAAGACCGTGACACCGGCCAGGGCCGCCAGGTGTGCGGTCGAGGCAACCGTCGTCGAGCCGACACCTCCGCGGTTGGCCACCGTGGCCAGCTCGCGCACGCTGACCTTCACGGCGTCCTCGTCGTTGGCGAGCCGGTCCAGTGCCGCGTCGTCGAGCCCGACCCGCGCCTGACCGTCGATCACGGCCACCGTGGCCGGAACCGCACCGCCGTCCCGAACCGCCTGCTCGAACTCCCGCGCCAGGTGCGCGTTGTCGGGTCGTGGCAGGCCGTGGCTGATGATCGTGCTCTCGAGCGCGACGACCGCACGCCCCTCGGCGACGGCCTCACGGACCTCGTCGTGCACCAGCACCGGTGCTCCCCCTGGATGTCGATTGCCCTCAACTGCTCGCAGGCCGGTCGAACGCGCGCCGTACCAGCTCGAGTGCCTCATCCTGCCCGACGCCGAGGTCGCGCATCGCGTCGGCGTACCGCACGGCCGCCTCCTTGGCAGCCCGGTCCCCGGCGTCGCCGCTGACGACGGTGCCGTTCCGGCCGCGAGTGGTGACGACGCCGGCGTGCTCGAGCTCCCGGTAGGCGCGCGCCACCGTGTTGGTCGCGACGCCCAGTGCGTCCGCGAGGGCGCGCACGCTCGGCAGTCGGGTGCCGGCGGCGAGGTCGCCCGCATCGACCCGGTCCGCGATCTGGGTGCGGATCTGCTCGTACGGCGGGTGGGCGCCCGCCGCCTCGACGCGTAGGTGGAGCTCGACAGTCACCCGCGCAGCGTAGGGCTGGACCTGGGGTCCTGCGGAGCCCCGTGGACGACACGGACCACTCGGCCGCTGACGGAGTCGACGACGGTCCGATCGCCCACGGCCGCGCGGAGGCGCACCCCGACGTCGACCTTCGCGCAGCTCATGGCTCCGGCTCCGATGGCGCCGAGGTGCAGCCGGATCGTCACCGAGTCGGTCGTCTCGGTGGCGTGCAGCGTGCCGCCGCAGAGGATCAGCTGGTGCAGCCGGCGACCGTCCGGGGTCAGGTAGATCGGGCCGTGCCACGCGATGTCCTGGGCGCAGCGCCCGCCGGCGGGCGGCGGGCAGGTGGTCCGCGGGGTGGCGGTCGCATGCCCACCGCAGCCGGACAGCGCAGCGGCCAGGAGGACCACGGCGAGCAGACGGCGCATGCGGATCCGACGTACTGGTGCGTCGGGCGGTTCCGTCAGCTGCGGCGTTCCCACCAGACCCAGGCGAACCCGTCGCGCGGCTCGCGGCGGGTCTCGACCCACTCGCCGAGGTCGAACTCGGGATAGTGCGCGTCGCCGTCGGGTGCCAGGTCGACCTCGGTCAGCACCTGGTGGGTGGCCAGCGGCAGGGCCTGCTCGTAGAGCTGGGTGCCCCCGACGACGAAGGTCTCCCCGGGCTGCTCACCGGCGCGGTCGAGAGCGTCCTCGAGGGAGTGCGCGACGAGCACCCCCTCGGCGGACCAGTCGCGGTTGCGGGTGACCACGATCGTGGTCCGGCCCGGAAGGGGCCGACCGATGGAGTCGTACGTCGCCCGCCCCATCACCAGCACCCCGCCCATGGTGGTGGCCTTGAAGTGGGCGAAGTCCTCCGAGATGTGCCACGGGATGCGGCCCCGGTCGCCGATCACTCGGTTGGCGGCGTACGCCGCGACCAGGGTGAGGCGTCGTTGGGCCGGCTCCGCGTCAGACGGCAATGGGCGCCTTGATGCCCGGGTGGGGGTCGTAGCCCTCGACGGCGATGTGCTCGAGGTCGAAGGCGTCGATCCGGGTGACGGACGGGTCGAGCCGCAACGTCGGAAGCGGCCGGGCCTCGCGGGTGAGCTGGAGCCGGGCCTGCTCGAGATGGTTGGTGTAGAGGTGGGCGTCGCCCAGGGTGTGCACGAAGTCGCCGGCCTCCAGCCCGCAGACCTGGGCGACCATGTGGGTGAGCAGGGCGTACGACGCGATGTTGAACGGGACGCCGAGGAAGACGTCGGCGGAGCGCTGGTAGAGCTGGCAGCTCAGCCGGCCGGGCCCGCCGTCGGCCCCGGGTGCGACGTAGAACTGGAACATCGCGTGGCACGGCGCGAGCGCCATCTCGGGGATGTCGGCGACGTTCCACGCGGAGACCAGGTGGCGACGGCTGTCGGGGTTGGTCCGGATCTGGTCGATGACCTGGGCGATCTGGTCGACGTGTCGCCCGTCGGGCGCCGGCCAGGAGCGCCATTGGTAGCCGTAGATCGGGCCGAGCTCCCCGTCGCCGTCGGCCCACTCGTCCCAGATCGTGACGCCGCGGTCCTGCAGCCACGTGACGTTGGTGTCGCCGCGGAGGAACCACAGCAGCTCGGCGAAGACCGATCGCGTGTGGACCTTCTTGGTGGTCACCAGCGGGAAGCCCTCGGCCAGGTCGAAGCGCATCTGGTGGCCGAACACGCTCAGCGTGCCGGTGCCGGTGCGGTCGGACTTCTCGACCCCGTCGTCGAGGATGCGCCGGAGGAGATCGAGGTAGACCTGCATGTGATCAATCTAGGCGCGTGCGCCGACGTCGTCAGGGACGCGCGCGGAGGTACTGGTCGGGCCAGTACACGTCGTCGCCCAGCTCGGCCGCGGCGAGCTGCGGCCAGTGAGGATTGCGCAGCAGCTCGCGGCCGAGGAAGACCGCATCGGCCTCGCCGTCGGCCAGGATCTTCTCCGCCTGACGAGGCTCGGTGATCAGGCCGACGGCGCCGACCGGAAGGCCGCTCGCCTCCTTGATCTCGGTCGCGAACGGCACCTGGTAGCCGGGACCGGCGGCGATCCTGGCGTCGGGCGAGTTGCCGCCGCTGGAGACGTCGACCAGGTCCACGCCCAGCTCGGCGAGCCGGGTCGCGACCCGGGCCACCTCGTCCACCTCGAGCCCGCCGGGGACCCAGTCGGTGGCGCTGAGCCGGACGAACAGCGGCCGGTCGTCGGGCCAGACGGCGCGGACGGCGTCGACGACGTCCACGAGCAGGCGGCTGCGGCCGTCAAGGTCGCCGCCCCACGCGTCGGTACGCCGGTTGGACAGCGGCGACAGGAACTCGTGGAGCAGGTAGCCGTGCGCGGCGTGGATCTCGGCGACCTCGAACCCCGCCCGCAGCGCGCGACGGGCCCCGTCGGCCCAGATACCCGGCAGCTCCCTCAGCGCGTCAGGGGTGAGCTCCCGCGGCGCCGGCCAGTCGGCGTACGCCACCGGAGACGGGCCGACGGTCTCCCACCCGCCCTGCTCGACCGGGACGTATCCGCGCCCGCGCCACGGCGCGCGGGTGGATGCCTTGCGGCCGGCGTGGGCGAGCTGGATGCCCGGCACGGCGCCCTGCCCGCGGACGAAGTCGACGATCCGCTCGTAGGCGGCGGCCTGCTCGTCGTTCCAGATGCCGGCGTCCTCCGGCGAGATGCGGCCCTCGGGAACCACGGCGGTCGCCTCGGTCATCACCAGACCGGCTCCGCCCTGCGCCAAGGCACCGAGGTGGACGAGATGCCAGTCGGTCGGGTGCCCGTGGTGGGACGAGTACTGGCACATCGGAGAGACCCACACGCGGTTGCGGAACGTCGTGCCGCGCAGCGTCAGCGGCGAGAACAGCAGACTCACGTGAGGCCGCAACCTCGCGGCCGCGGACGTTGTTCCGGCGTCAGGCTGTGACGCCCCTCTCGGCGAGCAGCCGCTCGCGCTGAAAGGCGTAGCCGACCATCCAGGTCGGCTCGAGCCGCCACATCACGACGTCGCCCCACGACAACGGAGACGAGCCGTAATGAGAGGTCCAGTGCTCGTCGACCGCCGCGAGCTCCTCGCCCGCCAGCTCCACGACGTGGCCGTGGCTGAACACCGCGAGCGCCTCGCCGTCGACGTGCGCCACCGAGACCGCCGGACGGCTCGACAGATGGCGCGCCTTCGCCGACGTGCGGCTGGTGGAGAAGGTCCAGGTGCCGTGCAGGAAGTGGCCGTCCATGGCACTGATCCGCGGCTCCCCCCTCGCGGTCACGGTGGCGGCCGTGATCACCTTCATCCCGGTCAGGAGGCCGACGAGCTGCGTCGCCGAGAGCGTGCGGTCGTCGTTGATGATCCCGCGCAGGTGCTCGGTCGACCGTGTGTGCGAGGCGTCGAGCAGCGACTGGAGCCGGTCGAGCTCGTCCGGTGTCTCGAACATGCCCCGACGTTAGGGTCCGACGCCGACAGTGCCCTTGATCGTCGTTGCCGCATCGCCGCCGACCCAGACCGTGTCGCCGTCCTTCTCGACGTGGACCCGGCCCCGGCGACCGAGCGCGGTGCCCTGCGAGGCGACGTACGACGTGGGCAGGCTCTCGCCGGCAAGCCACTGCCCGATGCTGGCGTTGAGACTTCCGGTGACCGGGTCCTCGACGACGCCGATGCTCGGGCAGAACGCGCGCACCTCGACGGCGCACTCCGAACCCTCCGGGTAGGGGCCGACGACGCCGATGTCGAGGTCACCGAACGACGACCAGTCGGGCCGCACGTCGAGCACCGCCTCGGCGTGGCGCATCAAGACGACCACCCAGCCCGGGCCGTTGTCACCCCAGGAGATGTCGACCACGTCGTCGTCGCCCAGGCGCAGCGCGGTCAGGATCTGCCTGCGCTCGTCGTCCGAGACCGGTCCGTCGCGCAGCAGCGGCGGGGCGGCGAAGGCGAGTCGTTCGGTACGCCGGATCCGGAGCAGCCCTGCGCCGCACTCCTGCGCCAGCTCCCTGTCGGAGCTCGGCTCCCCCCCGGCCTCGAGCCACGCATGAGCGCTGCCGATCGTCGGGTGGCCGGCGAACGGCAGCTCGGCGCTCGGCGTGAAGATCCGGAGCCGGTAGTCGGCCGCACGGTCGGTGGGCGTCAGCAGAAAGGTCGTCTCCGAGAGGTTCGTCCAGTGCGCGAACCGCTGCATCTCCTCGTCGCTCAACCCGTCCGCGTCGTGGACGACCGCGACCGGGTTGCCCGTGAGCGGCTCGGTGGAGAAGACATCGACCTGGGAGAAGGGGCGCATGGCACGAGGCTAGAGAAGATCGCAAGAGGACCGTCGGCGGTTCCTGGTCCCATGGACCAGTGCCACGACGCGGGGAGTCCCAGCAACGACTGATCCCACCCACGCCACTGTCGCGTCGGCCGGCGACGCAGTCGCTGCTCTCGGTCCGGATGGCCGAGTGGTTCCTCGAGCGTGAAGGCATCGTCGAGGGCGAGCTCCCGATCGAGGAGCCCGAGGCCGGCGTCGCACCCTCCCTCACCTGAACCGCTCTGCGGGTCGTGTGCCTGACGACGGTCTGGAGACCGTCCCCGGGCACACGATCCTGGCGCTCGTTCGTCATGCTGTGGGGGTGAAGGATCTGTGCACCTGGTCGCAGCACGTCGCCTCGTGGCGGCGGGAGGTGCACGCGCTCTACGCGGACGTCCGCTCGAACGCCGATCCGGCCACCGCCCACGCCGCGTGGGTCGAGCGACGGACCGCGCTCTTCCGCACTCACCCCGCCACCGCCCGCCAGCCCGGGCAGGGGCTGCGGCACGCGCGGTACGACGCGGCGTACCGGTTCCGGCTCGAGATGCAACCCGCCGAGCCCGAGGAGTGGGCGCCGACCACCGGCAGCGACGGCGCGGTGCCCTTCACGAGAGCCGGCCGGTTCGAGATCCCGGGCATCGGCGGGCTGGACGTGTGGTGGCTCGGGTCCTACGGCAACGGGATCTTCGTGCCGCTGCGCGACGCCACAGCGGGACGCACGACGTACGGCGCCGGGCGCTATCTGCTCGACACGGTCAAGGGCGCCGACCTCGGTCGCGAGGGGGGCGCCTGGGTGATCGACCTCAACTTCTCCTACAACCCCTCGTGCGCCTACGACCCGAGCTGGGCCTGCCCCCTCGCTCCGCGCGGCAACCGGCTGGAGGCCGAGGTCCCGGTCGGCGAGCTCACTCCCTCCACGGAAGGCTGACACCCTCCTCCACGACGTAGGCCGCGAAGGCCGCGACGTCGCGGCCACGCTCGAGCACGTCGTCGTACTGCGGCTCGGCGGCACCCTCACGGATCCGGAGCGACTCGTGGAGCACCCGGCGGAAGCGCTCCGGGTAGTAGCTGAGGCCCCACCGCGCGGCTCGTGACTTCGAGGTCTGCTCGCCGGTCACGAGGAGATGGTGCAGGCGCGCGACCCCCGGCACCACCCACTCACACGCGAACGGCACCGAAGCGCCTCCGGGATCGGCGGCACAGGCCTCGGCATGTCGCCGCCAGTAGGTGTCGAGGTTGTGGATCGTGTGCGCGCGCAGCGCGTCGTCGTCGGTCCAGATGCCGAGCGACTCCACCGGCGGCCCGGACACCGTGACGCCGTGCCGGGCGAGCTCGTGCCAGGAGACGGGGCTGAGGCTGAAGCGTCCGGCGGCCTCGAACGTGTGCATGAACACGGTCGGCCGGTCGGGGCACTCGTCGGGATGACGGGCCAGGTCGGAGGCAAGCACGTGGACACCGTCGAGCATCGGTGCGTCCCCGTGTGTCGCGGCCACGATCTCGTGAGCCGCTCGCAGCGCCGCCACGTCGTCAGAGGAGGCACGGCAGGCGAGAGTCGCGGTGAAGTCGACGTCGCTCTTGCCCTCGACCCATTCGCCGAACGCGAGCCCGCCGTGCAGGTACAGCCCGGAGACGAGACCCTCGGGCACGGCCGAGAGGAACGTCGTGCAGACCGCCTCGACGGGAGCCGGCAACGTCACGCGGACAGGGACATCGGCCCGTAGACCTCGCGTTCGTGCTCGAAGAGCGTGACCGCGTCGACGCCGGCCGCGGAGAGCTCCGCCCACACCTCGCCGACCCACGACTCGGCGTCGGCCTGCGAGGCGAAGCGCTGGCTCGCGTACTCCTCCGGCACCCGGGCCTCCTTGCCGGCGGGGTCGAGGAGCTTCCACCACCACGGCCGCTCGGCGGGCGAGGGCGGGCGGAAGGTCGCGGGCTGCTCGGGGAGGTTCATCGGACCGTCACGACTCCCGGACCGAGGTGTCGACGAAGGGGAGCTTGGTGGACGCGAAGATCTCGCGACGGGTCCGGATCTGCACGCCGAGCTCGGCTTCCGGGTCGACGAAGGTCGGTACCAGCGCCATCCCGATCCCCTTCCTCAAGGTCGGCGAGTAGGTGCCGGACGTGATCTCGCACAGCGGTACGTCGGGCACCAGGCTCACCAGCATGCCCGGCCGTGGGATGCCGCGCTCGAGCGCCAGCAGACCGCGCAGCCGGCGCTGGGGTCCGGACTCCTTCTCCTTCAGGAGCACGTCGCGCCCCCAGAAGGCGTCTTTCTTCCAGCCGACCGCCCAGCCGAGACCGGCCTGGTTCGGCGTGACGTCGAGGGTGATGTCCTGCCCGTGCAGGGGGTATCCCATCTCCGTGCGCAGGGTGTCGCGGGCGCCGAGACCGCACGGCAGCATGCCGAACGGCGTACCGGCCTCGAGCAACCGGTCCCACAGGCTCCCGGCGACCTCGTTGCGCGCGATCAGCTCGTAGCCACGCTCGCCGGTGTAGCCGGTGCGACAGACCACGACGCCGCTGTCCTCGAACTCGACCTCGGCGAACGACATGTACTCGTGGCCGGACGGGAACCCGACCGCGTCGAGCACCTCGTCGGAATTCGTGCCCTGCACGGCCAGGACGGCGTACTGCCGGTGGTGGTCGAGCACCCTGACGCCCTCGGGCGCCCCGGCGGTCAGCCGGCGCGCGACCTCGGCGGAGTTGGCGGCGTTCGGGACCAGGAGCACGTGTTCGTCGTCCTCGAAGTAGGCGATCAGGTCGTCGACGATCCCGCCGGTCTCGGCGTCGCAGCACAGCGTGTACTGCGCCTTGCCGTGCCGGATCTTGCCGAGGTCGTTGCTCAGCGTCGCGTTGACGTACCCCGCGGCGCCGGGGCCGGTGACCATCAGCTTGCCGAGGTGGCTGACGTCGAAGATGCCGACCGCCTCGCGGACGGCGGTGTGCTCCTTGACCACGCCGGAGGGGTACTCCAGCGGCATCGACCAGCCGCCGAACTCGGCGAACTTCGCCCCGAGGGCCACGTGCCGGTCGTGCAGCGGCGACTGCAGCAGCGGCGTACCGCTCACCTCGGCCATGCCCGCGAACCTACACCGGGCGGGACCCCTCAGCAGGGACCCCGGATTTGCCCCTGACCGCTGGCTAGGGTGACCCGGTGACCAGCTACCACCTGCGGGGCGCGAGCCCGGCCAAGACGCGGGCCGACGCCGTGGTCGTCGGGGCCTGGAAGGACCCCAAGGGGGGCGTCACCCTCGCGGCCGGGGCGGAGGATGTCGGCACCGCCTTCGGGCGGTCACTCCGCCCGCTCCTGAGCACGCTCGGCTTCACCGGCAAGACGGGCGAGGTGACCCGGGTGCCGACCGGCGGCAAGCTGTCCAGCCCCTTGCTGGTGCTCGTCGGGTTGGGCGAGAAGCCCGCCGACCGAGCCACGGAGCTCCTCGCCGTACGCCGGGCCGCCGGTGTCGCCGCCCGGTCGACCGCCAACGCCGCCTCGGTCGCACTCGCACTCCCGGCCGACGACGCCGGGCTGATCCGCAACGTGCTGGAGGGCTACCTGCTCGGCGGGTACGCGTTCTCGCGGTACCAGTCCAAGGACCCGGACAAGCGGGCCGGCACGGTCACCGTGCTGAGCCCGGCCGCGCGCCGCGGCGAGGCCGGCACGACGTTCGAGGAGGCCCAGGTGGTGGCCGCGGCCGTGCAGGGCGTGCGCGACTGGGTGAACACGCCGGCCGGTGACCTCACGCCGCCGGCGTTCGCCGAGGAGATCTCTCGTGCCACGAAGGGCACCAAGGTCACGGCCACGGTCCTCGACGAGGCGACGCTGACCGAGCTCGGCTGCGGCGGCCTGCTCGGCGTCGGGGGCGGCTCGAGCGCCCCACCGCGGCTGGTGGAGCTCCGCTATTCCCCCGCCGAACCGTTCGCCCATCTCGCGCTCGTCGGCAAGGGCATCACCTTCGACTCCGGCGGCCTGAGCATCAAGACGGCCAAGGGCATGGAGACGATGAAGTGCGACATGGCCGGGGCGGCGACGGTCACCCAGGCCACGCTGGCGATCGCGAGGCTCGGCCTGCCGCTGCGCGTCACGGCGTACGCCTGCCTGGCCGAGAACATGGTGTCCGGCAGCAGCATGCGGCCCGGCGACGTGATCAGCATCTACGGCGGCAAGACCGTGGAGGTGCTCAACACCGACGCCGAGGGCCGGCTGGTGATGGCCGACGGTCTCCAGCGCGCGGTCGAGGAGCAGCCCGACACCATCATCGACGTGGCCACCCTGACCGGTCACATGATGCAGGCGCTGGGCAACCGCGTGGGCGCGGCGTTCGGCAGCGACGAGGTCGTCGCACCGCTGGTCGAGTCCGGCCGGGAGTCCGGCGAGAAGCTCTGGCGGATGCCGATCCCGCAGGACGTGGTCGACCGGGTGCGCGGGAGCAAGATCGCCGACCTCGCCCAGCACGACTGGAACCGCTGGGGCGGTGGACTCTTCGCCGCCGCGTTCCTCCGGGAGTTCACCGACGGGCGGCCCTGGGCCCACCTCGACATCGCGGGTCCGGCGTTCAACACCGCCGGCGCCGCGGGCCATCTGACGCCGGGAGGCACGGGCTTCGCCCTGACGACTCTGGTCGACTACGCGCGGACGCTCACGGGTCAGGCCTGACCGCGCGCCTTCTGCCGCTTGATGTACTCCCGCATCCGCTGAGGGATGCCGACGACGCCGGCCTCGTACGCCGAGATCCCGCGGCGCTGGCAGAACTTGTAGGCCCAGTCGGTGGACGGCACGCGGCGGCGCGTGTACTCGCCGTCCCAGGCCACCAGGAGCAGGGTCACGTCGCTGACCGCGGTCCGGGGCTCGACGAAGCCCTCCACGCCCTCGCGGGTCGAGGCGAAGCCGTCGAGGTGCTGCTCGTCCGCGTCGGACGACGCCCGCACCCGCGTCGAGCCGGTCCGGGCCGCGTCGCCGCTCGGGCGTCGCTGCCGCGGCCCCCGACCGCGTCCGAAGAATTTCATGGGGCCATGATGCCCGGTCGAGCGTGAGCCGCCGTGCAGCCGCGACCTCCTCGCCCTCCTTGCGATCGGCATGGCCGAGAGTGCAAGGATGACCGGGTGACCGACGGCGAGTTCGACGTACTCATTCTCGGGGCAGGATCCGGCGGCTACGCATGCGCTCTCCGGGCCGCCCAGCTCGGGCTCTCGGTCGGCCTCGTCGAGAAGGGGAACCTCGGCGGCACCTGCCTCCATATCGGCTGCATCCCCACCAAGGCACTCCTCCACGCGGCCGAGATCGCCGACCAGACCCGCGAGTCGGCGCAGTTCGGCGTGACCGCGACTCTCGACGGCATCGACATGGTCGGCGTGAACTCCTACAAGGACAAGGTCGTCGCCCGGCTCTTCAAGGGCCTCACCGGGCTGATCCAGGGCCGCGGGATCACCGTCATCGAGGGCGAGGGCCGGATGACCGGTCTGAGGCAGTTGACCGTGGGCGACACGACGTACGCCGGCCGGCACCTGGTGCTGGCCTCCGGCTCGTACAGCCGCTCGCTGCCGGGCCTCGACATCGACGGCGAGCGGGTGCTCACCTCCGAGCACGCCCTGCGCCTCGACCGCGTGCCGTCGTCGGTGGTCGTCCTCGGAGGCGGCGTGATCGGCTGCGAGTTCGCGAGCGTGTGGGCGAGCTTCGGCGCCGAGGTCACGATCGTCGAGGCGCTCCCCCGGCTCCTTCCCGTCGAGGACGAGGCGTCGTCGAAGGCCCTCGAGCGGGCCTTCCGCAAGCGCAGGATCCAGATCCGCACCGGCACGCCGTTCCAGAGCGTGAAGGTCGCCGACGAGGGCGTCGCGGTCACCGTCGAAGGTGGTGACGTGATCGAGGCCGAGCTGCTGCTGGTGGCGGTCGGGCGCGGTCCGACGAGCGACGGGCTCGGGTACGACGAGCAGGGCGTGGCCATGGAGCGCGGGTTCGTGCTCGCCGATGAGCGGTGCCGGACGAACCTCGAGAACGTGTACGCCGTGGGGGACATCGTCCCGGGGCTCCAGCTCGCGCACCGCGGCTTCCAGCAGGGCATCTTCGTGGCCGAGGACATCGCCGGTCTCGAGCCGTCGCCGATCGACGAGGCGGGCATCCCCCGGGTGACCTACAGCCACCCCGAGGTCGCCTCGGTCGGGCTCGACGAGGCGGCCGCACGCGCGGCGTACAGCGACGACGCGGTGGAGACCGTGACCTACGACCTCGGCGGCAACGGGAAGAGCCAGATCCTGATGACGCAGGGCTTCGTGAAGCTGGTCCGGCGCAAGGACGGCCCCGTCATCGGCGTGCACCTGGTCGGCGACCGGGTCGGAGAGCTCATCGGCGAGGCCCAGCTGATCTACAACTGGGAGGCGTACGCCGAGGACGTCGCCCCCCTCGTGCACGCGCACCCGACCCAGACCGAGGCGCTCGGCGAGGCCCATCTGGCCCTGGCCGGGAAGCCTCTGCACGCCCACGCCTGACCGCGACTGCCAGAGACACAGACAAACAGGAAGAGCCCCACTCACATGGCCACCGAAGTCAACCTCCCCGAGCTCGGCGAATCAGTCACCGAGGGCACGGTCACCCGATGGCTCAAGCAGGTCGGCGACGCGGTCGCGGTCGACGAGCCCCTGCTCGAGGTCTCGACGGACAAGGTCGACACCGAGATCCCGTCACCGGTCGCCGGCACCCTGCTGGAGATCAAGGCGAACGAGGACGACACCGTCGAGGTCGGAGCCGTGCTCGCGATGATCGGGTCCGCCGACGAGTCGGGTGGCGGCGACGGGGGTGGCGAGTCCGGCGGCGACGAGCAGTCCGAGCAGGCCCAGCCCGAGCAAGCTCAGCCCGTTCAAGCCGAGGCGGAGCCAGAGCCGGAGCCGGAGCCGCAACCGGAGGAGCAGCAGGAGCAGGAGCAGCCCGCGGAGACCCCGCTCGACGAGGAGAGGGTGGAGCGCGGCGAGGCCCACGACCAGGCCGAGCAGGAAGCGACGCCCGGCCAGGAGGCACCGCAGCAGGCCGAGCAGGCCGAGCAGGCCGAGCAGGCCGACACCCAGGACGAGGCACCGCGTGAGGAGGTCGCCGCGGCGACAAGCGGGGCCTCCCGGTCGTCCGGGGAGCAGACCGTCGTCCGGCTCCCGGAGCTCGGCGAGTCGGTGACGGAGGGCACGGTGACCCGCTGGCTCAAGCAGGTCGGCGACGAGGTGGCGGCCGACGAGTCGTTGCTCGAGGTCTCCACCGACAAGGTCGACACCGAGATCCCATCGCCGGCGGCGGGGACGCTGCTCGAGATCAAGGTCAACGAGGACGAGACCGTCGAGGTCGGCGCCGAGCTGGCCGTGATCGGCTCCGGTCAGGCGCCTGCGGGCGACGGCGGCCAGGCCGCCCCGACGGAGCCGGAGGCCGAGCAGAAGCAGGCCGAGGAGCAGCCCGCCGAGGAGCAGGAGCAGGAGCAGGCGGCCGAGGCCGCGCCCGAGGCCGAGGCCGAGCCGCAGCCGGAGTCGGCCCCCGAGCCCGAGGTCCCCGAGCAGCCCGCCGCCCACGCGACGCCGGCAGCACCCTCGGCCGAAGCGGCGGGTGAACCGTCTGGCGGCCGCGACTCCTCGGCGTACGTGACGCCCCTGGTGCGGAAGATGGCGGCCCAGCACGGCGTCGACCTGGCCGACATCGTCGGCACCGGGGTGGGCGGTCGTATCCGCAAGCAGGACGTGCTCGACGCAGCGCAGAAGCAGGGCAAGGACACCGCACCGACCCGGCCCGCCGCGGCGGCTGCGGCCGCGGCCCAGCCCGAGCAGCCCGCGCCGGCCGCCCCCACGGCTCCCGCGCCGGGTGCGCCGGTCCCGTCACCGCTCCGGGGCAAGACCGAGCCGATGACCCGGCTGCGCAAGGTGATCGCCCAGCGGATGGTCGAGTCGCTGCACGTCAGCGCGCAGCTGACGACCGTCGTCGAGGTCGACGTCACCTCGATCTCGCGGCTGCGCGACTCCGTGAAGGCCGACTTCGCCGCACGCGAGGGCGTGAAGCTGTCGTTCATGCCGTTCTTCGCCAAGGCGGCGATCGATGCCCTGAAGGCCCATCCGAGCCTGAACGCCGCGATCGACACCGAGAAGGGCGAGGTGACCTACTTCGACGTCGAGAACCTCGCGATCGCCGTCGACACCGAGCGTGGCCTGCTCACGCCGGTGATCAAGGAGGCGGGCGACCTGTCGATCGCGGGCCTGGCCCGCAAGATCGCCGACGTCGCGGAGCGCACGCGCACCAACAAGATCACCCCGGACGAGCTCTCCGGCGGCACCTTCACACTGACCAACACCGGCAGCCGGGGCGCGTTGTTCGACACCCCGATCATCAACCAGCCGCAGGTCGCGATCCTCGGCACCGGTGCAGTGGTGAAGCGCCCGGTGGTGATCGACGACCCGAACCTCGGCGAGACCATCGCGGTCCGGCAGATGGTCTACTTCGCGCTGACCTACGACCACCGGCTGGTCGACGGTGCGGACGCCGCTCGGTTCCTGTCGGAGGTGAAGGCGCGGCTCGAGGCCGGCCAGTTCGAGGTCTAGCGCCCTGCACGGGCGGCGACCTGCTCGAGCATCTCGGCGGCGTCGGCGACGAACAGGGCGCGGCCCCGGTCCTCACGGTCGCGCCGGCATCGCGGGTCGTGCAGGATGCGCGCCAGCGCGGCCTGGAGCTCTGACACCTCGTCAACCCGGTCGGTGAGCCCGAGCCCGGCGAGGGCATCGGTGTCGTCGCGGCCGTGGCCGCTGATCGGCCGAAACGTGACGACCGGCAGTCCGCAGGCCAGCGCCTCCTTGGCGGCCATCCCGCAGTTGTTGTCGACCAGCACGTCGGCGGCCGCCATCATCGAGGGCATGTCGTCCGACCAGTCGACGGCGACGGCCCCCTCCACCTGGGCGAGCTGCTCGGCCAACATCTCGCTGTGGCCGCAGAGCACGACCGGGACCCAGTCCGGCAGGGAAGCGATGGCCTCGGCCGCGGTGACGGCGTCCCCGACCAGGCCCATGGAGCCGGTGGTGACCAGCGCCAGATGCCGGTCACCGTCGACGCCGAGGCCCTCGCGGACCCCGACACCGTCGCCGGCATGGTCCCAGAACGCGTCGCGGACAACGGGCCCACACACCGCGGCGGGGCGACCGGTACGGCGGGTGACGTCCTCGGCGGCGGGTCCGGAGATGCACAGCTCGAGATCCACGGCGGGGTGCAACCAGAGGTAGTTCACCGAGAACGTCGTCAACACCGTCACCGCGGGACACGACAGCTGCCCGCGGCGGCGTAGCTCCCCGAGCGCCAGGGAGCACAAGGGGTACGTCGAGACCGCGAGGTCGGGGCGGAATCCGTCGGCCACGCGGCGCAGGCCCGACAGAGCGAGGCGCACCGGGACGCCCGCCCGCTCGCCGCCCTTCTGACGGGCCAGGAAGAACGTCTGGTACACCCACTGGTAGATCCTCGGCGCGCGGTTCACGAGCCAGATGTAGAGCCGTCCGAGCCAGCGGCCCGTGGGACCCGGCATCACGCTCAGCTGGTCGACCAGCAGTGTGGTGTGACCGCGAGCGCGGAGTCGGCGTTCGAGCTCCCGGGCGATCTGGAGGTGCCCGCCACCCATCGCCGCCGAGACCAGCAGGATCCGGTGGTGCGCCACGGGTGCCGGTACCCGAAGTCCCGGCTGTCAAGCACGGGGAGCAGCCCACGCATGGGGCCGCGAGGTCGCGGGCACCGGAGGGACGACCCGTTCTCCTGGAGGCGCCATGGTGTACTCGCTCGCGCTCCTGGCCGCCCTGATCGTGGGTGTCGGCGAGGTGGTGCAGCAGCGGGTCGCAATGCGCGCGCCACCGGACGCGAACCTCTCGCCGCGGCTGCTGTGGTGGCTGGCCCGGCGTCCGGAGTGGCTGGCCGGTGTGGGGTTCTCGCTGCTGGGCAACGCGCTCTTCGCCGGTGCTCTGACGACCGGCAGCGTCGTCCTCGTCGAGGCGGTGTTCCTGACCAGGCTGGTGTTCGCGCTGGTCGTCGCCGCGCTCTGGGGTTGGCACCGGGTGCCGCTGCGCGACCTGGCGGCCGCGTTCGGACTGCTGGCCAGCATCGTGGTCTTCCTGCTCAGCGCCCGGCCGCAGGCGGGCGACGTCGACAGCGCCGGGTGGCTGTTCGCGATCGTCCTGCCGGTGCTGCTCTCCGTCGGCGTGGCCGGCATCGCCAGCCGCCGGGCCGGGGCCCGGCGGGCAACGCTCCTGGGCGGGTCTGCCGGCGTCCTCTTCGGGCTGCAGACGGTGCTGGTGAAGGCGGCCGTCCACTCACTGAGCCAGCGCGGTCCCGCGGCGACCCTGGCCGGGTGGCGACCGTACGCCGTCGTCGGCGTCGCCCTCCTGGGCACGCTGATGGTCCAGAGCGCCTTCGAGGCGGCTCCGCTCCCCGCCTCCTACCCGGCGGTGGTCACCGGCCAGCTGCTGTGCGCGATGGCGATCAGCGTCTGGGTCCTGCACGGAGGGGTGCGCTCAGACCCGCCGTACGTCTACCTGATGGGAGCGTCCTTGCTGACCATGCTGGCGGGGATCACGGTGCTCACCCGCTCGCCGCTGCTGACCGCTCCGTCCGCGCAGTCGGGGCCAGGGCCGTCAGGTGGCTGAGCCGTGAGCATCCTGATCTCGGCGGTCAGCGCCGTACTCGCCGGTCTGTGCCTCGCCGCATCCGGAGTGCTCCAGCAGCGGGCGGCGGCCCAGCGGCCCAGCGACGAGAGGATGTCCCTGCGCCTGGTGGTCGAGCTCGCCCGTGACCGGGGGTGGGTGATCGGCATCGGGCTCGCCGTCCTCTCCTACGGCTTCCAGGCGCTGGCTCTGAGCTTCGGTCCGCTGATCCTGGTCCAGCCCCTGATCGTCTCCGAGCTCCTCTTCGCGATCCCCGCCTCGGTGCGGCTCCGGGGGCTGCGGCTGGGCCCGCGCGAGTGGTGCGCCGTCGTCGCCGTCGTCGCCGGGCTCGCGGTCGGGATGGTGTCCGCCGATCCGCAGACCGGTCAGCCGGTGCAGCCGTTGCTCACCTGGATCCCGGCCCTCGTCGGCGTGGCCGTCGTCGTGGCGGCGGGGCTGGCCTTCGCCCGCTTCAGGTCCGGGCCGGCCAAGGCCGGTGGCATCGCGTTCGCGGGAGCGTGCGCCATGGGGCTGCAGTCAGCCCTGTACGACGCGACCATCACGCTTCTGCCGCAGGGCTTCCTGCAGATCTTCCTCACCTGGGAGCCCTATCTTCTGATCGCGGTCAGCCTCCTCGGCGCGTTCCTGGTCCAGAACGCCTATCAGGCGGGTCCCCTGGCGGCCAGCACGCCGGTCATGGACTCGACGTTGCCGCTGGTCGCGATCGCCCTGGGCGTCGGTCTCTTCGGCGAGACGGTGCGCACGGCGCCATGGGCGCTGGCCGGCACCGGGCTGGGACTCTCGCTCCTGCTCGCCGGGATCCTGGGACTCGACTCGTCGCCGGTCGTGCGCAAGCAACAGAGGATCGACGAGCGTGAGCGGAACGACGACGCCGAGCAGAGCGGCAGCGACGAACGGGCCCAGGCCTGACCGGTCCTGAGCCGCTCGCGCCCGGTGCAGGTTCACCGGATGGCAGAGTGGGACCGTGCACGTTCTGGTCGGTGGTGCGTCCGGGTTCCTCGGGCGGCACCTGACCGCGGCCCTTCGGCACCGCGGCCACACCACGACGTCCCTGGTACGCCGTGAGGCGGCCGCCGACGACGAGTCCCGGTGGGACCCCGCCACCGGCCAGGTCGACGCCCAGGTGGTCGAGGACTCCGACGTCGTGGTCAACGTGGCCGGCAGCCCGACCATCGGCAACCCGTACTCGAAGCGGTGGGCCGATGCCCTGCGCGAGTCGCGCGTCACGACCACCCGCACGCTCGCCGAGGCGATCGCGGCCTCGCCCGGCCGACCGGCGTTCCTGGCGGGCAACGCGGTCGCTGTCTACGGCGATCACGGTGACCACCCCGTGACCGAGGAGGGCGACAGCCGCGGCCACACGCTGATGGGTGAGGTGACCCGGGCGTGGCAGGCCGCGGCGCAGCCGGCGGTCGAGGCGGGGGCTCGGGTGTGCGTCCTCCGGACGGCGCCGGTGATGGACCGCGAGTCCGAGCCGCTCCGGATGCTGCGGCGGCTGTACCGGCTGGGAGCCGGCGGAAGGCTCGGCAGCGGGAGGCAGTACTTCCCGATGGTCTCGCTGCGCGACTGGCTCGCCGCGGTCGTGCATCTGGCCGAGGACCCGGAGGCGAGCGGCCCGGTCAACCTGTGCTGCCCCGAGACACCGACCATGGCCGAGTTCAACCGTGCGCTGGCCCGAGCGGTCGGCCGCCCGGCCGTGCTGCCGGTGCCGGCGCCCGCGATCCGGATCGCCGCGGGTCCGCTGGCGGAGGAGGTGCTCGGCTCGGTCAACCTGGTCCCGGCGGTGTTGCTCGACCGCGGGTTCGAGTTCCGCGACCGGGACGTGACGGCGGTGGTCGCGGCCGGGCTCGCGGGCGCGCGCTGAGCCGGGCCGAAGCGCTCGGAAAAATCGAAGGCAGCCTGTCGGTGCTCCGCCGTACCGTCAGAGGGCCGTGACGACCACCGACCTCGCCCCCTCCGCCCTCCGCCCGACGACCACCAGGCCGCGGGTGCCCGAGGGCCGTACGCCTGTCACGTGGCACCGGATGAAGTCGCCGCTGGCGGGGATGTCCATCGTCTTCTCGTTCATCAGCGCCGTCGGGATGTCGCTGGGTTCGGTGATCGCAGGGCACCTCGCCCAGCACCCGACCAGCCGCCTCGTGGACCTCCTGGCGCTGTGCGTGGTCGGCGGCTCGTTGCTCGACACGATCGGCCGCACGGTCTGGGCCGGGCTCGTCGACCGGGCCGAGGGGAGGCTGCGAGCCGATCTCCTCGACGCGGCCATGGCTCAACCCCTGTCCGAGCTGAGCGAGCAGGCCGTGGGCGAGATGCTCGACCGGATCGACGACGACACGCACGAGGTCGGCACGTTGCTCCGGCAGAACATCTGGATGGTCGTCCGGGTCGGCATGGCCGCCGGTCCACTGTGGCTGGTCGGCGGGCTGACCTGGTGGCCGGCGTTCGTCCTGTTCCCCGTGACCGGTGCCGGCGCGCTGCTGCTGGTCAAGCGGATGCTGCCCCGCCTGGCCGAGCTCAAGGTTCTCGAGGAGATGGCCTGGACCGACCACGCCGCCGCGATGGAGGAAGGAGTCGCGGCCCGCGACGACCTGCGCACGAGCCTGGGCCAGCCCTACGTCCTGCGTCGCTGCACGGAGCTCGCCGGGCAGATCCACCGCCGCTTCGCCGACGTCGTGTCGCTCGAGGCGGGCATCGGGCGACGCACGGGCGTGCTCCTCCACGGAGTCCTGGCCGCCACCGCGCTCGTGGGCGTCCTGCTGGTCCTCGGCGACCGGCTGTCGACGGCGTCGCTGGTGACGCTGTTCCTGGTGACCACGATGTTCGTCGGTCAGGTCGACCAGCTGGCCCGGCACATACCCGACCTGCAGGAGGGCCTCGGGGCCGTGATCCGGCTGCGCCAGCTGATGGCGTCCGACCCCGAGCCCGAGGGCGGCCTCGACCTCCCCGACGGGCCCCTTTCGGTCCGCTTCGACGACCTCCACTTCGCCTACGAGCACGGCACGTTCGCGCTGTCGGGCGTCGACCTGACCGTCCCCGCCGGTACGACGTGCGCGCTCGTCGGGCGCACCGGCTCCGGCAAGTCCACCCTGGCCTCCCTGGTCTCGCGCGCGGTCGAGCCCGAGCCCGGGTCGCTGCTGCTCGGCGGAATCGACGTACGCCACCTCGATCTCCAGCAGCTGCGGGCCGCCGTGGGTGTCGTCACCCAGCGCACCGAGATCCTGGCGGGCACCCTGGCCGAGAACATCACCCTGTTCGCCGAGCTTCCCCGCGCCACGGTCGAGGGTGCCGTCGCGGAGCTGGGCCTCTCGGCCTGGGTCGCGGGCCTCCCTCAGGGGCTCGACACGCTCCTCGGTCCGGGCGGCACCAGCCTGTCGGCCGGCGAGGAGCAGCTGGTCGCCTTCGCGCGGTTGCTGGTGCGTGACGTCCGCGTAGTCGTCCTCGACGAGGCCACCGCTCGCATGGACCCGCTCACCGAGGCGCGGGTCGTGAGCGCCGCGGATCGCTTGCTGAAAGGACGCACGGGCATCCTGGTGGCCCACCGTCTGTCGACCACCGAACGTGCCGAGCAGGTGGCGGTCCTCGACGGAGGCCGGGTGATGCAGAGCGGGCCACGCGAGGTCCTGTCCCATCGGCCCGGCGCCTTCCGCGGCCTGCTCGATGCCAGTGCTCGCGAGTCCGCCCTCCGTGAGACCGATGGGCGTGACGTGGACAGGAACGCCGTCGCTGCCGACGAGCACGCCCTGACCAGCGGCGCCGTCGGCACCCGGCGGCGCACCGGCGCTCCCCCACCGAGCCCGGAGCTGCAGCCGCTGCCGAGCCTCGCCCGCGCGACCAAGAACGCCCTGTTCGTCGAGCCGCAGTGGGGCCTGCTCGGGATGGCGATCTTCCTCGTCACCGCCCTCACCGGGGCGTTCGGCGCGATCACCGGCTGGATCTGGGGCCACGCCGTCACCGACCTCCAGCAGGGCCAGCGACCAGTGCTGCTCGTCGGGCTCCTGATCGTCTCGCTCATCGGCTCGCCACTGCTGCTCTCGGTGGCCATCCGGCGCTACCCGCAGTGGTGGATCTCGGTGATGCTGCGGGCGCGCACGCGGGTCCTGCACGGACAGACCAGCACCCACCGTCTCGAGCGGACGCCTCCGGGTGAGGTGGTCGCCCGCACGATGGACGCCGACCGCCTGGCCCGCTACGCCGACCGCTGGGTCGACTTTCTCAACGGACTCCTCATCGCGATCGTGACAGCGGTCGTCGCGGGCACCGTCCTGGCGGGAGCCGTGCTGCTCACGGTGATGACCGCGTCGGCCGTGGCGTCGTCGTTCGGTCGTCGCGTCGCCGGTCGCTCCGCCGCAGCGTCGTCGGCGGCACGTGCCCGCTTCGGACGGTCGCTGGTCTCCTCGCTGGACTCGATCCGCACGGTCAAGCTCGCGGCAGCGACGCCCGACGTCCACCGTCACCTGCGCGAGGTCGACGGTGGACGCGTCGACGCGGCCGTCCGCGAGCACCGCGTGCAGGCGATGCTCGACGGTGTGCCGATCGTCATGGTGCAGGTGGGAGTCGTGGCCGCCTGGGCGATCCTGGTCGCCGGGTGGTGGGGGTTGGCCACGGCGTTGATGGTCGCGGGTGCGGTCAACGGTTTCGACTGGTTCGGGCGGGTCGCCGGCACGGTGATCACCGAGGCGCCGGGCGTCCGCGCGTGGATGCGCGCGACCAGTCGTCTCGCGGGCGGAGGCGACCTGATGCACCTGCCCGAGGGCGTGCATCTCGTCGAGGGCATCGCGCCCGACCCGGCGCCCGCGCTGCGCGATCCGCTGACCGAGCTGCACCTGACGGGCCTCACGGCCGTCCACGACGACGGGACGATCGGCGTCAGCGACGTCGACCTCGAGCTGGTGCCCGGCGAGCTGGTGCTCCTGCTGGGCCAGGTCGGGTCCGGGAAGTCGAGCCTGCTCGGGGCTCTCGCCGGCCTGGTGAGCAGCACCGGAGAGATCCGCTGGAACGGTCAGGTGCTCGCCGACCACCAGGCCGACCTGCGACCCGGCCGGGTCGCCCACGTCGCCCAGGTGCCGCGGGTCCTGTCCGGCACGTTCCGCGGCAACATCGCACTCGACCACCCCGGCCGCGACGTCATGCCCGCGGTCGAGGCCGCTCGCCTCGAGCGTGACGTCTCCGACGCGGGTGGACCCGATGCCCTCGTCGGGCACCGCGGCGTGCGTCTGTCGGGTGGCCAGGTGCAGCGCCTCGCCCTGGCCCGGGCGCTCGCATGCGACGCCGACCTCTTGCTCGCGGACGACGTCTCCTCGGCGCTCGACGCCACGACCGAGGTCGAGCTCTGGACCGCGCTGCGCGAGCGGGGCGCCACGGTGATCGGTGCGACCTCCAAGGTCGCCGCTCTCGCACAGGCCGACCGGGTCGTCGTCCTGGTCGAGGGCCGGGTCGCCGACAGCGGCCCCTGGGAGCGGATCGCCACCCGCTGGGGTCATCTCGCCGGCTGAGCGCTCGCCTCGGCGACCTTCCATCCCGCGGCCGTCCGCCGCATGAGTATCCGGTGGGTCGCCCAGGCACTCGCCGGCACCGCCGTAGGCCGGCTCGCGCCGGCGGCGACACCGCCGACGGTGCGTTCGGTCACGACGAGGACGAGCCGGCCGGGGTGACGGTCGGTGACCCGGAGCTCGGCGACCTGCTGGCGGAGCCCGGCGACCCTCAGGCCGCGACGGGTCCACCGGCGGAGGTCGTCGGCGTCGCGCTCACCGGTGGTCGAGCCCGTCACGTAGAGCCGGATCAGAGCGGCCGGGTCGCCGGTCGCCCAGGCGTGCGAGCGCAGCCTGTCCCACCGACGGAGCACCGAGAGCGCCCGGGCGTCCGGCGAGGCCGGACCGTCGGCGGCGGGCGTCGTCCGGACCGGATGGCGTGTGGCGTCACCGCCGTCCGCCGTGCCGGTCATGCCGGCCAGCCAGAGCGGTGCGACCGTCGCGACGGTCGCGAGCAACAGCACCTCCCGAGTCCGCATCCCACCACTGTGACCCGATCGGCGCGCTCCCCGCAGAGTCTGTCCACACCCTCCTACCGTGGACGCGTGAACGTGTCCCGACGGGGTGTGTTGACCGGCGCCGGCGGCGCCCTCGTCGCGGTCGCCGCCGCCGGACTCGCCGTGGACGAGGGCTGGCTGCCGGGAAAGTACCGGATCCGGCGCGCCCTCGGCCTGACCGGGCCCGCAGGTCACATCCCCGACGTGCCGCCGGGGAAGGTGGTCAGCGGGACATTCGTGTCACGCGACCGGCTCGGGAAGCAGGTGGGCTGGTCGGTGATCTATCCGGGCCGGCGGACGCAGCGGCTTCCGGTCATGGTGTCGCTCCACCGACTCGGCGGCGACCACACCACGGCGGTCACCGAGCTGGGGATGGACCGGTTCCTGCCCGCGGCCGTCGCGGCAGGTGTCCCGCCCTTCGCGATCGCCACGGTCGACGGCGGCACGACGTACTGGCACCCACGCCCGAGCGGTGAGGACGCCGGGGGCATGGTGCTCGACGAGCTCCTCCCGCGGCTCGACGACGCCGGTCTCGACACCTCACGGCTGGCGTTCCAGGGCTGGTCGATGGGCGGGTACGGCGCCCTCCGGCTCGCCGGGCTCGTCGGCGCTCAGCGGGTGCGCGCGGTCGCTGCCCTCAGCCCCGCACTGTGGACCGACCCGGCGGACGCGTCGTCGGACGGGTTCTCCGACGCCACCGAGTACCGGCGCTACTCGGTGATGGGGCACCAGGCCGATCTCGACGGCATCCCGGTGCGTGTCGACTGCGGACGGGAGGACCCCTTCTACCCGGCCGACCGCTCCTACGTCGACGGGTTCGACCGTCCGGTGACCTCGACCTTCGAGGAGGGCGCGCACGACGCGGCGTACTGGACCCGGATGGTGCCGGCCCAGCTGGCCTTCGTGGGGCGTTCGTTACGCTCGGGAGAGTGAGCGACCTGGTGTTCCGTGAGGGCGGTTTCGGCATTGACGCCGTCGAGTACCTGTCCGCGTGGGACACCCAGCGCGAGATCCACGAGCAGGTCGCGTCCGGTGCCGCGCCCGACACCGTCTGGCTGCTCGAGCACCCGCCGGTCTTCACCGCCGGGAAGCGCACCGCGCCCGGCGACCGACCGGCCGACCCCGGCGGCGCCCCGGTGATCGACGTGGACCGCGGCGGGATGATCACCTTCCACGGCCCGGGCCAGCTCGTCGGCTACCCGATCGTCCGGCTCCCCGACCACGTCAAGGTGGTCGACTACGTACGCCGGGTCGAGGAGGCACTGATCCGGGTCTGCGCCGACCTGGGTCTCGCCACCGCCCGCGTCCCGGGCCGCAGCGGCGTCTGGCTGAAGGCGGACTCCTTCCGCCCGGAGCGGAAGGTCGCCGCCCTGGGCATCCGGGTGAGCCACGGCGTGACCATGCACGGCTTCGCGCTCAACTGCGACGTGGACCTGTCGTGGTACGACCGCTTCGTCCCCTGCGGCATCTCCGACGCGGGCGTCACGTCGCTGGCGGGCGAGCTCGGCCGCGACGTCACCGTGCACGACGTGCTGCCGAGCGCACGCCGGCACCTCACCGACCTCCTCGCCTGGGTGCCGTACGACCCGACGCCCGACTACGAGCCGCGGCCCGAGCCCGGCCGTCAGGCTCGGGTCCCGGTGCTCGGCCTCCCGGGCTGACGGGCGGACTGGGCCGTCCCCGTACGATGGGACGGTGACTCAGGCTCCGTCCCGCAACGTCGCTCCCGACGGCCGCAAGCTGCTGCGGCTCGAGGTCCGCAACGCCGAAACCCCGATCGAGCGCAAGCCCGAGTGGATCAAGACGCGGGCGAAGATGGGGCCGGCGTATGCCGAGCTGCACGGTCTGGTGAAGTCCGAGGGGCTGCACACGGTCTGCCAGGAGGCGGGCTGCCCCAACATCTTCGAGTGCTGGGAGGACCGGGAGGCGACGTTCCTGATCGGCGGCGACCAGTGCACGCGGCGCTGTGACTTCTGCCAGATCGACACCGGGAAGCCGCAGGCGCTCGACCGCGACGAGCCCCGACGGGTCGCCGAGAGCGTGCAGAAGATGGGCCTCAGGTACGCCACCATCACCGGTGTCGCGCGCGACGACCTGCCCGACGGCGGCGCCTGGCTGTACGCCGAGACGGTGCGCGCCATCCACTCCCTCAACCCCGACACCGGTGTCGAGAACCTGATTCCCGACTTCAACGGCAAGCCCGACCTGCTGGCCGAGGTCTTCGAGAGCCGGCCCGAGGTGCTCGCCCACAACGTCGAGACGGTGCCGCGGATCTTCAAGCGCATCCGGCCGGCGTTCCGCTACGACCGCTCGCTCGACGTTCTCACGGCTGCCCGCGACGTCGGCCTGGTCACCAAGTCGAACCTGATCCTCGGCATGGGCGAGACCCGTGAGGAGGTCAGCCAGGCGCTCCGCGACCTCCACGCGGCCGGGTGCGAGCTGGTCACGATCACCCAGTACCTCCGCCCGTCCGCCCGGCACCACCCCGTCGAGCGCTGGGTGAAGCCGGAGGAGTTCGTCGAGCTGGCGGCCGAGGCCGAGGAGATCGGCTTCTCCGGTGTCATGTCCGGCCCGCTCGTGCGTTCGTCGTACCGGGCGGGGCGGCTGTACCGTCAGGCCATGGCGGCGCGCACGCCTGCCTGACCCGATCACCACGTCCACGGAGTACGTCACAGCATGGCCAAGAGCCCCACGCCGAAACCGGCTGACCCGCCCTCGCTGAGCCGGCGTCAGCAGTTCGCCCAGACCTACCGGATGGCCAAGAAGTCCGACCCGGCCATCGGCCGCTGGGTGCTCGGCGCCGGGCTGCTCGGCCTGGTCGTCGGCTTCGGGCTGTTCTGGCTGGCGGTCGGCCGCAGCAGCACGCTCGGCGTCGTGCTGGCCGTCATCGGTGCCCTGATGGTCGCGGTCCTGTCCGGCCTGATCGTCTTCTCACGACGTGCGCAGAAGGCGGTCTACGGCCAGATGGAGGGCCAGGCCGGAGCGGCCGCCGGAGCGCTGGGCCTGCTCAAGCGCGGCTGGCACGTCGACAACGCGATCGCGTTCACCAAGCAGCAGGACATCGTGCACCGGGTGATCGGTCCGCCGGGCATCGTGCTCGTCGGCGAGGGCAGCCCCGGCCGGCTCCGGCCGCTGATGACCAGCGAGCGCAAGCGTCACGAGCGGGTCGCCGTCGACACCCCGGTCCACGAGATCGTGGTGGGCAATGACGAGGGCCAGGTCGCGCTGTCCAAGCTGTCGCGCCACGTGCAGAAGATGAAGCGCCAGGTGCAGCCCGCGGAGATCACCGACATCCTGGCCCGGCTGAAGGCGATCGACGCCTCACGCCCGGCCCTGCCGATGCCCCGGGGCCCGGTGCCGACCTCGATGAAGGGACTGCGCGGCCAGATGCGCGGCCGCTGACCCGCGGCCGCTGCGGGGTGGGGCGAGGTCGTCGTCGGTTTGCGTGCCCCTCGAGGCTCACGAAACGCTCGCGAAGCGGTGCGCACGACGAGGCCAACAAGTCGCCTCTCCCCTCTCCCGTTCGACCCGTCTTCGGAGTTAGAGTCCTGTCGCCTTACCTCGGATTCCGTTCCATCTAGCTGAAGAACAGGAGATGTGTTCGGGTCGGCACGGGACGCTCGGGCACTAAGTCACGAGTGAACACATCACACAGCACCAAGAAGCTGGCGGCCATCGCCACAGCCGGCTTGGTTTCTCTCGGCGTCGCACAGGTGGCCGCACCGGCCCACGCGACAGCCCGCCATCAGTCGAGCGCGACCCGCTCGGCCGCCACTCCCACAACCACTCGCACAACCACTCGCACGACGACGTCGTGGACATCGCGGGCCACCAGGCTCGGCAGCACCAAGCCGTCCACGGTCCTGCACCTCGCGGTGTGGCTCAAGCAGCGTGACACCCGGGGGCTGGCGGCGCGCACGCGGGCGATCTACACCCGGGGCAACGCCCAGTACCACCGGTGGCTGACGCCGCGGCAGGTGATGCGCCGCTATGCCCCGACCGAGCACCAGATCGCCGTGGTCAAGCACTACCTGACTGCTCAGGGGTTCCGCATCGAGTCGGTGGCGAGCAACCGGGCCTACGTCAACGTCTCCGGCACGACCAGGCAGGCCGAGCATGCCTTCGGCGTCAAGCTGAGTCAGTACCGCTACCAGGGGCACACCTACCGTGGCACGACCAAGCCGCGGCTGGGCGCGATCGCAGGCGGACACATCGACAGTGTCGGCGGCTTGGACACCGCCTCCACCTACCGCCCGATGGCCAGCCGCAAGAAGGTGACGCCCGCGGACTCGTCCACTCCGTGGAAGGGACTGTGCGGGTTCCTCGACACGACCCAGAGCGTGACCTTCGACAAGCCGTCTCATGCCACCGAGTCCTACACCGGCTTCCTGCCGTGCAACGGCTACACGGGCACCGACCTCCGGCACCTGTACGGCGTGGACCAGCTGTCGATGGATGCCGGCGCGGGCCAGACCGTCGCCATCGTGGACGCCTACGGCAGCCCGACCATCCGTGCAGACGCGAACAAGTTCTCGACGGAGAACGGTCTCCCGAAGCTCGACCAGAACAACTTCCAGATCGTCACGCCCCCGGGCATCGGTCACGTGAAGGACTCCAAGGCCCAGGACCCGTCGGGATGGCTGCCCGAGGTGGCCATCGACGTCGAGGCCGTTCACGCCATGGCACCGGGCGCGAAGATCGTGCTGGTCGCAGCGCCCAACGACCGGTCCAGCCTGGACGAAGCCGTGAACTGGATCTTGGTCCACCACCTGGCGAACATCGTCACCAACAGCTGGGGATTCCCGGTCGACCTCGCCTCACCGGGCCAGGGCACGCGCATGGAGCGGATCCTGGAGACCGCCGCGGCGGAGGGCATCGGAGTCAACTTCTCCACCGGCGACGACGGGGACAACTCGGGGCGCTTCGGGGTGCAGACCGTCGACTTCCCGGCGACCTCGCCGTGGGCCAACGCGGTGGGCGGCACCAGCCTGTTCGCCGACGAGCAGGGCAACTACGACAGCGAGACCGGGTGGGGTGACACCTTCTACCGGTTGGCCGTCTGCGACACCTTCACGACGGACTCCAACGGGCAGAAGACGTGCACCGCGTACGACCGGTCGGACTCACAGACGCTCGACGAGGGATTCATCGGCGGGGCAGGTGGCGGCCTCAGCAACTTCTGGCAGGCGCAGCCCTGGCAGGAGTCCGCGATCGGCAACGACACGGCCGTCGGCTACGGGAAGGTCGGAAGCCACCGGGCCATCCCCGACATCTCCATGGTGGGCGACCCGGAGACCGGGATGCAGGTCTGGCTCACCGACCCGGCCGTCGACCCGACCCAGCCGGTCGAGGAGCAGTGGGGCGGCACCAGCCTCTCCTCTCCCCTCTTCGCCGGCCTGATGGCCGACGTCGATCAAGCCCGGGCCGCGGTCGGTGACGGCCCCGCGGGTCTGGCGTCGCAGTATGTCTACGACCTCCCCCAGGGGGCGATCCGGGACGCACTTCCGCCGACGTTCGACAACCCGAACCCGTCGGCGGCGGCCGGCCCCGGCTCTCGGTCGCTGTACTACGGCAGCTTCAACTCGGGGAGCTTCTTCAACGTCGGGTTCAATGCCGACACCTCCCTCGGAACGACCTCCGGATGGGACGACGTGACCGGTGTCGGCACGCCGTACGCGCCGCGTTTCGTCGAGGCCTTGAAGTAGCAGGCCTGAGGACGAGGGGCGGGTGCCGTCGGCACCCGCCCCTCGTCACGTCGTACGCCGTTCCCGAGCGTCACCTGCTGCTGCTCGGCATCTCCATGACGTCGGCGGCCGGCGGGGCGCTGATGTGGACGTCGGCGCCGTAGTCGGTGTACGTCGCCGTGATGCGCGAGACGTTCTTCATCAGCATCGTGAACCGCGCCATCCGGTCCTGGCTGTCGAGCCACAAGTCGTAGGTCATCGTCCTGGGCAAGGAGGCGGTGCTCGGCAGGTTCTTGAACATCTGGGTGGCGGCGTGGGTGTCGAGCACGACCCGGTAGTGCTCCACCTGCTGCCCGCCGATGGTCGCCTGGCCGAGGTCGGTGACCTTGCGGAAGGTGTCCGGCGACAACTTGTCGATCAACGACTGGGGGTCGTAGTTGCCCAGCGCGTCGCCCATGTTCCCGAGCGGCCCGTTGGGGTCGCTGAGGTCGAGCTTGAGGTACTTCCCGCTGCCGGTGGGGTCCTTGATGTACATGACGCCGCCGACCATGCGCATGTCGGTGGCCGTGCCCATCCCGGTGAGGTCCATGGTCACCTGCATCGCGGGCGTGTCACCGGTCATGTCGAGGGCGCCCTTCGCCGTGATGCTCTGGCCAGACAGGTCCATGGACATGGTGAAACGAGCCGTCGTGATCGACTTCGCGGCGCTCTTGAGCTTGCCGAGGAACGCCGCCGGGTCGAGGGTGTGGGCACCGTTCCCCGAGTCGGTGGTCGCCGGCGAGCTCGGGCTGCTCGCGCCGGTGGACGTCGAGGGCGCCTGGGGGTCGGCCGCGGTCTGCGAGTCGTGGTTGCCGCAGGCCGCCAGCGACCCGAGCGCCAGCGGTACGACGGCAGCCAGGGCCGTCTTGCGAAGAGTCAGGCTGCGCATGGGTCCTCCAGGGCTCCACGTGGTCCGCTCCCCGTGAGCGTGACCGGCCGCCCGAGGCGACGGACAGCTCGTTCAGGGTAACTGCGGGGCCGAGCCGGGACGCACGAAACGGGTCATGAACCGGTGTCGGTCCGCGGGACCAGCGGCACGGTCGCGGACCCGCAGACCATGTCGTGCAGCCCACGGCCGTCGGGCCGGAACACCAGGGGCGGGATGACCAGGCAGATCATCACCTGCCGCAGCAGCGCGGTCAGGAGGCTGAGCGGCCGGCCGCTCCCGTCGACGCGCACCACGCGCAGGCGGGTGGCGAGCTGTCCGAAGGATCCGCCCGAGAGCGCCATCAGCAGGGCCGACTCGGCGATGAACAGCAGGTTGAGGTACACCGACGGCAGGCTGCCGCTGCCGAACCAGTCGCTTCCGTAGACGGCGAGCATCACGCCCCAGCACGCGGCGTAGTCCACGAGGAGCGCCAGGACCCGCCGGGCCCAGGACGCGGTCTCGAACGGCAGCTCCTGGACCGGCACCCGGGTCAGCCTACTGAGGCGGTTCCGCTGCTCGACTCCTGCCCGGGAGGTCGTTACATCGGCGAAACACAGGGGATACGGTCGAGAAACTGGCTGCTCCTACGTTGGCGGGCATCCGGCGAGACAACACCCAGGAGGTCGAATGTTCGCCACCAGCGACGAGCTGCTGAAGTTCATCAAGGACGAGAGCGTCGAGATGATCGACGTCCGGTTCTGCGACCTGCCCGGGATCATGCAGCACTTCACTGTGCCGGTCTCGTCCTTCGGCCAGTCGGTCTTCGACAACGGGCTGAACTTCGACGGCTCGTCGATCCGCGGCTTTCAGGCGATCCATGAGTCCGACATGTCCCTGTTCCCGGACCCGACCACGGCGTACGTCGACCCGTTCCGAACCGCGAAGACGCTGGTGGTGAACTTCTTCATCCACGACCCGCTGACCGGGGAGCCCTACTCGCGCGACCCGCGCAACATCGCCCGGAAGGCGCAGGCCTACCTCGCGTCCACCGGCATAGGCACCACGGCATACTTCGCGCCGGAGGCCGAGTTCTACGTCTTCGACTCGGTGCGCTTCGAGACCAAGGTCAACGCCGGGTACTACCACATCGACTCCGAGGCGGGGTACTGGAACTCCGGCTCCGAGGAGAACAACCGCGGCTACAAGGTGCGGTACAAGGGTGGGTACTTCCCGGTCGCGCCGTACGACCACTTCGGTGAGCTGCGCGACGAGATGGTGCTCGAGCTCGAGCGCGCCGGGCTGATCGTCGAGCGTGCCCACCACGAGGTCGGCACCGCTGGGCAGGCCGAGATCAACTACAACTTCGCCCAGCTGCTCAAGGCCGCCGACGACGTCATGAAGTTCAAGTACGTCGTGAAGAACGTCGCGTGGCGCAACAACAAGTCGGCGACGTTCATGCCGAAGCCGATCTTCGGCGACAACGGCTCCGGAATGCACTGCCACCAGTCGATCTGGGACGACGACGTACCCCTCTTCTACGACGAGACCGGGTACGCCGGCCTGTCCGACACCGCCCGCTACTACATCGGCGGCATCCTCGAGCACGCCCCGTCGCTGCTGGCGTTCACGAACCCGACGGTGAACTCCTACCACCGGCTGGTGCCCGGCTTCGAGGCCCCGGTCAACCTGGTCTACAGCCAGCGCAACCGCTCGGCGTGCGTCCGCATCCCGATCACCGGCTCGAACCCGAAGGCCAAGCGCATCGAGTTCCGCTGCCCCGACCCCTCGGCCAACCCCTACCTCGCCTTCTCCGCGATGCTGCTGGCCGGGCTCGACGGCATCCGCAACAAGATCGAGCCGCACGAGCCGGTCGACAAGGACCTCTACGAGCTCCCCCCGGACGAGCACGCCGACATCCCCACCGTGCCCGCCACCCTCGGCGCCGTCATCGACTCGCTCGAGGCCGACCACGAGTTCCTGCTCGAGGGCGGGGTGTTCACCAGCGACCTGATCGAGACCTGGATCGACTACAAGCGCACCCAGGAGATCCAGCCGGTCGCCCTCCGCCCGCACCCCCACGAGTTCGAGCTCTACTACGACATCTAGTACTGAAGCCGGACGGCAGCATGTTCGAGACCGTGAGCGAGATCGGCGGGACGCCCACGACGCGCGCGAGCACCGGCTACGAGCAACGGGCGAGGGATCTCCAGGAACTCGTCGGCGATGCGCACCGATATCTCGCGGACGGTCTCGGGACCGACTTCTCTCCGATCGTCATGGTTCTCGATCAGACCGACTGGATGATGGGGGGTGACGACGCGCCGCCCTATGGCATCCCCTACGCCGCCGACGAGGGGTTCGACCTGGTGGTCCCCGCTGATCCCACGCGCAACTTCCTCGTCGACATCTATGCGGCGTCCGGGTCACGGAAGTCCGCGGAGCGGTTCGCAGACCTGATCGCCGTGCACGAGCTCGGTCACCTTCACACACGCGCGATGGGACTCACCCTTCCGCAGGGCTGGTTGTCCGAGTTCTTGGCGACCTACCTCGCTTGCTGCTTTCTGGTAGCACATCGTCCCGAGGACGCGTCCCTGTGGTTCACACTCGCCCGGGCCCGGACCGACGGTGCCGGCCCCGAGCATCGCTCGCTCGAGGCCCTCGACGAGCTCTACTTCGGGGTCGGAGCGGAGAACTACATCTGGTACCAGGACGCCCTCAGCGTGAAGGTCGGGCACGTCCAAGCTGACATGGGCCTCGACTTCGCGCGCCAGATGCGCTCTGCCGTGCTCACACCGGACAGTGACACCCGGACGACGCTGGCGGCGGCCGAGAACATTCATCCCGGCTTCGAGGCCTGGGCCGCGGCCCTCGGAGGATGAGTGTCATGACGGCGCCACCCGACCGTCGCGTGAGTGGGCGGACCGCGCCGGGAAACGCACGTGTGGTGGGTGCCGTCCTGGTCGCTCTGGTGGCCGGATGCGTGACGGCGGGGTGTGGGTCCTCGTCCTCCTCGTCCAGGAGTCCGGCGGCCCCCAGCCAGGCACGGGCCTCCGCGAGCGGGACCGGGCTGGCCGATGAGATGTCCCTGATCCGACGGGTCGTCCGAGGAGCGGTGGCAGCCGATGTCTTCCCGGGCGCCGTGGTGGTGGTACGAGACGGCGGACAGAGCCGCACTCTGGCGGTCGGCCGCGCGGACCTGGCCACCGGGGCGCCGATGACCGCTGGCGATCGGTTCCAGGTCGCCAGCCTGACCAAGTCGATGGTCGCAGCGGTGGCCCTGAAACTCGTGACCCAAGGGCGCCTGTCCTTGTCCGACACGGTCGAGAAGTGGGAGCCGGCCCTGCTCCCGCGAGGCGCCGAGATCACCGTGGCAGACCTTCTCGGCCAGACCAGTGGGCTGCCCGACTACACGCCCATCGTGACCTCGCACTATGTGAGCGGGCATACGTCGACCGCCCCACCCGCCCTGGTGGGTGCGGTTGTCCACCTGCCCCTCATGTTCTCGCCGGGCTCGCGCTCGTTCTACTCGAACACCAACTACGTCGTCCTCGGAATGATCCTTCAGAAGGTGAGCCACGAGCCTCTGGCGACTCTCCTGCAACAGGAGCTCTTCGGTCCGCTCGGTCTTCGCAGCGCCAGTCTCGCCGAGAGTCGGACGAGAACTCCCCCGCTGGCGCACGGGTATGACAACCGCAGGGATGTCACGAACCCCGAGCTCACGTGGCTGTGGGCCGCGGGCGGCGTGGTGTCGGACATCGGCGACGTGGCGCGCTTCTACGACGCGCTCCTGTCCGGGCGGGTGGTGCACGGGACGCTGCTGGATCGGATGCTCACGATGCGCCGGGAGACCAATCCCGATCTTCCGTACAGCGGCTATGGACTCGGCGTGGGCACGATCCAGACCAGCTGTGGCGCCGCCTACGGCGCCACTGGCGACATACCGGGCTTCCACACCTACGCCCTGACGGCGAGGGACCGCAGCCGTTCGGTCGTGATCGCGGAGAACGCCTCCCTGTCCGTTGCGGTCGAGGATCAGTTGTCGACGGTGATCAACGACGCCTTGTGCGGCTGACACCCTCCACGTCGCGGAAACACCCCGGGGCGATGCGGTGCTGAGGCGCTGGCCGGACATGACCATCTCTCCTAGACTCCGAACACGGTCCAGAGACGGGGTTGTCATGATCTTCTACGGACTCCTTGTCCTGCTTGGCGTGGGGATCGCGGCTTGGGCGGTCCGCTCCTCGACCGTCAAGCAGATCCTTCGCGGCCACGGAAAGGGCCGGCCCCCGTTCAGCAGCGCGAACGACCACGGATTCGACCACAACGGTCGAACACCGAGGATCGACCCGCTCGGGCGGCCCAGAGCGCGCGACTGGGAGTAGCAGCCGGCCTCGCCCAGTGCCGTCGCGTTTCCGTGCACCTACATCAGGGCCAGCACCGCATCCGTCACGTAGCCTTGACATATGGCGATATCGAGATATGTTGGGCCGGTGGCTCGAGCATCGACGACGTCGGATGTCTTCAACGCCGTCGGCGATGTCCATCGCCGCGCGATATTGGATGTGCTGCTTGCCGGCGAGAAGGCGGTCGGGGCGATCGTGGGCGAGGTCCCGATGCCTCAGCCGCAGGTCTCGAGGCACCTCCGGGTGCTCGGTGACGTCGGGCTCGTCCAGTGCCGGGCGGAGGGACGCCGCCGGCTCTATCGTCTGGCCCCCGAGGCGCTTCGGCCCATCCGGGACTGGGTGTCCCAGTACGAGCGGGCGATCAACGCGCGACTGGATCGGATCGAGGACTACCTCGCGACACTGCAACGAGAAGGAGACGACGGTGGCACCTGATCGGCATGGCTCGGCAATCATCACCTTCCCCAGCGAGCTCGAGGTTGTCATCACTCGAGAGTTCGACGCTCCGATCGACCTCGTCTTCGACGTGTTGACCAAGCCGGAGCACGTGAGCAGGTGGGGTGCCACACCCCCCGACCGGATGACGGAGTGCTCGATCGACCTCCGGGTCGGCGGGAACTACCACTCCTCCTTCGTGACCGGAGACGGAACCGTCTTCTCGTTCAGCGGGACCTACCTCGAGGTCGAGCCGCCGGTGCGAACTGTGGAGACGTGGCACTTCAACTGCTGGCCGGGTGTCGAGGCGGTGGAAGCGATGGAGCTGCACGAACGCGACGGAGTAACGACGTTCACGTGGCGACTCACCTTCCGGGACCAGGCAGGAAGGGACCACATGACCGGCTTCGACGGTCAGCAAGACAGCCTCGACGAGATCGAAGACATCCTCAGGTCACTTCTCGAACCCAGCCGCACGACTGGGTGAGTCACGTCGCCCGGGTCGGGACCGCGTCGTACCACCGCAGGACGCGCAAGGCACGCAGGGTGTTCCACCGGCTCGGCGTCCCGTCGGGTTCCTCGAAGCGGACATGGGTCTTTCCGGGATGGCTGTTCTCGAGCAGCCATCGGCCGTCGGGTTGGCGCTTGGCGCGGACCAGATCGACCGCCTCGGACATCCGCGGGTCGGCCGCACCCCCGCGCCGCGCGAAGTGGTCGAGCGCCTTCAGCACGTCATAGTGCCAGCGCGGGGGATACGAGAACTGCGTCCACTGCTCGTTCACCACTTCGCCGGTGCGCAGCGACCGGAAGAGACGGCGCTGGAGGAGGTACTCCTCGCCCTCGCGCCGAGCCCGCCGTACCTCGTCGGATCCGCCGGTGTGCCGCTCCCATCGCAGCAGGGCGTCGACCACGTCGAGAGTGCTCGCGAAAGAGCCCGGCGCGGGACGCGTCTGCGCCCAGCAGTTCCATCCGCCATCAGGCATCTGGTCGACCACGAGCCGCTGTACGACCTCGTCGACATCGACATCGAGATAGGTTCCGATCAGGATCGTGCCGGCGTTGATGCAGCAGTCGACCTCCCCCGCGAAGAACGGCCGCCCGTCGTACTCCCAGCGGCAGTTGCGGTTGACCAGCTCTGCCGTCTCTCGCATCACCGGCTCGTCCGGCGGAACCCCCAGGTGGCACAGGTCGAGCAGGACCGGGTACGTCGCGGTCCACGGTTGGCCCGCATCGTCACTCGGTCCTTCGGCCGTCGTCTCATCCGGTTCCGGGTCGGCCGACGGGAAGGGCGGCGGCGGCTCACCGGCCTCCAAGGCCCGAGCCGTCGCGAGGGCGAACTCCGCCGTACCGGGGACATAGGCGCCGTTCGCCCACAGTCCGTCCGGATCACGCGACGCCAACAGCCGAGCGCCCCAGCCCTCCCGTCCCACGCGAGCCCGCTCGGCCCCCACCTCGGCTTCCGAAGCCTGTACGAGGTCGCGCAACACCTGCCAGCGGATCGCCGGGTCTCCCTCCAGCAGCCACTGCACCACCGGGTCGTCCTCGGACATCGGGGCCGTCCCGCGCTCGTACGGGTCACTCAGCGATCTCGACACGTGGGAAGACTCCTTCAGGTCAAGCCCCGGATGATCTCTTTCAACTCGATCAGAGTGTCGATCCGATAGCTGGCTCCCGTGAAGTCCTGTGCCTTGGTGAACTCGTTGCGGACGATCGCACAGTCGATACCGGCCGCCACCGCTGAGCGCAGTCCTCTCGCTGAGTCCTCGACGACCAGCGTCTCTGCCCGGTCGGCTCCGAAACGCTTCAAGCCGGTCAGGTACGGCTCCGGGTGCGGCTTGGCCAGCATGTAGTCCTCGCGCACCAGGACGAAATCCATGAACTGTCTGATACGGCGCTTCTCGTGGATGATCTCGAAGTCCACACGTTTGGCGGTCGTGACGATGGCCATCCGGACGTAGCGAGACAGCTCGGCAAGAGCTTCGACGACGCCCTCGATCTCGATGGCTTCGGTCCTCAGATACTCCTGGTAGTAGTCGTCTCGGACCGAACGTTGCCTGCTGATGGTCTCTTCATCGACACCGGCCGCCCTGGCCTGGGCCCACGTGCCCCCTCCCTGGCTCATGTCCCGGAGGTACTGGTCCTTGTCCAAGGTCAGACCGATGTCCGCCAGGGCCCGTTCTCCGGCCTCGTAGTACCAGCGCTCGGTATCCACGAGGACACCATCGTGGTCGAAGAGTACGTACTCCTTCACCCCGTGATCCTCTCCGGTGACCGCGACAGCCATGTGCGCCGTCGCGAGTCGCTCCTGCACTCGGCATCGCGCCGACCCCACGGCACGCAATCGTCCCAGGCCTGAACACTTCGGGGCCTCACGCCGTACAAGCCAGGAAAGGCATCCCGCGGCCGGGTGGGCCGACGGGAGAGATCGGAGGATGCGATGAACAAGGGATCGAAGATCCGTCTGCTCACGGCGGGCTTGTGCGTGGGCGCGGCTGCTGCGGCCTTCACCCCGTCCACGGCGAGCGGCGCGGGGGCGGTGGTGGCTCGCGGCGGCCTGGTCGAGCTGAACGCGTCCGGCGTGCACGGGCAGGTCACGATCATCGACCAGGACGGACAGCTACGGGTCGACCTGGACGCGCACAACCTCGAGGCCAACGGCCACCTCGAGCACCTGCACGGGTTCGGCGACGGCACCCAGGCGCACTGCCCCGACGCGAGCCTGGCCGGGCCGGACGGGATCCTGTCGTTCGCAGACGGGCTGCCGGCCTACGGGCCGCCGGTGATCACCTTCGGCCACGACGAGATCGCCGGGTCGACCCTGGCCTACTCGCGCACCTTCGACCAGACGATGGCGGGCCAGCCGGTCTCCACACTCGGCGCGATCCACCAATACGTCGTCGTGGTGCACGGCATGACACTGCCGGACGGCACCTACGACGAGACCCTCCCCGTGGCCTGCGCGGTCCTGACAACTCGCTGAGGACAGGTCCCGGCCGGAGGCCCGGGAAGCCGCCCGCATGCCGACGCGGAAAGCCCGGGGTCTTCAGCACCCCGGGCTTTCCGCGGCTGTGGGGCGGCCGCCGCCTCGCCGACCTAGTGTGCTGCCGCGTGTCCCGACTCGCCGCGGGAGCGGTGGTCCTCCTTCATCCCCGCCTCGCGCAGGTGCCGGCGACCGCGCACGACGTCCTCGAGGAGGGCTGCTTCGAGCTCGCGGAACGACGTCCAGTAGCCCGCGTCGTACTCCTCGACGATCTGGAAGGTCCAGCGTCCCTCGAGCACGTTGCGGCCGAAGAGCTCGCGCTCGAGCCGGTCGGCCCACTCGACGTGACCGGCATCGCGCAACATGTGCATGGCCTCCTCGACGCGCCTGTCGCTCTCACCGGTCAGCTGGTGGAACGCGCAGAGATGACCCCGGGCACGCTCGGTGGTCTCGAGCGCCTTGGTCAGCTTTCCGACAGCATCGACGGTCTGCGGACTCACCCCCTCGGGGACTTCGTGGTCGGCAGCGGGTCCGTCCTCCATGTGTGTCTCCTCCCGTGGAGTCGAGTCGTCGTTCGAGCACGCGCGGCACCGGTGCGGTCGTGGAAGGAGTACCCGTCTGGCCCAACCCGACACCCGCTTCGGGGCCGCCTCCGGCGGGCCGATCCACCTGTCCGCCGCCCTTCTCTCGCTGATCCAGCTCGTTCAGTCCCCATCGAGCGCCGCCAACCCCTGCTGCAACCGGGTCTCGCTCAAGGGACCGATCACCCGGTCCACCACCCGTCCGGACTCGTCGACGAACAGTGTGTTCGGCACCCCTTGGAGACCCAGCCTCAGCGGGAAGTCCCCGCGGGCGTCGAAGACCTGCGGATAGCTGACGCCGGTGTTCGCGAGGAAGCTCAGGGCGTGGGAGCGAGAGTCCTTGACGTCGACCCCGAGGAACAGCACCCCGTCGCCCTGCTCCGTGTGCGCGTGCTGGAGCAGCGGCATCTCCTGGCGGCACGGCGCGCACCACGAGGCCCAGATGTTGATGACCTCCGGCCTGCCGTGGAGCACGGACATCTCGACCGCGCCGGACGACGTCAGGCAGGAGAGCGAGAGCCGCGGGAGACCCTCGACGTCCAGGCCGTGTGATCTCGGGCAGGGCGCCGTGTCCGGCACGGGTCGGACGGTGGTCCGCGCCGCATCACCGCCCGACTCCCCCGACGACCCGCACCCCACAAGGAGGAACGGCGCGACGACGAGTCCGAGCAGCAGGGCCCTGGCTCGCGGTCGGAACCATCGCCTCCATGGGCCTTGGGGGTCCGCATCCGGCACCGGGTCAGAGCCGGGCCCGGAGGCGCGAAATGCGCCTACACTGAGGAGGTTTGTGATCTCGGGAGGATGTTGGGGTGGTCGCTCATGTCCCGAGACCGAGTGCTGGTGGTCGACGACGAGCCGGGGGTGCTGCACTTCGTCTCGCGTGCCCTGCGTGCCGAGGGGGTCGAGGTCGACACGGCCGAGAGCGGCGAGGAGGGCTACCGGCTGGCCCTGGAGCACGCCTACGGCCTGGTCATCCTCGATCTCGTCATGCCCGGCACCGACGGCATGACGGTCCTCAAGCGGCTGCTCCACCAGCGTCCCGAGGTGGCGATCCTGGTGCTCTCCTGCCTGACCGACACCAGCTCGAAGGTCCGGGCTCTCGACGGCGGTGCCGTCGACTATCTCGGCAAGCCGTTCGCGCTCAACGAGCTGCTCGCGCGCGTGCGGGCGCGGATGCGTGAGCGGCCGGACACCGACGCCCTCACCCTGAGCGCCCGCGACTTCGTGCTCGACCCCGTGCGCCACGAGGTGAAGATCGGCTCTCGGACGGTGCTGCTGACGCGACGGGAGTCGACCCTGCTGGCCGAGCTGATCCGGCACGCCGGGGAGAGCGTGTCGAAGCAACGGCTGCTGTCCGAGGTCTGGGGCTACGACTTCGACCCCGAGACCAACGTGGTCGACGTCTACGTACGCCGCATCCGCAAGAAGCTGGGAGCCGAGATGGTCTCGACCGTCCGTGGGGTGGGATATGGCGTCGACCTCTGACGCTCTCCCCCAGACCTGGCTGAGCGGCGTCTGGCGACACCACCAGGTCGAGATCTGGTGGTGGCTCTTCGTCGCCGTCAACGCATGGGGCATCCTGATGCTCCGCGAGTGGGCCACCGTCCCCTTCCACTTCATCTGGATCGGCCTGTCACTCATCTACGGCTGGCGCGTGTGGAGCGTGCGGGCGACCGCCGCCGCCCTCGGCGTGATCGTCGTGGTCACCGGCGCCGCCCTCCTCGACGACGTGATCAGCGGCGACCAGGCCGCCGACGAGCTCACCGAGATCCCGCTCATGGCAGCCGTCTTCATCGCGATGGTCCTCTATGTACGCCGCAGTGTCGCCGCCCATCGTGAGACCGAGCGGGTCTCCGAGCACAACCTGGCGCTGCTCGAGGAGAGCCGCCGGCTCGTGCAGGACGCCTCCCATGTCCTGCGCACCCCGCTCACGATCGCGATCGGCCACGCCGAGCTCCTGCAACGGACGACGGTCGACCCCGCCGCCGCGGAGGACGCCCACGTGGTGGTCGACGAGCTCTACCGCCTGAAGAAGACGACCGATCGCCTGCTGGCGCTCGCCAAGAGCGAGCAACCCGACTTCCTGTACCCGGTGGAGACGTCGCTCGCGCAGCTGGTCACCACCACCACCCACCGCTGGATCGGCACCCATCACAACGTCCTGCTCGGCCCCGTGGAGGACGTGGTCGCCTTCGTCGATCCCGACCGGGTGGTCGAGGCCCTCGACGAGATGATCGGGAACGCCGTCGCCCACAGCCCCGAGGGCACGACGATCGAGGTGCACGCACGCCTCGACGGGGGCTTCGTCGTCGTGGCGGTGGCCGACCGCGGCCCCGGCATCCCCGCGTTGGGTGCGGACCTGTTCGAGCGGTTCGCGCGCGGCTCCGGATCCGGTCACCGCGGCGTCGGGCTCGGCCTGGCCATCGTGAAGGCCATCAGCGAGGGCCACGGCGGCACCGTCACCGCCTATCCCCGCCCCGGCGGCGGCTCGGTCTTCGAGATGCGGCTGCCCGTGCCCGCCTTCGGCACGGAGCTCTCGACGCCGCTCCCGGCGTCCCTCACCGAGGGCTGACATCCGGGCTCGGGATCCTGACCCGGCCGTCGAGGTCGGAGTAGCGGTCGAGCATGAAGTGGTTCGTGGCCCACATCCGCGACCGCACCACGTCGTTCGTCCCCGGCACGACGTACAGCGTGAACCACACGGCCTCGGGATCCTTGCCGTGGCCGGCGAACACGCTGACGACCTCCACGCGACGCCCCTGGAGATGCGCACTCCCGACCACGTGCGCGTCGACGAGCGGTCGGAACGGGTACCACGGGTAGTACGGCACCGGGGCGAGCGGACCCTTCGTCTCCAGGTGCCACGGTCGGTCACGGCCCGAGCCGCGGTACAGCCGGCGGCCGAGCCACAGCGTGGCGTGCATCCCGTCCCCGAACCGGGTGCGCGCGAACAGCCGGTTCGGCCGCTGGTAGAGGTACCGCGTGTGGAAGCCGGCCAGGGTCTCGTCGACGCGGTACGACGCGAGCGCTCCCATCCGCCGCTGCGCGGAGCGCACGAGGGCCGAGCCGTCCGCAGCGGGCAGGCGCGGCAGGTGGTATGTCGCCGTTCCCTCCCCGGCGACGTGCACGGCGAGGAGTTGGCCGCCCCTCAGCCTGATGGTTCCGCTGCGGCACCGTGTGCCGCAGCTGTCCAGGTCGACCGACCTGCCACCCACCTCGACCCGCGCCCGCGTGCCGCGCCCGGCCGGACTGGCCAGGTAGGCCGTGACGGTGTTCATCCCAGGTCGGCCCGGGTGGAGCGTGAGCCCGACCATCACCTGCCCCGCCCGGCCGCCGAGGGTCAGGTCTCCCGACCGCGGGAAGGCGGTCGCCGCGGCCCCGGGGTCGGTGGTGTCCGCCGCCTCCTCTGCCGCCTCCCGGGCCTCCTTCGGCACGACCGGGAACGCCGCCAGCGCGGCCGCCGCCGCGACCACGACCAGCGCGAGAACCGCCTCGCCGCGCACGTGCTCGCGCGCTCGTCGCCACGCCAACCAGGACAGCGGGACCATCGCGAGCACCGCGAGCGACTTGGCCACCAGGGTGAGCCCGTACGACGTGTGCAGCACCGGCTGCGGACTGCCGAGCAGCTGGTAGGCCTGGACCGCTCCCAGGCCGACCGATGCCGCGAACCCCCAGATCGCCACCCGTGAGAAGCCCGCCAACAGGTCCCGGCCGGAGCCGGCCCACGCACCTGTCAGCCGGACCAGCGCGAGGGCCAGGATCCCGCCCACCCAGATGCCGGCGGCGGCCAGGTGAGCGGCGTTCACCGCCATTCCCTGCCAGGCAGGCTCGACGTCGGCGCCGTGCCCGGCCACCGCGACCGCCCCGATGATCCCGGCCAGGAGCAGGGCGGAGATCTGCCGCCGCCACATCGCGTGGCCGAGCAGCGCCGCCTCGAGCACCAGACGCCCGACCCGCGCCCAGCCGGTGAGGCCGTTGCTCAGATAGTCGGCGGTGGCCACCATCGAGAGCCCGGACCCGGCGATCGCCACCTCCGCCCCCACCACCAGGATCCCGCTGACGAGCAGGGCCGCCGTGACGGGTACCACGGGCTGGTGGAGCGCCGTACGCCGACCCAGCCACTCCAGCAGGGCCATCCCGCAGGCCAGGAGCACCAGGGCGTACTCGAAGGCGCGCAGCACCGAGACCTCGAAGTCCGCCGTGGTCGCCCCGGGTTCGGTGACGGCGGCGCCGGTGACCGGGACCGCGACTCCGAAGCGGAGGGTGCCCTGGATCGTGTGTCCGTCGATCTCGCTGACCGTCTTCCAGGACACGCGGTACACGCCGTGGCTGCTTCCGCTCATCCGGACCTGCATGGTCTTCCCGGACACAGTTGACGAGAAGTCCCGTCCCGCCGGTGAGGTGACGGTCGCGTGCGACAGCGACGGCACGAGCGGCTCGTCGAACGTCAGGGTCACCACAGAGGGCACCGTGTGCAGCTCCGCCCCGGCCGCCGGGTCCGAGGCGACCAGGACCGCATGCCCCCAGGACGCCGGTGCCCAGCCGAGCAGCAGGAGCCCGGTCACGGCCGCGACCACGGAGCCCCGTCGTACGACGGAAACGGCCCCGGCCCACATGACGGGTCAGCGCAGCACGATGCCGATGACGGCGAGCATGACGACCACGATCAGGACCACGACGAACACGGTCGCGTGGTACTGCGAGGGGCTCGGCTCGGGAAGCCCCGCGGGGTTGCAGTCACGGCAGACCGAGCGGCCCCACTGGGTCGCCTTGCCGCACCGCATGCATTGGTCGTAGGCGCGGGTCATCGGAGGCAACCTTCGGACGCTGGTCATCTGTCCCTGCCCAACCTATCCGTCTTCCGAAGTGTCAGGACCCCGCGGCACCGCCGGCGCGGGACCATGGCTGTAGTGGTGCTGCCACTGGCGCTGGACGTCGAGCAACCACCCGGCTCCGGCGCCCACGAACACGATCGCACCGACGACGAGCACCCACCTCGACCCCACTGCGCCGACAACCATGGGCACCATCGACAGGGCGAAGACCAGCGGCCAGATGGTGGGCCCGACGTGCGGCTCGCCCTCGTCCACGGCCGCTGGCTCCGTATCGTGTGCGGCTGAGGCGCGCTGCAGGGCTTGCGCCAGGTAGCCGCCGAACAGGAATGCCCCACCGGCGGTGGTGAGGATCAACGTGAAGCCCTGCCACTCGTAGGAGTGGAGGCCATAGGCGACTCCGCCCGCGACCAGGAACACCCCCAGCGCCAGGAAGATCCGGCCCAGCAGCTTCATCGCCAACCCCCTCCGGACGTGGCCATCACTGGACCGCCAGGTCGAGGACGGCGTACAGCACGACCCCGAGCACGATCACGAAGTACCAGTAGATGGCTGCCGCCTGCAGCGGATCCCGACGGAGGGCCAGCTCGCCCGTGCGCAGCCGCACCAGCAGCAGTCCGAGGAGCACGGCACCGCCGATGCCGTGCGCGAGCTCCAGCCCGGTCATCACGAAGTACAGGGACTGGTAGATGCCGTCGCCGATCCCGAAACCTGTGCCGGTCATCGTGACGGCGACGAGCGCGGAGAACAGGACGGATCCCGCGAACACGGTCAGCAGCCAGGGTGCCAGCCCCGCGGGGTACGCCGCCTGGTGCATCCGGCGGAGGCACCGGGTCATCGCGACACCGCTGAGGAGCAGGATGACCAGCGCCACCGAGGGCACCACGAGCGACGGCGCCGGCATCCCGGGAGGGGGCCAGTTGTCGGCTGCGGTGTAGGAGTTGGCGTAGATGCCGAGGAAGGCGGCGAAGAAGACCGCCTCCGACGCCACGAAGAGCGTCATCCCGGTCACCGAGCTCGATGCGCTGCCGACGGCCCGCTCGTCCACCGATTCGGCAGCCGGACGTCCCGGCACCGCCGGGGTCTGCGCGGTCATGACGCGTCCTCGGCGGGCGCGGTCGCAGCGAGCCTCAGGTCACGCACGGGGCGTTCCGAGTAGACCATGGGTAGCGCGTCGAAGTTGTGCGGTGGTGGTGGCGACGAGGTCGCCCACTCGAGGGTGTTGCCCTCCCACGGGTCGTCCGGCGCGTCGGCGGGGCGACGCATCGTGAGCACCAGGTTGACCAGCGCCACCAGCATCCCGATCGCGATCAGGTAGGCCCCCATGGTCTCGATGAAGTTCGTCCTGCCCCAGCCGGTGTCGGCGTCGTACGTCGCGATCCGCCGCGGCATGCCGTCGAGCCCGAGGAAGTGCATCGGGAAGAACGTCACGTTGAACCCGACGTACACCAGGCCGAAGTGCCAGTAGCCCAGCTTCCGGTCGAGCGTGCGTCCGGTCATCTTCGGGAACCAGTAGTACATGGCGGCGAAGACGGCGAACATGCTGCCGCCGAACAGCACGTAGTGGATGTGGGCGACCACGAAGTAGGTGTCGTGGATGGCGTAGTCGGCGGCCACTGCCGACATCCACACGCCGTCGATGCCGCCGACGACGAACAGCGAGATGAAGCCCAGCGCGAACAGCATTGCCGGCTCCAGCCTGATGCGGCCTCTCCAGAGGGTGAACAGCCAGTTGAAGAACAACACCCCCGTGGGCACGGAGATCAGCTCGGTGGTGACCGAGAAGAACGGGTCGTCGACCAGGCCGGTGGTGTAGAGGTGGTGGCCCCAGACCGTGAACGACAGCGCCATCACCAGCATCAGCGCCAGGATCACTCCGCGGTAGCCGTAGAGAGGCTTGCCGCTGAAGACCGGCACGATCTCCGAGGTGATCCCCCAAGCGCCCATGATCAGCATGTAGACCTCGGGGTGGCCGAAGAACCAGAAGGTGTTCAGGTAGTTGGCGATCGAGCCGCCGTGGGTCGGGTCGAAGAAGACCGTCCCGAGGTGCCGGTCGGTGAACAGCATGATCAGAGCGGCGGTCAGGGAGGGTACGGCGAGCACGACCAGGATGGAGGTGCTCAGCGTCGCCCACGTGAAGATCGGGACGCGGGCCATGGTCATGCCCGGCGCCCGCAGCCGGAGGACGGTCACGATGAAGTTGATCGCGCCGAGGATCGAGCTGGTCCCGACGATGGCGAGCCCCAGGATCCACAGATCCTCCCCCGTGCCCTCCTGCAGTGCCAGAGGCACGTAGTTGGTCCAGCCGGCCGCGGCGGCCCCGCCATGGGTGAGGAAGCCCGCCACGAGCGTCAGCCCGCCGACCGGGAGCAGCCAGAAGGACAGCGCGTTGACTCGAGGGAAGGCCATGTCCAGGGCACCGATCTGCAACGGCACGAAGTAGTTCCCGAAGCCGGAGAACAGCGGCAGCACCACCAGGAAGATCATGATCGTGCCGTGCATCGTGAACACCTCGTTGTAGGTGCTCGGCGACAGGAACGTGTTGTCCGCCTTCATCAGCTGCGTCCGCATCATCATCGCCAGGGCGCCGCCCACGGCGAAGAAGGTGAACGAGTTGAAGAGGTACAGGATCCCGATCTTCTTGTGGTCCGTGGTCGTCAGCCAGGCCAGGACTCGCCCGGGACGCGGAGCCGCCTGCGGCGTCTTCACCTTGGCGACGGTCATGCCGGCACCTCCTCGCTCCGGGCCTCGGCCCGGCTCGCCTCGATCACGCCGATCCCGCTTCTCATGAGCCACCCACGATCAGGACTCCCGACATGGCGGGTCCGTGCACGTCGCACTGGAAGTAGTACTTCCCCGCCTTGAGGGCAGGCAGCTTGAAGGTCTTGGTGGACACGCCGGTCACCTTCGGCGTCGCGAAGAACTCGTGCTTCAGCTTGGAGCTCTGCCAGACCCCGAAGTCGTGGGCGATGCCGGCGTCCTTGTTGTCGATCGTCACCGTGATCGGCTTGTCCGCCTCGACCGCGATGCACTTCTTGTCCCAGTGGATGTTGTGCGCGGTCAGGGTGATCGACGAGCCCGTCGGCGCGCACGTGCCGGACGGCGTGGTGGCCTTCTTCTCCTGGGTCTGCCAGGCCGCGAAGTCGGCGGCACTGACGACCTTCAGGTCGAACTTCATCTTGGAGTGCCACAGCCCGCAGTACTGGGCGCACTGGGAGTGGTAGGTGCCGATCTTGGTCGGGCGGATGGTGAACACGTTGGGGTTGCCCGGGACGGCGTTCTTCATGAACAGCAGGTCCGGAACGTAGAACTCGTGGATGACGTCGTTGGAGGTCAGGGTGATCCGCGTCGTCTGGTCCACCGGAAGCTCCATCACCATCGGGGACTTGAGCGTCTCGCCGCTGACGGTGAAACCCGCCTTCGGGTACGTCGCCGACCACTCCCACTGGAACCCTGTCACCGTGACCTCGAGGTCGGGGTGAGGGTCCACGTGGTCGACCGTCGAGAGGGTGTGCTCGCCGAAGGCGAGCAGGATCACCACGACCACCAGCGGGCCACCGAAGAAGGCGAACAGGGCGCGGTTGCTGCCGTAGTCCTGGACCGGCACCGACTGGTCGCCCTTCCTGCGCCGGAAGGCGATCACGCAGACCACGAGCATGCCCTCGACGAACAGGAACACCGGCAGGGCCAGCCACAAGATGATGTAGAAGAGGTCGTGGGTGTCCGCGGCCTTCTGCGAGATCCCGCTCTTCACACATCCCGAGGTGAGCAGCGGGAGCCCGGCGACGAGCCCCAGCCGGGCCAGCCGCCGCGGGAGCGCCGTCAGAGGCGTTCCCGTCGACGACGTGGCCCGGCGCCGGGGTGCTGGTACGAGGCGCATCACGAGGCGGTGAACGCCTTGATCATGCCGATGGCCACGTGCGGCGGACCCGATCCGTCACCGGCCTTACCGGTCTGCCAGCAGGTCGCGACGTACTTGCCCGGCGGCAGGTCCATCCGGACGACCGTGCTGGACCCGGTGTCGAGCGGGTCGCCGCTGTCGGCGACGTGGATCCAGTCGTCCTCTGCGTCGGGTCCCTTCTTCTTGGCGTCCGCGATCACGTCCTGCACGGTCTTGCCGCCGGTCAGCTTCAGCACGACGAACTCGTGCTGGATCGCGAACGACTCGTCGTTGGTGAATGACACCAGCAGCGGGGTGTTCGCCGCGACCGTGCTCGGCATCCCGTGGTAGGTGAAGTTCTTGACCGACACCTGGTACGACGCCGGCTCCGCGCTGCTCGGTGCGGTCGCTCCGGCCGACGCCGTGAACGGCGCGATCATCCCGATCGTCACGTGCGGCGGACCCGATCCGCCGCCGGCCTTGCCGGTCTGCCAGCAGGTCGCGACGTAGTTGCCGGGCGGCAGGTCCATCGGGATGGTGACGCTGCTGCCGGTGTCGATGTCCCCGCTGTCACCCACGTGGATCCAGTCGTCCTCGCCCTTCGGGCCCTTCTTCTTCGCGTCGGCGACGACGTCCTGGGCGCTCTTGCCGGGCGGCAGCTTCAGCACCACGAACTCGTGGGTGATGTCGAAGGACTCCTTGTTCGTGAACGTGAACAGGAACGGCGCGTTGGCCGGCACCGTCTTCGGCACACCGTGGTAGGTGAAGTTCTTGACGTAGGTGTCGTAGTTCGGCAGCGGCTGGGTGTTCGCTGCCGTCGCGGACGCGGTGGCGGTGAACTGCGCGATCATGCCGATCGCCACGTGTGGCGGACCGGACCCCCCACCGGCCTTGCCGGTCTGCCAGCAGGTCGCGACGTACTTGCCCGGAGCCAGGTCCATCGTCACGACGGCAGTCGCCCCGGTGTCGAGGGGGTCACCGCTGTCGGCGACGTGGATCCAGTCGTCCTCGCCGTCGGGGCCCTTCTTCTTGGCGTCCTTGATCACGTCCTCGGCCGTCTTGCCACCGGTCAGCTTCAGCACCACGAACTCGTGCTGGATCGCGAACGACTCCTTGTTGGTGAACGACACCAGGACCGGCGTGTTCGCCGGCACCGTCTTCGGCATGCCGTGGTAGGTGAAGTTCTTGACGAACACGTCGTACGTCGGGATGCCGTTGCCCGTGGCCGGGCTGGCGCTGGTCGACGTGGACGGGGTCGTCGCGGATGTCGAGGCACCGCTCTGCGGCGACGAGGAGTTGGCGCTCTTGCTGCACGCCCCCACCACGAGCACCAGGGCGAAGGCGACGAGGAGGGGTGCGAGTCGAGTGACCGGGCGCCGCGCCGGGGGCCCGCCGAAGAAGATCGTCCGATGGCTCACGTTGTCGGTCCTTTCATCCAGTGCGGCCGACTGGGTGTAGCGGCCGCTGGATGCGGTCCGGAGATCGCGTATCCATCTCTAATCCCTCCGGGGGCCCGCGGTCGCCGCCCCGACCCGGAACATGACCGTTGTGTAACCCGGTCACCGCATGACCATGACGGGCGTGTCACCCAGCGAGGTCGTCCGGTGACGTTGTGTCACGGTGAGCACCGCGACGGCGATCGCCGTCGTGGGAAGGAGCCGAGGTGACGCTCCGGGACTGGTTGACCTCGTGGTCGCTCAGCGCCGTACCCACGACGGCCGTCGTCGTCACCGGGATCCTGTACGCCGCGGCCTGGCACCGGGTGCCGTTCCGGACCCGGGGGAAGGGGCGCGCTGTCCCACGGTCGCGAGCCTGGTGCTTCGCGGGCGGGCTGCTCGCCCTCGTCGTCGCGGTCGACGGGCCCCCCGACGTGTTCGCGGAGTCGTCGTTCTCGCTGCACATGGTCCAGCACGTGCTGCTCCAGATGGTGGCGGCACCGCTGCTGCTGCTGGGAGGTCCGGTGTCGGTCCTGCTGCGCGCCGACCCACCGTGGCTCCGTCGCCGAATGCTCGTGCGGGTGCTGCGCAGCCGACTCGTCACGGTCGTCACCCATCCCCTGGTCGCCCTCGCGGCGTTCGCGGTAGTGCTGGTCGTCACGCACCTGACGTCGCTCTACGAGATGGCCCTGGAGCACGAGCCCGTGCACCAGGTCGAGCACCTGGTCTACCTGGTCACCGCGCTGATGTTCTGGTGGCCCGCCGTCGGAGTGGATCCGGCGCCACGTCGGATCGGCCATCCGGTCCGGGTGTTCTACCTGATGATCTCCATGCCGGCGACGGCGTTCCTGGGGCTGGCGATCGCGAACGCCGGCCACCTGCTCTACTCGTCCTACGCGCATCCGACACCGTGGGGGACCTCGCCGCTGGCCGACCAGCAGGCCGCCGGCACCCTGATGTGGGTCGCCGGGATGTTCACCATCGCCCCGGCCATCGGCGTCGTGCTGATGCGCTGGCTCGACGACGAGGCGCGTCAGGGTGACCGGCGTCCTGGTCTGACCACTCCGCCGAACCACCTGGCGGGTGCCCGGTGACCGTCGTCCGCGCAGCCCCTCCCCGCCACCGGCCCGCGCACGCGGGCGCCGTCCGCGCCTACCTCGCGCTGACCAAGCCTCGGATCATCGAGCTGCTTCTGGTGACCACCGTCCCCGCGATGGTCCTCGCCCGGCGCGGGGTCCCCTCGCTGCCGCTCGTGCTCCTGACCCTGGTCGGTGGCACCCTCGCCGCCGGCAGCGCGAACGCGCTGAACTGCTACTTCGACCGCGACATCGACGCCAAGATGCGTCGCACGTCTCGTCGGCCACTCGCGGCCGCGGACCCGGCATACGTCGTGAGCCCACCGCGCGCGCTGGTGTTCGCGAGCCTGCTCGGCGTCGCGGCCACCCTGGTGCTCGGGCTGACCGTGAACTGGCTCGCCGCGGCCCTGGCCGACGCCGCGATCGTGTTCTACATCGTCGTCTACACGCTGGGCCTGAAGCGGAGGACCGCGTCGAACATCGTCATCGGCGGAGCCGCCGGGTGCTTCCCGGCGCTGGTCGGATGGGCCGCCGTGACCGGCCGGGTCGGGCTGCCGGCGCTGCTGCTCGCGGCCGTCGTCTTCGTCTGGACGCCCCCGCACTTCTGGGCGCTGGCGATGCGATACCGCGAGGACTACGCGGCCGCCGGGGTGCCGATGCTCCCGGTGGTGGCCACGCCCGAGATGGTGGTCCGCAAGATCCTCGTGTACACCGCCGCCACGATCGCGGTGTCGTTGACGCTCGTCTGGTACGCCGGGCCCGTCTACGGCGTCTGCGCGGTCGGGCTGGGTGGGTGGTTCTGGGGCGCCGCGTGGCGACTACGCCGTCAGGTGCGCGCCGGCGGGGTGGCGCGGCCGATGGCGCTGTTCCACGTCACCAACAACTACCTCGCCCTCCTCTTCGTCGCGGTCGTCGCCGGCACCCTCGTCGGCACCTGACCGACCTCAGCCGTCACCCGCGACCCGGTGGACGCCGTCGAGGACGTCGTTCCAGGTCCACGACCCCGAGCCCGGCCGGTACAGGTGCTGACGCCCGAGGCCGTTGAGGAAGTCGCGCACCTTGCCGGGCACGTTGCGTGCACCGGCGACGTGCGCGTGCCCGGAGATCAGGTACCGCTCGTGGCCGTTGCCGTCGAGCATGAGGACGACGTCGGCGTGCTCGACGTCGTAGGTCAGCGGCCTTCCGGTCAGCCAGTCGCGGTCCGGAGGGCGTCCCTCCGGCACCTTGCGCCAATAGACGCCGAAGTACTTCCAGAGGCGGGCGATGTCGGGCCGCGAGCCGGTGAGCAGCAGCCAGTTGGACAACCGGTTGTCGGGGTCGTAGAGCCTGCGGTACGCCGTGAGGCGGTGCGGTGTGTCCCGCCCGGGGTCCACGGTGATGGTCAGGAAGACGACCTTCCCGGTGAGCCCGTCCGCGTCGGCGGCTCGTGCCGCGGTCACGACGTTCGCGGTGTCGAGCGGACAGTCCTCCGTGCACAGCGTCATCGAGTCCGAGATCACGACCGTCCAGCCGGAGAAGTCGCCGAGGGTCGTCGTGCTCCCGTCCGCCTCTCGCAGCGGGAGGTCCAGGATCGCGGAGGGGACCGTGTGGTCGAGCGAGGTCCCGGGACCTGAGGACGCGGTGGACGAGGAACCGGTCGAGCGGCACCCCGCGAGCACGAGGGTGGCCGCCAGGCAGACCGTCACTGCGACGCGGCGATCTCGACGAGACGTCACCCGTTCATCCTGTCAGCGCAGCAGTAGCCAGAGGCCGATGACCCCAGGCAGCGGGCCGAGCAGCAGCCACCACGACAGCGGCGACTTCCCGTGGATCAGTCGCGCGGCGACGACGGCGCCGATGCCGCTGACCGAGGCGAGGACGTTCAGGCCGACACCGGCGCCGGGCCGGGTGCCGTCGGCGTAGACACCTGCGAACGCCAACCCGAAGGACAGGTGCAGGATCGTCGTCGTCACCAGCACGGACAACACCCACTGCCGCACGACGGTGATCTCGCGCGACTCGACGCTCGGACGCTGCGGGTTGGCAGGGTCCATCAGGTGACGCCGGCGACGAGCGGGCTGGGTGGTGTCCATCAATGGTTAGGGTACCAATCATTGGTACACTAACCACTGTGACGAGGACGACAGCCGTGCCTCCGGAGAACCCGCTCGCACTCGAGGAACAGGTCTGTTTCGCGCTCGCCGTGGCGTCGCGGAGCGTGATCGCGCTCTATCGTCCCGTGCTCGAGCCGCTCGGGCTCACCCATCCCCAGTACCTCGTGATGCTGGCGCTGTGGGAGCACGGGTCGGTGTCGGTCCGCGACCTCTCGGAGATGCTCCAGCTCGACCCCGCGACCCTGTCCCCGCTGCTCAAGCGGCTCGAGGCTGCCGGCTACGTCACCCGTGAGCGCAACCCACACGACGAGCGAGCACTCGCCGTCGAGCTCACGCCCGAGGGCCGCGCCCTGCGGCGCAAGGCCCTGAAGGTCCCGCCGGCCGTCGTCGAACGCCTGGGCATGGACATCTCGGAGCTCAAGGAGCTCCAGCCCCGGCTGACGCGGGTCATCGAGGCGGCGACCCGTCCGCCCGCCTGACCCGGCGGCGTACGGCGAGAAGTAGCCCGAAGGCCACGAGGGACGGCGCGGTCATCGCCACCCAGATCGGCCCGAGAACGGGGTCCACGACCGCACCGCGAAGGCCGCGAGCCAGCCGATGCCGAGCAGCGCCGTCAGAGCGGCGGCGGACGCCGCCAATCCGACGGCCTCGCTCGCGTCCCGACGGACCGAGGCGGCGGCCAGTGCGGCCACGACGACTGTCACGAGGGCGCCCATGCCGAGCAGCGGCAGGAGACCGAGCAGCCGGTGCTTCAGAGCCTCGTCACCGCCCTCCCACCCGAGCGACAGCAGAAGAAGGAGCTGGATGGGGAGCGAGACTCCGAGAAGGACCGACTCGAGCACGAGGAGCGCGATGGCCGGCCCACGCGCCGTGCTCGCGCCCGGTGACGGCGCTCTGTCCGTGACCGGGTACTTGGGCAGATCCACCGCCACATGATGCGGGTCCGCACCACTCGCCCGCCGGGAAATCGCGAGCCACGCCGTACGCCGGTGGACGAGACTGCACGTCGTGGCGGGCGACATGGTGGGCGTCTCGGCGGAGCCCTGGGAGGACCCGGCCTGGCTGGAGGGCGCGGTCGCGTGGGTCGACGACCGGCTGGCCGGCGCGGGGCGGCCGCGGACCGGTGAGCCCGACCAGGTGCACGTGCGCCCGTGGTCGACGGTGCTGCGCGTGCCGACCGCCGACGGGCCGGTCTGGTTCAAGGCCAACATGGAGGCGCTCCGGCACGAGGCGACCGTCGTGCTCCTCCTGGCCCGGCGGGTGCCCGACCGTGTGCCGCCGCTGATCGCCGACGATCCCGACCGTGGCTGGATGCTGATGGAGGACGCCGGGCGCCGGCTCCGCGAGGTGATCGCCGAGGAGCGCGACCTGTCCCGCTGGGACGACATCCTCGAGGGGGCCGCCGACATCGCCCGGGCGATGGAGACCGACGTCGACGCCCTGGTCGGAGCGGGCGTCCCGGACATGAGGCTGGCCGTGCTGCCCGACCGGTACGCCGCGCTGGTCGAGGCCGAGGACGTGGAGCAGCGGTTCCGCGACGCCGTACCGCGGGTGCGGGAGCTGGCCGAGGAGCTGGCGACGTACGCCGTGACCGAGACGTTGCAGCACGACGACCTGCACGACGGCAACGTCTTCGTGCGGGCCGGTCGGCACCTGATCCTGGACTGGGGCGACGCGGTCGTCTCGCATCCCTTCTTCACGATGTCGGTGACACTCGAGGGCTTCGTCGCCTGGGGCCTCGACGACGTCGAGAACGCGGTCGACATCGCGCCCCTGATCGACCGCCACCTGCGCCGCTACGCCCCGGACCGGCCCGAGCTCCGGGACGCCGTCCCCATCGCGCTGCGCCTGGGCTGGGCCTGTCGTGCCGCGAACCGGACGATCGCCGAGGACCCGGAGTCCACCAGGAGCCGGCTGCGGATGTTCCTCGACGGCCGGGTGTGAGACAACGCCCGCGGGCTCAGCCCGACGTCATGCTGGCGCCACAGTGCGGGCCCATCATCAGCCACTCGTTCGTGGTGTGGCCGTAGGCCGGGCGTGCGTGCCCGTCGGACACGTGGGACACACCCGGCGCGCGGGCCTGCGCAGACGGGCCGACCAGCAGCGCCGTGAACACGACCGCGCCGGCGGCCCGGAGGACCATGCCGCGACCGCGACCTGGCCCGGTCACGACATGTCCACGGTCTCGCAGTGCAGGCCCATCCGCATTCCGTTGGGGCCGTACTTGTGGGGCACCGGCGCCTGGAAGTGGTAGGTCTTCTCGACCGTCCGGCTGTGTCCGGAGTGGCCCGAGTGGTCCGGTGCAGACGGCGGCCCGGCCGCCTGTGCGCCGTACGTCGAGGCCACGAGTACCCCGCCGAGCGCGAGCGCGCCGAGAGTGGACGTGATCCGGGTGAGTGTCATGTGAGCCTCCTCCGGACGTGGTCATCCCACGCTAGGCCTGGTCCGGACGGCGCTCAAGGGGCAGTGCCTGCATCCCCGGCAGGACCGCCTCCACCGATCCGTCAGCCGCGCGCGATCTCGGCGATCCAGGCCGCGACCTGAGCCGGGTCGTGCCCCAGTGCGACCTCGTGGACCGCGATCTCGCTCATCGCGATGCCCGGCACACGCGACTCCCACCAGCCCCCGCAGGGGTCGACCTTCTCGCGCTCCATGAACGCGATCTTCCGCTCGAGGATCTCGTCGGGAGTCGACTCTGCGAAGAGCTGGAAGGTGTTGGTGTGCGGGGGGTCGGGCGTCACCGACACACCGCACTGCGTCAGCTCGGCGGCCAGCGACCGTGCCCAGGCGGCGTACTCCCCCATCCGCGGCAGCCGCTCCTCGAGGCCGGCCAGGGCGGAGACGGCGTACGGCGTGAGGTGGAAGAGGGTGCCGCCCATCCGGCGGCGCCAGGTGCGGGCCTCGGCCACGACGTCCTCCGGTCCGACCAGCGCGGCGCCGGCGAGGGCCTCGAGGCCCTTGTAGAACGAGACGTACATGGTGTCGACCAGCGCGGCGATGTCGGCGAGGGACCCAGAAGGGCTGGGACTCCCAGATGCGAGCACCGTCGGCGTGCAGGGGTACGCCGAGCTCACGGGCCGTGTCGGAAAGCTCGGTCAGCTCGTCCCACGTCGGCAGCAGGCAGCCCCCGTCGCGCAGCGGCAGCTCGATCAGCACAGCGCCGAGGCCGGGTGACAGCCGCCGGAGGTCGTCGGCGGTCGCCGTCCGCGGCCCCTCGGTGAGGTGGTCGAACTCGAACCCGTGGATCCGGCGCGGTCCGTCCTCCTCGTGCTTGAGCAGGTGCGACAGGTCGGGGATAGCCACGCGCCGCGAGCCGGTGCGGTCGCACCAGACCCGGAGGGCCGCCTGCTGGGCCATGATCCCGCTCGGGAAGTACGCCGCCGCCGGCTTGCCGAGCAGCTCGGCGACACGGGCCTCGACCTGCGCCACAGCGCCCTTCTCGGCGTACACGTCCCACTCGTCGACACCCAGCCGCTCCGTCGCGTCCGCCACCACCCTCAGCGTCTCGGCTGGTGTGCGCTTGGCGTGCCCGAACACGGTGGCGTCGCAGGCCTTCGACGCGGCCTCGAGGCGTTCCCTCTGCTCGTCGTCCACGGGGGTCAGCCAACCAGTCGCCGAGGGACACCTCCAAACGGATTCAGGTCAGGGGCCGGGTGCCGGAGGGGATGCCCTCGCCCCTTCCCACTCCTTCGACCATCTCCTGCAGCGCCGTCAGCGCGACGCGCTGCGGGAACGGCCCGAAGCTGACGCGGGCGACGCCGAGCTCCTGCAGCCTGGCCAGCGGCGGGGAGCCGGGCGCGGGCAGCATCGTCAGTCGCTGCGGACCCAGCGCGTCGACGAGCACCCCGACCTGCTCCTCGGTCAGGCGACCGGGGACGAACACGACCGGCGCTCCGGCGTCGAGGAACGCCCGACCCCGCTGGATCGCGTCCTCGAGTACGTCGTGCGGGTCCCGGTCGCCGGCCAGCAGGAAGGCGTCGGTGCGGGCGTTGAGGACGAAGTCCGGCACGCCCGCGTCGGCGGCGGCCCGCATCACCGACCCGACCACCTCCGCCGCCTCGGCGACCGGCTTCAGCTGGTCCTCGATGTTGCAGCCGACCACCCCGAGGGCGATGGCGCGGCGTACGGTCTCGGCCGCATCGCCGTACCCCGCCTCGAGGTCCGCGGTGACCGGAAGCTCGACGGCATCGACGACCCGGCCGACCGCCTCGAGCATGAGGTCGCGCGGGATGTGCTCGCCGTCCTCGTAGCCGTACATCGCTGCGATCGCGTGGCTGGCCGTGGCGATGGCGGTCGTGCCCTCGGTCTGCGCGACGACGCGCGCGCTCGCGACGTCCCAGACGTTGACGAGCGTCAGCAGCTTCGGGTCGGTGTGGAGCGCCAGCAGTGCGGTCGCCCGGTCGGCGGTGGAGGTCATGCGCCGAGTATGTCGAGCGAGCAGCCGACCCGAGGAACGAGGGTCGGCGTGGGCGAGCGAAGGTTGAGCGAGCCCACGGCTGAGCCTGCGAAGCCGTGACAGGCGAGTCGAAACCCGGTGACGGTGCTTGGGGCCTCAGGACCGTCCTCCGTGTCTCGAGACGGGCCCAGCGACCGTCCCCAAACCAACGCATCGGTCACTCCCAGAACACCCGCTCGACAACGGCCCGGGCGCGGCGCGTGGTGCGGAGGTAGTCGTTGACCATCTCGTCGGAGCGTCCGGGGCCGTAGCCCAGGATGCTGGCGACGGCGGCACGCTCGCGGGCGTCGCGGGGCACCTGGTCGCCGCTGCGCCCGGTGACCAGGGTGATCGCGTTGCGCAGCCGGCTCACCGATCTCCAGGCGCGGTCGAGGGCCGCGTGGTCGGCGGCGTCGAGGAGGTCCGCGTCGCGGGCGACGTCGAGTGCGGTCAGGGTGCGGGGGCTGCGCAGGGCGGGCACGCGGCCGGCGTACCGGAGCTGGAGCAGCTGGACCGTCCACTCGATGTCGGCGAGGCCGCCCCGGCCGAGCTTGAGATGGGTGTTCGGATCGGCGCCGCGGGGCAGGCGCTCGCGGTCGACCCGCGCCTTGATCCGTCGGATCTCGGTGACCTCGACGTCGGTGATCCCCTCGGGCGGGTAACGCAGCGGATCGATCAGCTCGGTGAAGCCGCGGCGCACACCTTCGTCGCCGACGACCGCGTCGGCACGGAGCAGGGCCTGAGCCTCCCAGACCTTCGACCACGTGCCGTAGTACGCCGCGTACGACGCGAGGCTGCGCACGAGCGGACCCTGCTTGCCCTCGGGGCGCAGGTCGGCGTCGACCACCAGGGCGGGGTCGGTGCCCGGCGCGAGCAGCAACCGGCGGAGCTCGTTGGCCACCGCATGGGCGTACGCCGACGCCTCCTCGCCGGCGTCGTCGGCCACGTCGTCGGCATCGGCCCTGGGCTCGTGCACGAACAGCACGTCGGCGTCGCTGCCGTAGGACAGCTCGAAGCCGCCGTAGCGACCCATGGCGACGATCGCCATCCGGGTCGGCGCCTCGGCGAGCCCCCGCTGCTCGCGGACCGACCAGCCGGCGACCTCCAGGGTCGCCTCGAGCGTGGCGTCGGTCAGCCGCGACAGGGCGGCGCCGACGTCGGCGACCTCGGTCTCTGCGAAGAGCTCGCCGACCGCGATCCGGAACAGCTCGCGCCGGCGGATCGCGCGGATCGAGCGCACGGCCTCCTCCGCGTCGTCCTGGCGCTCGGCCGACGCGTGCATGCGCTCGAGGATCGCCTCGGACCCGAGCGGGGTGAGGTCCTCGCCGAGCATCCGCACGCCCTCGGGCTCGCGCTCGAGGAGGTCGGTGGCGTACCGCGACGTCGCCAGCAGCCGGGCCAGCCGCTCGGCGACCTGGCCCTCGTCACGCAGCGTCTTGAGGTACCAGTGCGTCGAGCCGAGGCTCTCGCTGATCCGGCGGAACCCGAACAGGCCGGCGTCCGGATCGGGTGCGTCGGCGAACCACTCGAGCATGGCCGGCAGCAGGGCGCGCTGGATGGCGGCGGTCCGGGTGACCCCGCTGGTCAGCGCCTCGAGATGCCGGAGTGCCCCCGCGGGGTCGGCGTACCCCAGGGCGGCGAGGCGCTGTCCGGCCGCCTCGGCGGTCAGCCGCACCCCCGCCGCCGGGACGCGCGCCACCGCCTCGAGCAGCGGCCGGTAGAAGAGCTTCTCGTGGAGGCGGCGTACCTCCAGCCGATGGTGTGACCACTCCTGCTCGAGCGCCTTCGCCGGCTCCTTGGTGAACCCCATCCCGCGCCCGAGCCGGCGCAGCGATGCGTCGTCGGACGGTACGACGTGGGTGCGGCGCAGGCGCTGGAGCTGGATGCGGTGCTCGAGCGTGCGCAGGAACTCGTACGCCGCGTGCAGCGCCTCTCCGTCCTCCCGGCCGACGTACCCACGCGCGGTCAGCATCTCGAGCGCATGCAGGGTGCCGGGGTCGCGGAGCGTCTCGTCGGTGCGCCCGTGCACCAGCTGGAGGAGCTGGACGGCGAACTCGACGTCGCGCAGACCGCCCGCGCCGAGCTTGAGCTGACGGTCGGCGTCGCGGGCGGGGATGGCGTCCAGGACCCGTCGCCGCATCGCCTGCACGTCACCGACGAAGCCGTCCCGCTCCGCGACCTGCCAGACCATCGGACCGACCATGGACAGGAACTTCCGCCCGAGCTCGAGGTCACCTGCGACCGGCCGTGCCTTGAGCAGGGCCTGGAACTCCCACGCCTTCGCCCAGCGCTCGTAGTAGGCGCGGTGGCTGGCGAGGGTGCGGACCAGTGGGCCGGCCTTCCCCTCGGGACGGAGGTTGGCGTCGACGGGCCAGATCGTGCCCTCGCGGGTGTGGTCGGAGCAGACCTGCATCAGGAACGAGGCGAGCTGCGTGGAGACCTGAGCGGCGGTGGCCTCGTCGATGCCGTCGGCGGGCTCGAAGACGTAGAGCACGTCCACGTCGGAGACGTAGTTGAGCTCGTGTCCACCGCACTTGCCGAGTGCCACCACCGCGAGCCGGCTGGTCTCCGCGTCGGGCACGTGGGCGCGGGCGATCGCGAGGGCGGCGTCGAGGGTGCCGGCCGCGAGGTCGGAGAGCTCGGCCGACGCGTCGTCGACACCGAGGTGCTGGGCCAGGTCGCGGGCCGCGAGCCGGGTGAGCAGCCGTCGGTACTCGACCCGCAGCGCATCGACCGCCTCGGCCTCGGACGTCGTCGCGGTAGGGGCGTCGCTCGCGGGATCGGCACCGACGGCCCGCATCAGGTCGGCCCGTACGGCGTACGCCGCGGGGCGGGTGGAGCCGAGGAAGGGGTCGGCGAGCTCGCGCCAGTGCTCGGGGTGGCGGCAGAGGTGGTCGGACAGCGCCTGGCTGGCGCCGAGCACCGAGAGCAGCCGCATCGCGGTGCCCTCGTCGTCGGCGAGCTCCTCGACCAGTCCGGGCCCTGCCCGCTCCGCCAGGCGCACCAGGCCGGCGAGGGCCTGGTCGGGGTCGGCGGTGCGAGCGAGGACCGCCACCAGCGGCTCCGCCTCGTCCCCGAGCCTGGCCAGGTCATCGCGCGCCCGCGCGGAGTCCTCGAAGCCCAGCCTGAGCAGCCGAGTGCGCGCGGAGTCGCTTCGGGGGCTCACCGCGTCAATGTAGCCACCCGTCGCGGTGCTGACCCTTGCGCGCCGCGAACCCGTTGGTGCAATCTATTAGGAAACTTTCCTGTCTAATGTGAGGACGGCATGAGCAGAGCAGCGCGGACGGGCACCCGATGAGGCCGGGTACGCCGCGGATGCTGCGCGGGATCAACGACCGGGCGGCTCTCGACCTCCTGCTCGAGCACGGGCCGCTGTCGCGAACCCGGCTGGGCGAGCTCACCGGTCTCTCGAAGCCGACGGCGTCGCAGCTCCTGGCACGGCTCGAGGCCGCGGGCCTCGTCGTCGCCAGCGGCAGCTCCTCCGGCGGCCCGGGCCCGCGGGCGCAGCTGTACGCCGTGAACCCGCGTGCCGGTCACGTGGGGGCGCTGGACGTGACCCCGACCCGCATCGTGGCCGCGGTCGCCGACATCACCGGCCGGATCGTGGGCGAGCACGAGCTCCGCACGCCCCGACGCCCCGGCCCCGACGCGGTGGAGAACGTGCGGACGGCGCTCGAGGGCGCCTCGACCGCGGCCGGTATCGGCACGTCGGACCTGCTGCACGTCGCGATCGGCACCCCCGGTGCCTTCGACCCGCGCACCCGCCGGCTGCGCTACGCCCGCCACCTCCCGGGGTGGCACGACCCCGACCTGCTCGACAGGCTGGCAGAGGCTGTCGCCGCGCCGGTTCACGTGGAGAACGACGTGAACCTCGCCGCTGTCGCCGAGCTCGGCTCGGGGCACGGCCGTGGGGTCGACGACTTCGTGCTGCTCTGGGTCGACGAGGGGCTCGGCGCCGCCGTGGTGATCGGCGGTCGGCTGTACGGCGGCGCGACCGGTGGAGCGGGCGAGATCGGCTTCCTCCCGCTCCCGGGCACGCCGCTCGTGCGCGACGTACGCCGCGGCAATGCCGGCGCCTTCCAGGAGCTCGCCGGCGCTCCTGCCGTCCTCGCACTCGCCCGCTCCCTCGGCATCCGGGCGACATCGGCACCCGCGGCCGTCCGGAGGGCGATCGCGACCCCGGGGGCGGGCGACCAGCTGATCGCGACGCTGGGGCACCGGCTGGCCGTCGGCATCGCGGCTCTGGTCGCGGTCCTCGACCCGGCCCTCGTCGTCCTCTCGGGATCCGTGGCCCTCGCCGGCGATCAGCGGCTCCGCGCGGCTGTCGCCGACGAGCTCGGGTCGCTGGCCGCCGGGCGCCCGCGCCTCGAGCTCGCGGAGGTCCGCGAGGGACCGGTGCTCACCGGTGCGCTCCACACGGCCCTCGCCGCCGCCCGGGACGACGTCTTCGACACGGTCCGTCACCTCGCACACCCGGGCAGCGCCCGGCCCGACAACAGGAGATCACCATGACCCGACACCTGCGTCGTCGCATCGCCGGCAGCGCCCTGACCGCAGCCCTCGCGCTCGCCCTGACGGCGTGCTTCGGGTCGTCGAAGGGAGGGGCCAACGACAACCCGAACGCGGACGTCACCATCACCTTCTGGCACGGGTGGAGCGCGCCGAGCGAGGTCAAGGCGATCCAGGCGACCATCGACGCGTTCGAGAAGGCCCACCCGAACATCCACGTGAAGGCCGTCGGCAACATCACCGACGACAAGATCAACCAGGCGCTGCGAGCCGGCGGCTCATCGGCCCCGGACGTCGTCTCGTCGTTCACGACCGACAACGTCGGCGAGTTCTGCACGTCCCACGCGTTCGTCGACCTGACCCCGTTCCTGGCGAAGTCCGGGATCGACCCGACCACGACGTTCCCGGGCCCACAGCTGTCCTACACGCAGTACAACGGCAACCAGTGCTCGCTCCCCCTGCTCAGCGACGCCTACGGCCTCTACTACAACAAGGACGCGTTCAAGGCTGCCGGGATCAGCGGTCCGCCCAAGACCATGTCGCAGCTCGACGCGGACGCCGTCAAGCTGACCAAGACGTCCGGCGACTCCTACTCGCAGCTCGGCTTCCAGCCCGACTACCACTTCTACGAGTCGACGATCACCCACTTCGCGGCACAGTGGTCGCCGACGTACTTCACCTCGGACGGCAAGTCCAACGTGGCGAACGACGGCGCCCTGAAGTCCGCGATGGAGTGGCAGAAGAACCTCGTCGACAAGCTGGGCGGATACGCGCGGCTGGACAAGTTCCGCACCTCCGCCGGTGAGGAGTTCAGCAACAACAACGCGTTCATGACCGGCCAGGTCGCGATGATGATCGACGGTGAGTGGCGCGCCGGCATGATCGACGACTCGAACAGCAAGGTGAACTACGGCGTCGCACCCTTCCCGGTGCCCGACGACCTGGCGGACCAGTACGGCAAGGGCTACATCACGGGCACGATCGTCGGGATCGCCAGTACGAGTGACAAGCAGAACGCCGCGTGGGAGTTCGTGAAGTACCTGACCACGGACACGGACGCCGTCGTGAACTTCGCGAACGCGATCCACAACGTCCCGTCGACGACCGCTGCGCTGGCCTCGCCGAAGGTGAGCCAGGACCCGAACTTCCAGACGTTCATCAAGATCGCGTCGGACCCGAACAGCACTACGACGCCGGCGAGCCCCAACGGGGGCGACTACCAGCTGGTCCTGCAGAACCTGGGCTACAACTTCCAGTCCGGGAAGCAGAGCGACCTCCAGTCCGGCCTCGTCGACGCAGCCCACCAGATCGACACCAACATCGCCCAGGTCCAGTGACGCTCACGGCCTCACCCAGAACGAGGAGGAGTCCGGGTCTGCGCAGCCGCCGCCGTCGGGAGCTGCTGCGCAACCTGGCCTTCCTGTCCCCGTGGCTGCTGGGGACGGGACTCTTCTTCCTGTATCCGCTCGCGACCACGGCGTACCTCTCGTTCACCCGGTACGACGGCTTCGTGTCTCCGACCTGGAACGGGCTGGACAACTGGCGCTTCGTGTTCCGCGACTATCCGTTCTTCTGGCCCGCGATGCGCAACACGCTGTGGTTCGTCGTCGTACTGGTGACCCTGCGGATCGTGGCGGGTCTGGTGCTCGGCCAGCTGGTCATCTCCGTCAAGCGCGGTAACTCATTGCTCCGCACGGTGTTCTACGCGCCGTTCCTGGCACCGCCCGTCGCGGGAACTCTGGCGTTCGTGTTCCTGCTCAACCCCGGGACAGGGCCGGTCAACACCATCCTCGGCCACGTCGGTGTGTCGGCGCCGAGCTGGTTCAACGACCCGACCTGGTCCAAGCCCGCGCTCACGTTGCTGGCGCTGTGGGGGGTCGGGGACCTGATGGTGATCTTCCTGGCGTCCCTGCTCGACGTCCCCCAGGAGCTGTACGAGGCGGCGTCCCTGGACGGTGCGGGGGCGGTGCGACGCTTCCTGCACGTGACGCTCCCCCACCTGCGACCGATCCTGCTGTTCGCCGTGATCACCGGCGTCATCGCGACGATGCAGTACTACACCGAGCCGATCGTGGCGGGCCAGGTCGCGAGTGGGCAGATCGCCGGGTCGGGCAACCAGTTCGAGCCGGGCTACCCCTCCGGCTCGACCCTGACCCTCCCCCAGCTGGTCTACAACCTCGGCTTCCAACGGTTCGACATCGGCGCCGCCTGCGTGATCGCGATGGTGCTGTTCGTCCTCTCGATGATCTTCGCGGCCTTCTTGATGGGGCGCGGCAGCGGCTTCCTGACGGCGGAGGACTGAGATGACGACGAGCGCCGCCCAGCCCGCCCTCTATCGACGACGCGCCCTGCTCGAGTGGGTCGCCCTGCACTCCTTCGCGGTCGGCCTCGCCCTGCTGTTCGTCCTGCCCTTCGTCTTCGTCGTGCTCACGGCGCTGATGTCGGACCAGCAGTCGTTGACCCGGGACCTGTGGCCGCACCCCTTCGCGTGGCGCAACCTGGTCGACGTCTGGCACACCCCCGGTTTCCCGACGTGGTGGAGGAACACGCTCGTGTACGCCGGCTGCGGCACCGCCCTCACGCTGCTGTCCAGCCTTCCGGTGGCCTATGCACTGGCGTACTTCAGGTTCCGGGGTCGGAACGTGGCGATGATGGTCGTGATCGCGACGATGATGCTGCCACCGCAGGTCTCGATCATCCCGCTCTACCTCGTGTGGGCCCAGGACTTCCACCTGACCGGGACGCTGTGGCCGCTGATCATCCCGCTCGCCTTCGGCGACGCGTTCACCATCTTCCTGCTGCGGCAGTTCATGCTGACGGTGCCGCGGGCCTACCTGGAGGCCGCGCGCATCGACGGCTGCGGGGAGTTCCGGACGATGGTGAGCGTGGTGATCCCCATGATCAGGCCGGCGATCGCCGCCGTCGGTCTGTTCCAGTTCTTCTACTGCTGGAACGACTACTTCGGGCCGCAGATCTATGCCAGCGAGAACCCGGCTGCCTGGACCCTCAGCTACGGTCTGCAGACGTTCAAGAGCGCCCGCCACACGGACTGGAACCTGACCATGGCGGCCACCGTCCTGGTCATGGCACCGGTCCTCATCCTGTTCTTCCTCGCCCAGCGGGCGTTCATCGAAGGCGTGACGCTGACGGGGGTCAAGGGATGACGAGCACCCCACGGAAGGTCGCGGTCGTCGGCGGCGGCTCGACGTACACCCCGGAGCTGGTGGACGGCCTCGGCCGGCAGTACGACGTACTGCCGGTCGACGAGCTGGTCCTGGTCGACCCCGCCGCCGACCGCCTCGAGCTGACGGGCGCGTTCGGCCGGCGGATCCTCGCCCGGCTCGGCCACCCGGGGCGCATCACGACCACGACCGAGCTGGAGCCGGCGCTCGACGGCGTCGACGCGGTCCTGCTGCAGCTGCGTGTCGGGGGCCAGGCCGCGCGGCAGCAGGACGAGACGTGGCCGTTGGAGTGCGGGTGCGTGGGGCAGGAGACGACGGGCGCCGGCGGTCTCGCCAAGGCGCTGCGGACAGTCCCCGTCGTCCTGGACATCGCCGAGCGGGTGCGCGCGGCCGCACCGGACGCCTGGATCATCGACTTCACGAACCCGGTCGGCATCGTCACCCGTGCTCTCCTGCAGGAGGGCCACCGCGCCGTCGGGCTGTGCAACGTCGCGATCGGCTTCCAGCGCCGGTTCGCCGCGTGGCTGGGCGTCTCCCCCGAGCTCGTGGAGCTCGACCACGTCGGCTTGAACCACCTGACCTGGGAACGCGCCGTCACCGTGGACGGGGTCGACCGGCTTCCGGAGCTGCTGGCGGCGCACGGGGCGGAGATCGCGGAGTCGCTGGAGCTCCCCGTGGAGGTGCTGCACACGCTGGGGGTCGTCCCGTCCTACTACCTGCGCTACTTCTACGCCCACGACGAGGTGGTGGCCGAGCAGCGCGCGGCGGGCTCGCGGGCGGCGCGGGTCGCGGAGATCGAGCAGGAGCTGCTCACGATGTACGCGGACCCCGCGCTCGAGGAGAAGCCGGCGCTGCTCGGCGAGCGCGGCGGGGCGTTCTACTCCGAGGCCGCCGTGCAGCTCGCGGCGTCCCTGCTCGGGTCCGGAAGCGCCGCGCACACCCAGGTCGTGAACCTGCGCAACGACGGCACCCTGCCCTTCCTACCGGACGACGCTGTGATCGAGGTTCCCGCCGCGGTCGACCGCTCCGGCGTACGAGCCGTGCCCCTCGCACCGCTCGCGCCGGTGTACGCCGGGCTGGTGGCGGCGGTCACGGCGTACGAGCACCTCGCGCTGGACGCGGCGCTGCGCGGCGGATACGACCGGGTGTTCAAGGCCCTTCTCGCCCACCCGCTCGTCGGTCAGGTCGATGTCGCGCACGGTCTCGCCGACCGGCTGATCGCCACCAACCGCGACTACCTCCGGTGGTCCTGACATGGGCGAGCACACATCCGAGGAGCCGGCGTCGGTCCTCGCCATCGACGCGGGGAACAGCAAGACCGACGTCGCGATCGTCGCCGACGACGGGACGGTACGGGCCACCGCCCGTGGAGGTCCGTTCCGGCCCGACCGGCTCGGGCCGGCGACCGCGGTGACCGGCCTCGCCCCCCTGGTCGCGAGGGCGCGAGCGCGGGCCGGGCTCGAGGGCGAGGGCCCGGTCGCCCGGCACGTGTCGGCCTGCCTCGCCAACGCCGACCTGCCCGTCGAGCACCAGGCCCTGGAGTCGGCGATCGTCGCCCAGGGGTGGGGCGCGTCGATCGAGGTCTTCAACGACACCTTCGCCCTGCTCCGCGCCGGGCTCGACGAGCCGCGCGGGGTCGCCGTCGTGTGCGGAGCCGGGATCAACTGCGCCGGCCTGCTGCCCGACGGCACCACGGCGCGCTTCGCCGCGGTCGGTCACATCTCGGGCGACTGGGGCGGCGGCGGCCACCTCTGGCAGGAGGCGATGTGGTGGGCGGCGCGAGCCGTGGACGGCCGCGGGCCGCGCACCGAGCTGAGCGAGGCGCTCCCCCGCCACGCGGGTCTGGCCGGCATGGAGGAGCTGATCGCAGCGGTGCACCTCGGCTCCCTCTCGGAGACGGAGTGCAGCGGGCTGACGCCGGTGCTGTTCGCTGTCGCGGCCGCCGGCGACGAGGTGGCCTCCGCCTTGGTACGCCGTCAGGCCGAGGAGGTGGTCGCCTTGGCGGTGGCAGCTATGCGACGTCTCGGGGTCCTGGAGCAGTCGTTCCCGGTCGTGCTGGGTGGCGGTGTGCTCACCGCGGGGCACAAGCAGCTGATGGAGGAGATCAACCGTCTCCTGGCTGACGCCGCACCCCTCGCCGAACCCCGAGTCGTGCGCACCCCGCCCGTCGTCGGAGCGGCCCTGCTCGGCCTCGACCGAGTCGAGGCTCCGCCCGGAGTCCGCGAGCGGCTCCGGGAGTCCTTCGCCGGCCCCGCAGAGGGTTCTTCGCGCTAGCCGAGCCGGCCGGCTAGGACGAGGTCGACGAAGCGCTGCGCGAGCGGTCGCCAGGACTCGTCGAGGTCGTTCCGCGATCGGACCAGGTCGTCGAGCACCCGCTCCTTCTCGGACGCCGGGAGGCTGCCGTCGTTCGCCCACCGTGCGACGAGGGCGTCGTCCACCTCGGGATGCCACTGGACGCCCCAGACCGCCCGTGCGTACCGGACCGCCTGCACCTCGCCGGTGCTCGACGTCGCCAGCTGCCGCGCACCTTCGGGGAGCACGGCGACGACGTCGTCGTTCCAGTGCATCGCGCGGCGCGGTCCGACCAGGCCGCCCATCAGCGCGTCGTCGACCGCCTCGGCGGTCCACCCGACGTCGAGGAGTCCGAGCTGCCGGCCGCGGGGGTTCACCACGATCTCGCCACCCAGAGCGACCGCGCACAGCTGGTGGCCGAGGCAGATGCCCAGGGTCGGCACCCGCGCTTCGGCGGCCAGCCGGATCAGCTCGCGGACCGCGGGCAGCCAGGGCGCCTTCTCGTCGTCGTGCGCGCCCACCGCGCCGCCCATCACGACGACCCCGTCAAGGCCGTCCATCTCGACCGGGACCGAATCTCCCTCGTAGGCACGGCAGACGACGAGCTCGACGCCTTGCATCCAGGTGCCCATCAGGTGGATCGGGTCGTCTGCCTCGTGCTGGATCACGAGCACGCGTGGTGTCACGTGGCCAACCTATGGCCATCGGCATACGCGTCGAGACGGTGTCCCGTGGCTCGATCGATTCATTGACCGATCCACCCGACCTGGCAAGACTGAAAGGTCTCACGGAGGGGGCCCGAAATGGCATGGAATCTGACCGGGAGTTATGTCGAGACCTGTTCCTGCGAGCTGATGTGCCCGTGCAACCTGTCCATGGCCCACGGCGCCACCTACGACTTCTGCCGGGTGACGTTGGCCTTCAACATCCGCGAGGGTGAGATCGAAGGCACCGACATCGCGGGGCGCAAGGTCGTGATGATCGCCGACACCCCGAAGGTGATGACCGACGGCGACTGGCGACTCGGGCTCTTTGTCGACGACGGTGCGAGCGACGAGCAGTTCGACAAGCTCACGAAGGTGTTCGGCGGCCAGCTGGGCGGACCCATGGGCGCGCTCACGCCCCTCGTTGCCGAAGTGGTCGGGGTCGAACGCGCCGCGATCGAGATCAGCGACGACGGCCTGCGGCACAGCGTGCGCGTCGGAGACACGATCGACTTCGAGATCGAGGACGTCGTCCCGTTCGGCGTGGAGTCCGGCGAGCCGGTCCGGTTCAACGGGATGTTCCACCCCGTCGGCTCCGACCTCACCATGGCCGAGGCGCAGCGCACTCGGATCAACGCCTTCGGCATCTCCTTCGAGGGCAAGACGGGGCTGTCCAAGTCCGAGTTCTCCTGGGCCGCCTGACCTCCGATGAGGTCGGCAGCGCCCGCCGGCGCGAGCGCCGGGCTCGGTCCGGCGTACGCCGCGGCGCGGGCTCGGCTCGGGCTGGTGGCCGCCCTGTTCGCCCTCGCCGCCGTCGGCTGGCTGTGGACCGCGCGCGAGATGCGCGGCATGGACGCAGGACCCTGGACGAGCCTCGGGAGCTTGGGCTGGTTCCTCGCCATCTGGGTCGTGATGATGGCCGCGATGATGCTGCCGTCCGTGGCGCCCACGGTGAGCCTGTACACCCGCATCACCAGGGAGCGTTCGCCACTGTCACCGTGGGCCTTCACGGTGGGTTACCTGCTCACGTGGGCCACGGCCGGCATCGCCGCCTACGTCCTCGCCGGCGCAGTGGCGTCGACCTCGGACGGCGCCCTCGCGTGGGACCGCGCCGGCCACGGCTTCGCGGGCGCCACGCTGCTCGCCGCGGCCGCCTATGAGCTCACCCCGTTCAAGGACGTCTGCCTCTCGAAGTGCCGCAGCCCGCTCGGCGCGCTCCTGGGCTCGTGGCGGGACGGCGTGACAGGGGCGCTCCGGATGGGCGCGCGCAACGGGGCCTGGTGCGTGGGCTGCTGCTGGGCGCTGATGGCGTCGCTGTTCGCGCTCGGGGTGATGAGCGTCATCTGGATGGGGTTCGTCGCCGGCATCATCGCGGTCGAGAAAACCCTGCCCTGGCGAGGCGGCCTCACGGTCGCCACCGCCGCATTGTTGACCGGCGTGGGCATCCTGCTGCTCGTCGCCCCCGAGGCACTTCCCTGGCTGACGCTCCCGTCCGATCAGACCATGCCGATGGGCTGAGGGCTCCTGGGCATCTTGATGACGGCCTCCGACCCAAAGAACCGACCGTCGGGGTCGTGCAGCACCCCCTCATTCTCGTCGGGGTCGATATCGGATCCAGGCGCTTTCGACACCGGGTTTGGGTGGTGGACGGAATTCGGGTTTGTGATCGTCGGGATTCAGCCTGACCTGCCAGGGTGAGTCGTGGATGACCCGATGGTGATGCCCGCAGAGGAGCACGAGGTTCTCGAGCTTCGTCTCGCCGCCGAGAATCCAGTGCCGGATGTGGTGGGCGTGACACATCAGTGGCGGCCGGTCACAGCCCGGGAAGGCACAGTGCCGGTCCCGGATGACCAGGGCGAGCCAGATCGCGACGGTGACCAGCCGCCGCGCCCGGCCCACGTCCAGGGGTTCGCCGCGGGTGCCGAGGACGGCGGGGATGATCTCGGCGTCGCAGGCCAACCGCCGGATGGTCGCGACCGACAGGTCGGTGCCGTCCCCGGTCAGCCCGGTCACGCCGATCCCGACCAGCCCGGCCTCCGCGGTTTCCGCGAGGCCCGTGGTCAGTCCGGCCTGGAGCGTGTCGAGGCCGACGGTGACCATCAACCGGGCCGGGGCGCCGTCCGAGGCCGGTGGGAGATCGGTGTCCAGGGCGTGCCGGGCGGTGGCGACCAGGGCGTCCCAGAGTCGGGCGCCGTGGTCACGCAGGTCGTGCACCAGCTCGCCGTCTCGGTCGTCGACCGCCGGAGCCGGTGCGGTCAGCGGCAGCAACGCGGCTTTGAGGAGGGCGCCGTCCTCGGCCGAGCCGCGTCCCTTGACCCGGACCCCGCCGGCACCATCGGCAGCGATCGAGAGGAACCGGTCCAGGTGGGCGGCGCGTTCCTCCCGGGCCAGCTGCTTCTCGAGGGTGCGGTCCTCCCCGTCGGGGTCGACCACGTGCACCAGATGCCGACCCGCCCGGGCCAGGTCGGAGGCATCCAGACACCCCGCCTGCTCCAGCAACGTGCGTTCACCCCGGGAGCGCACGGCCTCCCCGACCGGCAGAGCCTCGATCGACCTCACGATCACGTCCGCCTGCTCCGGGCTGATCGTCCCGGCCGCCATCGCCTCCCGGGTCGCCGTGAGGGGTCCGGTCAGGGCGTGGGCGCGGGTCACGACCCGACGTCCCTCGCCCTTACGCAGCCCGCCGAGGTGGGTCAACCAGGCCGGGGTCGAGGCGTGATGCAGCGTGGCCTTCCCGAGATCACGGGTGTCGGCCTCCGCCACCGCCCCCGCCTCGACCGCCGCCGTGGCTGCCCGGAGCTCGGCGACCAGCTCCGCCACCGCGATCAGGTCGTCATCGGACTGACTGGTCCACCAGGTCCCGTCCAGCTCGCGGACCGCGGTGAGGATCTCGGCCAGGACCGCGGCCGGACCGGCGGCACCGGGCTGCTGCGGGGAGAGTTCCGAGATCGACATACCGATAAGCCAAGCAGGCACCACCGACAGTGACCCCGCTTATCCACAGCGTTATCGACCGCTTTCCAGAAAAAGTTTGAGGAATCTTTGTCGGCCGGTTCTCCGAGAGGTCTTTCGGGAGTAGCCCAGACGTGCTGGACCGGGATACCCCATGCAAACCGGAGGCCGGCAACGGCGGCCAGGCGCCATCCTGCCGTCCCTCTATTCAGCCAAAAGACCGCACCCCACCACCCACCGCAAGACCTCGACCAGCACCCCCGTACCTCAGCGGTGGTTTCGAGACAGGCGCCAGGGCGCCTTCCTCAACCACCGGTGCCGGCCGGGGCGCCTTCCTCAACCACCGGTGCCGGGCGGGGCGGCTTACTCAACCACCGGTGACGGCCAGTGCGCCTTCCTCAACCACCGGAGCCGGGCCAGGACGCCTTCCCCAACCACCGGTGGCGACCACGTCGCACGACCGCCGGAACGTCACAGCCAGCGACGCACCCGGCCGCGATAGTCGGCGTATTCCGGACCGAACTTCGCCGACAGGTAGCGCTCCTCGGGCAGGACCGCCCCCCATCTGAGCAACGCCCACTCGACGGGCAGAGCGAGCACGGCCCACAGCGAGCCCGCCAGCAGCGCGACGCCGGCCGACGCGACGAGCAGTCCGACATACAACGGGTTGCGCGACCTGGCGAAGGGACCGACCGCGAGGACCGTCGTGCTCGGCTCGCCCGGCAACAGCCCGGTGCGGTGGCGGCGCATCGTCAGCAGCGCCCATCCGTTCCACATGGCGAACACGATAAGCAGGACCCAGCCCAGCGCCGACGCGTCGCGTGAAGGACCCCAGGGGCCGCCGACGAGCCAGGTCAGCAGGAGTCCGATCAGCAGCGGAGCACCGACGGCCACCGGCGGCCACAACCGGAACGTCGGTCCGGTGTCGGCTGTCGCCCCGGACACGTCAGCCGATCACAGGACCGGCAGCATCCGGTCGCGCTCGAAGGCGGAGACCTCGGTGCGGTACTCGCGCCACTCGTTCCGCTTGTTGCGAAGGAAGAAGTCGAAGACGTGCTCGCCCAGGGTCTCGGCGAGCAGCTCGGAGTCCTCCGCGACGCGGATCGCCTCGGACAGGCTGGTGGGCAGCGGCTCGATGCCGAGACTCTTGCGCTCCCGCTCGGTCAACGTCCACACGTCGTCCTCGGCCTCGCGCGGCAGGTCGTAGTCCTGCTCGACGCCCTTCATGCCCGCGGCGAGCACCACGGCGTACGCCAGGTAGGGGTTGCAGGCCGAGTCGATCGTGCGCACCTCGACCCGGGTCGAGACGCCCTTCTGCGGCTTGTACATCGGTACCCGCACCATGGCCGAGCGGTTGTTGTGGCCCCAGCAGATGTACGAGGGGGCCTCGCCGCCGCCGAGCAGGCGCTTGTAGCTGTTCACCCACTGGTTGGTGACCACCGCGATCTCACTGGCGTGCCGGAGGACGCCGGCGATGAACTTCCGGCCCGTCTTCGACAGCTGGTACTCGGCACCCGCCTCGAAGAACGCGTTCCTGTCACCCTCGAACAGGGACACGTGCGTGTGCATCGCCGACCCGGGTTGAGCCGTGAACGGCTTGGGCATGAACGTCGCCCAGATGCCCTGGCTCAGCGCCACCTCACGGATCACGGTGCGGAACGTCATGATGTTGTCCGCGGTCGACAGCGCGTCGGCGTACCGCAGGTCGATCTCCTGCTGGCCGGGGCCGCCCTCGTGGTGGCTGAACTCCACCGAGATCCCCATCGACTCGAGCATCGTGATCGCCTCGCGCCGGAAGTCGGCACCCTGCGACTGTGCGGTGTGGTCGAAGTAGCCGGACCGGTCGACCGGCACCGGGTCGCCACCGGGAGTGGGGTTGTCCTTGAACAGGTAGAACTCGATCTCGGGGTGGGTGTAGAAGGTGAAGCCCTCCTCGGCGGCATGGCCGAGGGTCCGCTTCAGCACGTGCCGCGGGTCGGCGTACGACGGGGAGCCGTCCGGCATCACGATGTCGCAGAACATCCGGGCCGTGCTCGGGCCGTCGCCGCTGCGCCAGGGCAGGATCTGGAACGTCGCCGGGTCGGGCTTGGCGAGCATGTCGGCCTCGTAGACGCGGGCGAACCCCTCGATCGCGGAGCCGTCGAAGCCGATGCCCTCGTCGAACGCGCCCTCGAGCTCGGCGGGCGCGACGGCCACGGATTTGAGGAACCCGAGCACGTCGGTGAACCACAGCCGCACGAACCGGACGTCGCGCTCCTCGAGCGCGCGCAGCACGAAGTCTTCCTGCTTGCCCATGGGCCGCAGTGTGTCCCAGCCGTGTTACGGCGATGTTGCGAGCGGCTCGACCGCTGTGTGCGGCGGCCGAGCCCTGGTTGTCAGGTATCGGCTGCCAGCTCGGCCGCCTGCCTCAGCAGCGCCCTCCCCTGCACCATCTCGGAGCGCAGCTCGCCGCGGCCGGGCGCGATCCCCATCGCGGCGCGCGAGAGGGTCGCCTTCATGAGCGCCGCGACCCGGTCGCGATGATCGGCCATCGTCTGCAGGGCCTCCTGCTCGGTGGTGTACGTCGAGTCGTCCGACGTCGACCCGCTCGCCAGCGCCTTGGAGTCCGCAATCAGCGTGTCCGTCGCGAACTCACCGACGCTCGAGTTGATCTGCTGATACAAGGCGCCCAGCTCAGCCACCTTCTCCAGTGAGCTGCTCGCGTCGGTGAGCGCCGGCGTGATCACCTGGCCGTCGGTCTGGTAGTCGTCGGTCAGGCCGACGAGGTGCAGCAGCGTGGGCCGCAGATCGGCCTCCTCGACCCAGGTGCCCTCTCTCGACGCCTCGGGGACGGTCTTCGTTGAGTTCGGGTCGTGCGACTCGTTCCCCTCGGTCGGGACGGGACCGTCCACGCCGTTCACCGCCACTCCCGGACCCGCGATCCCGGCCCAGGTGATGTCGATGTTCGGCGAGTAGTACCCGTGGTCGTAGGCGAATCCGTTGTTGATGCTCACATCGTGACCTGATGTCCCGAAGAAGTAGTCCGGCATCGGGAAGATCGAGTATGTCGGCGTTCGCAACGGATCGTTCGTCTGCATGTGCAACACCCGCTGTTCGAGCGCGCCGGCCTGGTACTTGACGATCTTCTCGTCCGGCACCCCGCTGTAGTTCGCGTAGGGATCGGACGTGTTCGTCATGGCGGCCGTGTCGCGTTCCAGCTGACGCACCGCCGGGTCGTCCGCGGACGGCTGGCCGTGCACGTAGAGCGAAGCCCCCTGCGCGTCGAGGTCGAACGGCGTTCCTGAGCTCGCGGTCGTCGACAGCAGCCCCTTGATGTTGGCTGCGAGCTCGCCGATCTGCGTCTTCGAGTAGGTGCAGGGGGTCGTGACGCCGTCGCAGTCCGCGGGCGTGGGCTGGACCGAGCGGCCGACGGCGTTCGCTCCCGCGAACTGGTCGTTCTCCTCGGCGCTGATCATGAACTCGGTGTTGGCCGGCGTGATGCCGTCCGCCTGGAGGCGCTGGAAGAACGTGTTGAAGGCATCGTCGTACGACTTCAACGCGGCGACCGAGCACGCGTCACCGGGGCCGAGCGCGTTGCCCGGTGACGTGCACCCGGTCGCGCCGTTCTTCTTGTCGTGCGTGTCGGAGATGTAGCCGTACGTCACCGGGATCCCGGCCTCCTGCATGTCCGCCACGTAGGCCAGCGTCTGCGCCGCCGTCGGGCTGAATCCTGGGAAGCCGGGATGGCCGCTGAGGAACGCGCCGTCGATCTCGTTCCCGTTCAGATCGACGAGGTTCCCGGCGGTGTTCGTGACCTGGTAGCCGTTGTGCTTCAGGTCCAACGAACCGGCGCCCAGCTGCGGGGCCACGTAGCGCGCGCCGAACAGTCCCTGGTAGCCGTCGTAGCCACCGGGCTCGTCGGGCAACAGGTCGGGCCGGGCGGTCGGCGACGGTGAGGTGTCGTTTCCGCGTTTGGCCTGCGCGTCGGCGCAGATCGCATCGCCCTGGGCGCAGTGCACCGCGACGCCGATGTAATCGGCGACCTCCGCATCCTTGAAGCTGTCAGGGTCGCTCGCGAGCTGCTGGGCCTCCGGCGAGCCGGCCCCGAAGACGGTGTTGATGTCCGGGTTGGTGTTCTCGAGCACCATGTTCGCAGTCGAGAAGTCACCGACGGAGCACCCGGCGCGGGTGAACGGCACCCACGGCGCCGGGGTGACCTTGTTCGGTGTGCCGCCGGCAGGCACGGTGGCCGAGTAGGTCATCGACGGTGCCGTGTCGTGGTTCACGTTCGGGGGCCTCGACGTATCGGCGACGGGGCTCGTCCAGTAGGCGAAGGACGTCGCGGTGTCGGTGCTGCCGTACGGGTTGTAGGTGTTGTAGCTGTTGGTCACCGGCTGGCCGTGACGGTCGCCGTACAAGCCGGTGTAGATCGTCAGGCTGTCGTCTGCCGTGTGGGCGATCAGCGGCGTGTGGGAGTTCGAGAACACCGTGCCGTTGGACTCGAGGAAGTTGAGCAGGTGGGGCATCTGCTCGAGATCGGATGGGACGTTCGGGTTGTCCCGGAAGAAGTGCACGTTGTCGAACACGATCTCGACGACGTGCTTCACGCCGTTGCCCAGCTGACAGCCGGACGGATCAGCGCCGACGGCGGGCGGCGCCGCGCCGACCGAGGCGATCGCGCCGGCTGCGGTGCCCACCACGAGAGTGGCGGCGGCCAACCCTGCCTTGCCTTGAAGAACACGGCTTCGACGAGCACGCATGTGTGATCTCCCCTCGAGCAGAAGAACCCCGACAACGATCGACACGCTAGACCCCAGTCGTCGTTTCGAACAGACCGGAAAATTGACAACGCCCCGCCGGCCCGAGACCGGCAGGGCGTCGTGCTCGTCGTACGTCGACTACTTGCTGCAGACGATGACGTCCTGGGTGCCGAGCACACCCTTCTTGACCGGGTACATCGGCCTCAACCACGGCTGGGTGACGTCGGCGAACGCGATGCTCCCGGCGGTCGGGGAGCCGGTGGTGCTCGTGACCGTGACTTCGCGGATCGTCAGTGCGACCGAGACGGCGGACTCGGTGGTCCCGCCCCAGCATCCGGTCGCCCGCGAGCGCGACCGAGCGTCGGCAAAGGTGACCGAGTCACCGACCTTGTGACCGCCGTACCGCCACACCACGGTGGTGGTGAACGGCGGTGCTCCCTCCCACGGCGCCCGGACCGTGGCACTGAGGCCGCGCGTCAGCGGCCGCGGCACCCGGAAGGCGACGGACCCGCCCGAGACGGTCTTGGCCCGGGAGACCCAGAGGTTCTCGGCGCGCCGGGCACCGTTCAGCAGCTGGAGCTCACACCCGGTGCAGCCAGGAGCGGTGAACGTGACGTCGGTGGTCTTCGGTCGGGTGCAGTAGAACGCCTCCTGGTTGGCGATCGTGCCCTTGTAGGTGTCGGCCATCGGCCGCCAGCTCGACATCGTGTGAGTCGCGTAGACCAGAGGAGCCTTCGTCGGTGATCCGTCGCCGGCCTCCGCCGAGATGCGCGAGACGTGGAAGCCCAGAGCGACCCGGTCCAGGTTCGTGCCCGCCCAGCATCCCTCGGCGCGATCGGCCGCGCGGGCCTCCGTACGGGTCACGAACGAGTCGACCTTGTGGCCGGCGTACCGGGTCGCGACGTTGGGGACCCAGTCCAGGTCCCTGGCCCACGGGGCGCGCAGGACGAAGGACATCCCCTTGGTCCGGTAGCTGCGTACGCGGAACGTCACCTCCTTGTCGTCGCCGATCCGCTTCGACCGCGACTGCCACACGGTGCCCCGGCCGTGGATCGCCTGCTGGAGCTGCACCGAGCACCGGTCGCACCCGGTGACGTGGATGTGCAGGGCGGTCCTGGCCGACTGCCGTGCCGCCGGGGCGGCGGACCCGGTTGCGGCATGGGCGTCGTTCTGGGCGGTGGTGGCCAGCATGGTGGCGGCGAGCGTCGCGAGGACCGCTGCGACCCCCCACGCGCGTCGTACTCGTGTCATGTCCGTCTCCCGGAGCTCAGGGCGGCGCCTCCGCGGCGCCCCTACGGCCCTTCGACTGACCGTGCCCGGGAAAGGTTGCAGTCGGGACGCGCCGTTGCCGAAATGTCATCCGGCAGGAGGACGGAGTACGCCGGGCGGGTGACCCGATCAGCGGCGAGGAACCTGCTCGAGGTCGGCGAGCCAGGCGGTCGCCGCCGCGTCGCTCGGCATCCGCCAGTCCCCGCGCGGGCTCATGGTGCCGCCCGCGCTCACCTTCGGCCCGTTCGGAAGAGCGCTGCGCTTGAACTGGCTGGCGAAGAAGCGCCGGCAGAAGATCTCGAGCCAGTGCCGGACCTCGCTCAGCTGGTACGCCGGCCGGCGGTCCGCCGGGTACCCGGGTGGCCAGTCCCCCGCCTCGGGATCGTGCCAGGCGTGCCAGGCGAGGAAGGCGATCTTGGTCGGTCGGTAGCCCCGCCGCAGCACGTGGAAGAGCGTGAAGTCCTGGAGCGCGTACGGCCCGACCGTGTCCTCGGTCGCCTGCGCCTTCTGTCCCTCGACCGTGGGGATCAGCTCGGGCGTGATCTCCTGGTCGAGGATCTCCCCGAGCACCTGGTCGGCCGCCTCGTCGAACTGGCCGCTCTCGATCGTCCACCGGATGAGGTGCTGCACCAGCGTCTTCGGCACCCCGGCGTTGACGTTGTAGTGCGACATTTGGTCGCCCACGCCGTAGGTGCACCAGCCGAGCGCGAGCTCGCTGAGGTCGCCGGTGCCGACGACGATGCCGCCGCGCTGGTTGGCCAGCCGGAACAGGTAGTCGGTGCGCAACCCGGCCTGCACGTTCTCGTAGGTGATGTCGTACGTCGGCTCGTCCTGCGTGGGGTCGGCCGCCGGGTGGTCGAGGTCCTTCAGCAGCTGCTCGGCGGCCGGCTTGATGTCGATCTCCTCGAAGGTCACCCCGAGCGCCCCCGCGAGACGGGTCGCCAGCGACTTCGTCGTCTCGCCGGTGGCGAAGCCCGGCATCGTGAACGCGAGGACGTCGCTGCGCGGCCGGCCGAGGGCATCCATCGCCTTGGCCGCGACGATCAGGGCGTGGGTGGAGTCGAGACCACCACTGATTCCGATCACTGCCTTGGGCCGGCCGATCGCCTCCAGCCGCTGCATCAGCCCGGCGACCTGGATGTGGTAGCCCTCGTAGCAGTCCAGCGCCAACCGGTCGGGGTCGTCGGGGACGAACGGGTAGCGGTCGAGCTTGCGGCGCAGCCCGATGTCGCCGGCCGGGGGCGAGAGCTCGAACGCCACCTCCCGGACGTCGCTCCGGCCGAGCCCGAGTGTCCGGCGGTTGTCGTCGAAGGTCCCCATCCGGAGACGCTCCTGGCGGATCCGGTCGAGGTCGACGTCGACGACCGTCCGCCGCGGCCCGATCGGGAACCGCTCGCTCTCCCCGAGCAGGTCGCCGCACTCGTAGACCATCGTCTGGCCGTCCCAGGCCAGGTCGGTCGTGGACTCCCCCTGGCCGGCGGCGGCGAAGACGTACGCCGCGTTGTCGCGGAAGCTGGCGCTGCGCACCAGCAGCCGCCGGTCCTCGGCCCGGGCGACGGTGATCGGGCTTCCCGAGAGGTTGGCCAGCACGGTGGCCCCGGCCAGCGCCGCCTCGGCACTCGGAGGCACCGGCACCCACATGTCCTCGCAGATCTCCACGTGGAGGCGGAGATCGGGCAGGTCGGAGGCGGCGAAGACCAGATCCGGTCCCAGCGGGACCTCCGCTCCGGCCACGCGGATCGCCGCCCCCCGCAGGTCGTCGCCCGGCGCGAAGTGCCGGCGCTCGTAGAACTCGCGGTAGTTCGGGAGGTAGGACTTGGGAGCGACTCCCAGGACGCGTCCGTCCTTGATCACCACGGCGCAGTTGAGGACCCTCGAGCCGTGCCGGAGCGGCGCCCCGACCACGAGCACAGGGACTAGGTCGGCGGAGCCCGCGACGATCGTCGCGACCGCCTCCTGCACGGCGTTCAGCAAGGTGTCCTGGAGGAACAGGTCCTCGATGGAGTAGCCACTGAGACAGAGCTCGGGGAAGACGGCCACCGCCACTCCGTCGTCGTGGCAGTCACGGGCCAGGTCGAGGACGGAGCGCGCATTGGCCGCCGGATCCGCCAGCGCCACCGGCATGGTGCACGCCGCCACCCGCGCGAAACCCTGGGCGTACGCCGAGTAGAACTCCACGTCACCAGTCTAGGGATCGCCCCGCGTTAGGGTGCGCCCATGGCGCTCGGTCCTCCGCTGCCCGACGAGCCACACGGCTACCGGTTCTGGGCGGAGTTCACGGCCGCCCAGGCCCGCAACACCGGCAAGCCGACCGGGGTGATCGACCGTCGGGTACGCCGGTTCTTCCACGACCTCTGCCGCACCGTCGACCCCACGCTGGTCCTCGAGCTCGGCGCGCACGAGGGCACGTTCTCGACCTGGGCCAAGGGCACGTTCCCCGAGGCCCGATGCCTCGCCCTCGAGGCGAACCCCTACGTGCACCGCAGGTACCGCGAGCAGCTGGACCGGGCCGGGGTGGACTACCGGCACCTGGCGGCGGCCTCGACCAACGGCACCGTGACCGTCAACATCCCCCTCTCGATCGGCCGGCGGACGGTCGACCCGGAGAAGAGCCGGATGGCCAGCCTCGGCATCCACCGCGGCAGCCATGAGCACGAAGCGGTCGACGTCGAGGCGGTGCGGGTCGACGACCTGGTGCATCCGACGGACACCGACCGGATCGTGGCCTGGATCGACGTCGAAGGCGCCTCTGACGCGGTGCTCACCGGCGCGCGCGAGGTGCTCAGCCGGGTGGCTGCCGTCTACATCGAGGTGGAGGGCGTCGAGCTGTGGTCGGGCCAGTGGCTCGACGTCGACGTGGCGCGCTTCTTCCGCGACCTGGGCAAGGTCCCGGTGATGCGCGACATCCAGCGCCGGAACAACTACAACGTGGTCTTCGTCGGGGAGGAGCTCGCCGCCCAGCAGCAGGTCAGCGAACGCGCGGCGCGGGTCCTGCGCCCACCGACGCCTCCCCGCGAGAGCTAGCAGCGCTCTCGGTACCGTCCTGCCATGCCGTCGGGTCGGATCGTCCTCCTCAACGGGCCGTCGAGCGCCGGCAAGTCGACGCTCTCCCAGGCCGTCGCCCGCCGGCTGCCCACGCCGTGGCTGCTCCTGCCGGTCGATCTCTTCCACCAGATCCGCACCCGCCCTGACGCCGACCTCACCGACCGGCAGTGGCACGACGTCTTCCACCGCACGCGCGCGGCGTACCACCGGGCGCTGGTCGGCGCGGCCTCGTCGGGGATGGACGTCCTCGGCGACCACGTCCTCAACGAGCCGTGGCGGCTCGACGACCTGTTGCGGCTGACCGTGGGGATCGACGTCCTGCTGGTCCACGTCACCTGCTCCCCGAAGGAGCTGCGACGGCGCGAGAGGCTGCGCAACGACCGCGACCCGGGCACCGCGCTCCACCAGCAGCGGCTGGTCTTCCAGCACGGGGACTGCGACCTGACGGTCGACACCACGTACGGCCCGGACGAGCCCACCGCCGCACTCCTCGACCTGATCCGCAACCCGCCGGCGGAGCGCGCGTTCGACCGTCTCCGCACGCGCAGGTTCGCCCGTGCATGAACGACCCGGCCTCGTCGACGACGGGGACGTCCTCGCCGAGGTCCGCCGAGGCTGGGACGAGCGGGTCGACACCGTCTCGTACCTCCCGGTGGGGTTCGGCGCACACCACTGGGCGGCGTACCAGGATCGGCAGCCGCGGCTGTTCGTCACCCTGGACCGTGTGGACGAGTGGCGAGACGCTTACCGCCTGGAGGCGGCGTACGCCTCTGCGGTCGCTCTCCACGACAGCGGCCTGGAGTTCGTGGTCGCGGCGCTGGTCGGCGCATCCGGCGCGACGACTGTCCCCTTCGGCGAGGGACGACTCAGCTGCACGCCGTGGCGCGACGGTGGGTCGGGCGGCTCCCTGGACCTCTCCTGGACCCAGCTGGCCCTGACCCGGCTCCACGACGTGCCTCCCCCGGAGGTCACTCCGGTCTGGCGCCCGCTGGTCCGTCCGGACTTCGCGGACAGGACGGGCGAGCTCACCGGCCGCAGCTGGGGTCCCGGGCCGTACGCCGACGCGGCGCGCCAGGCGGTGCGCGAGCGGCTCACCGACGTGGCTCGATGGACCGATCGGTACCACCGCCTCGCAGATGCCGCCCGGGACCGGGCCTGGGTCGCCAACCACGGCGAGCCCAGCAGTCACGACCAGCTGCTGACGGCGTCCGGCCGGCTCCTGGTGGACTGGGAGTCGCTGACCCTGGCACCGCCGGAGCTCGACCTCCGGCTCCTGGTCGAGGGCGGCATGTCCCCACACGAGGTCGGGGCAGACCCGGAGATGCTCGAGCTCTTCGACCTGGAGTGGCGGCTCGACGAGATCAGCCAGTACGCCGCGTGGTTCGCCGCCCCCCACGTCGGGACTCGCGACGACGAGATCGCGTTCGGTGGACTCCGCCACGAGCTCACGCGCCCGTGACGAGCGACACAGGCCCCTTCCTGCATGCACGTCACTAGCCTGGAAGCGTTGCGTGGACTCCACGAGGGAGCCGCGATGACGGCCGACCCTGTCGGCACCGAGGAGCCCCGGATGAACGACGAGGTCGCCGCGCCGTACGGCACCGGTCCCGCCCCCCGAAACCTCTCGGGGACCAGCGCCCCCGTGAAGCGGGTCCGCACCCACCATCTGCGCCAGCTCAAGGAGCGCGGCGAGCGGTTCTCGATGCTCACCGCCTACGACCAGTACACCGCCGCCACCTTCGACGAGGCCGGCATCGACGTGCTCTTGGTCGGGGACTCCGCGGCCAACAACGTCTACGGCTACGAGACCACCGTCCCGGTCAGCGTCGAGGAGCTCCTCCCCCTGACCCGGGCCGTGAGCCGCTCCGTCCGTCGGGCGCTCGTCGTCGGCGACCTGCCGTTCGGCTCCTACCAGGCCTCGCCGGAGCAGGCGTACACGACAGCCGCGCGCTTCATGAAGGAAGGGCTCGCCCACTGCGTGAAGCTCGAGGGCGGTGTCGAGATGACCCCACAGATCACCCGGCTCACCCAGGGCGGCATCCCGGTGATGGCGCACATCGGTTTCACCCCGCAGAGCGAGCACGCGCTCGGCGGCTACCGGGTCCAGGGGCGCGGCGACGCGTCCGAGCGGGTCATCGCCGACGCTCACGCGGTGCAGGACGCCGGCGCGTTCGCGGTCGTCATGGAGATGGTCCCCGGTGACGTCGCCACCCAGATCACCAAGGAGCTGTTGATCCCGACCATCGGCATCGGCGCGGGTGCCGAGTGCGACGGGCAGGTCCTGGTCTGGACGGATGCCTTCGGCATGCGCACCGGACGGATGCCCACCTTCGTCAAGCAGTACGCCGACCTGCACGGCGAGCTGCTCCGGGCGGCCCGCGCCTACGACGAGGACGTCAAGAACCGCACGTTCCCCGGCCCCGAGCACACTTTCTGACGCGGGCTCATGACCGGCTCATGACATTCGTCATGCCGAACTCGTGATGCCTGTGTGAGGCACCAGATCCACTCCTCGTCCAGGCTGGGGCCATGACACAGACCAGCCTCTCGGGAGCGACCGGCAGCACGGCCGGGGCCGCGCCTGCCGTCCGGATCTCCGGCGTCACCAAGGACTTCGGCTCCGTCCACGCCGTCCGCGGCATCGACCTCAGCCTCCAGCAGGGCGAGATCGTGGCCTTCCTCGGCCCGAACGGTGCCGGCAAGACCACCACCATCGACATGGTGCTGGGCCTCTCGCATCCCACGACCGGGTCGGTCGAGGTGCTCGGGATGCAGCCCCGCCAGGCGATCTCGCGGGGCCTCGTCTCGGCCGTGATGCAGACCGGCGGGCTCCTCAAGGACCTCACCGTCCGCGAGACGGTGCAGTACACCGCGAGCCTGTTCGCCGACACGACGCCGGTCGACGACGTACTGGCTCGCGCCGGCATCACCGGCATCGCCGACCGCAAGGTGGGCAAGTGCTCAGGCGGTGAGCAGCAGCGCCTGCGGTTCGCGATGGCTCTGCTGTCCGATCCGGCCCTGCTCCTGCTCGACGAGCCGACCACCGGCATGGACGTCGAGGGTCGCCGCGCCTTCTGGTCCGCCATCCGCGCGGACGCCGAGAAGGGCCGCACGGTCCTGTTCGCGACGCACTACCTCGAGGAGGCCGACCAGTACGCCGACCGGATCGTGCTGATCAGCCAGGGCCGGATCGTCGCCGACGGCACCGGCAGCCAGATCAAGGCGCTGGCCGCCGGCCGCACCGTCCGGGCGACCCTGCCCGACGCCGACGCGGCCCGACTCTCCGCGCTGCCGGGCGTCGACAGCGTCGACGTGCGCGGCGACTCGGTCTACATCCACGCGAAGGACACCGACGCGATCGCCCGCCACCTCCTCACCGAGACCACCGCCCACGACCTCGAGATCACGGCCCGAGGCCTGGAGGACGCGTTCCTCAGCCTCACCGGCGACGACCAGGCCATCACTCCCTCGGTGACCGCCACCATCGACCAAGGAGCCTCGGCATGACCACCCAGACCATCGACCCGGCCGTCCGTCGCGTTCCCTCGCTCGGCGGGTTCAACCACACCACGCTCGCCATCGAGCTCAAGCGGATGCTCCGCAACCGACGCACGATGATCTTCACCTTCGTGATGCCGGTCCTCCTGTTCCTGATCATCGGGTCGAACGCCGCCTACAGCAGCGACCGTGAAGGCTCGGGCAACGTCTCGGCGTACATCCTGATCAGCATGGCGGTGTACGGCGCGGTGCTGGCCTCGACCAGCGGCGGGGCGATGGTCGCCACCGAACGCGCGCTGGGCTGGTCCCGCCAGCTGCGGCTCACGCCCTTGTCGCCGGTCGCCTACATCGTCACCAAGTCCATCGTGGCCCTCGGCTTCGGCGCCCTGTCCGTGGCTGCGGTGAACGTCGCCGGGGCCCTGAACGGCAAGGCCGACATGCCGCTGCACGTCTGGGTCACGGCGGCGGTCATCGCCTGGATCGGGTCGATCGTCTTCGGTGCCTTCGGCCTCTTCATGGGCTACCTGCTGCCGAGCGAGAACGTGATGCAGATCCTGGGCCCCGTCCTGGCCGGTCTGGCCGCGGTCGGTGGGCTGTGGTTCCCGATCTCGAGCGGCTCGACGCTCGGTCACATCTCGGCGTGCACCCCGATCTACGGCCTGGCCCAGCTCGCCCGCTGGCCGCTGTACGGCGGCGCCCCGCACGCGGTGTGGGTGGTCAACCTGGTGGTCTGGCTGGCGATCTTCGTGGCCGGCGCCGCCTGGCGGATGAGCAAGGACACCGCCCGCGTGTGAGCATCCCGGGATCTGACCTACGGTGACCGACATGAGCAGCGCCCTGGTTCCGGGGATCGACGTGGGCCGGCCCGTCGGCCCACGTCGCTGGGGTCTGCTGTTCGCCGCGATCTGGCTGTTCTACCTCCTCTCCCCGCTGAGCGCCGCGTGGGACCGGCACGACCTCCGGGGCTGGATCGGCATCGGCGCGACCCTGCTGTTCGCCGCGCTCTATCTGACCGTCTTCGTGCTGATGCGGTGGCGCCGCGTCGGCACGCCGTTCCGGACGCCGGTCCGACGCTCGCAGGGCGTGGCCCTCGTCCTGGCGCAGCTCGCGCTGGGCGTGGTCATGTGCGCCGCCATCGGGCAGAAGGGTGACGCCGCTGCGGTGTACGTCGCGGTGATCTGCGTGATCTGCCTGCAGACCCGGTGGGCCTGGCTCGCCGCGACCACGGTCGCCTTCGGCGCCTACGCCGCCACCATCTGGTTGCCCGGGTGGGAGCGCGACGACGGGATCCTGTTCGGCACCCTGGTCGCCACCCTCGCCATCTGGGGGATCTCGCAGGCGATCAACCGCAACATCGAGGTGCTCGCCGTCCGCGAGGAGAACGCCCGGCTGGCGCTCGACGACGAGCGCAACCGGTTCGCCCGCGACCTGCACGACATCCTGGGCCACTCGTTGACCGTGATCACGGTCAAGGCCGAGCTGGCCAACCGGCTGATCGACGTCGACACCGAGCGCGCCCGGTCCGAGCTGGCCGACCTCGAGCGGCTCTCCCGCGACGCGCTGGGCGACGTACGCCGAGCCGTCGAGGGGTACCGCGAGCTGACGCTGCCCGGCGAGATCGCCCGGGCCAAGACGGCGTTGTCGGCCGCGGAGATCGCCGCCGAGCTGCCGAACACCACGGACGACGTCCCCAGTGACCGGCGCGAGCTGTTCGCATGGGCGGTCCGCGAGGGGATCACCAACGTGATCCGGCACAGCGGCGCCCGACGCTGCACGGTCGTGCTCGGCGAGCACGAGGTCGAGGTGCGCGACGACGGCCGCGGCGCCGACTCCCCCGGCACCGGCCACGGGCTGACCGGGCTCCGCGAACGCGCAGCCGCGGTGGGCGGCACCGTGGTCACCCAGTCGCTTCATCCCGGCTTCTCGCTCCGGGTGGTCGTCCCGTGACCATCCGGCTCCTCCTCGCCGACGACCAGGCACTGGTCCGCGGCGCGCTCTCGGCCCTGCTCGGGCTCGAGCCCGACCTCGAGGTCGTGGCCGAGGTGGCGTCGGGGGACGCCGTCGTACCGGCGGTGCTCGAGCACCGCCCCGACGTGGCCCTGCTCGACGTCGAGATGCCCGGGCTCGACGGGATCAGCGCGGCCGCCGAGGTACGTCGCGTCTCACCGGGCACCCGGGTCCTGATCGTCACCACGTTCGGCCGGCCGGGCTTCCTGCGCCGCGCGATGCAGTCCGGCGCCGACGGGTTCGTCGTCAAGGACACCCCCGCAGCCCGGCTGGCCGACGCCGTACGCCGGGTCCACCAGGGCCTTCGCGTCGTCGACCCCGTCCTGGCCATGGACAGCCTGGCCATCGGCGACTCCCCTCTGACCGAACGCGAGACAGAGGTCCTGCGGGCCGCCTCCGACGGAGCCGCCGTGGCCGTCATCGCCGGGCGCGTGCACCTCTCCCCTGGCACCGTCCGCAACCATCTGTCCTCGGCCATCGGCAAGACCGGCGCCGGCAACCGCTCCGAGGCGGTCCAGATCGCCACCTCCCACGGCTGGCTCTGAGCGGATAGTACGGATCACACGACCTGTCCCACGGCCGCTGGGAACCGGTCTGGTGATCCGTACTATCGACCAGCCTGCTCAGCCGAACGCCACGCTGCCGCCGATCACGACCACCACCCAGATCCCGAAGGCGACGGCACCGAGCCAGGGGAGGCGGGTGGGGTGGGGGGTCCACCACGCACAAGCCAGGACGAACAGCACGACCCACGCGGCGACCAGCAGCACGACCACCGGCCAGTCGACGACCAGGCCGCTGGCGAGATCCAGGAACAGCACGCAGGCCAGGCCCACCATGCCCCCGAAGGGCAAGGGCGAGATCCGGGGCGGCGCCGGCGGGGGCGTGGGTCGCGAGGGCCGGCGCGGAGCCGGGCGCGTCACTGGGGGTGACGTCGCTTGGGGAGCCCGGCCCAGTCGGTCTCGTCGCTCCACTCCGGGTCGTTGTCCCAGTCCTCGTTGCGCTCCTTGGCCTTCTCCAGCGCCCGCGCGGCGTCCGCCTCGGAGTCGTAGGGACCCAACCGGTCGATGGGCGGACAGACGTCACCGGGCGTCTGCTCGACGCGGTGGTGCTTGACGCAGAACCAGTACGCGGCCATGACCAGCAGACTACGGGTATCGAGACGGGCCACTCGGTCCCTCTCTTCGTTCGGGCCTGAGTCGGACCCTCCTCCACCTCTCGCCCTGGTCGGTGAGCTCACAAGCTCGCTCACCGGGGCTCGACTCTAGACTCGACCCATGACCTCGACCGCGATGGCCCCGGCCGCGATCTCGCCTCGCCGCCCGGTGCCGGAGTCCATCGGCCGGCCCGAGTACGTCGACCGGCCGGCGCCGGCGCCGTTCACCGGCAACGAGGTCAAGGACGCCGAGACCATCGAGAGGATCCGCCGCGCCTGCCGCCTCGCGGCGCAGGCGCGTGACCTGGTGGGCGAGCACGTCGCCCCCGGAGTCACCACCGACGACCTGGACCGGGTCGGCCACGAGTTCCTGTGCGACCACGGCGCCTACCCCTCGACCCTGGGCTACAAGGGCTTCCCCAAGTCCCTGTGCACCAGCGTCAACGAGGTCGTCTGCCACGGCATCCCCGACGCCCGGGTGCTCGAGGACGGCGACATCGTCAACATCGACATCACGGCGTACCTCGACGGCGTCCACGGCGACACGAACGCGACGTTCCCGGCCGGCGACGTCGACGAGGAGTCCCGACTGCTGATGGATCGCACGCACGAGGCGTTGATGCGGGCGATCAAGGCCGTGAAGCCCGGCCGGCGGGTCAACGTGATCGGCCGGGTGATCGAGGCCTACGCCAAGCGGTTCGGCTACGGCGTGGTCCGCGAGTTCACCGGCCACGGGATCGGCACGTCGTTCCACAGCGGACTGGTCATCCCGCACTACGACGATCCCCGGTTCGACGACGAGATCCGGCCCGGGATGACGTTCACGATCGAGCCGATGCTCAATCTCGGCACCCACGAGTGGGTGATGTGGGCGGACGGCTGGACCGTCGTCACCGCCGACGGTCGGCGCAGCGCCCAGTTCGAGCACACCCTGCTGGTGACCGGCGACGGCGCGGAGATCCTGACCCTCCCGTAGCCGGGCTCCTGCTCAACTTCGTGCAATGCACAAACCTGCAGTTCGCGACTCGTTGACCCTGCTTCGCGCCGATTGCAACCCTTCGCCAGATCACCTCGCCCCCGGGGTGGTCGCGGCCCGGCCGCAACCCGGTCGGACCGTCAGCGACGGACGCGCCCCGAGCGGACCGTCCGGAAGGGCCTCCCGGCCCGGATCCAGGAGAAAGCATGAGCAGGAGACATCTCGGCGGCCTCGCTGCCGCCGCGCTGGTGGGGGCGGCGCTCGCCGCCACGCCCCACGGCGCGGATGCTGCCGCCCCGACGCACGGGCAGAGCGCCCGGACGCTGGCGGCCCAGTCGGCCCAACGGTTGGTGGCCAGCAAGCCGCCGGCCCTCAAGGTGAGTGCCCACGACGCGTTCCAGGCCGACCCGGTCGTGTCCTCGCACGGCATCCAGTACGCGCCCTACGAGCGCACCTACCGCGGCCTCCCGGTCGTGGGTGGCGACTTCGTGGTCGTCACCGACTCCCACGGCCAGATCCTCGGCACCTCGGTGGCACAGACCCACAAGGTCGCCCTCCACTCGATCGACCCGACCGTGGCCAGGGCGACCGCGGTGCGGACCGCGCGACACCAGGTCCCGAACGTCACCGACAGCACGCGCGCCCACCTGGTGGTGTGGCAGCACGGAGCCACCTCACGGCTGGGCTGGGAGACCCGGGTCACCGGGCACCAAGGAGTCATGCCCTCGATCAAGGACGTCGTCGTGGACGCCCGCTCGGGCAAGGTCCTGCAGGCCCGCGAGCGGGTCGCCGACGGCACCGGCACCGCGGCGTACGACGGTCCGAACCCGGTCACGATCCCGACCAGCGGGTCCGGCTCGAGCTTCTCGATGGTCGACCCGAACCACATGACCATCAAGTGCCAGGACGCGGCCAACAACCAGACGTTCACCGGCACCGACGACGTGTGGGGCAACGGCTCGGCGACGAACAAGGAGACCGGCTGCGTCGACGCGATGTTCGTCGAGAACACCGAGAACCACATGCTGTCGGCGTGGGACGGCCGGAACAGCTTCGACGGCAACGGCGGCGGCTGGCCGATCCGGATCGGCCTGAACGACGAGAACGCCTACTACGACGGCACCCAGGTGCAGATCGGGCACAACACCCAGGGCGCCTGGATCCCGGTGCTCGACGTGCTCGGACACGAGCAGGGTCACGGCGTGGACGACCACACCCCCGGCGGCATCTCGGGCAACGGCACCCAGGAGTTCGTGGCGGACACGTTCGGCGCGGCGACCGAGTGGTACGCCAACGAGCCGTCGTCGTATGACCCGCCGGACTTCACCGTCGGCGAGGAGGTCAACCTGGTCGGCTCCGGCCCGATCCGCTACATGTACAACCCGTCGCTGGCGGGCGACGACAACTGCTACTCCTCGTCGATCCCCAACGAGGAGGTGCATGCGGCGGCCGGCCCGGGCAACCACTGGTTCTACCTGTTGGCCGAGGGCAGCAGCCCCACGAACGGTCAACCGAACAGCCCGACCTGCAACGGGTCGTCGGTCACCGGCGTCGGCATCCAGAAGGCCGAGCAGATCATGTACAACGCGATGCTGATGAAGACCAGCTCGTCGTCGTACCTGAAGTACCGCACCTGGACGCTGACCGCGGCCAAGAACCTCGACTCGACCTGCGCGCTGTTCAACGCGACGAAGGCCGCGTGGAACGCCGTGTCGGTGCCGGCGCAGTCCGGTGACCCGACCTGCTCCGGTGGTGGCGGCACGAACACCGTGACCGTCAACAACCCGGGCAACCGGACCGGCACGGTCGGCACCGCCGCGTCGCTGCAGATGACCGGCACCGACTCGCAGTCGGGTCAGACGCTGACGTGGTCGGCCACCGGGCTGCCCGCCGGTCTGTCGATCAGCTCCTCGACGGGTCTGATCAGCGGTACGCCGACCACCGCGGCGACGTACAACCCGACGGTCAAGGCCACCGACACGACCGGCGCCTTCGGGACCACGTCGTTCACGTGGACGATCAGCGGCGGTGGCGGCGGAGGGTGCTCCGGCCAGAAGCTGGCCAACCCCGGCTTCGAGTCGGGAGACACCGGCTGGTCGCACACGGCGAACGTCATCGACAACTCGACCTACGAGCCGGCTCGCACCGGCAGCTGGAAGGCCTGGCTGGACGGCTACGGAACGAGCCACACCGACACGCTGTCGCAGTCGGTGTCGATCCCGGCGGGCTGCGGTGCGACGCTGACGTTCTACCTGCACATCGACACCGACGACTACCCCAGCGGCGCGTACGACACGCTGAAGGTCCAGGTCAACGGGTCGACGAAGGCGACGTACAGCAACCAGAACGCGCAGTCGGGCTACCAGGGGCACTCCTTCAACCTGGGCGCCTACGCGGGTCAGACCGTGACGATCACGTTCACCGGCACCGAGGACTACTCCTACGCCACGAACTTCGTCATCGACGACACCTCGCTGAACCTCAGCTGATGCTCGGGCTCCTGCGCCTGAACACCGGCTGAACCGGCGCCTTCGGGCGTCCCACCCTGGAGCGCCGGGGCGACCGACCTCACCGGGTCGGCCCGGCGCTCCGCATTCCCCTACAATCGCGGACGCGGAGGGGTTGGTCGGGCGGCCGCGGCGTACGGCGTGCAGCGTCGGCGTCGAGGAAGGTCCGGGCTCCCCAGGGCAGGGCGGTGGGCAACACCCACCCGGAGCGATCCGCGGGACAGTGCCACAGAAAGCAGACCGCCCTCCACCGGTTCGGCCGCGGAGGGTAAGGGTGAAACGGTGGTGCAAGAGACCACCAGCGGCCCGGGCGACCGGGTCGGCTCGGCAAACCCCGCCCGGAGCAAGGTCGAACAGCGCACGTCCGAGGGCTGCCCGCCCGAGTGCGCGGGTGGACCGCACGAGGCCGCCGGCAACGGTGGCTCGAGATGGATGGCCGCCGAACGGAGCGCCGCAAGGACTCCGGGAACAGAACCCGGCCTACAGACCAGCCCCTCCGCCTCACGGCCACCGGCCCGCGGAAGCGCGATCCACGTGGGCTGTCCTGGCTAGAAGCGGTGTCGAGCCAGCCGCAGTCCTCCGCGACCTCCGTCGCCGGCCGGGAAGTACTGCATCGCCGGCACCATCTCGCAGGTGACCAGGCCGTGCTCGGTGGTCAGCTCGTCGATGACCTCGAACGAGGCGGCGATCCGCCTGGAGGAGTCCACGACGACGGTGACGACCGGAACGCGGCGCCCGATCTGGGTCAGTCGGTCGCCGTGGGCCGGATGGTCGCCATGGAAGCCCCACACACCACGTACCGAGGTCACCCCGGCCGCCTGGGTCTGCCGCAGCCGACGCGCCAGAGCCCGATGGACGGGTTCGCCCTCGTGAAGGTGGGACTCGGAGGTGTAGACCATGAGCTTCTGCCACAACGGCAGGCCGTCCTGGTCGACGTCCGGCAGGTTGTAAGGACCCTCCAGACGCTGGCCGTCGCGCTTGCACACGCGGACGCGTTCCACGGTCACCATCGGCCGGCGCAACAAAGGACCCAGCTCGGGGAGCACCCGGTCCATCCGTTCGCTGGGGCCGACCGCGAGCACCATCGAGGGGACATCGAGGTTGCGGTCCCAGAACCGAGCCCGTTGACGTTCCCCGTGGTACGTCCCGTCCACCCCTACCAGCACCGACGCGCCGGCGACGCCGCGCTGCTGCAGGAGATCGCACAAGGCCATGTGCGTGGGCATCCGGGCGGTGCGCTCACCGCGTCCGATGTAGATGGTCAGCTTGGTCTCCACGTGGTGCTCGGGGGTGGCGGGCGTCGGCGCGACGTCGCCTCGGATCACGCGCGCTCGTTCGACGGTGAGCATGCCGCGTGGCTGCAGCTCGGCGAGCCGTGGGAGAAGGACGTTCATCCGGGACGGGGTGTCGACGGCCACGGCCATCACCGACGGGTCCTCGGACATCGTCAGCGTCTGATCGGTGCGCAGATGGTGCCGCAGCCCGAACCCACCCGTGGCGCGCAGCAGGATGCTGCTGGACACGTCGTGCTCCTCGAAGGTGTCCAGCAGCAGCTCGGAGTAGAAGCGTCGACCCACTCGCAGTCGCTCACCGAAGTAGCTGGTGACCTTCAGGCAGTCGTCGATCACAGTCGGCCCCCGATCCACAGCCCGAGCCATCCGAGCACCACACCGAGCACGACGCTCAGGTAGAGGTTCTGGGCGGCTCGGGCGACCTGGCGCTCCTCGCCGAGCCGTTGGGTCTCGAACATCCACGTGCTGAACGTCGTGAAGGCACCCACCATGCCGGTCCCGACGACGAAGGCGACATCGTGCGAAAGCGCGGCGCCGTCGATGACGCCGAGGGCCAGGCTGCCGGCCAGGTTGACCGTCAGCGTGCCGACGGGCAGCGAGCTGGTCACGGCTCGGCTGACGGCACCGTCCAGGAGGAACCGCAGCACGGCACCGAACCCTGCGCCCAGAGCGAGCTCCACCCACACCAAGGTCGAGCTCACCATCGGACCGCCGCCCGCCGCACCACCGCCGTGGCCAGGTGCAGAGCAACGTAACCGGCGACGATGCTCGCCACCACGTAGCTGACCCCGATGACCCAAGCGCCGGACTGGAACAGGCGGACGACCTCGATCTGCATCGTGGAGAAGGTGCTCAGACCGCCGCAGATCCCGGTGCCCAGGAACGGCCGCTGGTAGTTCGACACGGGAAGCCGCTCGAGCAGGCGCGTCGAGAAGTAGCCCAGCAGGAACGCCGCCACGACGTTCACCAGGAACGTCCCCCACGGCCACTGGTGCGCAGCTGTGGCCACATGAAGTCCGACCCAGGCGCGCGCAACCGACCCGACCGCCCCGCCCACGAAGATCGCTCCCAACTCCCGAAGATCGCCGGTCATCGGCGGCCGCTCCCGTGACCCTGGGGACGCGGATCTGGCACGGCGGCAACCTCCTGCGTGGAATCAAGCAGGAGCCATCAGCCGTTCGGCGGTTCGCCACAGCGTGGCCGGCGGGATCCATCGCCGTCAGGCCGACGTGCCCCGGCTGCCTGACTCAGCTGCAGGCGACGGCGGCACGCATCGATACCGCATCATAGAAGGAGGCGATGCAGCTCGCCCGGTGAGACCCGAACTGCGGCGGTCAGGAACCATGGCACCCATGTCCCTGCCCACCCCCACACTGCACACCGAACGCCTGAGGCTGCGTCCGTTCACCGACGCGGACGCGGACGCCCTCTACGCGCTGCACAGCAATGCCGACGTGCTGCGCTACTGGGACTCGCCGCCGTGGAGCGAACCTGCGCGCGCGCAGCGATTCCTCGCGGCGTGCCGGCAGATGGCGGACGAAGGCACCGGGGCGCGGCTGGCGATGGATCGGATCTCTGACGGGGCGTTCGTCGGGTGGTGCGTCCTGAGCCGGTGGAACCCGGACTACCGCAGCGCCGCCTTGGGCTACTGCCTCACCGAGGCGGCCTGGGGTCAGGGCTACGCGACCGAGGCCGCGCACGCGCTGCTCATGTGGGCTTTCGACACGCTGGACCTGAATCGGGTCCAGGCCGAGACCGACACGCGCAACGTGGCATCCGCCCGGGTCCTGGAGAAGCTCGGATTCGTGCGGGAAGGGACGTTGCGGGAGGACTGCGTCGTGAACGGCGACGTGTCCGACTCGTGGGTCTACGGACTGCTCCGGAGGGAGTGGCGGACGCTCCTCCGCGTCAGTAGCTCGCCGGCGTGATCACCCACAGCACGCGCGACCGAGCGTCCGAGGGGTTGCGCCAGCGGTGGGGGGTTCGGCAGTCGAAGGTGGCCGAGTCGCCGCACTCGAGGTGGTGCCGGTCGTCGCCGAGCCAGAGGTCCAGCTCGCCGTCCAGCACCAGGACGCACTCCTCGTCGCCGGCGTGCGTGTGCAGGCGACCGCTGCTCCCCTGCCCTGGCTCGACCAGGGACTCGAGGATCTCCAGCCGGGTGGCCCAGCCCGGCGTCACCTGGGAGTCGAGGACGCCCCTGCTCCGCATCCGGTGCCGGCCGTCACGACGTACGACGTTCTCGTGTGGACCCGGCGGCTCCTGGAACAGGGTCGCCATCGTCTCCCCCATCGCCGCGACCAGGCGGGCGAGGGTCGCCACGGTGGGGCTGACCCGGCCGTTCTCGAGCCGGCTCAGGTACGCCGCGGAGACGCCGGCCAGGTCGGCGACCTGACGGGCCGACATCGCCTTCTGCTCCCGCAGCTGACGCAGCCGCGGCCCGACCTCGCCCTCCGAAGCCGGCAGCTCGGTCTCGACCGACATCTCCGTCCTCCCCGTGCGGCACGACCACAAGTTGATGCATGCGACAACATACCTTGACAGATGATGCAACGCAGGAATTGACTGCCCGTCAGCCGACCCTCCGGAGGAACCGTGTCGATCAACGCCGACGAGCTCGATGTCACCGAAGCCGCCGAACACACCCTGATCCCCATCCCGGAGAACGCTCGGACCTCCACCGTCGCCCACCAGTTCTGGATCTGGATGGGCGCCAACATCGCACCGATCAACTGGGTCCTCGGTGCGCTGGGCATCGCCCTTGGCCTCAGCCTGTGGCAGACGATCGGGGTGCTGGTCATCGGCAACCTGATCGGGATGGCGGTCTTCGGGTTCTTCGTGCTGATGGGCCAGCGGACGGCGGTCAGCCAGATGGTGCTGTCGCGCGCGGCGTTCGGACGCCGTGGCGCCTACCTGCCGGCCCTCATGCAGGGTCTGCTCGCCGTCGGCTGGTGCGCGATCAACACCTGGATCATCCTCGACCTGGTCATCGCGCTCTTCGGCAAGATCGGCATCCACGGAGGCGACGGCCTCAAGATCGGCGTGGCCATCGTGATCATGGCGATCCAGGTCTGGCTGGCCGCGATCGGCTTCCGCGCGATCGCCCGCTTCGAGCGCTGGACCGTCCCGATCACGATCGTCGTGCTGCTGGCGATGACGATCGTCGCCTGGACCAAGAACGACGTGGACTGGGGGTACGCCGGCGGCGGCCTGCACGGCAAGGCGCTGTGGAGCTCGCTGACCACCCTGATGACCGCGATCGGGATCGGCTGGGGCATCACCTGGTTCGCCTACGCGTCGGACTACTCACGCTTCGTCTCCCCGAGGGTGCCGCGGTCGAGGCTGTACGTCGGCAGCGTGCTCGGCCAGTTCATCCCGACCGTCTGGCTCGGCATCTTCGGGGCCACCCTCGCGACCGTGACCCAGGCGGTCGACCCCGGCCAGCTGGTGGTCGAGTCGTTCGGCGGCCTGGCGATCCCGGTGCTCCTGCTGGTCATCCACGGCCCGATCGCCACCAACGTCCTGAACATCTACTCCTGCGGCCTGTGCGCGCAGACCCTCGACTGGAACGTCGACCGCCGCAAGCTGTCCTACGGCGTGGGCATCCTCGCCACCCTGTTCACGATCTACCTGATCCGGAACGGCGACTTCGCCTCCAACCTGGACGGGTGGCTCGCCGGGCTGGTCACCTGGGTGGCGCCGTGGGGCGCGATCATGCTCGTGTACTTCTACGCCGTCGCCAAGCAGGAGATCGACGTCAACGCGCTCTTCGAGCCGCCCGGCTCGAGCCGCGTCCCCGACATCGTCTGGGAGGCGATCATCCCGTTCCTGATCGGCATCGTCGCCACCTGGATGTTCGAGTACGGCATCCCGAGCTACCTCCAGGGTCCGGTCGCGAAGAGCATGGGTGGCATCGACCTCTCGTGGCTCGCCGGTGCTGTCGTCGCGGGCGTCCTGTCGTACGTCGCGCTGTCGCGGCGTCCCGCTCCGGCGGCGCCGACCGTCGGCGCACAAAGCGCCTGATGGCGGCGGATCCGGGCTCCCACGACGCCACCACCCCCGCCGCGCCGGTGACCTGGCCCGGCGGGTACCAGGCAGCCGCGACCCTCGGCTTCGACATGGACGCCGAGGACGTCGCGCTCACCGTCGACCCGGAGAGCCGGCACCGGCTGTCGGCGATGTCGCACCAGGCCTACGGCCCGCTGACCGGGGTCCCCCGGGTGCTCGACCTTCTGGAGCGGTACGAGGTGCGCGCGACGTTCTTCTGTCCTGGTTACACCGCCGAGCGCTACCCCGACCTGCTCCGCCGGGTGCGCGACGCGGGCCACGAGATCGCGCACCACGGATACCTCCACGAGGCCATCGCCGGGATGTCCCGTGACCAGGAGGCGGCCGTGCTCGACCGCGGCCTCGAGGCACTGGACCGCGTGGCCGGGGTCCGGCCCGTCGGGTACCGCGCGCCGATGTGGGAGACGACCTACGCGAGCGCGGAGCTGCTCCTCGACCGCGGCTTCGCCTACGACTCGAGCCTGATGGACTCCGACCTCCCCTACCAGCTGGCCGAGCGCCCCGGGGAGGGCGCCCGCAGCATCGTCGAGATCCCGGTTTCCTGGGCGCTCGACGACTGGGAGCAGTTCGCCTTCGTGCCCGAGCTGTTCGGCCCCGGCGTGATCGAGGACCCGGCCAAGTCGCTGGCCATGTGGACCGCCGAGCTGACCGAGGCCCACCGGCACGGCTCCTGCTTCACGCTCACCGTCCACCCGTTCCTGAGCGGTCGCCTCGGGCGGCTGCGCGCCCTCGAGACCCTGATCCAGACGATGCTGACGCTGCCCGGGCTCTGGCTGGCACCTGCCCGCGACCTCGCCGAGCACGTACGCTCGCTCGACCTCACCCCGCGCGTGTTCCCCCAGCCGGAGATACCTGCATGAGCACCCCTCTCGGACCCGTCGACGGCACCGTGGTGCCGCGGTACGCCGGTGCGTCGACGTTCGCGCGGCTGCCACGCGTGGACGAGGTGGACGTCTTCGACGTCGCCGTGATCGGCGCCCCGTTCGACGGCGGGGTCTCGTTCCGTCCGGGCGCCAGGTTCGGCCCCAGCTCGATCCGGCAGGCTTCGCGCCACCTGCGACCGGCGTACAACCCCGCGCAGGACGTCGCGCCGTACCAGGTGCTCCAGGCCGTGGACGCCGGCGACGTCCCGTGCAACCCCTTCGACATCGACGCCGCGCTGCAGCAGATCGACGACGGCGTGACCGAGCTGCTCGCCTCCGGCGCCAGGCCCGTGCTGCTCGGTGGCGACCACACGATCGCGCTCGGCGGACTGCGGGCCGTCGCCCGGACGCACGGACCCGTCGCGCTGATCCACTTCGACGCGCACCTCGACACCTGGAACAGCTACTTCGGCGCTGACCGCACCCACGGCACGGTGTTCCGCCGTGCTCACGAGGAGGGCCTGCTGATCCAGGACGCCGGCACGCACGTCGGCATCCGCGGCCCGTTGTACGACGCCCGGGACCTGACCGACGACGCACGGTTCGGCTTCGAGATCGTCCGGGCCGAGGACCTCGACCGGATCGGCCGCGACGAGGTCCTCGACCGGGTACGCCGCCGGGTCGGGGACGCTCCGGTCTACCTGTCGATCGACATCGACGTCCTCGACCCGGCGTTCGCGCCCGGGACCGGGACGCCGGAGATGGGCGGTCTCACCTCCCGCGAGCTGCTCGCCCTGGTCCGGGCGCTACCGCCCGAGCAGCTCGTCGCGGCCGATCTCGTCGAGGTCTCGCCGCCGTACGACCACGCCGAGATCACCTCGCTCGCCGCCGCCACCCTCGGCTACGAGATCACCTCGCTGATGGCCCGCGCCGACCGGGCGGCGCACACCCAAGGGGGCGAGCCGTGATCGAGCTGCTCGTCCGCGACGTCCGGGTGCGCGACGAGGCGACCGGAGAGCTCTCGGCCGTCGACCTCCACGTCGAGGGCGGCCGGATCGTTGCGATCGAGCCACACAGTGGCGCCGCAGTCGAGGCCGAGACGGTGCTCGACGGATCGGGCGCCTGGGCGACCCCGCCGTACGTCGAGCCCCACGTGCACCTCGACGCCGCCCTCACCGCCGGCCAGCCGCGCTGGAACCGGAGCGGGACGCTCTGGGAGGGCATCGCCTGCTGGGCGGAGCGCAAGCCGATGCTCACGCGGAACGACGTGATCGGCCGGGCCGAGCAGACGCTGCGCTGGTACGCCGCCAACGGCACCCTCCACGTGCGCAGCCACGTCGACGTCACCGACCCCTCCCTGGTCGCGCTCGACGCGCTGCTCGAGGTGCGTGACCGCGTCCGCGACGTGATCGAGCTACAGCTCGTCGCGTTCCCCCAGGAGGGCATCTGCTCGTTCCCGGACGGCGAGGAGCTGCTCGCCGAGGCGGCGCGACGTGGCGTCGACGTCATCGGTGCGATCCCGCACTTCGAGGACACCCGCGAGGACGGCGTGCGCTCCGTGGAGATCGCGGTGGACCTGGCCGAGCGGCACGGGCTGCGGGTCGACGCGCACTGCGACGAGATCGACGACGAGCAGTCGAGGTTCGTCGAGGTGCTGGCGACCCGCGCGGCCCGCTCGGGACTGCGCGAGCGCGTCACCGCCAGCCACACGACCGCGATGGGCTCCTACAACTCGGCGTACAGCTACAAGCTGCACCGCATCCTCACCCGCTCCGGCATCAACGTCGTCTGCAACCCGATGGTCAGCCTGCACCTGCAGGGCAGGTTCGACGACTACCCCAAGCGGCGCGGGCTCACCCAGGTCAAGGAGCTCCTCGCCGCCGGCGTCAACGTCGCCTTCGGGCACGACGACGTGATGGACCCGTGGTACCCCCTCGGCACGGCCAACCCGCTCCAGGTCGCGCACGTCGGCACCCACGCCACCCAGCTGCTCTCGCGCGACGAGATCGAGGAGACCTTCCGGATGGTCACGTCGCGCGCCGCCGCGGTGCTCGGGCTGGGCGAGGAGTACGGCGTCCACGTCGGCGGGCCGGCGAGCTTCATCCTGCTGCCGGCCTCCGACGGCTACGACGCGGTGCGCCGCCAGGTGCGGCCCACCCACGTCGTCTCGCATGGACGCGTCGTGGCGACCACACCGCCCAGCGTGACCACGCTGAGATGGCCCGGGGAGGAACCGTCGGAGGTCGGCTTCAGACCATCTGAGTGACACGCCTGAGGTGAGACCAGACCGCCCCACCCGCTGCGACAGGCGCGCGGAGTGGGGCGGTCGTCAGAAGGGCCGAGGCGATGGGGGGTGTGCCTCGGACCCGTCGTCGAAGGCGCCCGGAATTCCGGCGGGGGGGATTTGCCGGCCGGGGAACCGCTCGACGAAGTCTCAAGAGAAGGTTAAGCGGTTTGCCCGTCGAAGGTGAAATCTTCGAACAAATTTTCCTCGCCCGGTTCAAGCGAGCTCGAACACCACCGACCGGGAGGCCACGTCGGCCTGGGCGAGCCGGACCTCGGCATCCGTTCCGAGCGGCAGGGCGCTCGACGAGGTCACCCGCGCCTCGACGGCGGGGTCCTGGATGGTCACCTTGCCGCGGGTGGCGTCCTTCTCGTCGACCTCGGTGACGACCCCTTCGAACGTCTCCCCCACGTGCCGGTGCAGGACGCCGGCCTCGACCAGGTTGAGGACAGCGGCTTCGTACTGAGCGGCGCGACGACCGCCGTCCTTCATGACGTCGGGGATCTCGGCCAGCTTGGCGAGGACCCACGGCGGGACGTCGGTGCCGGCGCAGAGGGCCACGCAGATCTCGCCGGCGTACCGGTCACCGAGGCGCCGTAGCGGGGCTGTCACGTGCGCGTACTCCGAGGCCAGCGCGGCGTGGATCGGCTCCGCGGGCATCTCGCCGTCGAAGGCGACGTACCCGCTGCCCCGCAGCAGCCGGGCGCAGGCGGTGATCATCGCGGCCTCGGCCGGCTTGCGGGAGTCGAGACCACGGATGAAGTCGGGGTACAGCTGCTCGGCCGGCCAGTCGATGTGCAACGCCCGAGCGACGCGATGGAGCCGTTGCAGGTCGTGGGGGTGCGGCGGCGGCAACGTGCGCAGGAGCCCGACCCGCGCGTAGACCATCAGCGAGGCCGCCGCGAAGCCGGTGAGCATCGAGATCTGGGCGTTCCAGGTCTCGGCCGGGATCATCGAACGGAACTCGAGCGACCACTGGTCGCCGGTCACCTCGACCTCCTGCTCGGGCAGCGGCAGCGAGATGCCGCCGCGCGCCGCCTCGCGCTGGAGCCGGCGCTCGCCGACCTCGCGGAGCAGGCGCAGCACCTCGTCGGCGGTGCCGTCGTCGATCGCCTGCTGGACCCCGGCGTAGTCCAGCTTGGCCCGCGACCGCACCCGGGCACGCTCGACGTGGACGCCGGTGCCCTCCCCCGTCTCGTCGACGTGGATCGTCCAGAGCAGGGCCGGGCGCACCTGGTCGGGGAGCAAGGACGCCGCGCCCTCGGAGAGCGACGTCGGGTGGAGCGGGATCTTCGAGTCCGCACCGTAGAGGGTCTCGCCGCGCTCGTGCGCGGCGACGTCCACCGGGTCGCCCGGCTGGACGAAGGCCGCGACGTCGGCGATCGCGTAGTGCACGACGTAGCCCGAGCCCTCACGCTCGATGTGAAGAGCCTGGTCGAGGTCCATCGAGGACGGCGGGTCGATGGTCACGAACGGGATGTCCGTGCGGTCGAGCTGCGGCAGGCGGGGCGCCGCGGCGGCGCGACTCGCGGCCTCCTCGACCTCCGGCGCGAACTGGGGCGTGACCTGGAGCTCTGACTGGATCTTGGCAACGCCGTCACGGAGCGATCGGGCCGCCACCTCGTCTCGGGCGTGGACCCGCACCACTCGGCTCGAGGACATGCCCCCACCCTAGTGATGCCGCGGCTTGGCTAGCCTCGCCGCGTGCTGATCCTGCTGCCACCCAGCGAGGGCAAGGCCCAGCCGCGGCGCGGGAAGCCGCTCGACCTCGAGGCCGGACCGCTGGCGGCCGCGCGAGGTGAGGTCGTCGACGCGCTCGTGGCGCTGTGTCGTGGCCCCGAGCCGGAGGCCCTCAGGGTGCTCGGCCTCAGCGACGGCCAGGTCGACGACGTGTGCCGCAACGCCGGGCTGCGCGACCTGCCGACGGCCGCGGCCGAACGGGTGTACACCGGCGTGCTCTACGACGCGCTGGAACTCACCACGCTCGGCGCATCCGCGCACCGGCGAGCGCTCTCGCGGATCGCGATCGTGTCGTCGCTGTACGGGCTCGTCCGTCCGGGTGAGCGGATCGCGCCGTACCGGCTCGCCGGTGGCGTCAGCCTGCCCGGGCTCGGCGGCGTGGCCGCCCACTGGCGCCGCCACCTCGACCCGGTCGTCCGGGAGCAGGCCGGTCGCGGTCTGGTCGTCGACCTGCGTTCGTCGACGTACGCCGCGTTCTGGCGGCCGGCGCCCGACCTGGCGGACCGGGTGGTCACGGTGCGGGTGCTGCACGAGGTGCACGGGAGACGCCAGGTCGTGAGCCACTTCAACAAGGCGACCAAGGGGCGGTTGGTGCGCGCGGTGCTGGAGGACGGTCGCGACCCGCGGACTCCGTCCGCGTTCACCGACCTCGTGGTCGAGCTCGGCTGGCAGGTGGAGGCAGGACCGGCGACGCGGGGTGGAACCCAGCTCGACGTCGTGGTCAGCGAGCTCTGATCACCAGCGCTGCGGGTCCAGCATCTGCCCCGCCCCGGGCGGCTGGGCGTTGTAGAGGCGCATCGAGCCCCGGATGCCGTCGCTGCCGGGATCACCGAAGAACGAGACCACGCTGACCGAGGCGGTGGACAGCTCCATCCGGAACAGCGACGAGAGGGGCGCGTCGACGGCGCTGGCGACGATCACCTTGATCGGGGTCACGTGGCCGACCACGACGACGGTCTTGCCGGCGTGGCCCTCGAGGATGCGCGAGAGTGCGTCGAGGACGCGTTTCTCGACCTCGCGGAACGACTCGCCGCCGTCCGGCGCGGCGTCCAGCGAGCCGAGCCAGGCCTCGATCTCGTCGGGGCGCTGGTCGCGCACCTCGGCGAACGTCATCCCGTCCCAGGTGCCGAACTCCATCTCCGCGAAGCCCGGCTCCTCGACGAGGCCGACCCCGAGGTGCTCGGCCAGGATCTCCGCGGACTCGCGGGTGCGGCGTACCGGCGAGGTGACGACCACGTCCACCGCCTCGCCGATCGGGGACAGCCAGTCCGCGACCTCGCGCACCTGCGCGCGGCCCTCGTCGGTGAGGCCGGGGTTGCTGCTGCCGAGCCCTCCGGAGAACCGCTTCTCCGCGGTCAGCGCGGTCGCGCCGTGCCGGACCAGGACCAGCGTCGTGACCGGACCGCCGGGCGGCGACCAGCCGCGGTAGGCGGGGCTTTCGGCCACCTCGACCGCGGAGTCGGCCTCGTCGCCGGAGTGCCGGGTGACGCCGGACCGGATCCCGTCGAGAGCCTCGTTGGCGAGCCGGTCGGCATGCTTGTTCTGCTCGCGCGGCACCCAGGTGTACGTCGTGGCGCCCCGTCGACGCGTCGCGAGGCGGTTGGCCTCCATCGCCAGCGGTCGCATGTCGGGGTGCTTGATCTTCCAGTTGCCGCTCATCTGCTCGACGACGAGCTTGGAGTCCATCCGGACCTCGATGTCGGCGTCCGGCGCGACCTCGGCGGCCATCGTCAGCCCGGCGATCAGACCGCGGTACTCGGCGACGTTGTTGCTGGCGACGCCGATCGCGGTGCCGTCCTCGGCCAGGACCCGGCCGGTGTCGGCGTCCTTGACCAGCGCGCCGTACGCCGCTCGGCCGGGGTTGCCGCGGGAGCCGCCGTCCGCCTCGACGATGACGCGGCGGATCTCGGCCATCTGCTAGACGCCTGACTCGGCGGTGCGGACCAGGATGCGACTGCACTCCTCGCAGCGGATCACGTCGTCCTCCGCGGCTGCCCGGATCGTGGCCAGCTCGGCGTTGTCGAGGTCGAGCATGCAGCCGCCACACTGCCTCGCGCGCAGCAGCGCCGCCCCGACGCCGCCCTTGCTCTGACGCAGCCGGTCGTAGAGCGCGACCAGGTCGGCCGGGAGCTGCGCCGCCACCGGTCCCCGCTGCGCCTCGACCTCGCCCAACAAACGGTCGATCTCGGCCACCTTCGTGTCGCGGGCGCTGGTGACCTCGGCGATCCGGGTGTCGGTGTCGGCCAGCTCGCCGGAGAGCTTGTCGAGCGCCACCTGGGCCTCCTCGAGCCGCTCCATGACCTCGATCTCGTCGTCCTCCAGGGAGGTGATGCGGCGCTCCAGCGAGACCATCTCCTGCTGCATCCGCTGGATGTCCTTGGGGTTGCTGACCAGGCCCTGGTCGATCCGCTGCCGGTCGCGCTCGCGCCGCGCCTTGACCTGCTCGACGTCGCTGTCGACCTTGGCCTGCTCGCCGGTGAGGTCGTCCACGGCGATCCGGGCGTCCTGCGCCTGGCCCTCGATCCGGGCCCGACTCTCGGTGAGCTCGGTGAGCCGCGTGTGCTCGGGGAGGGACCGGCGCTGGTGGCGCAGCTGGTCGGCGCGTGAGTCCAGGTCCTGCAGGTCCAGCAGTCTCACCTGGGCGGACGGGTCGGCCTTCACGCAGTACTCCTCTGGACTCGGGTCACAGGGCTGATCGGATCACCGGCGGGCCCGCCACACGTCGGTGCAGATCGTGCTCACCCGGACCTCCACCGTATCGCCCAGGGCATCGGAGAGCCGGTCCGCCAGCTCGGGCAGCCAGGTCCACTCGGCGGCCCAGTGACTGACGTCGAGCAGGCCCGGTCCTCCCTGCTCGAGGAACTCCGCGGCCGGGTGGTGGCGCAGGTCGCTGGTCACGTAGACGTCCGCGCCGCTGGTCAGGGCCTCGGCCAGCAGGAAGTCACCCGCGCCGCTGCCCACGGCCACCCGGCGTACGACGCGGTCGGGATCGCCACCGACCAGCACTCCGCGCGCCGTGGGCGGCAGTGCCCGCGCGACGGTGTCGGCGTACTGCCCCAAGGTCGTCTCCTCGACGTCGCCGATGCGTCCGGCCCCTGTCGGGGCCGTGCCCGAGTCGGCGAGCTCGATGACGTCGAACGCGACCTCCTCGTAGGAGTGGGCTGCCAGCATCGCCCGCACCACGGCGGCACGGCGCGACCGCGGGAGCACGGCCTCGATCCGCACCTCGTCGAGCTGCTCGAGGTCGCCGACCGTGCCGATCACCGGATGGGCGCCCTCCAGCGGCCGGAATCGGCCCTCGCCGGAGACGGCCCATGAGCAGCTGTCGTAGTCGCCGATCCGGCCGGCGCCGGCCTCCGCGATCGCTTCTCGGATCGGGTCGGCGTCTGACGGTGGCGCGAAGACCACGAGCTTGTCGAGCGGCCGCCCGCTCGGCCGGACCGGCAGGACGTCGCGCAGCCCCAGCGCCCGAGCCATGGCGTCGTTCACGCCGGGGCTGGCCTGGTCGGCGTTGGTGTGGGCGGTGAGCAGGCCGCACCCGGCCCGGGTCAGGGTCGCCAGGGTCCGGCCCTTGGGCGTGGTCTCCGCGACGCCGTGGACGCCGCGGAGGAACAGCGGGTGGTGGGTGAGCAGCAGGTCGGCGTCCCACTCCGCCGCCTCCTGGGCGGTGGTCAGCACGGGGTCGAGGGAGAGCAGGATGCGACGTACCCCGGCTCGAGGATCTCCGGCGGCCAGCCCCACGGCGTCCCAGTCGTCGGCGGTCTCGGGCGGGTACCACCCGTGGACCAGGTCGACCACCTCACCCAGCGTCGGACCCAGCGTCGGCACACCCCGACCCTAGTTGACCTGCCGCTCGCGGCCCTCCCAGTACGGCGCGCGCAGCTTGAACTTCTGCAGCTTGCCGGTGGCGGTGCGCGCCAGGACCTCGCGGAACTCCACCGACGTCGGAGCCTTGTACCGGGCGACCCGGGCCTTCACGTAGTCGATCAGGTCCTGCTCCGACAGCTGAGAGCCGTCGGTCCGCACCACGAGCGCCTTGATGGTCTCGCCCCACTTCTCGTCGGGTACGCCGATCACTGCGACCTCGGCCACGTCCGGGTGGCTGAAGATGACGTCCTCGACCTCGATCGACGAGACGTTCTCGCCGCCGGTGATGATCACGTCCTTCTTCCGGTCCGCGATGACGAGGTAGCCGTCGTCGTCGATGAACCCGCCGTCGCCGGTGTGGAACCAGCCGTCGGCGAGCGCCCTGGCCGTCTCCTCCGGCTGCTGCCAGTACCCCTCGAGACAGACGTTGGAGCGGGCGAGCACCTCGCCCTCGCCGTCCACGCTCAAGGTCACGCCGACGGCGGGCTGTCCCGCGCGCACCAGCTTGTGCGCGCGCTGCTCGGGCTCCAGGTCGTCCCACTCGGACCGGGTGCGGTTCACCGTCAGCAGCGGCGAGGTCTCGGTCAGGCCGTAGATCTGCATGAACTCCCAGCCGAGCTCCGCCTCCACCCGGGCGACCGTCTTGGTGGGTGGTGGGGCGCCGGCGACGATGATCCGGGTCCGGTCGCGGCCGGGGATCTCGCCCTCCCAGGTCGGTGCCGCGTCGAGCACCGCCGCAACGACGGCGGGGGCCGCACACATCACCGTCACGCCGTACTTCTCGACCCGGCGCAGGATCTCGGTGCCGTCGACCTTGCGAAGAGCGACCTGCGGCACGCCGCAGCCGGCCATCGCGAACGGCATCCCCCAGCCGTTGGCGTGGAACATCGGCAGCGTGTGCAGGTAGACGTCGCGGTCGGTCACCCCGGCGTGGAGGGCGAACGTGACGGCGTTCGTCCAGATGTTGCGGTGGGTGATCTGCACGCCCTTCGGCCGGGCGGTGGTGCCCGACGTGTAGTTGATCGTGGCGGTGGCGTTCTCGTCCGGTTCCCAGGTCCGTGGCTCGGCCCCCTCGAGGAAGAGATCGTCGTCGTCGCCGAGGACGAACACGTGCTCGGCCTCGAGCCCCTTCAGGGCATCTCGCAGCTCGGGGTCGACGTACACCACGCGCGAGCCGGAGTGCTGGACGATGTACTGCACCTCGTCGAACGACAGCCGGAAGTTCACCGGCACCAGGATCCGGCCGTAGCCGCACACCCCGAAGAACGCCGTGTAGAGGCGCGCGCTGTTGTGGGAGACGAAGGCCACCCGGTCGCCGACGCCGAGCCCGAGCCGGTCGTGCTTCGCGGCCATGGCGGCGGCGAGCTCGCGGAGGCGGCGGTAGCTCAGGTCGCCGAGCGAGGACGCCGGCTGATCCGGCTCGTCCGCCAGGCCGATGCGATCGGAGTAGACCGCCGTCGCGCGGTCCAGGAAGTCGTTGACGCTGAACGGGACGATCATGCGCTGAATGTAGCCCCGTTCGGTCCACCGGCGGCCCCCTGGTTTGCCGACCCGGAGAGGCGGAGGTTAGCCTCACCTAAGTAGTGCTCAGTCTTCCCCAGGAAGGACCTCGATGGGCATCGGCAAGACCCTGCTGCTCGGCTTCATCGCCGGCGTCACCATCCTCCTCGGGATGCCGCTGGGCCGGATGCGACGACCGAGCGAGGCGCTCCGGGTCGCCCTGAACGCACTCGCGATCGGCGTCCTGGTGTTCCTGGTGTGGGACGTCCTCTCGGCGGCGTGGGAGCCGATCGACGAGCGACTGGCCGCGCACCACGAGTCCGGGGCGGGCCTCGGCTCGGCGGTCGGGTACGGTGTGCTGTTCCTGGTCGGGCTGAGCATCGGGCTCCTCGGCCTGCAGCAGTACGAGGCGTGGATGGGCCGCCGGGTACGCCGGGTCCGGCAGTCCACCGGCCCGGGCGCGATGGCGAGCGAGGAGCTCCACTCGAGGGGCATCGCGTCGTGGTCGCCGGGCCGGCAGCTGGCCCTGCTGATCGCGGTCGGGATCGGCCTGCACAACTTCGCCGAGGGCCTGGCGATCGGCCAGGCCGCAGCGAGCAGCGAGATCGCCCTGGCCACGCTGCTGGTCATCGGCTTCGCGCTCCACAACGCCACCGAGGGCTTCGGCATCGTGGCTCCCCTCGCCGCCGAGGCGGAGCAGCACGGTGCCTCACGGCCGAGCTGGGGTTTGCTCCTGCTGCTGGCCGCGATCGGTGGCGGGCCGACCTTCGTCGGCACCGCCGTGGGCCACTCGTTCACCAACGAGCCGGTGTCGGTGATCTTCCTGACACTGGCCGCCGGCTCGATCCTGTACGTCGTGATCCAGCTGCTAGCGATCGCCGGGCGCAGCGCCCGCCGTGATCTCATCTACGCCGGCGTCCTGGTCGGGCTGCTGGCCGGCTTCCTCACCGACGCGATCGTCACCGCCGCGGGCGTCTGATCCCGGCTGTACGGCCCCACGGTTCGGCGCATGCCGAACCGTGGGCCGGTTACGTTCGAGGGGATGGTCTCGGACACAGCGCACCGCCCCGGTGGAGTCGACACGACGTACCGCCGGCCCCTGCTGACGGTCTTCCTCGCCTGGCTCTGGCTGATGGCCGGGGCCAACCTCGCGGCTCCGCTCTACGCGGTCTACGCCGGGGAGTTCGGCTTCTCCGGGATCGTGCTGACCACCGTCTTCGCGACGTACGCCGTGACGCTGGTGGCGACGCTGCTCGTCGGCGGGCGCCTGGCCGACCGGTTCGGCCGCCGGCCGGTGATCCTGACCGGCCTGGTCGTGGCCGCGGTCGCGCTCGTGGTGTTCACCGTCGCGTCGGCGACCTGGTGGCTCTACACCGCCCGTGCCCTGCAGGGCATCGCCGTGGGGCTGGTCAGCGGACCGGCCACCGCGGCCCTCGTGGAGATCGACCCCCAGCGCGATCGGGCGCGGCCCGCGCTGCTGGCCGGACTCGCCCAGGCCGTGGGCAGCGGGCTCGGGCCGCTGCTCTGCGGCGCACTGGCCGAGTGGGCCCCGGCTCCGCTCCGCACCAGCTACCTGGTCGGCCTTGCCGGCACGGCGGTGGCCGGGGTGTTCGCGTGGGCGCTGCCGGAGCGGCACCGCGGCGAGGAGCCCTGGCGGGTGCAGTGGCCGCGGGTTCCGCACGCGATCCGTCGCGACTTCATCAGGCTCGGCCTGACCTCCGGGCTGGTCTGGGCCTCACTGGCGCTGTACCTCTCGGTGGTGCCGTCGTACGTCGCCGGGCTGCTCTCGACCGGCAACCTCGCCCTTCTCGGCGCCAACTCCGCGCTGGCCTGCTTCGCGTCCGCCGGCACCCAGATCTGGACCCAGCGCCGGGGCCGCCAGGGTCGGCAGCACGACCGTCGCAGGTGGCAGGCGCTGGGACTCTGCCTCCTGGCCGCGGGTCTCGTGCTGCTGGTGGTGTCGTCGCTGACCCAGTCCCTGGTCACGGTGCTGCTCGGCGCCGTCGTCACGGGCGTCGGTCACGGGCTCGGCTTCCTGCACGCGCAGGACGAGCTCAACGCCGTGGCTCCCGCGGAACGACGTGCCGAGGTGAGCGCGGCGTTCGTGTGCTGCATCTACGTGCTCGTCGGTGGCTCGGTGGTCGGCGTCGGGGTGCTGGAGGAGGTCCGGAGCCTCACTGGTGCCGTCGGCATCGTCGGTGGGCTGCTCACGCTCGGTGCCGTCCTGGTGGCTGCCTGGCAGGACGCGCCGTCGTGGGCGAGCCGGCTCCGCTGACCCGGCGCTCGCACCGCCACTGTCACCAGTGGCCGCGGTAGGCGAGGTTCGCGACAAGGGCGCCGGCGGCCAGGACCAGGAAGAAGATCGCACCTCCGACCCCGGTGTCCCGAGCCCGAACGTGCGCGCCGACGGCGCAGACGAAGTAGAGGAGAAGGCCGATCGCCGCGACCTGGCCGAGCAGCGGTACGGCGGTTCCGACCAGCAAGCCGATCGCGCCTGTGGCCAGGAGGACGCCGAAAGGGATCATCCAGCTCCGCGACAGCCGGACACGGTCGGCGACGACCTCGACGGACTCGGCGCCGGCGAAGTTCAAGACGGCGGCGTACCCGTCCGCGAGCGCAGCCATGACCGTGATCGAGAGATAGATGAGGTGCATGTCGGTCAAGACACGCTCGGCGCCGAGAACCTGACCCGACCGCGCGACGCTCAGTGGCCGTGCACGTCAGTCAGGCTCGTCGTCGTTCGTCCGCAGGCGAAGCCCGAGCGAGACGAGGCGATCGGGGTCGGCGAGGGCGTCGATCCGGGCGATTCTCCCGTCCACGACGGTGAAGGCCATCACCGAGTACACACGGCCACCGGGGGCGACCACGACGCCGGCGGCGCCGTTGACCACCGCGGGCCACACGTACGGATACAGCGCGGAGTACTCCGCGGTGTGCCCCGCCACGGCCCGCGCGCCGCGCAGCACCAGCGATGCGTCCGCGCGCCTCACGCCGCCGTCGATCCGCAGCTCGACGTCGGGGGCCAGCACCGCGATGAGCGCCTCGAAGTTGCCGTCCCGCGAGGCCGCGAAGAACGCCTCGACGACCTGACGCTGGCGACCCAGGTCATGGTCGGGCTCGGACGACGCCGACAGTCGCCGCCGAGCGCGGCTGGCCAGCTGTTGGGCCGCGGCCTCGGATCTCTCGAGGATCGCGGCGACGTCCACGAACGGCACGCCGAACACGTCGTGCAGCACGAACGCGACACGCTCGGCCGGGCTCAGCGTGTCCAGCACGACGAGCATGGCCAGCCCGACCGCGTCTCCGAGGACCACCGCCTGCTCGGGGTCGGCCTCGTCCACGAGCGTCACGACCGGGTCGGGGACGTGGAAGTCCGTGAGCACCTCGGGCCGGGCGCGACGCGAGCGCAGCCGGTTCAGACAGACCCTTCCCACCACGGTCGTCAGCCAGGCCTGCATGCTCCGGATGCTCGCTGGGTCCTCGTCCCGGATGCGGAGCCAGGCCTCCTGGAGTGCGTCCTCGGCTTCCGTCGTCGACCCGAGCATCCGGTAGGCGACGGACCGGAGATGTGGCCGGTGCCGCTCGAAGCGCTCGGTCAGCAGCTCGCGCTGGTTCACCGTGGGTCATCTCCTGTGGGTCGAGTAGAGCAACACCCGAACACCCACTGGGACACGCCGCGCACGGAAAACCTGACCGAGGGCGACGAAGCGTCGGTGGGCGCAAAGGGACTCGAACCCCTGACATCCTCCTTGTAAGGGAGGCGCTCTACCAGCTGAGCTATGCGCCCTCGACCGTGGCGACCAGGCGGCCGAGCGCGGCACAGACTACGTGAGGCGGCCAGGGGCGTCCCAATGGCGCACGTCGGTCACTCGTGGGATTCCTGCCGGTCGAGTCCGAGGCGCTGCAGGGCAGCCTCCAGCACCTCCTCCGGACGACCCTTCGCCGCCACGGTGACGCCCGGCTCGTCCGGCACGAGGGGCTCGAGCGTGGCCAGCTGGCTCGGCAGCAGCGAGGCCGGCATGTAGTGCCCCCGGCGCTGCTCGACCCGGTCGCGGATCAGCGCGGCGTCGGCGGTGACGTGGCAGAAGACCACCGCCGGGCGGTTCTCTCGCAGGAGGTCACGGTAGGCGCGACGCAGGGCCGAGCAGGTCAGGACCGCGCTCTCCCCTGCCGCGAGTCGCTCGTCCATCCAAGTCCCGATCGCGGCCAGCCACGGCCACCGGTCCTCGTCGGTGAGCGCCTCGCCGCGGGACATCTTCGCGACGTTCTCCGGAGGATGGAGCTCGTCGCCCTCCTGGAACTCCCAGCCCATGCGACGGGCGATCCCGGTCGCGAGCGTGGTCTTGCCGCTCCCGGAGACGCCCATGACGACGACGATGACGGGGGATGGCACGCGGGGCACGTACCCAGCATGACGAGAGCCACGCCGTGGCCGCGCCCTCGTACCTCGGGGCCCACTGCCTGGGCAAGAGTCGAGCCGCTGGCGTCTCGGGTCACCAGCGGCTCAACGAGAGGAACAGTACCGACAGGACCGGCCACTTCCAACATCCGCACGACCAATTGGTTGAAAATGATCCGGCTGGTCTAGGCCAGGTGATGCAGGTGAGCCAAGTGGTCCCCCAGGTCCCGTGCGTCGGGTAGCTCGTTGTGGACAGACCACCGGACGATCCCGTCCCGGTCGATCACGAACGACGACCTCCGGGCCACCCCCAGCTCACCGTCGAACACGCCGTACGACGACGCCACGTGGCCGTGCGGCCAGAAGTCGCTGAGCAGCGGGAAGTTGAGGCCGTCGGTGTCGGCGAACACCCGCAGCGAGTACGTCGGGTCCGTCGAGATCGCGAGCACCTCGGTGTCGAAGGTCAGGAACTCGTCCAGCCGGTCGCGGATCCCGGCCATCTCGCTCGTGCAGACGTTGGAGAACGCCCACGGGAAGAAGACCAGGGCCACGGCCTTGCGACCCACGAACGACGACAGGGTGACGTCCTGCCCGAACTGGTCGCGCAGGGTGAAGTCGGGCGCCGCGCTCCCCACGGCCGGTCCCGGCGCCGGCACGTCAGCCTCGTTCAGCGAGCTCACGCTTGAGAATCTTGCCAGTCGCGTTGCGGGGAAGCTCATCCAGGAACACGATCTCGCGCGGCACCTTGTACCGCGCCAGGTTCTCCTTCACCCAGGCCTTCAGGTCGTCCTCGCTCGGCCGCCCGCTCCCGCCGCCGTCCCCGACGACCACGAAGGCCCTGAGCCGGGTGCCGAACTGGTCGTCCTCGACACCGATCGCCGCCACCTCGAGCACAGCCTCGTGCCGGGAGAGGCAGTCCTCGACCTCCTGCGGGAAGACGTTCTCGCCCCCGGAGACGATCATCTCGTCGTCGCGGCCCTCCACGTAGAGCCGGCCGTCCTCGCCGTACCGGCCGACGTCGCCCGAGGACATCAGGCCGTCGACCAGCTCCTTGGACTCGCTGCCGCCGGTGTAGCCCTCGAAGAGCAGCCCGTTGCCGACGAAGATCCGCCCGGTCTCGCCTCGCGGCACCTCTCGACCGTGCTCGTCGAGGATCTTCACGACGGTCGCCCACGGCGGCCTGCCGGCGGACGTCGGCGCCTCCCGCAGGTCGCGCGGCGTGGCGATCGAGGCGTAGGCGACCTCGGTCGATCCGTAGATGTTGTAGAGGTTGTCGCCGAAGGCGTCCATCCAGGTCAGTGCGAGGTCGCCGGGCAGCGCGGAGCCCGAGGCGGCGGTCACCTTGAGCGTCGGCAGGGCGTAGCGGTCGAGCGTATCCCCGGGCAGCGCCAGGATGCGCTGGAGCATCACCGGGATCACCACCAGGGAGTCACAGCGTTCATCGGCGACGGCGTCCAGGCACTGCTCGGGGTCGAACCTCCGCCGCAGCACCATGGTCGAGCCGAGCAGCATCGACAGCGCGAGGTGGGCGAACCCCCAGGTGTGGAACAGCGGTGCCGCGATGTGGGTCCGCCAGCCGTAGCGCAGCGGCATCCGCGACAGCAGGGACACGGCGGCGCCGATGCCGGCCTCGCTGCGAGGCGCGCCCTTGGGAGTTCCGGTGGTTCCGGAGGTGAGGATCACGATGCGGGCATGGCGGTGCGCCGGGTCGATGTCGCTGTCGTCGTACGCCGGCATCAGCGACTCGATCGAGTCGACCCCCGACGGGACCGTCTCCTCCGCGTCGACCCAGGCCAGCAGCCGGGTGTCGACGTCGGCCTGCTCGAGCAGCTCGGTGAACTCCTGGTCGTGGATCACGACCCGGGGCCCCTCGCGGGCCAGGACGTCGACCAGCTGCGGTCCGGCGAACGCCGTGTTCAGCAGCAGGATGTCGGCGCCGCACTTCGTGCTCGCCACGAGCGCGTCCACGAAGCCGCGGTGGTTGCGGCACAGGACGGCGACGCTGTCGCCCTCGCGCACCCCTCGATCGGCGAGTGCCCGGGCCAGGGCGTTGGACCGTCGGTGCATCTCGCCGAAGGTGAGCGAGCCCAGCTCGTCGACCAGGCAGAGCCGGTCCGGGTCGCGAAGCGCCATCGCGGTGAAGCCGCCTGCCGGGCCCGTGCCCCAGTCCTTGAGCGCCCGGCCGATCCGCGCCAGCACCACCGGGGAGAGCGGCCGGAGGACGCCGCAGCCGCCGAGCACCCGGGCCGGCGTCCCCACCGTGCCGGCGAGACCCTGCGCCCGGTGCAGTGCCCGGCTGACCGCCGGAGGGGACCCGAGGGAGGAAGGCGTCACGCGGGCGTCTTCGGGGTGACCAGCCGGGTGGCGGTCCAGTCCTTGCTGACGGCCGCCGTGGTGGTCAGCGCCAGGCCCGCGATCGGCGCGGCCTCGGTGATGTCGGCCGGATCGACGGCGTTGGCCCGGCCGACCTTGGGGGTCAGCAGCCAGATCACGCCGCCGCCGACCAGGTCGGTGAGCGAGTCGACGAGACCGTCGACGAGGTCGCCGTCCTCGTCACGCCACCACAGGACGACGACGTCCACGACGTTGCCGTAGTCGCCGTCGACCATGTCGGAGTCGATCGTGTCCTCGATCGAGACCCGCAGGTCGTCGTCGGTGTCGGAGTCCCAGCCCAGCTCCTGGACGACCATCCCTTTGCTGAACCCGAGCCGTGCGGCCGGACCAGCAGGTGCGTCGGTCGGGGTGGAACCGCCACCAGCGGTCGGACTCAACGGACTCCTCCATGCCTGTTCGTGGCCGCCGGCCAGGCTGGCCGACGGCGTGGTGGGCAGTAGTCCACCCGACTCCGTGCCGCCGCGCAACCCAATCCGCGAAGCGGGACGGACGACGTCTACTCGTGGGTAGGGCGCTCGGATTTTCCGCCGGTGGCACGCGTGACACGATGAAGGTGTGAGTGAGACTTCTCCTGCGAACCCCACGGCCGGCCACGAGACGACGGTCGAGGCGTCCCAGACCCGCGCCGTGATCCACGAGGGTCTGCCGACCCAGCTCCCGGACATCGACCCCGAGGAGACCCAGGAGTGGCTCGACTCGTTCGACGACCTGACCGACGCCCAGGGTCGTGAGCGCGCGCGGTACATCATGCTGCGTCTGCTCGAGCGGGCCCGCGAGAAGCAGGTCGGTGTGCCGGCGTTGCGCAGCACCGACTTCATCAACACGATCACACCCGAGCGCGAGCCGTGGTTCCCCGGCGACGAGCAGATGGAGCGCCAGATCCGCCGGCTGATCCGCTGGAACGCCGCGGTGATGGTGTCGTCGGCCAACCGCAAGGGTCTCGAGGTGGGCGGCCACATCGCGACATACGCCTCGGCCGCCAGCCTCTACGAGGTCGGCTACAACCACTTCTTCCGCGGCAAGGAGCACCCGGGCGGCGGCGACCAGCTGTTCATCCAGGGCCATGCCTCCCCCGGCATCTACGCCCGGGCCTACCTGATGAAGCGACTCACCGCCGAGCAGCTGCACAACTTCCGTCAGGAGGTGCAGCACGGTCCGGGCGCCGGCCTGTCGTCGTACCCCCATCCCCGCCTGATGCCGGACTTCTGGGAGTTCCCGACGGTCTCGATGGGCCTGGCCGCGATCAACTCGATCTACCAGGCACGCTTCAACCGCTACCTGCACAACCGCGGCATCAAGGACACCAGCCAGCAGCACGTCTGGGCGTTCCTCGGCGACGGCGAGATGGGCGAGCCGGAGTCGCTCGGCGCGATCAGTGTCGCGGCCCGCGAGGAGCTCGACAACCTGACCTTCATCGTCAACTGCAACCTGCAGCGACTCGACGGACCGGTGCGCGGCAACGGCAAGATCATCCAGGAGCTGGAGTCCTACTTCCGCGGCGCCGGCTGGCACGTCATCAAGGTGATCTGGGGCCGCGAGTGGGACGAGCTGCTCGCGCAGGACGCCGACGGTGTGCTCGTCAACGTCATGAACACGACGCCCGACGGGCAGTTCCAGAAGTACTCGGTCAGCGACGGTGCGTTCATCCGCGACGACTTCTTCGGCCGCGACCCGCGGCTGCGCAAGATGGTGGAGCACCTCTCCGACGAGCAGCTCACCCGGCTCTCCCGCGGCGGCCACGACTACCGAAAGGTCTACGGCGCGTTCCGTGCGGCCCGCGACCACGTCGGGAAGCCGACGGTGATCCTCGCGCAGACCATCAAGGGCTGGACGCTCGGCAAGGACTTCGAGGCGCGCAACGCGACGCACCAGATGAAGAAGCTGACGAAGGCCGAGATCAAGACCTTCCGCGACCGGCT